>CAZBQN010000034.1:0-6834 GCA_964494135.1 uncultured Ruminococcus sp. | reverse complement strand
ACTTTTTCTATACCTTTTTTATCTCCTCAGTCTCACATCTATTGTAACACTACAACAGGAGACGGAGAAATCTGTTTATTTCTATTGCTTTTTTAAAATCTTTGTGCTATAATCAAATCCGTTGATTGAATAATAAAGAACGATTGCGGGGGATAGAGTATGATACTGGCTGTCGATATCGGAAACACGAATATCGCACTCGGCGGTTTCTCAGGCGATGAGCTTTCATTTGTCGCCAAAATATCCACGAATACGCTTATGACGGAGGATGAGTATGCAGAGAGACTTCTCGGAATACTGTCTATGCATAAGGTAGAAGCCGACGGCATTGACGGTGCTATTATATCCTCGGTCGTTCCGCAGCTCAACACGGTAATGAAGCGGGCAATAAAGCTGGTTTACGGTGTTGATGCGCTGCTCGTCGGTCCGGGTATCAAGACCGGGATCAACATACATTGCGACAACCCTGCATCGGTAGGCGCGGACCTTATATGCGCATCCGTCGCGGCAAATCACATATACGGAAGTCCTGCGCTTATTGTCGATATGGGCACTGCTACGAAGATGACGGTGGTTGACAAGCGTGGGGCTTTCATCGGCGTATCTATTATTCCCGGTGTTATTATGGGCGTCGATGCGTTGGCGGCGAGAACGGCACAGCTGCCGCAGGTTGGTCTTGAAGCTCCTGCTGCCGTAATAGGGAAGAATACCGTTGACTGCATAAAGTCCGGCGTAGTTTTCGGAAATGCGGCTTTGATAGACGGTATGATAGACAGAATATGCGAGGAGCTGGGAGCAGAGCTTCCGGTTTATGCAACCGGAGGGCTGTCAAGCGTCATAATTCCCCACTGCAAGCATGAGATAAATACGGACGAGCATCTGGTGCTTAAAGGACTTAATATAATATACAGGAAAAACAGTTGACCTTTGAAATAAAAATCAAATAATTTGTTCTGTTGTGTATTACTTCTTCGGGAGTCAATATAAATTTAAAAGCGTTGTACCGCAAAAAGCGGACGACAGCAAGGAGGATTTATGAAACAAACAAACAAAAGAACGGGGGCTTCGGAAAAGCTTGTAACCCTTGCCATTCTGACGGCGTTGGTTATCGTTCTGCAATCATTCTCAAGTGTGGCAGCCAGAATAGGACTGTTCTCCTTTGCACTCGGCGGTTTGCCGGTGGCTATCGGAGCAATTCTGTACGGTAACAGAGCGGGAGCTTGGCTCGGCGCGGTTTTCGGAGCTATAGTTTTGGCTACGGATGCTACCGCATTTGCGCTGTACGGGGTGAACGTTTTTGCTACCGTAGCAGTTGTGCTCCTCAAGAGCATTGCCAGCGGACTTGCAATGTCACTTGTGTTCAAGCTTTGCAGAAAAATCAATAAGTACGTTGGTGTGGTCGTGGCTTCGATAGTCGGTCCTGTAGTCAACACGGGAATTTTCGTAGCCGGTGTATGTATCTTCTTCGAAGATTTCTTCTCGGCGTTCGTGGCTGACGGAGTACCTTTCCTGACTGGTCTTATACTTATGCTGTTGGTTAATTTCTTTATTGAGATTGCGATAAACGTAGTATTCGCGCCTGTCGTTTATAAAATCGTGGGTATGAGAAAAAAGGCAAATTGAATAAAGAGGGGTATTCCGTGAATTGCGGGATACCCTTTAATAATACCGAAAGTGTGGTGCCGTATGAAATATAACCGAATTACGTATGCGATTTTTTTACGCAGGGACAACCGTTTTATTGCTACCGTGCTGCTTGACGGCTCCGAGGTGCGTGTACACGTGAAAAATACGGGGAGATGTCGGGAATTGCTGATTCCGGGCTGTCAGGTCATTCTGTCAATCCCGGATAATCCAAGTGAGCGAAAGACACCCTACGATTTGATAGCGGTGTATAAAACCGTGGGTGATAAGAAAATCCTCATAAACATGGATTCGCAAGCGCCGAATGATGCGGCTTTCGACTTTCTCAAATCCGGACGCCTGTTTTCGGAGTGTGCTTCTGTCAGGCGCGAGGTAACTCACAAGGATTCGAGATTTGATTTTTACGTCGAGGACGGGGGAAGGCGTGCTTTCGTTGAGGTTAAGGGCGTAACGCTTGAAGACGGCGGCGTCGTAATGTTTCCGGACGCTCCGACCGAGAGAGGTGCCAAGCATATAAGAGGGCTTACGTCCGCTATGGATGAGGGCTTTGAGGCATACGTTCTTTTCGTAATACAAATGAGCGGCGTCAGGGTCTTTCGCCCCAACCGCGGGACAGACCCGGATTTTGCCGAGGCTTTACATAAGGCGAGCGCGAGAGGTGTGAAGATACTGGCGTATGACTGTGCTGTTTCGGAGGACGGAATGGCACTTGACAGGCAGGTGAAGGTCGAGCTGTAACCGAAGTTGGATACCAGGATATAAATTCTTCGGGAATTATTGCATTTTCGACCGAGTTATTGTATAATTATCAACGTAATATACTGCACGAATGAGGAATCTTTAATGAAATACGGAATGCCAACCCTTGTCGAATGCGCAGACATCTGCGAGTGCATCGACGTAGCAAAAAAATACTCTTTGGATTTTATTGAGATAAATACCAGTTTCCCGAACTATCAGACGGATGCGCTTGACACGGCGAGGCTCTGTAAGCTTGCGCGAGAGAACGATCTGTTTTACACTATCCATGCTGACGAGCAGCTGAACCCTTTTGACTTCAACAAGTCGGTTTCGGAGTGCTATTTCGGCGTAATGCGGGAGCATATCAGGTTTGCCGCGGCTATCGGCGCGCCTGTCATCAATATGCATCTGTTGAAGGGCGTATACGTAACCTTGCCGGGCAAGGTCATATTGCTGACCGACGTATATAAGTCTGAGTATATGGCGCGTGTCAGAGAGTTTATCTCGCTTTGCGAGTCGGAAATAGGGGATAGAGAACTGAAAATATGTATAGAGAACGTGGACTCAAACCCGTTTACCTCCTCTCAGCGCCAGGCTCTGGAGCTGTTTATGCAGAGCCCGGTGTTCGGACTGACGCTGGACGTGGGACACGATAAGTGTCTCGGTGGCAGTGACAGAGACGTTTTCGACAAATATCACGGTAAGCTCTGCCACATGCATCTGCACGACAGCAACGGAAAGTCAGCTCATTTACCGCTCGGCACGGCTGACGTGGACGTTGCTTCCATGCTCGATTTGCTCGGAGAAAAGGGAAATTGCCTCATTGAGGTGAAGACGGTTGCCGGACTTGACGAAAGCGTGAAATATCTAAAATCAATAAATAAGCTTTGAGGTGATACTATGACGAATAAGGAAAGATTTACGGAAATATTCAAGACGAAAATCAAGAGGGAAGGCGCGGATAAGCTTTTTGATTACCTGAGCTCGCCTGCGTCGGACTTCTTTCAGGCACCGGCAAGCGCAAGGTTTCATTCCTCCTACGAGGGCGGTTTGCTTGACCACTCGCTGAACGTTTACGACCGCTTGGTCGCTTATATGAATTCGGATACCGCAAAAGAATTTGGATTTGAATATTCAGACGAGAGCATCGCCATAGTAGCACTGCTTCACGACCTGTGCAAAGTGGGAGTGTATAAAAAAGGCTTCCGAAACGTGAAGGACGAGAAAGGCGTATGGCAGAAGGTTGACAGCTTTGAATACGACGACCAGCTTCCCTACGGTCACGGCGAGAAAAGTGTGTACATTATTTCGGGCTATATGCGTCTGACCCGCGAGGAGGCGTTTGCCATCAGGTATCACATGGGATATTCGTCAACAGAGGATGCGAGAAACGTGTCAAGCGCCTTTGAGATGTTTCCTCTGGCTTTTGCCCTGTCGGTTGCCGATAGCGAAGCCACCTATTATATGGAGTGCGAAAAATACAAAACTCTTAAGAAATAACGTGCGAAAAGCTATGTAAGGATAGAAAAATACGGACAAACAAAGTTTAATAACAAAAAACTGCTTACACAAGAGGTAAGCAGTTTTTTGCGCAATAATATAATCTATGTGTTGTTAATTTTCGAGAAGTCAAAAATTAACCGTGTTGCCATGCGGCACCACACCGAAAATCCAGGATTTTCGCACATTCCATGAAATATAGTCGTTCGTGCTTGCTGGCAAGCCGACAGACACGAACTTCGTATATTATCAGATATTGTACTTCTTTCTTGCAACGTAGGAAGTGTGGAGGGCATGGTGCGCCTTGTGGCAACCGTAACCGCCGCCGAAGTAGTTTTCGTAAACTTCCTTAACTACGGGATTCTGGTGAGATTTACGAATTACGGATGCCGCGTCCTGGTCGTACAGAGCCTTTGCTCTGACTGCCTTCAGATCTACGGTATCGCGTACGTACTGGGGCTGGATAGGCTGACCGCCGCCGTTTACACAGCCGCCGGGACATCCCATAATCTCTACGAAGGTCCAGTCCGCCTCACCGCTTGCAATCTTGTCCATAACGGCCTTTGCGTTAGCCGCGCCGGAAGCAACCGCAACCTTGATTTCAATACCTGCGATATTGTAGGTAGCTTCCTTGAGCCCCTCGGTACCTCTGACCTCGGTGAATTCAAGCTCCTCGTTATCCTTGCCGGTGAGAACGTCGTTGGCGGTACGCAGTGCGGCCTCCATAACGCCGCCGGTAGCACCGAAGATAACTGCCGCGCCGGTATCAATGCCGAGAGGATTGTCAAAGTCTTCGTCGGGAAGGGCAGTGAATTTCAGACCTGCTCTGGAAATCATTCTCGCAAGCTCACGGGTGGTGAGTGCTACGTCAACGTCGGGAATACCGTCGCCTGCCGCAGACATATCAGCTCTGCCTACCTCAAACTTCTTTGCGGTACAGGGCATAATCGAAACGACGAAAATATCCTTCGGGTCGTATCCCGTCTTATCAGCCCAATATGTTTTGATAAGCGCGCCGCTCATCTGCTGAGGTGACTTGCAGGAGGACAGGTGGTCAATGAAATCGGGGTAGTAAAGCTCGCAGAATTTTACCCAACCGGGGGAGCAGGAGGTAATCATGGGGAGCTTTCCACCGTTCTTGACGCGGTCGAGAAGCTCTGTTGCTTCTTCTACAATCGTGAAATCTGCCCCGTTATTTGTGTCGAAAACCTTCTCAAACCCAAGTCTGCGCAGAGCCGCAACCATCTTGCCCTCTACGTTTGTGCCGATAGGCATATCGAAGCATTCGCCGAGAGTTGCTCTGACAGAGGGAGCTGTCTGAACTACGACGTGCTTTGTGGGGTCAGAAAGAGCTGCCCAAACCTTATCGGTATCGTCGCGCTCTACGAGGGCTCCGGTAGGACATACTACGGTACACTGACCGCAGGAGATACAGGGAGTTTCGGAAAGAGTGATTTCAAAGGGCTGACCTATACATGTGTCGATACCGCGGTTGTTTGCACCGATGACGGATACGAACTGCTCCTTACAAGCGGCTACGCATCTGCGGCAAAGGATACATTTGTTGTTATCTCTTACCAGGTGGGGAGTTGAATAATCAAGCTCGTATACCGGTCTGAATCCGCCGAACGCGTTGGAATCAACCCCGTATTCAAGGCACAGCTTCTGAAGCTCACAGTTGGTGGAACGAACGCAGGACAGACAGTTCTTGTCGTGGGTGGAGAGGATAAGCTCTAGGGTCGTCTTGCGCGCTTCTCTTACCTTGGGTGTATTGGTCTTGATTTCCATGCCCTCGGTTACGGGATAAACGCAGGCGGTAACGAGTCCTCTTGCGCCGGTAGCCTCAACTACGCAGATACGGCAAGCACCAATCTCATTTTTTTCCTTCATATAGCAGAGGGTGGGGATTTCCACACCTGCCGCACGGGCTGCTTCAAGGATAGTCGAGCCCTTGGGTACGCTTACTGCGATACCGTTAACTTTAACGTTTAACATTTCCATTTTTCAGCGCACTCCTTTCTTATTTCTTAGATATAGCACCGAACTTACAGCCTGCCATACAAGCACTGCACTTGATACACTTGCTTGTATCAATGGAGTAGGAAGGCAGCTTGTGACCGGGTGCAACGTAATCGGTCTTGGAAATGGCGTCTGCGGGGCAGTTCTTAGCGCACTTGCCGCATCCGATACACTTGTCCTTATCAATTTTGAAGGACAGAAGGCTCTTACATACGCCTGCAGGGCACTTCTTGTCAACAACGTGAGCAACATACTCATCGCGGAAGAAGTTGAGGGTAGCAAGAACGGGGTTGGGGGCAGTCTGACCGAGGCCGCACAGAGAATTCTGCTTTATGTAGTGGCACAGAGACTCCAGCTTGTCTATATCTTCAAGAGTGCCCTTGCCCTGTGTGATTTTGTCAAGTATTTCAAGCAGACGCTTGGTACCTACACGGCAGGGAGTACACTTACCGCAGGACTCGTCAACGGTGAATTCCAGGAAGAATTTAGCCATATCAACCATACAGGTGTCCTCGTCCATAACGATAAGACCGCCAGAGCCCATCATACAGCCGATGGAAACAAGGTTATCGTAGTCGACCTCTGTGTCAATGAGTCTTGCGGGAATACAACCGCCTGAGGGACCGCCCGTCTGAGCAGCCTTGAACTTCTTACCGCCGGGAATACCGCCGCCGATGTCGTAGATGATCTCGCGAAGTGTAGTGCCCATGGGGATTTCGACAAGACCGGTGTGCTTGATTTTTCCGCCCAGTGCAAACACCTTTGTGCCCTTGGACTTTTCGGTACCCATGGATGCAAACCAATCTGCACCCTTGAGAATGATCTGAGGAACGTTGGCAAAGGTCTCAACGTTGTTTTCAACGGTAGGACGGTTAAACAGACCCTTTACAGCGGGATAGGGAGGACGGGGACGGGGCTCGCCTCTGTTAC
>CAZBQN010000033.1:0-8154 GCA_964494135.1 uncultured Ruminococcus sp. | reverse complement strand
CTCGGATTTATAGGTATGCTCATGCTCCTCGTCAATGACTATCATACCGATATTGTCAAGGGGCGCGAAAACCGCCGAGCGCGTGCCTATTACCAGATCAACCTCGCCGCGCTTTATTCTGCGCCACGCGTCAAGCCTCTCGCCCCGTGAGAGCGAGGAGTGAATAACAGCCACCCTCTCGCCGTATCGCCGGCAAAACAGGCTGACCGTCTGCGGTGTCAGGGATATTTCCGGCACGAGCATTATAACGCTCTTACCGTCGGCAACCGTTCTGTCGATCGCCTTCATTATGACCTTGGTCTTTCCGCTTCCGGTAATGCCGTAAAGCAAGCAGGCTCTTGCCTCAGCCGCAGAGTACAGCTCGAATATCTTCTCGTAAGCGGCAGTCTGCGCACGGCTGAGTACTATCTCGGCAGTATCGGTTTTCCGGGAATATGCGGCGTAAGGGTTGCGCAGGTCTTCAAAATCTGTGTAATCAATTACACCCTTTGCCCTCAGGGCGTTAATATGAGCGGAATTCACTCCCGGCAAGTCGAGAAGCAGCTCTCTGTCTGCCGAGCCGATATTCATCAGGTATTCGAGAATAATTCTCTGTCCCTCGCTCCTGACTCCCCCTCTGCCTCTCCCCGACAGAAGCCCTCGGCACTCGTCCGCGGTTACGGTCAGGCGGCACATCCGTCTGTATCTGATATTTTCGTTGTCCGAAAGCGCGCCCGGCGGAAGCACCGCGCGCACCGCCTCACCCAGCGTGCACAGGGTATGGCTCTTCAAAAACAGACATAGCCCGAGCATCTCCGGCGACAGGGCAAACTGCTCGGCTGTTACGGAATACACGGGCTTTATTTTCACCCCGTCCCGTTCCTCGGCGAAGCTGTCGCTCACCTCGGTAACGACACCCAAGCGCAGTCTGTTCGTCTTTCCGAAGGGAACCTTGACGATACTTCCCACAGCGAGGGTGGGGTCGCAGGAGTAATCAAAGGGACGGTCGAGAGAATACGGAGCGTCAAGAATATATACCTTTGCCGTCATCCGTATCACCTCACTTCTTTTTTACATGTGCTCCGGTTTGCGAACCATTTTGAATTCGCCGCTCTCAAGCTTGTTAATTGCAATCTTAACAGCCTTCTGATCCTTGTACTCGGGATCGATGAGCGCAACGAGAGGCTTTTCCGTCTCGTGATTCTCAATCATCTTCTGCGCGTTTGCTCTCATCTCGACGTACCTGTCTGTGACGATACGCGCGCCCTTTGCGACGCCGACAACAAGCTCGTATCGGTTGAAATTGCCTTTTGTAAGCTGGTCAATTGTAGGATAAATCATTTTATGTTCCTTTCAAATCTGTTTTTCTGTTTAACTTTTGTGACTGCGCCGAATCCCCATATTTGTCAGTACCGTCGGTAAAGGATTATCGGCAAGCCCTACCGAATCCCAATCAGTCCTCCGGATCCTCCTCGGAATCCTCGTCGTAGGCAATACGGTTGGTGATGGTCTCCGACTGAATTGCAGACAAAATAACGTGGTCGGAGTCGGTTATAATGACCGAGCGGGTGCGTCTGCCGCAGGACACGTCAATAACTCTGCCCGCCTCCTTAGCGTCCTGAACAAGTCTTTTAATCGGAGCGGAATCGGGAGAGGCTATCGAAACTATCCTGCCTGCCGAAACCATATTTCCGAATCCTATGTTAATAAACTTCATAAAGCCTTCGGTACTCCTTACTCAATATTTTGAACCTGCTCGCGGATCTTCTCAAGCTCGCCCTTGATATTCACAACTATTCTTGCAATCCCGGCGTTATTCGCCTTTGAGCCTATGGTATTGGTCTCTCTGTTCATCTCCTGCATGAGGAAATCCAGCTTTCTGCCGGAGGGCTCGGGACTGTTGCAAATGTCATAGAAGGCTCCGAAGTGGGAGCGGAGTCTGACAAGCTCCTCGTCTATGGCGATTTTGTCCGCCCATATTGCGCATTCTGTCAGAAGCCGGTTCTCGTCGATGGCAACGGAGTTGTCATCAAGTATCGCCCTTATTCTCGCTTCAAGCTTATCTCTGTATCCCACGGTATCCTCACGTGAAATCGCTTCTATTTCATCGGTAAGGGAGCGCACCAGCTCTATCTTCTCCGAAATGTCGGCAAGAGCCTTTCTGCCCTCCTCCGCTCGCATAGCGGTATGGTCGGCAATAGCAGCGTCGAGAACAGGTCGGAGTTGCTCCCATTCTTCTTCTATGTCGACGTCGGGGCGCCTCGTGCGGAACAGATCCTGATTGCGCGCGACGCTCATAACGCTGATGTCGTCTTCAAGTCCGAATTCGTCGCGCAGGGCACGCAGTGCCGCGATGTAGCTCTCGGCGTAGCCCCGGTCAAAATCCACGACCCCTGCGGAATTATCGTGGCTGTCAACGGTGATATACACGTCTACCTTGGCTCTCGCCACGGCGTTTTTCTGCACGTGGGTCTTTATTCTCTCCTCAAGAAAAAGATAGGCTCTCGGAATCTTAACCGAGCAATCAAAGAAGCGTGAATTAACGCTCTTTATTTCAACCGTTATATCTTTGAGTTCGCCCTCCGCCTTTGCTCTGCCGAAGGCTGTCATACTCTTTACCATTCAAACCTCCTCGGGCTTTGCAGCCGGCTTTCTTCTCTGCTTCCTGCCGAGGCTCTTTATCTCGTCCATAAAGGAATCGATATCCTTGAACTCTCTGTACACCGAGGCGAAACGGATATAGGAAACGATATCTACCTCTTTGAGCCTTGACAGAACCATCTCGCCTATTTCCTTTGACGAAATCTCTCCGACAAGCGAATTCTGCAGCTCGGTCTCAATATCCTTGGCAATTTCGGAAGGATTGGCAGGCCGCTTCTGGCAGGCGCGCTCAATACCCAGCATAAGCTTATGCACGTCAAAAAATTCGCGGCTGCCGTCCCTCTTGACTACGGAAATCGGGACGCTGTCCACTACCTCATACGTAGTGAAGCGCTTTCCGCACACGGGACACTCCCGGCGCCGCTTGATACTGGAGCCGTCTTCGACCGGACGGGAATCTACAACTCTGGAATCCTGATAGTTACAGGCGGGACATTTCATAATATTGCCTCATTAAAATATTTTTACTAATACATTATAGCACAAAGATTTTAAAAAGTAAAGCATTTTCAAAATAAAAAGAGGATATTCCGCAAAAGCTGTTTTTCTGCGGAATATCCATAAAGTGAAAAATGTAAATAATAGTTGTCCTTTTATTCTTCATGTGCCGGTGCGTGCTGATTTTTGCAAAGCCTTGACTTTACGAAACCGGTAAAGCGTTCCATAAATCCTATCCGCATTTTACCGAAGAATCCGAAGGTCAGGGGCCATACTATACCGGCGAAGCACACTATAATAAAGTATCGGACGGCACGGGCTATATACATAGGCGTGTCTGTGAAGATGCGGAACAGAGCTTCAAGAGGCGACTGAAGTGTGCCCTTGATAAGCAAGATAATTCCCAGTCCCAGCACCAGCTTTATAACCTGTGCGTACCATCTCGCCTTGGTATCGAACTTTATGAAGAAGCGGTCAATTGGGTACACCGCAACAAGCCCCAGCATACAGCCGAAAAGTGTCGCCGCATTTTTCTTTGCGCTCTCCAGATTAAAAAGATAGCTTTCCGCCGTTACCTCGTCCGCACCCGAAAGGGCACCGGGCAAAACGTTGACATATATGAGAAGCGCCAGCGATATTGCCGCGGAAAGCGCAACGATTACCGGCATCGCTTTGTTGAACCGTTCCTCGCTCCCAAAGAAGGGATAAAGACCGAATACCAAAGCACCTGCGATGATCAGTGACACCGCAACGTCAAGGGGCGTATGAACGCCGAGATAGTTTCTCGACAGTGCCACGAGAACTATAATGATAACACAGAGTATTCTCACCCACTTACGCTTCGAATACCTGCCTATCGAACCGAACGTACCCGCGATGTTCTGCGTGTGCCCGGAGGGGAAGGAATAGCCGGTAGCCTCCAGTCTTGCGCTCTCGACTATCTCGAACTCCGGGTCAATAATCCAAGGACGCTCAATGCGGAACATCATTTTCAGTCCTTGGTTAATTACCGTGCCGAAAAGCCCGGTAATAAGGATGTAGAAGCCCTCTCGCTTGCTGACGCACCAGAAGAAAAATATCGCCACGGCAAGAAACACGGTTTCCTCGCCGAGCTTGGTTAAAATGTCGAAGAAGAAGTCAAATACGGGGTTTCTAATGCTCTGAAGAAAATATAAAAATTCCAAAGCTCAGTCTCCTGTTCACGTAAAAATCATTTAAGATATACCGTAAGGTAAACGCCGACCCATTGAACAACGGCTCCCGCAAGAACGAAGAAGTGCCATATAAAATGAGCGACCTTTTTCTTGAGCGCAAAAGGAATAATTCCGAGTGAATAAATAACGCCGCCGCCCAGAATACAGCCAAGGAACAGATAATCTCCCCTTATTGCCATTTCGGGCATAAAGAAGATGCCGCACCAGCCCAGCACTATATAAAGTGGGATATGAAGGAAGCGCAGCTTCGTCGGTCCGAAGACGCCAACCATGGTGATACCGGTGACGATAACTACCCACTGTATTATGAAGAATACGAGTCCCAAGGTACCGCCGATATAGCACAGCAGTATGGGCGCAAAGGTAGCTCCGATAAGCAAATAAATACACGAATAGTCAAAGCGTCTGAATATGCGCTTCACCTTGCTTCCGTAGGGCAATGCGTGGTACAGACAGCTCATGGTGAACATGACGAACAGTCCTGCGGAATATATGGACGCGCCGACGTACTCCACGGGAGCACTCGCCGACAGGCACATCAGCACCAGAGCCACTACGGCAAAGATTGAGCCTACGCCGTGTGTCGTGGCGTTGCCTATCTCCTCAAGGACTCCGCGCCTCGGCGGATTGTTTTTCGGCTTCCCTCCGATAGAGTCGTAATATGCGATGACGTCGGAATTATAGCTTGCACCCAGTGCCTTGCGGTTTGCCTTGTATTCCCTTTTCAGCCGTTTCTTTTCTGCCTTGTGCTCTCTTTTCAGCTGCTCTTTTTTTGTCTTATAGGCGGATTTGATTTCTGTTATTTTCATCAGTCTATAATCGCTTTTACGCAGTTTGCAATTCTCTCATCCTTGCAGTTTGCGAAGAACAGCTCGCGGAACTTAGCTCCGCCGAGGGCACCCTTTACAAGCTCTCTGTCAAGATTTTCGAGAATGTAAACGATGTCGGTATGAGTAACCTTCTTTACCTCGTCAAGAATTTTCTTGTTTCTCTGCTCGGGAACCGCTCTCTCACGGGGATAACCGAGACCCCACTCGGAGACGAACAGCTTCTCAAACACGTACTGCAGGTTGAGCTCACAGCCCCAGCCCCAGCCCTTGGCAAAAGGCATTGCGATGGCGTTGCCGTTGTTTACCTGAGTGAACTGGTAAGCGTCGGTGGGGTCAACCACGTGACCGCAGAGTACGCCGGGGAAGGAGTTACATGCCAGCATTGCGCCCTCTCCCGTGCCGCAGCCGGTAATAACGAGATCGCATGCGCCGGAATTGAGAAGAACCGCGGAGAGGATACCTATCTGAACGTAGGTCAGCTGCTCCTTGTCCTCTGCCGAATACATACCGTAATTGTGTACCTCGTGACCGAGAGGCTCTACAACCTTCTTCAGGGTTTCGCAGATAAGAGCGTTCTTTGCCGCCTGGCTGTTTTCGTTTATAAGTGCAATTTTCATATCGATTTCCTTTTCTATTATTCATTTTTTGTTTTTCCGCTCGGAAATGCGTCCGTGCGGATTTGCGTTTTCCGGTTATTTTGCGGATTACGGAGTCAGACGGTTAGGTCCGCGGAAGAGGAACTGTACTTCCTTTATGGAAAGTCCTAAGAACAGCATTGTCAGGCGGTCGATACCGATACCGAAGCCGCCGTGAGGAGGACAGCCGTACTTGAAGAATTCAAGATAGAACTTTACGTCCTCGGCAAGACCCTTTTCCTCCGCCTGGGCCTTAAGCACGTCGTATCTGTGCTCACGTTGCGCGCCTGTGGTTATCTCAACTCCGCGCCAGATAAGGTCGTAGCCCTGAGGTACGCCGCGCTCGTCCCTCATATGATAGAAGGCGCGCTCCTTGGCGTCGTAGTCGGTGATAAAGAGAAATTCGTGATTGAACATATCGCGGCAGAGCTGCTTCGTCATTCTCTCCGCCTCGGTGGTAAGGTCGCCCTTCAGCTCGTCGGGAACTGTATAGCCGTATCTCTTTTCAAGCTCGGAATAAACGTCGCACAGCTTCATTCTCGGGAAAGGAAGCGCGGGAACCTCAAGGTCCATGCCGTAAAGCTCCTTTATCTTTTCGCCGTGAGCCTCCTTGACCGCTTTAATAGCGTAGGTTACCAGCTCCTCCTCCAACTTCATTACGTCCTCGAAGCTGTCGATATAGGAAAATTCAAGGTCGAAGCCCGTGAACTCGGTTGCGTGTTTGTTGGTATAAGACTTCTCGGCTCTGAACACGGGTCCCGTCTCGAATATCCGCTCAAGACCCGAAGCCATAGCCATCTGCTTATAGAACTGAGGGGACTGCGCAAGATAGGCGTCTGTGTCAAAGTATTTTACCTTGAACACGTCCGAGCCGGATTCGCTGGCAGCACCGATAAGCTTGGGAGTGTGAATTTCCACGAAATTACGCTGAAGCAGATACTCACGCATAGCCGCGGTAAGCGTAGTCTGGAGTTTTATCATCAGCTGGTTCTTGTCACGGCGCAGATCTATCCATCTGTAATCCATTTTCACGTCGATGTCGGAGTCGTCCTTGATAGGCAGAGCGTCTGCAACCGACTCGATCTTCATAGCGGTGGGATACATCTCCTTGCCACCCATCTTTACGTATTCGCTGGCAACGACCTCGCCCTCGAAGGATACGACAGAGTGAATGGTAAGCTTATCAAGCAGCTCGGAGAACTCGGGGTGCTCCTCCTTTACGATAGTCACCTGAAGCTTGCCAGTAATATCCTTCACGACGATAAACGCCATGTTCTTCTTGTTGCGGAAGTTTTCAACGAAGCCCTGAACCCGGCACACGCCGGGGGTCACGTCTTTAATGTAGGTTCTTTCCATATTTTCATCCTTTTCTTTCGGATTTTCATTCCCGAAAATTATATACTATAATCGTTAAGAAGTCAAGAGCAAAATCAAAGTGTCTGAAGCCGCAGGAAATCAAAGCGTCTCAAACCACCGTACGGCATCCTCTACCCAGCCCGTCGCCAAGGGCTGTACCCACTCGGGGTTGCCGTCCTCGCTGACCTTGGTGCCCAGAGAGATTCCGTGAGGGCCGTAAGGGTAAAGGCGGAAGTTGACCGGCAGCTTGTGCCTCAGATACTCCTCGGCAAGCACCATGGCTGGTATCGGATCTACTTCCTTATCCTCGGCGGTGTGCCAGATAAAGAGAGGCGCAGAGTCAGCCGTGACGTTGGCTTCAAGAGAGACCGCCTGCTTCTCACCGTCGGTTATCTCGGAGAAGGGCTTACCGAGCAGCTTCATAAAAGAGTAGTCGTGTGAATGGAGATATGCGGATACGACCGGATACGAGAGAATTGCCGCTGTGGGTTTGTTATAGCCCTCCCGGATACCGAGGGTGTCAAGCACGATTTTATTGTTATGTAAAATAGCCAGCGAGCCTGCCAGATGTCCGCCGGCGGAAAAGCCTACGGCATATACCCGTGCAGAGTCAACTCCGTATTCCTTTGCGTTATCGCGGATGTGAACGATGGCGCGGGAGGCGTCGATGAGCTGTCCCGGGAAAACCGTCTGACCTGCCACTCTGTAATTCAGCACGAAGGCGGCGTAGCCGTATCCGACGAATGCTCTTGCTACGTGTCCTCCCTCGTGAAACTCGCATACGTCCTGGTATGCTCCGCCGGGGATAACCAGAATAGCAGGGCGTGAAAGGTCCTTCGTCTCGGGTAAGTACACGTCAATATAGACGTTTTTATCGTTTTGGTCAAGATAAACTCTGTTTTCCATTTTTCCTCCAAAAGCTGTTTGAAATAGGCTGTACACATTATACAACAAAACAATAAAAAAATCAAGGAATAAACGAAAACTGTGCATTTGTCAATGATGTGAGACTAAAAAAGCAAAAATAAAAGTAACGAGTTT
>CAZBQN010000032.1:0-8627 GCA_964494135.1 uncultured Ruminococcus sp. | reverse complement strand
TTACGTTTTCATTTTACATTTTTATATTTTGTCCACTTCGGTGGGTACACTACAAATGATAAATTGAAAATTGAAAATGCAGAATGATAAATTGAAAATGGAAAATGAATAATGCGGAATGGGATATTTTAAGAGCAAGGAAAGCGGATTTGTTTCTTCCTTGCCCTTTTCCTTTATCGCCGGGCGTGTTTTTGTGCGGTGTTTTTTCGCACCTGCTTTTTCACAGCGCGGGCTTTGGCGAAATTATTTCCCGCACTTTCCCGAATTATCTGTCACAAGCCTTAACAAACAGCCTTTTAATTTGACACGGGTCGGGCGGAAGCGTACCTTCGGTCAGGCAGGCGGCAGTAGCGAAGGCTAAAGACAGCCTGAGCGTATCTTTGTCGCCGAGTCCGAAATGTTTTGCGGCAACAAAGCCCGCCGTGGCACTGTCCCCTGCCCCGGTAGTGCTGACGGGGAGGATTGAAATACCCGTTTTTCCATACACGCCCCCACCCGTACCGAGCAGCATACCCTCTTTGCCGAGAGTCAGAAGTACGTACTGCGCGCCCAAATCAAGCAGGCTCAGGCACATTGACTCATGCGACAGCCCGGATGCGCTTTTTCCCAGCAGAGCCTCCGCTTCTTCCCTATTCGGTTTTACCATATACGGACGGAGGAGGGTTATATCCTCGGCACTCAGCGACGCGCTGTCAAGAATCAGGCGCGCTCCCAGGTAGCGTGCCTCGGTCAGCAGAGAGATGACAGCTCCTTTATCCGAGCCGGCGGGAATACTGCCCGAGAAGCACAGAGCCGTGCCCTCCGTAATATGCGGCATCAGCTTTGACCACAGTCTGTCAAGCGCACCGCCGTCAACCTCAGCCCCCGAGCCCTTGATGACGCGTTCGGTATCGCCTTCCTGTATATTCTTGTTTTCCCGCACTTTCCCGTCGACGGTAACATACTCTACGTCGAGTCCCTCCGACAACAGCGGTGATAAAAAATTCTCCGTGTCCTCTCTGCCCAAAGTCACCGCGCACAAATTTTCCACTCCGACCGCGCGAAGGTCTCGTGACACGTTTATCCCCTTCCCACCGGAATCACGGCGGTATATCCGCTCCTTTCCGTCGGTTATTCGGATATGCAAATCAAAAGCGGGGTTCAAGGTCAAGGTGATGATATTTTTCAGGTTATCTTTCATTTTCCGTCCTCATATATTCTATCGAATGTTATTCGGATAACTCTTTTTTTACCATTTTACCACATTCACGCGCCTTATGCAACCGTCACGGAATGTTTTAAAATTGTAAATTTTCCGGAGTATCTTGAAAAAACGTCCAAAATATATATAATATAAAGTGGATTGTTGTTTCCGCTTTGTCGGAGGTTCTGTGAACGTACGTACGCTAATTGAAAATTTTAAGAAAAGCGAGTGCCGTATGCCTCGTGTCGGATTTTTCGGCTTCGGAATTTGCAACAGAGCGTTATATAAGACTCTCGCGTCCTGCGGAGTAATCGAATTCACTCTGAGGGCTGACACCGAGTGCGGTTACCCTCCCTTTGCCGAATGTTTCTTCGGAGAGAACAGCGCGTGTGATATTAATGAGGATATTCTCTTCGTATCCCCGTCAGTCAGGCGAGAGGACTGTCCTGCGGTATTCGAGGCTATGCAGCGGGGCGTCACCGTCAGCTCCGACTGCGAGCTGTTTTTCAACACCTCCGAAATTCCGTCAATTTGTATCACAGGCTCGGACGGAAAAAGCACCGTTACCGCATTGACCGCCCACATTCTCAGAAATGCAGGCATATCAGCTTACCCTGCGGGAAATTTCGGGGTTCCGTTTTGCGAGCTTGAAGACAATGCCGAAATATGCGTTGCAGAGCTGTCAAGCTTTAATCTGTCATATCTCAGTCCGCCGTCAATGCGCGCGGCAATAACGAATATTACGGAAAATCACCTTAATTGGCACCGCTCCTTTGACGAATACCGTATGGCAAAGAGCCGTGTTCTTGACAAAACCGAAGGGGCGGTGCTCTCCGCTTCCGACCCATGCTGTCTTGAAATTGCAAGGCACAAGGGTGCATTTGTCCTGTTTTCCGCAGATCATGATTTTACCGAGCTGTCCCGTCTTGCAGAGGCTGAGCATTACATAAATTACCGCGGCGGTTATATCATTCTCGACGGCGAGCCTTTTATCCCTTTTAAAACAGAAAAAGCCGCCGTTCGACACAGACTCCTGAACACATTAACCGCCGTCGGCTTGACTCTCGGATTTGCCGACAAAGGCTCGCTTATCTCGGCACTCGACAGCTTTCACGGTCTGCCGCACAGAGCCGAGCTGTGCCACACGGCACGCGGCATTGATTTCATCGATTCATCAATCGACACCACTCCGCTCCGCACCGCGAACACCCTCTGCGGGCTTAACAGACCGGTGCTTTTGCTGTTGGGAGGCAGAGGCAAGGGTTTGTCCTACGAGCCGCTTTCAGAACCGATACTCAGGTACGCAAGGGTAATTGCAATTTACGGAGAGGCAGGCGAAGAAATAGAAAATTTCTTAATTTCGCATACAGAGCTTCGCAAAATACCGAGGGCGCGGTATTCGGATTTCGACTCCGCGCTGAAATACCTGTGCGATACGGCACACTCATCCGACACGGTTCTTCTCTCGCCCGCGGCTACCGCTTACGGAGAGTTTCCCGATTTTACCGCAAGGGGTGTGCACTTTAAAGAATACGTAAAAAACAAATTCACATAAAATATGGGACGGATTTGCCGGGGGAAAGCTCAGGCAAATCCGCTCGAAAGGAATAAAAAAATGAAAAAGGCTATCTCAATACTACTCCTGTGCGCCGCCCTGCTCACGATGATGCTCGCTCTCGTCTCCTGCGGCGGGGGCAATGACGGTATTCCCGAAGGAATGCAGCTCGTAAGAGGCGGCGAGACGGTCGGATATAACTTCTACGCACCCGAGGAGTGGGTCGTCTCCAACCGAGGTGAGATTTCCTCTGCGTATATCTCAGTAACCAACGGCTCTTCCGTATCGCTCGTAGAAGCAGATCTGCCCGAAAAAACAGACGAGAGCCTGTCAGAAGGGAACGTGCCCGCATATATCACAGACTACTACGAGAGTGAAATGTCAGAGCTTCCCTTTGAGGTCACGACAACGTCTGCCGGCAAGAAAATCAATCTCGGAAATGCAGAAGAGGCGTATTCCTTCGTTTACTCCTTCACATACTCCAAAGAGAAATACAAGTGCATGCAGGTTTACGCAATCTATAAGAGCCGTTTCTATATTTTCACCTATCTTGCACCGGACGTCGAGTACACGGGCGGTAAAACCTACTATGAGTATTTCCTGACCGAGAAGGTTACCTCGGTGATGGACAATATCCTCTTCCTGACGAAGGCCGCGGCAGAGGTCGGCAAGCCGGAATACTCTGAGGACGAGGACGGATTTATTCTCGTGTCCGACAGAGCGACCGCAGGCTTTGACCTCTACGTTCCCGACAGCTTTACCCCCGACTACGTTTCCGGCATCGTCAGCGCCAGCGATAAGGTGGCGGGTATCAGCGTTAACGTAAGTAAAATAACCGTCAATCTCGGTTTTGGCGAATACTGGAAAAACCGTCAGGATGAGCTTCGTGAAATTGCCGACAAGACTACCGACGGCGAGGGCAATGAAATATCGACCCTTGTAATAACTCACGTGGACGAGGCGGTAAGCTCACATAAAAACACTCAGAGAGTTACGATGATTTATTCCTACTCCCTTGAAGGCAAAAACTATTTCGTGTATCAGGCTTATATCAGAAGCACGTGGACCGACTATATGTACACGTACACCTCCCTCTCCCCCTTGGATGAAGAGGGCACCGAGCTTGCAAAAAAAATACTCGACAAAATCGACTTTTAAATTTGAATCCGGGATATGAAAAAGATTTATTTGGACAACTCCGCCACAACGAAAATTCGCCCCGAAGCGTTGGAAAAGTATATTTCCGTATCAAAGGAGCATTACGGCAACCCGTCCTCTCTGCACGCAGAGGGCTTTGAGGCAGAAAGAGAACTTCAAGCGGCTCGAAGTGCAATTCTCAAAACCGTAGGCGGAGATAAATGCAAACTTATATTTACATCGTCGGGCACCGAGGCTAACAATCTCGCCATACTGGGAAGAGCTTTCGCAAAGGAGCGATTTCGACACGGGTCCAAGCTAATCACTACTTTGGGCGAGCACGCATCGGTGAACGGGCCCTTTGAAAGGCTGAAAGACTTTGGCTTCAAGCTCGGGTTCATTCCCACCCCGCAGGGACAGCTTGATTTCGAGGCTTTACAGCGTGAGCTGACTCCCGACACGGTACTTGTCAGCGTTATGATGGTCAACAACGAGACTGGTGCCGTATACGACTTGGTGCGCCTGTCGCGCGCAGTAAGAGAAAGGTGTCCCGATGCTCTCATTCACGTAGACGCAACACAGGGATATATGAAGATTCCTTTCACGGTTTCTGCCATCGGCGCGGATCTCGTCACTCTGTCCTCACACAAAATTGAAGGTCCGAAAGGGGTCGGAGCTCTCGTAGTCACCGATGAATGTATCCAAAGACATGCCCTCTCGCCTTTGATTCTGGGCGGCGGTCAGGAGATGGATATGCGCTCGGGTACGGAAAACGTGCCCGCAATTGCCGCCTTCGGAATTGCCGCCGCGCTCTCGCACGAAACTATGCGAGATGATATTGCCAAGATGGAATCCCTCCGCTCACATCTGATTGACAGGCTGAGAGAACAGCATCTGTCAGATATAAAGCCCGTACTTCCGAAGTACCACGCGCCGCATATACTCAACCTGACGCTTCCCGGAATCAAAAGCGAGACCATGCTTCATTTTTTGTCGTCGAAAGGAATTTTCGTATCCTCCGGCTCAGCCTGCTCTTCAAACGGCACCCACAGCCTATCAACCGCTCTGACCGCTTTCGGGCGCACACCCGACGAGGCTGATTCTTCAATTCGCGTTTCCTTCTCTCACCGTAACACACGCGAAGACGTGGACGCTCTGTGCGAGGCTCTCTCAGAGGGGCTTTCAAAGCTGGCGAAAAAGCGAGGCTGATATGGCAAGCGTAACGATCATAAGCGTCGGCACGCTGAAGGAAGGATATCTGCGCGAGGCGGTCGACGAATACAAAAAGCGCCTATCTCAGTACGCAAAGGTCGAAATTGTCGAGCTGCGTGAGGAGAGGATAGCCGATGAGGACAATAAAAGCGAGATAGAACGCGCCCTTGACAAAGAGGCGGATAAAATCCTCGCCTCGGTTCCACGCGATTCCTTTACCGTAGCCATGTGCGTTGAGGGCAAGGAGGTGGACTCCGAGGAGCTGGCGGATATTGTCCGCAGAGCCACCGACAGCATCGGTAAGCTTACACTGATAATCGGCTCCTCCCACGGTCTTGCCGAGCGTGTAAAAACCGAATGTAAGCTTCGTCTGTCCTGCTCGCGGCTGACTTTTCCGCATCAGCTGATGCGCGTGCTTCTCCTCGAAGCGTTGTACCGCTCCTTTACCATAATCCACGGAAAACGGTATCACAAATAACACGTAAGGAAAGCACTCCGCACAGCTTGCAAATAAGCCGAAAAAAATTTTATCCCTTTACCCAAAGAGTAAAAAACAAAACACGACAGACTCGTTTCATACTTGAATAGCAAAAATCCGACGGGTGCCCTTTAAACTTTGCGAATTTGCAAAGCACGACACCCGTCGGATTTTAATTTCGGCAATTCAAATAAGCTCCCTTGGAAATTCGCGCGCCATCTGTGCATTGGAAAAGCGTTTGTCACCCGAAACCTCGGCAATAACTCTCACTTCAGGCGGAAACTCCACCGCGGTATCCCTCGATTTCAGCTCTGTTTCAAGAATACAGCTGTGCCTCCACTGGGGATAAATATCTATCTCGAACAACTGTCCGAGATAGGTGAAGCTGTGTCGTGTCTTGACTATCGGCACGCGCCCTGTGTCACTCTTCTTTAAAAGCTCAACGTATTCTTCCTCGGTAATTTCGCGCTCTTTTTCCTCCGAGGATATTTTGTCAACTCTGACTTTTTTTGTCTCCGTATACACCGCGCCGCTCTGATACGTGCGCTTCCTTACTCTGTGAGTTATCCCTGCCTGCGACTTCAGATACGTCTGTACGATGTCTGTGGCGGTATAATCCGGATATTTTTCAAGTGTCCTGACGTCCGGTATCAAAATCACGTATTTTCTCTCTATTTCAAGTGCCATACGCACCTCTCCTAAATACATTTTTTACAGCACGATTGTACCACCGCCCCGACGTTTTGTCAAGATTTTACGAGGCTTTGCAACGTTTGCAGGGCATTATCCCCTTCTCTGACGTATATTTTTCAAAATTTGCTTGACTTAATTCGCTTTGTGTGCTACAATAAGGCTGAAAAAGCGAAAAATCCGAGGAGGACACGGAATGAGCGAGAACAATTCTGCGGCTAAGCCCGCAAAGAAATTCAATTGGAAGAACTTTTGGGATAAGGTTACCACCGGCATTTTTATCCTCATGCTTTCTTCTCCCGTACTTATACTTGTCTACATTCTCCTTTGGTTTATCACTAAGTGATTTTTATTGCCCCACGCGGTTTGAGAGTGGGGCTTTTTTCCTTTCTGCGGTAATTCGGCAACGCCGCGCAACACCGTCTTTCGGTACCGTTCGGTGAAAACTGCACAAAAAATTTAATCGGTTCAAAAAATAGTTGGAGAGAATTTGTTAACATTTTGTAAACAATTTTGTCAACAAACAATTTTTTGGACAAAACGTAGAAATTTTTGCTATTTTATGTTATAATCGAGATTGCCGTGTTTTGGGACAAGCGTGTAGACCGAGTCCCGGGACCTTGGCGTCTGACATAGTTAATAAAAAAATTATATTTGGAGGAAACCAAAAATGAGCAAAACACAAACAAAGTATGTGTATCTCTTTTCCGAGGGTAACAAAGACATGCGTAACCTTCTCGGCGGCAAAGGTGCAAACCTTGCAGAGATGACAAACATCGGTCTCCCTGTTCCTCAGGGCTTCACCATTACTACCGAAGCCTGCACGAAGTACTACGAGGACGGCAGACAGATCAACGCTGAAATTATGGCACAGATCGACGATTACATCGTAAAGATGGAGGGTGTAACCGGCAAGAAGTTCGGCGACAAGAAGAACCCCCTTCTCGTATCCGTTCGTTCCGGTGCGCGCGCTTCCATGCCCGGTATGATGGACACCATTCTTAACCTGGGTATAAACGAGGATGTCGTTGCATACATGGCAGAGAGCTCGGGCAACGCAAGATGGGCTTGGGACTGCTACAGAAGATTTATCCAGATGTACTCCGATGTCGTTATGGAAGTCGGCAAAAAGTACTTCGAGGAGCTCATCGACCAGATGAAGGCTAAGAAGGGCGTCACTCAGGACATCGAGCTTAACGCCGACGACCTCAAGGAGCTTGCAGGTCAGTTCAAGGCTGAGTACAAGGCTAAGATCGGCAAGGACTTCCCCTCCGATCCGAAGGAACAGCTCAAGGGCGCTATTGAGGCAGTATTCCGTTCCTGGGACAACCCCAGAGCAAACGTATACAGACGTGACAACGATATTCCCTACTCCTGGGGTACCGCGGTTAACGTACAGATGATGGCATTCGGTAACATGGGCGACGATTGCGGCACAGGCGTTGCATTCACCCGTGACCCCGCTACCGGTGAGAAGAAGCTGATGGGTGAGTTCCTCACCAACGCGCAGGGCGAGGACGTCGTTGCAGGCGTTCGTACTCCCATGCCTATCGCGCAGATGGCAGAGAAGTTCCCCGAGGCATTTGCACAGTTCCAGAGCGTTTGCAAGACTCTCGAGGACCATTACAGAGATATGCAGGATATGGAGTTCACCGTTGAGCACGGAAAGCTCTATATGCTTCAGACCAGAAACGGTAAGAGAACCGCTCAGGCTGCTCTTAAGATCGCTTGCGACCTCGTTGACGAGGGCATGAGAACCGAACAGGAAGCCGTTCTTATGATCGACCCCAGAAACCTTGACACACTTCTTCATCCTCAGTTCGACGCTAAGGCACTTAAAGCCGCTACTCCCATGGGTAAGGGTCTCGGTGCTTCTCCCGGAGCCGCTTGCGGTAAGATCGTATTTACCGCCGAAGACGCAGTTGCTTGGGCAGCTCGCGGCGAAAAGGTAGTTCTTGTTCGTCTTGAGACCTCTCCCGAGGACATCACCGGTATGAAGGCTGCTCAGGGTATCCTGACCGTTCGCGGCGGTATGACCTCTCACGCGGCAGTTGTTGCGCGCGGTATGGGTACCTGCTGTGTATCCGGTTGCGGCGACATCAAGATGGACGAGGAGAACAAGAAGTTCACTCTTGCAGGTAAGACCTTCCACGAGGGCGACTGCATCTCCATCGACGGTACTACCGGTAACATCTACGACGGCATTATCCCCACTGTTGACGCTAAGATTGCAGGCGAGTTCGGCAGAATTATGGCTTGGGCTGACAAGTACAGAGTACTTAAGGTAAGAACCAACGCTGATACTCCCGCTGACGCGAAGAAGGCTCGCGAGCTTGGTGCAGAGGGTATCGGTCTTTGCCGTACCGAGCACA
>CAZBQN010000031.1:0-8645 GCA_964494135.1 uncultured Ruminococcus sp. | reverse complement strand
CTTGCCTTTTTGCGCTCTTTTTTATTTCCCATCAAATGTTTTATTTTTCAGACTTCAGCCTCCGTTGTGAGCCGCAAACCAAAGTTAAACACATTTTATGCAGTTATTTTACCACTGATTGAATAATTATTCAATAGCTTTTGCACAAAAAAATCATTTTTGTCGATTTGAACATTATAAATATAAAATCACCAAATTATATTGGTGAAAACGCAGACGAATGAATGCATAATTATTCATAAAATTCCGAATAAACATACATCGTGCCGATACAGACTATTTATTTCACGGTATTAGCCGTAAGCAACATTATCATTTCATTAGAAATAAGGGAAGAAAAGATTCACATACAGTTAAAGATACGAACCAATTTTCTGAAACGACACAAATAATTTCACCGTGATACACGATGCAATATTTTTCCACCTTTTCACTATTAACAATTACTTATTACTTCCAAAGCTCCAATGGCAAGTGAAGTGAAGAGTGAAAAGGTAAAAAGTAATCCCCAAGGATAAATCCTTGGGGATTTGGTGCCGGTAGTCGGGGTCGAACCGACACGGTATTGCTACCTTCGGATTTTGAGTCCGACGCGTCTGCCAATTCCACCATACCGGCAAATGGTGTCCTTAACGGACGTGAGTAATTATATCATACTAAAAAGGAAAAATCAATATAAAAATTGATATATTTTCAAAAAATTTCACGGCACCCCTTTTTCGCTATTGTTTTTTTGAAAAATATGTTGTATAATAAAACCGTAAAAAATATTTAAGGAGACGAAATGGCACGGGATTTGCTTTTTTCGCCGAATTCTGCCATCGTTGCCAACCTTACGGGCTTGAACGGACGCAGGAGTGATGAATGGGAGCTCAGACTTCTTGAGCTTTCCGACCTTGCAGAACAGGCGGTGGGATTTGCCGCGGACGGGGTAGAGTTGGGACTCACCGTATTTGAGATTCTGTCTGAGATTTCTTTGGGCTTGAACCTCGGAGGCGTAAGAACGTCAGAGAAGTGTCTGTCCGAGTACTCCGGCAGACTTCATGAAATTCTATGCAGTATGTCGGTTGCGGACAGAGCCGCTTTTTGCGGACTTTTTACCGAGTACGCCATAAGGCGGGGATTACCCTTTGGCGAAGATGGGTTTCTGCCGAATGTATCGTCTGCGGAGCGCATAGTCTATGTTCGTAACAGTCTGTCGGACGAGGCTTACGACATTTTTTCTCAGGATTTTTCAGATCCGCGTGTCAGGTACGTGGGGAATTCCAAGGAATGTGTTTCCGCAGTGCTGAGCGGGGAGGCTGATTATTGCCTGTTGCCGTTGGAGGAGCGGGGCGGGGTAAGATTGCCTACCGTTTCAGAGCTCTTGTACAGAAACGACCTTAAAATCAACTCCGTAACTCCGGTATTCGGCTTTGACGGAAACGCGGGAATGAAATACGCTTTGGTTTCCCGCGGCTTCACCGTTCCCGAACGCCGTGAGGGCGACGACAGGTATCTTGAAATAAGAATAGATGCGGATTCGTCCGTTTCTTTGTCGGACGTTTTGTCCGCCGCTTCAATCTACGGGATGACGGCTTACCGCGTAAATTCGCTGAGCTTTGACAACGAGGGGGAGAATAACGCTTGCTTCTCGGTCGTGCTCCGCGACGCAGGCAGGGGCTTTTCCGAGCTGCTCGTGTATCTGACGCTTTTCGTACCTGCCCATACTACTATCGGAATATACAAAAATCTTGAATAAAATTCACCGACGCAAGAAAAAGAAAAGAGGAATATATAAGATGAAAAAGCATATTGAATTCAAAACCAGCGGCACCTGCTCACGTATGGTCATAGTAGACGTCGAGGACGGCGTCATTACAGACTGCTCATTTGTCGGCGGATGCTCGGGCAATACCCAGGGGGTTGCCTCGCTCGTTAAGGGAATGGCTGTTGACGAAGCAATAAAAAAGATTAAGGGCATTAAATGCGGCATGAGGTCTACCTCCTGTCCCGATCAGCTTGCGCTCGCTCTTGAAGAAGCAAGCAAATAACGCATTTTCACAGATAACGCATTTTCACGCAGGATAAAATCAATAGGATAATATTAAACTAAAATAAATTTAAAACATCACGGAGGATTCCCGAATGAAACACTACCAGTCAGAGTACGAAAAATGGTTGACCTCGTCTACACTTACCGAAGCAGAGAAGGCTGAGCTTACAGCTATTTCAAACGATGAGGAGGCAAAGGAGCTTCGTTTCGGCGCGCCGATGGATTTCGGAACGGCAGGACTTCGTTCCACGATGTATATGGGTATAGGCTGTATGAATATCTATACCGTTGCTCAAACTACCAGAGGTATTGCCGCTTTGGTGAAGGCTGAGGGCGGAGAGAGCCGCGGCGTAGCCATCGCTTACGATTCGAGAAACAATTCACGTGAATTTGCACGCATCAGCGCGCGCGTTCTCGCCGGCGCGGGTATAAAGGTCTACATATTCGACGACCTGCGTCCCACTCCCGAGCTTTCCTATGCTGTAAGAGAAACCGGCGCACTTGCGGGAATAAACATCACAGCGTCTCACAACCCCAAGGAGTATAACGGCTACAAGGCTTACTGGGAGGACGGCGCACAGCTGGCACCCGAGCAGGCAAGTGTCGTTTCCCGCGAGAGAGCAAAGTTCGATTGCCTTGATATGACAGGTCTTGCGGATTTTGACGAGGCTGTAAAATCAGGCATAATCACCGTGCTCGGCGAGGAATTTGACGAGAAATACCTGAGTGCGGTTATGGCTACTGCCATAAATCCCGATGCTGTCAAGGCAGTTGCCGACGACCTCAAGGTCGTATACACGCCCCTTCACGGCGCAGGCAGAAAGCTGGTGCCCGAAGCGTTTAAGAGAATAGGTCTTAGGCACCTGTATACAGTTGACAGTCAGATGGTACCGGACGGCAACTTCCCGACTGTAAAGAAGCCCAATCCCGAGTATCCCGACGTATTCGAGGAGGGAATTGAGATTGCAAACAGAGTAGGCTCGGATTTGATTATTGCTACCGACCCCGATTCGGACAGAGTAGGCGTAATGTCGAGAACCAAGGACGGATCTTTCACTACGATTTCCGGTAATCAGATGGGCTCGCTTTTGCTCGACTATGCAATCACCCAGAGAAGAAACCTCGGTAAGCTGTCCCCCGAGGCGTACTGCGTCAAGAGTATCGTTTCCACCGATATGGCGTACAAGATTGCCAAGGACAACGGCGTAAAGCTTCACGACGTTCTCACCGGCTTCAAGTTTATCGGAGAGGTTATCAAGAATTACGAGAAGGTGGGCAAATCCGAGGGCTTCGTTCTCGGCTTCGAGGAGAGCTACGGCTATTTGCTGGGCACCTATGCAAGGGATAAGGACGCCGTAGAAGGCGCGATGATGATTCTTGAAATGACAGCTTATTACAAGAAGATGAATATGACTCTCTCGGATGCATTGGAGAAACTTTACGACAGATACGGCTATTATGCTGAAAGAGTCGTCGACGTCTATATGGAAGGTCTTGACGGCATAGAGAAGAGAAAGAGAATTATGCAGTCCCTGCGTGACACCGCCCCCGTTTCAATCGGCGGCTTCAAGGTTGCCAAGGTTGGAGATTACAAGGCAGGTACCGTTACCACAGTCGCGGACGGAAGCACCGAGCCTACCGGTCAGCCTTCTTCCGACGTGCTTTACTACACTCTCGAGAACGAGGATAAGATAATCGTTCGTCCCTCCGGCACCGAGCCTAAGATTAAGGTATATATTCTTGCTCACGGTATCGACCGCGAGGCACTTGCAAAGAAGTGTGATATTTACTATGAAGATTCAAAAAGGATGACAGAGGTATAAAACCGACCTCAGGATAAAAAAGTGACAGAAAAACAACAGCGCATAAGAAACTTTTCGATTATTGCCCATATTGACCACGGAAAGTCGACCCTGGCAGACAGGATACTTGAAAATACCAGAACCGTTGCGGTCAGGGATATGGAAGACCAACTGCTTGACAATATGGACCTGGAGCGTGAAAGGGGCATTACGATTAAGGCGAGGGCAGTTCGTTTGAATTACACTGCAAAGTCCGGAGAGGAGTATTACTTCAACCTTATCGATACCCCCGGTCACGTGGACTTCGGCTATGAAGTATCCCGTTCTCTTCAGGCCTGCGAAGGCGCGATTTTGGTTGTCGACGCCACTCAGGGCGTTGAGGCACAGACTCTGGCAAACGCATATCTCGCCATCGACAACGATCTTGAGATCCTGCCGGTAATCAACAAAATCGACCTTGCCTCCGCGGATATTGAGGGTACCAGACGTGAAATAGAGGACATTATCGGTATTCCGGCAGAGGATTGTCCTGCGGTATCCGCCAAGGTCGGGCTGAATATCGAGGACGTGCTGGAGAAGATAGTTACGGATATACCCGCCCCGGTCGGTGACGTCGAGGCGCCTCTCAAGGCACTGATATTTGACTCAAACTACGACTCCTATCTGGGAGTCGTCGTATATATCCGCGTGTTTGACGGTCAGGTCAGGGCAGGGGACAGAATTCGCCTTATGGCAGGCGGATCGGAGTTTGAGGTAGTCGAAGTCGGTACTATGGAGCCCTTCGGACTTTGCAAGGGCGAGAGCCTTTCTGCGGGCGAGGTCGGATATATTACCGCTTCCATCAAGACTGTCGGAGACACCAAGGTCGGCGATACTATTACCTCTGCCGTCCGCGCCGCAGACGAGCCTCTGCCCGGTTTCCGGGAGGTTCATCCCATGGTTTATTCGGGTATATATCCCGCCGACGGCGCAAGGTACGGCGATTTGCGCGACGCTCTTGAAAAGCTACAGCTCAACGATGCTTCGCTGGTATTTGAGCCTGAGACCTCGGTTGCTCTCGGCTTTGGCTTCAGATGCGGATTTTTGGGTCTTTTGCATATGGAGATAATCGAGGAGCGCCTGGAGCGGGAGTTCAATTTAGACCTTATCACCACTGCTCCGTCGGTTATTTATAAGGTTAAGCTGAAAACCGGCGAAACGGTTATGATAGACAACCCCTCCGCTTTCCCGTCGCCCGACGAAATGGACGTATCCTACGAGCCGATTATGAAAGCGACCGTCATCACTCCCACAGCCTACGTGGGCGGTATTATGGATTTGTGTCAGGAGCGCCGGGGAACCTTCATTGATATGAAGTATCTTGATACGGAACGAGTCGAGCTGCATTACGATATGCCTCTGAATGAGATAATCTACGATTTCTTTGATGCTCTCAAGAGCCGTTCAAAGGGCTACGCTTCATTGGATTACGAGCTTCGCGAATATCGTCAGTCAAAGCTTGTTAAGCTGGACTTTATGCTTAACGGCGAGGTCGTCGATGCCCTTTCGTTCATAGTATTTGAGGACAGGGCGTATTCAAGAGCGCGCAAAATTGCAGAGAAGCTGAAAGAGAACATTCCGCGCCAGCTCTTTGAAATCCCCATTCAGGCTGCTATCGGCTCAAAGATTATCGCCAGAGAAACCGTAAAAGCCATGCGCAAGGACGTTCTTGCAAAGTGCTACGGCGGTGATATTACCAGAAAGAAGAAGCTGCTTGAAAAGCAAAAAGAGGGAAAGAAAAAGATGCGTAAGCTCGGCAGCGTTGAGGTAACGCCCGAGGCGTTCATGGCGGTTCTGAGACTTGATGATGACACCTAAGGGACTGTACCTGCACATACCCTTCTGCCTGCGCAAATGCAATTACTGTGACTTTTGCTCCGTACCCGAAAAAGGAGTTGCCGATGCATATATCGACTGCCTTCTTTCGGAGGCGGAGGGGTATAAGAGATATGGAAAAATTCCGATTGACACAGTTTATTTCGGCGGCGGTACGCCCAGCCTTCTTATCCGCTCACAGCTCGAGCGCATTATGTCCGGTTTGTCCTCAGTCTTCTCGCTCTCGCCCGATTGCGAGATAACGCTGGAGGTAAATCCGGGGACAGCCGACGGGGAGAAGCTCTCTGCATACCGCTCCCTCGGAGTTAACAGGCTAAGCATAGGATTGCAGTCAATTCACGAAAACGAGCTGAAATTCTTAGGCAGAATACACGATTTTCCGCGCTTTCTCGACACCTACAATTCAGCAAGGAACGCAGGCTTTGACAATATCAGCGTCGACGTTATGTACGGAATTCCTTACCAAACGACGGCGAGCTTTGAGCAAACCCTCAGGGCGGTCATTGACCTTGTGCCTCAGCATATTTCCGCATACGGGCTGATAATCGAGGAGGGGACGCCTTTCTTTTCAGAGCGTGACAAGCTTCCGTTGCCGGACGAGGACGCCGAGTGCGATATGTATTATCTTGCCGACAGACTCCTGTGTGAAAACGGGTATTCTCACTATGAAGTATCGAATTATTCGAAGCTCGGCAGAGAGTCGCGCCATAACCTGAAATATTGGCGTGATATGGAATACATAGGACTGGGTGTTTCTGCATACTCTTATTTTAAGGGAGTACGGTACGGAAATACCCGTTCCTTGTCCGACTATCTTTCCGGAAAGGGGAAAAGAGCCGACGAAATAAGTCTGTCCGACGCCGACGTGCGGTACGAGTACGCGATGATGCGCCTCAGGCTCAGCGAGGGAATATCCCTCGGCGAATACGAGCGCCTTTTCGGCGTCTCATTTTTAGAAGGCAGAGAGAGCCTTATATCCGATTATATCGGGAAAGGGTTGATGCGGCTTGACGGCGGCAGACTCTCCTTTACCGTGCGAGGATTTTACGTTTCCAATAGTTTACTTGTAAATCTGCTCTGAAACTATTGACACGGACTACATAAATCGTGTAAAATATTTTCGGAAAAAACTTTATCCGGTCGCAAAGGACGGCAGAAAGACGTATATTATGGATGATAAGGAAAAGAATATAATTGACGAGGATGAGGGCTATTATATGACTCTCACCGACGAGGCGACAGGCGAGGAAAAGGAATTTGAGCTTTACGCCAGTGCCAATATCGACGGCAATGATTACTACGCTCTCGTGCCGACGGATGAGAAGGATGACGACCTTGTTATTCTTCGGGGCAGGCGTGAAGGAGAGGACATCTTCTTCGAGACTATCGACGATGACGATGAGTTTGACAAGGTCGAGGATTATTTTAACGACCTGTTGTTCGGAGAAGTGAACTACGACGAGGATTAAAAAAACACCTCCTGCGGGGTGCGTGATATTGCAGTATTTGGACCGACACATTAAAAAAGGGAGTCCGGACTTCTTGTTTCGGGATGCAGGCCTCCTGCCGGGAACTGTTTTTTAACCTTCCCTTAGCAGACGTTGGAAGCGCGAAGAAAGAGAGAGGACACCCACCTGGGAGATCCGGGGTTAAAAATTGCTTTACACGGCCCACGCGGGAATCTTTTATAAAAAGCCGAACTGAAGGTGTGCAAAATCAGCGGTAAGATATAACAACCGAATAAGCAACCTTTACGTCAAAAGCACCACGGAACAAAAATCCGTGGTGCTTTACTTTTTGAGCGGCAGTTACGAATCAAAAAATTGAACCGCAGAAATCAAAGAAAAATAAAATTAGTTAACAAAAAGTTATCTGGACTTTGTCATTACCCTGTGATATTGTATTGCTAACATCAGGTCGATAATTTTGGGGTACAATATATGTATCATCAAAATTCAAGGAGGACTTAATGACAACACAAACCTTACTCACAGAATGGCTTGAAACCTACGAAAAGGAACACATCAAGTCACGGACCTACTCACGCTATCAGGGGCTGATCTCGGCGCACATCAATCCTATGCTTGGCGAACAAAATATCGAAACGCTGAGCCGTAGGGATATTCAAGATTTTCTCTCACAGCAAAAGGCAGAAGGTAATATTCGTAATGGTGGCGGTAAACTCTCTGCGACAAGCGCAAATCTTATGCTGACGGTGCTGAATCTCGCTTTCGAATACGCTTGCGATATGGATTTGCTTGAACAAAATCCATGTGAGCGAATACGACGTTCTCGTGAGGATGCCAAAAAGATCGAGGCCTTTACAAAGGATGAACAGCGGAAAATTGAAAATGCGATTATGGAATCCGACGATCCGCGCCTATTCGGTATACTCCTCTGCCTTTATACCGGTGTTCGAATAGGAGAGTTGCTGGGGCTTGAATGGGCTGACATTGACCTTCAGCGCGGAATTATATCCATAAACAAAACGATATACCGTGACAAGGACGAAAGCGGTGAATGGCAGCTCATCGTTGACAAGCCCAAGACGGCGTCATCAAATCGAGTCATTCCTCTGCCATCGTATATCGCGCAAATGTTGATAGAACGAAAGGAAACGGCAAGGAGCGTCTACGTTATTGAAAACAAAAAAGGCGAGCGAATGTCGATCCGCTCGTACCAATATATGTTTGAAAAACTCACGGAAAAAGCCGGAGTCAGGAAACTCAACTTCCACGCCCTACGTCATACCTTTGCAACCCGTGCCATCGAGTGCGGAATGGACATCAAGACGCTGTCAGAGATTATGGGGCATAAAAATGCATCCATAACGCTGAACCGCTACGCGCACAGCATGATGGACACAAAAATTGAAATGATGCAAAAATTACCAAAAAATTTTTAGTATAAAACTGCATTGAATATGTACTTCG
>CAZBQN010000030.1:0-10498 GCA_964494135.1 uncultured Ruminococcus sp. | reverse complement strand
CGCCCCTCCTTCCAACTGCAAAAGCTTTTAACTAAACTCGTTACTTTTATTTTTGATTTTTTAGTCTCACATCATTGACAAATGCACATTTTTTGCTTTTGCATAGATATTGCATAGATATTACATAGATATTTCGCACTACGACCGCTTTTCGCTTTTGCTCTGCCGTGCCGACCGGTGATACGTCACCCACAACGTACGAAAGCATAGCTTTTATGAAAAAAACAACAATAAATCACCGAAAAAGGGGATTAAAAATATATATTTTGAAAAATCTTTTCTCCATTTTTGCAAAAAAATCTTGACATTCTTCGGAAAAATACTATACTATTCTCATAATTAAGTTGAAACAACAAAAGGAGACATTAAGTTATGGCACAAAGCAGATATGAACTGAACAAAAATCTCGCCCAGATGTTAAAGGGCGGTGTAATTATGGACGTCACCACTCCCGAGCAGGCAAAGATTGCCGAGGCGGCAGGTGCGTGTGCGGTTATGGCTCTGGAGAGAATCCCCGCCGACATTCGCGCGGCAGGCGGTGTATCCCGTATGAGCGACCCAAAGATGATTAAGGGTATTCAGGAAGCGGTTTCTATCCCCGTAATGGCAAAGTGCCGTATCGGTCACTTCGCAGAAGCGCAGATTTTGCAGGCTATTGAGATTGACTATATCGACGAGAGCGAAGTCCTCTCCCCCGCCGACGACAAATACCACATTGACAAGACGAAGTTTGACGTTCCCTTCGTTTGCGGTGCTAAGGACCTGGGCGAGGCTCTGCGCCGTATCAACGAGGGCGCATCCATGATACGCACTAAGGGCGAGCCCGGCACAGGCGACGTGGTTCAGGCTGTCAGACATATGAGAATGATGCAGTCGGAAATTCGTCGCATCGGCTCTATGGCTGAGGATGAGCTGTTCGATACCGCAAAGCAGCTGCAGGTTCCCTATGAGCTTGTTCTGTACGTTCACGAGCATAAGAAGCTCCCCGTCGTAAACTTTGCGGCAGGCGGTGTTGCAACTCCCGCCGATGCGGCACTTATGATGCAGCTGGGAGCTGAGGGCGTGTTCGTAGGCTCGGGTATATTCAAGTCCGGAAATCCCGCAAAGAGAGCAGCTGCTATCGTTAAGGCTGTTACAAACTATAACGACGCAAAGCTTCTCGCGGAGCTTTCCGAGGATCTCGGTGAGGCTATGGTCGGCATCAACGAGCAGGAAATCCAGCTTCTCATGGCGGAAAGAGGAAAATAATGCAGGTTGCTGTTCTTGCATTGCAGGGTGCTTTCGCCGAGCACGAGCAGATGCTCTCAAAGCTGGGAGTTTCCACGGTAGAACTGCGCCAAAAGAGCGATCTTGACCGTCCCTTTGACGGTCTGATTATCCCGGGCGGCGAGAGCACCGTGCAGGGAAAGCTTTTGCGCGAGCTTGATATGTTCGATACACTGAAAAGCAAAATTGAAAACGGGCTTCCCGTTTTCGGCACCTGTGCCGGACTCATCCTTTTGGCGAAGAAGATTGAGAATGACGACCGCCTGCACTTCGGTACTATGGACATCGTCGCGGTGCGAAACGCATACGGCAGACAGCTGGGAAGCTTCTTTGACGAGTGTGATTTTGCAGACATCGGAAAGATACCCATGACCTTTATCCGAGCACCGTACATAAAGGAAGTGTCGGGGCGTGCTGAGATTTTGGCAAGGTCGGGCGGAAATATCGTTGCCGCACGGCAGGGCAATCAGCTGGTGACAGCCTTCCATCCGGAGCTCGATGAGGACCTGTCGGTACACAAATACTTTATCAAAATGATTGAAAATGCAAAATAATCTTAAAGCCCATCGGTATAGCATAAAGGAACCTCACACCTCCCTGCCTGCGAAACCGTGGGCTTTGATTTTTTCAAGTGTATTTTTAAAGAACTTGACAACCTTACCTCTCGGGGGTAAAATAAATTCATACCTTAAATATAAATTTACAACGCAAAGGAGAACAAAATGGACTTCAGTGTAAACCATCCGATACTGTTCGTTATAGTCGGTATCATTATCGCGGTAGTTCTGGCTCAGTCAGTTTACTTTTTGGTAAAAGCCTACCGCCGTGCAAAAGCAAAGGGCACGGATATGAAGAAGATACATAAGGTAATTATCACCTCAGCCATCTTCACCGTCGCGCCTGCAATAGCAATCGTCATCACGATTATCGCCCTGTCGAAATCTCTCGGCATCGCCCTTCCCTGGCTACGCCTTTCAGTCGTCGGCTCGCTGTCCTACGAAACTATTGCCGCGGCAAACACCGCGTCGGGCATGGGCACGACGCTTTCGGATCTGGCAGGAAATATGACCGCATCGCAGTATTTGTCAATTGCGATAGTTATGACCGTTTCAATAATGGTCGGAATCTGGCTCGTACCGGTTCTGGCAAAGAAAATGCAAAAGGGTATGGTCAGCTTTGAAAATAAGGACAAGAAATGGTCCGACCTTCTTCAAAGCTCACTGTTTATCGGTATGATCTCCGCATTCGTCGGCTACGTCTTCTCCGACGTGTCAAGACTGTGGAATTCAGAAAACGGAGTTTACACTGCTACGCAAACGGTTGACGGCGTCAAAACAGAGGTCAGCTACACCGCAACGTCGGGACTCGTCCCCGTATGCGTTATGGCGGTCAGCGCGGTGCTCATGTGCCTGTGCGGTATTTTGATTCAAAAGCTTAAATGGAAATGGCTGAACGACTATTCCCTGCCCATCTGTATGGTACTGGGTATGCTGTCGGCAATTCCGCTTACAAACTGGCTCGGAGGTGTTATATCATGAAAAAGATAAAAACTGATTATATGGATTCGGTACACCGTGACGGCAGGATTTGGAACATTGCCGTTATGATCCTTTTGATGATGTTCCCGGTTATCGTCGGTATCATCTTCCAGGCTGTGCCGGACTGGGCGGCAGTAGGCCAGGGACTTATCGCTACGGCTCCAATGTACTGGGCGGTCGGCGTAGTTGAAACAGTGACCTATATTCCCATGCTCGGCGCGGGCGGCTCATATCTCTCCTTCGTCACCGGTAATATCTCCAACCTTAAGCTTCCCTGCGCTCTGAATGCACTTGAAAGCACCGGAGAATCGGTCAAGACCGAGGACGGAGAGATTATCTCTACTATCGCCATTGCGGTTTCCTCGATAGTCACCACGCTGATAATCATTCTCGGCGTAATTCTCATTGTCCCCCTGACGCCCGTTCTGGAACAGGAATTTCTGACCCCCGCATTCGACCAGCTGCTCCCCGCTCTGTTCGGTGCCCTCGGTGTTGTGTTCATTTCGAGGAACTGGAAGATTTCGATAGCACCCGTGGTTCTGATGCTTATTCTGTTCGTTTTCGTACCTGCAATCAATACCTCTACCGTTGGTATAATGGTACCGGTAGGAGTTATCTTCACAATCGTCGTGACAAGAATTCTTTACAAAAAGGGGCTTGTATAAATGGATATTCCGTTGATTGTTTCACTGATAATAGTAGGATTACTCCTTCTCTTTCTGTCCGTCATACTCATAAGGACGGCGCGCTTCAAGCCGAAGGCACAGACCGAAGCGATAAACCGGGAGGAGATATTTGACAAGGACAGAGTGATTTCCAACCTCAGCGAGCTGGTCAAGTGCCGTACCGTGTCAAATTATGACCATTCGCTTGAGGATGAAGCGGAGTTTGACAAGCTAAAGAATCTGCTTCCCGAGCTTTATCCTAACGTATACAAAAGTTGCACTATAACAGAGTTTCCCGACAGAGGCCTTTTATACAAATGGGAGGGCAAAAAACACGACACGCCTACCGTCCTTATGGCACATTACGACGTCGTACCCGTAAATCCCGACAACTGGGAAAAGCCGCCCTTCAGTGGCGTGCTTGAAGACGGCGTACTCTGGGGCAGAGGCTCCCTTGACACCAAGGTCACCTTCGGCAGTATTCTTTTCGCCGCAGACCATCTGATAGCCGAGGGCTTCACTCCCGAATCCGACGTGTACTTCGCCTTCTCCGGAGGCGAGGAGGTCAACGGCAACGGTGCCGTTCATATAGTGGATTACTTCGAGGAAAACTGTATCACACCTGCTCTCGTTCTCGACGAGGGCGGTGCTGTGGTTGAAGGCGTTTTCCCCGGAGTCAGCGCTCCCTGCGGTCTTATCGGTATTGCTGAAAAGGGACTGCTTGACCTTGAATACAAGGTCAAATCAAACGGAGGTCACGCCTCGGCACCGAAGCCGCACACACCGGTAGGCGTACTGTCAAAAGCATGCTGTAAAATCGAGAACAAGCCCTTTAAGAGCCATCTGACGAAACCGGTAGCCGAGATGTTCGACACCCTCGGCAGACATTCGAGCTTTCTTTACCGCATGATTTTTGCGAATATGTGGTGCTTCGGCGGGCTTTTGGATTTGATATGTAAGAAGAGCGGCGGCGAGCTTAACGCTCTTATGCGCACCACCGTGGCGTTCACGCAGATGAAGGGCAGCACAACCTCAAACGTTATCCCGCCCGAGGCGTCTATGGTTTCAAATATGAGGCTTAACCCCGAGGATACTATGGAGAGTGCGGTTGAGTACATAAAGAAGGTTATCGACGACCCGAGCGTGGAGCTTACCCCGCTCCGAGGTATGAATCCCAGCCGAATTTCCGACACCGACTGCGAGGCATACGGCAGAGTTGTTAAATCTATCGTTTCCGTATGGCATGGCACAATAGTTTCACCTTATCTTATGGTACAGTGCTCGGACAGCCGCCATTGGGGCAGAATTTCCGACAGAGTTTACCGCTTCTCGGCTATGGACCTGACGACAGAGGAGCGCGGAACTATACATGGCAACAACGAGCGCATCCGCGTTGAGTGCGCGGAGCGCGCCGCGGAGTTTTATATAAGACTTATGCGTCAATGCTAAAGAGGGTTAAACATGTCGCTTAGTAAAAAAATTCAAAAAACCTATCGTGGGATGCTCTTTTCAAGATACGATGAAAAAGGATTTTTGTTCTATTTTTCATACAAGGACTTCGAGGGAATGAAGTGCGAGCCGTACGAATTTCAGAACGATGATGCTGTCACTCTCCGAGGCGCATTCTATTACAGGGATAAAAAAGATAATGAAAGAATAATCATCTTTTGCCACGGTATTGACGGCGGACACCGTTCGTATATGCGAGAAATTGATGAATTAACTCGACACGGGTACACGGTTCTCGGCTATGACAACACCGGTTGTATGACCTCCGACGGCGACGGAGCAAAGGGCTTTGCAGGCTCGCTCTGTGACCTTGTGTCCTGTATCGACTCGCTGAAATCTCACCCCGAATACGAGAATGTAAAAATCTCGGTTATCGGTCACAGCTGGGGTGGATTTGCCGCTTTGAACATAGGAGCATATCACCCCGAGGTAACCCACATCTGCTCAATCTCCGGCTTTGTATCGGTAAAGAGTATAATAAAGCAGCAATTTCCTCTGCTTTTACACGGATTTGTACCGGGACTTCTGGCTATAGAGCGGGAAGCAAGTTCAAAATACGCCGACAGCGACGCAGTCACCGCGCTGAACAGCACCGAAGCAAAGGCACTGATAATTCACTCTAAGGATGACAGAACCGTAAAAGCGAGAAAGCACCATTCAAAGCTTCGATCCCGCTTGAAAGGCAGAAAAAACACAACTTTTCTCCTGACGAAGGGCAAGGGTCACAATCCGCATTACACCGAAGACGCAGTCTCTTACCTTGCTGAGTCAGAAAAAAAGCTGGTTGAGTATTTAAAGTCGGGAAGGCTATCCTCCGATGAGGAGAAAACAGCTTTCAAGCAGTCCTTGGACTGGTACAGAATGACCGCACAGGACCCCGACGTATGGCGTGCGATATTTGGCTTCCTTGACAGTTAAAGAGGTTACTTAATTAAATGGACGCTGGATTTACCGAAGTATCAGCGTGATAACACAAAACTCGGCACTCATGAAGTGAACCCAAAAAGTCGGACGAAGCTCTACGGGTGCATATCATAATGCCGAGTTTTCTTTTTTCGCGCGTTATAGCTTGTTTTATAATGCTTTTTCTGCTATAATACTGTCACTGATACTTTTTTACAAATATTATCTATCAGATAAATGCGTGATTTTTTATTTTGGTAAAAGGGCCTTTGCATGTCAAAGCATTTCATAAGTTAAACATTCAGGACGGTAAAAGCATGATGAGTACAAAGAATCGCATATTGGAGCTGCTTGAAGAGCAAAGAGGTAAAAGCATATCGGGAGAACATCTCGCAGAAATGCTGAGCATTTCAAGAAATTCCGTATGGAAAGCCGTAAAAGAACTTCAGAAAGACGGTTATAACATCACCGCCGTTACAAATAAAGGATACTGCCTTTCTCCCGAAAACGATATCGTTTCCGTACCCGGAATAAAGCCCTTTCTGTCCGAAGAAAGTCAACCCTTTGCCGATAATATCCTGATATACAAATGCTTGGAATCCACTAACAAAACAGCTAAGGAAATGGCACTCGGGGGTGCCGAGCACGGTTCGGTAATTATTGCCGACTGCCAAACGATGGGCAGAGGAAGATATCGCCGCAATTTCTTTTCGCCGTACGGCGGATTATATATGAGTATTATCATTCGCCCGGAAGTATTGCACTTTGAAAATCCAACCTCCGTAACCGCTTTTGCCGCCGTATCGGTATGCGAAGCGATCGAAGCCGTTTCAGGAAAAGAGCCGAAAATCAAATGGGTCAACGATATTTTTATTGATGGGAAAAAAGCGTGCGGTATTTTAACGGAAGCCGTAACCGATTTTGAAAGCGGGTCCCCCGAATGGATTGTTATCGGAATCGGGATAAACGTATATACACGCACGGAAGATTTCCCGAGCGAATTGCAATCAGTTGCCACCTCCATCTATCCCGATCAGAAAGCAAGCGGCACAAGGAACAAGCTATCTGCTGAAATCATTAACAGGATTTTGGGATTTGGAAAGGCACCAAGCGAAGCCGAGATTTTTCATAAATATAAAAAAAGACTTATGATATTAGGCAGGGAAATAACCGTAATTCAAGGCAATCGGGAATATCGTGCAACTGCGATAGATATTGATTCTGCCGGACATCTGATCGTAAAAAACGAAAATGGAGAAATCATTACCCTGACTTCCGCGGAAATCCGTCTTTAAAGATAAATATAATGCGCTCAATCGCTATAAAAAAAGCTTATTGTCACCGTATTTTATAATTATGGTTGACAATAGGCTTTTTTTATGCTACAATAAAATCACGAGCTTCAAATCAAAGGATGAATGAAAATGAATATAAGACCTCACCACCTGCTTTGTATTCAGAAATTTACCGGTCATGGATATAATCCGGATTTTACCGCACGTATGGAATCCATAGTATCCGAGCTTGCAAAGCATCCGGATACCAGGATCAGAGTCGCACAGGGGTGTGATGACATTTGCGAAGCCTGTCCGAATAAAAAAAGCGGCGTTTGCACTTCACTCGAAAAAGTGACTTTCATGGACAGCGCGGTTCTCAAGCTTTGTAACCTTGCCTACGGTGAGGAAATTCTGTGGTCAACGGCTGCGGGCAAGGCTTGGGAGCGGATTTTTGAAACAGAGGAATTTAATAATATTTGCGCCTGCTGTCAGTGGTTTCAACTCTGCAGAGGTACGCGGAGGGAACAATGAACGGTACAAAAAGAATCAGAAAAAGCATACGGACAATCGACTTGGTGTACGTGGCGTTAGGTGCGGTTCTGATTGCGATATGTTCCTGGATCAGCATACCTACTGTCGTTCCGTTTACAATGCAAACTTTCGCCGTATTTTTCGTGCTGTCGGTCTTGGGAGGCAAGCGCGGAACGTTATCCATTTTTATTTATGTTTTGCTCGGAGCGGTCGGTGTACCCGTATTTTCCGGTTTTTCTTCCGGAGTCGGTATTCTCCTCGGAAATACGGGCGGATACATAATCGGTTTTATTTTTATGGGGTTGGTTTATTGGCTCATCGTCCGTCTTTTGGGAAAGAAGCTGTGGGTAGAAATCCTCGCCGAAGTTTTGGGTCTTTCGGTGTGTTACGCTTTTGGAACCGTGTGGTTTTTGACGGTCTATACTCAGGCAAACGGAGACGTGACCCTTGCAACCGTTCTTTCCTGGTGCGTGATACCTTTCATCATACCGGATATGATAAAACTGGTACTTGCATTGATTTTGTCACGACGCTTATCGCCCGTACTGAAAATAAAATAATATTATTGAAAAAGCATTGGAATTAACGGTTTTCATCCGAAAAACGTGTAGTTCTGCAAAGTTTTGGGGCTGTCGAAGGCGACAGCCCCTTGCCGTATATGTTCACTTTTATATATTTTTTGTAATTATAGATATTACAGAGACGAACCGTTCCGGTCAAGGAACTTTACGGGAATATAAGCTCTGGTATATCTTCCCTGTACGGACATTTCAAGGAGGACCTCGTTGATACCGCAAACGTCATCATTGGCGGTAATCTTAAGCTCAACCTTCTTGCTCAGGCAATCAGACGTTTTGGGTGTATGATGAGGAAGATAAATATCAAAATCCGTTCTGTCAGCCGAGAAGCCTTCGGGAAGCCATACCTTAACGTTAACCGTATACGGCTTATTTCCGTATGCCTTAACGTTATTGAGAAGCTGAATTGAAAGCTTGCGTTCCTCGCCCTGCGAAATCTCCACTCCGTTTTCATAGGTTATGAAAGCGGTAGCAAACGCAAAACGCTTTGCGATAGTATCGGGCTGAAGCGAGAGGAGAGTGTAAGTCTGCTCGTCAGCCATTTGCTCATCAAGGGCAAAGGGAGCGGTCATTTTCCTATACGTTTCATCATCTGCCGTGTCGCCCTCACCGTCGGTCAGCTCAACATCGGTTCTGTTTACAACCAAAACCGAGGGAGCAAGTCTTACTACTCTGTCGGTCAGCTCCGTGCAGGAGGTGATCTTAGGCCAGAAAAGACCGAGGTTAATGCTGCAGGTCAGAATATCGTCGCCGATGTGCTTTTTCCAATCCTCGGGGATTCCCTTCGTGCCGTTCATTATTCCGAGAATTGCACCTGCCGTAGCACCGGTGCAGTCGGTATCGTCACCGCAGTTTACCGCCGTAAGGACGGTTTTTTTAAAGTCGCCTTCTCCGTAGAGAAGACCTATAATTGCGTACGCCACATTGGTGGGAGCCTCAAACCAGCCGTCACCGATATCGGCATTTTCCTCAAATACGGCGTTACGGGACTCCAGCCATGTCTTACCGGAATCGTATAAATCGAGTAACAGACGAATTGTCCGCGCAACACGGCTGTCTGCGGGTATTTTGGAAAGACCTATATCAATAAGCTTACGAATGTCCGAGATAACGAAAGCCGCACTTTCAAGGGCGGCAACGAAAGCGGCTGCTATAGTGCCCTCGCCCGAACCGTGGTCAACCTTTGCGTCCTCCATTGCATAGCGTAGCGCAATATCGGGAGCCGCAGGAGCCAAAGACGCCCAGATCTCGGTTCTTATCCATGCACCGTTACTGTGCTTCCAGTTGTTGCCTACGTCACCGCATAAAGGAGGGAGAATACCCGCCTGCATATTTCTCTTGCCGATGCCGTACTCATTCCAGTATGGGGTTATGTAGGATAACCAATACTCACCGAGAACCTCAGAGGTTATAGCCTGTATACCCTCATGCTCAACGGCGTGAAGCCATATAAGCTGCAAATCCAGGTCGTCGTTGGGCAAAACGACGTTGGGCGCGGTAGCAAATCCTTTAATGTCGTGAATTTGTCTCAGCCCCTCGTAAGGAGTACCGATCGTTCCGCCGATGTTCTTTCCGAGCCAGCAAGCATAAACCTTGTCACGGTATGTGTTTAAATTCAGCTTCATAATTTAAAACCTCAAATTATATATTTTTTTGTTTTTTTACAAAAGCAGTGACCCGTGTTGAGTTTTTTTGAATAAACAGATTACACAAGCAACAAATAAAAGGACATACATATATAAAAAACAACGGATAATTTTACTCTGAAATTCCGTTGCCATATAAAAACAAATCACCCATCATGCGAGGGGTGTATATAAAAACGAATATTTGTTTGTGCCAAATATTCATTAAAAACCGAATGAGTTTAGAAGCGAAAACGAAGCAATTAAATAAGCACGCTTAAAGCTTCAAGGAAAAGCTGTTCAAGCCCTCGGTCAATTAGTATCGGTCAACTGAACACATTACTGTGCTTACATCTCCGACCTATCAAACTCGTAGTCTACAAGTGACCTTACTCGTTTAAAACGATGGGATATCTCATCTTGAGGTGTACTTCACGCTTAGATGCTTTCAGCGTTTATTACATCCGTACGCGGCTACCCGGCTATGCCCCTGGCGGAACAACCGATGCACCGGAGGTACGTCCTACCCGGTCCTCTCGTACTAAGGTAAGCTCCTCTCAAATATCCAACGCCCACGACAGATAGGGACCGAACTGTCTCACGACG
>CAZBQN010000029.1:0-11089 GCA_964494135.1 uncultured Ruminococcus sp. | reverse complement strand
TGATCAAATGCACCGCCCCGAGTTGTCCCCTCGAATGCGTGCTCAGTTATTATACACAATTATATTATGTTTGTCAAGGGTTTTTTACAAAAAAATCAAATATTTTTTATCACTTTTCAATAAAGAGCAGTTTTCAACAAAAAATACCAATAATAAAAGTGCGGATTTTAGATAAAATAATAACAGAGTCAAGGAATTACGAGCCATAGAGCGCGTAAACCTATGGCTCGATAATATAGATTTTAAAAAAACAGGAGATTTAATCTTATGTCTAAAAACAAGGTTAGCGTACCCGAAGCAAAGGCTGCACTCGAGAAGTTCAAGATGGAGGCAGCAAACGAGGTTGGCGTTACTCTCAAGCAGGGTTACAACGGTGACATCACTGCACGTCAGGCAGGAAGTGTCGGCGGTCAGATGGTTAAGAAAATGGTAGAGTCTTACGAGAACTCCATCAAGAATAACGGCTGATAAAACCAGATTTCTTCTTTTCCGAAAAAAGGGGCTGTCAATCGACAGCCCTATCTTCTTATATATAATTAGGAAAGGTTCTGATGAAAAATCACAGAAGCAGACCTAAAATCAATGCAAGCGAGGCAGTAAACAACCCGCTGAAGAAATTAACAAAGTCGTTATCCATAAAGGATAAACCGCTGTATTTTTCCGCCCGCTTTCCGCAGTGTACGGGTTTCTCGGTGAGCTTAGAGCAAGATACGCATCTGTACTTTACCTGAAAGACCGAGCCGAGGAAGCTGTCAAAAACACTTCCGATAAAGGCACAAATAAGAGCTATGACAAAGAACTTGACATCAAAAACCTTACTATTGAATGCAAGCGCTATGAAAGAAATCAAAACCGATCCGAAAAGAGCCGACAGGGTTCCGATAACCGACATTCCGCCGCTCATTCCCTTTTCGCAGCGTCTCAATTTAAACACATCGTAGGAGCTTTTTGAAAGAGCACCCATACCCGAAGCGGCAGTATCGGAAAATGCTTCCGCAAGCGAGGCAACGAATGCCAACGCAAAAACCGGGTTGCCGTGCGACATAGCAAAGCAAAACGCGCACACAGACGGAATGAACCCATTGGCAATTACCTGTATCACATCACGTTTGTCACCCTTCGCCTCTATATCGTTTCTGCCCGGATTTTTTGCTCTTTTTTTGATTTTATCAACGGCAATACTTCCGATAAAGAAAGAAATGAGAATTGTAAATCCAAAGTTGCCCAGCGCCAAGGAAACAACCAAATCCATAATAACAGCGGCAACTATACCCCATCCGGTCAATGCGTTTTTCTTATATGCAAAGCCTATTATTACGGGTGATATGAGTATCGGAGCTAGATATGCGGTTATCCCGGGGTAATACATAAAAGCGCTCGCAAGAGCGGTCACACCCCACGTGATGGTAATATTATCAAGACCCCGACCTGTGACGATTTCAAGCTCTGCGGAGAGTAAGCCGATTGCTATAATCTGCCACCAGACCAGTCCCATAGTAAATATCTCGGACAGAACAAAAGCAGATACAGAGGATGCAAAAAAGTTCGTTATTGTACCGAAAAGAGTTTTGTTACCGTAAATCTTCGGGTTATGCTTACGTATCAGGCTACCCACAGTACCTGCGAGCCCGTCGCCAATCGAGGTACACATTATTCCGATGCCAAACGGAAGCATAACCTCGGGAACAAAGCACCCTATTATGGCAACACCGGTCATAGCAACGGCATAATATACCGTGCCCGGAGCGTTGTCACTGTCAGAAGCGATCATCGGTAAAAGCTTGCCCTTGTACGTAACCGTCAGCAGTGCAAGGAATACCAGGCAGACTGCCAAAAAATGCACGCCTGCTCCAAGGAAATGGTAAAGAATAAACCACTCAAATCCTACGAGTATATGTACAACCTTACGAGTGTACTTCTTCGGCAAGCCTAGCTTGTACAGAATAAGCGAAAGCAAAAGACAAAAAGCACCGTATGCAATTCCGAACAAATAGCCTTGAATTACCATAATCCACCTCCTTTTAACACATATATACATTATAAATTCAAACAGCGAAAAAGTCAAGTGTACATCACACTAAAAAGGAAGGCAGAGCGCCTTCCTTTTTAACTTACATCTCATCACTGTCGCTGTTGTTTTTAAAATTACCGTCTTCTTCCTCTGTATCCGGAACGAATTCCTTGCCGGGAATCACAATGCCGTGAGTCATTGAATATTGGAGCTCCTGCTCCTTTTTTGCCCTTATTTCCGCTTTTTTGTTATCAGAAGCAGAAAGATCGGCGCGAATATCGTCGTTTACCGTACCGTCAGCCAAAGTCAGAAACTTTGCAAAAGCATCGGGATAGACAAATTCCTTCTCACACTCGGAAAACTTAACTTTAATGTATTTATCCTGCTTGGAAAGAATAGTACCGATACCGTATTTATTATGCATAACTTGAAGATTTTCAAAAACCATAGAAACCTCCTATTTTTTATATTCAGACATTATATTCAAAATTGAACATATTTCCGTTTCAAAGCGGGGCTAATTATAACAAATATTTATGTCCAAATTGTGAATAAATTGATTATTTATTTCTATGCGCAGATTTTTTGTATTATTATACATAAGCGTATTACATTTTATGTATCTTTTGGACAAAAAGATAAAATCACCCGAGCCTTTATCAAGCTCGGGTGAAAGTCCGTCAGATTTCAACCATCGACTCGTCCCAAATCTCGGGAGCCTCAAAGCCGAGGAGGTTTACGGTAGTTGCGGCGACGGAGGAAAGACCGAAGTCCTCTCTGCCGAGTTTAACCGAATAATTATCAGAATAGAAGTTATCGTAGACAATGAAGGGCACGGGGTTGAGAGTGTGGCTGGTCTTAGCCTTGAAGCTTCCATCTTTACCAACCTTTGGTGCCTTAGTCTTCTTGTCGATTTCATACATCTCGTCTGCGTTACCGTGGTCTGCGGTAATAAGTGCCACGCCGTGCACCTCGTCTACAACCTTGAGAATTCTCGCAAGCTGAAGGTCAAGTGCCTCCATGGAGCACTCGGTCGCCAGGAATGAACCTGTGTGACCTACCATATCTCCGTTGGGGAAATTAACTCGGAGATATTTATACTTTCCGCTTCTTATACATTCGATAAGCTTGTCGGTAATCTCCGCGCACTTCATCCAGGGTCTCTCCTCGAAAGGAACGACGTCCGAGGGAATCTCAATATAAGTTTCAAGCTCTTCGGAGAACTTGCCCGATTTATTACCGTTCCAGAAATAGGTTACGTGTCCGTATTTCTGCGTTTCGGAAATTGCAAGCTCGTTAATACCCGCGCTTACAAGATACTCGGTCATTGTATTGGTGATTTCCGGAGGGCTGACAAGGTATCTTGAAGGGATATGAAGGTCGCCGTCATATTCAAGCATACCTGCGTAAATAACGTCGGGCACGCGCTTTCTGTCAAATTTATCAAAGTCTGCTCCGGACTCGAAAGCCTTTGATATCTCAATGGAACGGTCGCCGCGGAAGTTGAAGAATACAACGCTGTCACCGTCGTTTACGGTACCTACGGGCACACCGTCCTTTGCAATAGCGAAAGGAGGAAGGTCCTGGTCTATAACCTTAAACTCGTTTCTGTAAGCGGTAATTGCCTCCTCTGCACTTGCAAACTGTCTGCCTTCTCCGAGGACGTGAGTCTTCCAGCCTGCCTCAACCATACCCCAGTTAGCCTCATATCTGTCCATAGTTATCTGCATACGTCCGCCGCCGGAGGCAATTGCAATATCGAAATCTTCGGAGCGAAGACTATTCAGATACTCCTCGAAGGGACAAACGTAGTCAAGCGCGCTGGTCTCTCCAACGTCTCTGCCGTCAAGCAGAATATGAATTCTGACACGGGAAACGCCGTCAGCCTTAGCCTCACCTATAAGTGCTTTGAGATGGTCAATATGAGAATGAACGTTTCCGTCCGAGAAAAGTCCGATAAAGTGCAGAGTGGAATTGTTTTTCTTAACTCCGTCAACGAGAGCGCGCCAGGTCTCGGACTTGAAAATCTTGCCGGTCTCGATAGACTGAGAAACCAGCTTTGCACCCTGCGCAAAAACCTGACCTGAGCCGAGAGCGTTATGTCCGACCTCTGAGTTACCCATATCGTCATCGCTGGGAAGACCTACCGCCGTGCCGTGTGCGCGGATGGCAAGCATGGGATAATTTTTCATAAGGCGGTCAAGCGTGGGTGTGTGAGCGGCGGCAACTGCGTTCCCGCCGTTGTCGGGGGCAATACCCACTCCGTCCATAACGATAGTTACGAGAGGTCCGTCTACACCTTTAAATTTTTTTGATTTGATAAGTTGTGCCATAATAAAGCCTTTCTTTAATTATATATCCGCATCTGCAATATACAGATGACCGTTTTCGGTAATGTATCTCTTTCTCTCATTAAGAGCGTCGCCGAGAAGAATATCGAACATTCTTGCGGTTTTTTCGGCATCCTCGGGAGTAATGGCAATAAGCCTTCTCGTCTCGGGACACATCGTCGTCTGTGACATCATCTTTCTGTCGTTCTCGCCAAGTCCCTTTGACCTTTGCAGCGTGAACTTCTTATTGCCTATTTTTGCAAGAATCTCAACCTTCTCCTGCTCGTTGTAAGCAAAATAAGTGTCCTTTCCGCAGGTTATCTCAAAAAGCGGCGACTCCGCGATGAAAATCTTTCCCTTTTCTATAAGAGTCGGGAGCAATCTGTAAAACAGCGTCAAGAGCAGGGTTCTTATCTGGAAGCCGTCCTCATCGGCATCGGTACATATAATTATCTTGTTCCACTTCAGCTGATTATAATCAAAGGTTGCAACCGAACCGGGCTTTTTACTCTTCACTTCCGCCCCGCAGCCAATGACCTTCAAAAGGTCAACGATAATATCGCTGGCAAAAATCTTGTCGTAGCTGCTCTTCATACAGTTGAGCGTCTTGCCTCTGACGGGCATAATTGCCTGAAATTCCGCGTTTCTCGCAACCTTACAGCTTGATGCTGCGGAATCTCCCTCAACTATATATACCTCGCGCAAATTCGGATCCTTTGAACCGCATGGAATGAACTTCTCTACTCTGTTGGAGATGTCCATGGTTCCGGTAAGCTTCTTCTTGATAGTGTCCCTGCTCTTCTCCGCTTCCTCACGGGAGCGCTTGTTGAGAAGCACCTGATTGACTATCTGCATAGCCGCCGTCGGATTCTCGGTCAGGTAAATTTCAAGATTGTGCTTCAGAAACTCGGTCAGCGCTTTAGCGATAAATGAGTTGGTTATCGATTTTTTCGTCTGGTTCTCATAAGACGTCTGAGTGGATGCGGAGTTTACAATAACAACAAGGTTGTCCGCAATATCGTTAAAGGATATTTTGGATTCGTTCTTGGTGTATTTATTATGCGACTTTATGTATTTATCTATCGCAAAATTAAATGCATTACGCACCGCCTTGTCGGGAGAACCGCCGTACTCAAGGAAGGAGGAGTTATGATAATATTCCGTACTGCCGGATTTACTGAAGCAGAAAGCGACCTCTGCTTTAAATTTATACTCAGGCAGGTCATCACGGTCCCGCCCCTTGGTTTCAAGCTTCCAACACACGGGAGCCGTTATTGAATTGCCCTCGGAAATTTCGTTTATATAATCCGAAATGCCGTTCTCATAGTAATACTCGGTGCTATCGAACTTACCGTTCTCGTTTTCTACCTCGAGAATGAAGCGTATACCGGAATTGACCACCGCCTGACGGCTGAGGGTCAGGGACAGAAATTCCACCGGAATATCAATCTCTTTAAACACCTTGAGGTCGGGTCTCCACCTGATAATTGTGCCGCGCCTTTTTCCGCCGGGCTTCAAATCTTCTACCGAAAGTTCGCCGACCGGTTCGCCGGACTTAAAGCTCATCTCGGAAACCGTCCTGCCATTATACGACTTAACGGTCATATATTCGCTCGAATACTGGGTCGCGGTAGCACCGAGGCCGTTTAAGCCGAGAGAAAATTCATACGCCGAATCTCCGTCGTTGTTATCGTATTTTCCGCCTGCGTACAGCTCGCAGAATACAAGCTCCCAGTTCCAACGCTTTTCCTTCTCGTTGTAGCCAAGCGGAACGCCTCGTCCGCAGTCCTCAACCTCGATTGAAAGGTCACGGAATTTCTTAACGGTTATTTTATCGCCATATCCCTCGCGAGCCTCGTCAACCGCATTGGCAAGTATCTCGATAAAGGAATGCTGACAGCCGGTAATATCATCCGAGCCGAAGATTACAGCAGGTCTTTTTCTGACACGCTCGGCACCTTTCAGGCTTTTTATGCTTTGATCGTCGTAAGCTTTTTTACTGTTTTTTACCGCCATGCCGTCCTCTTTCGTTTTTTATTTCAGAGAGTATTATAGCATAGCAGGAAATAAAAGTCAAGTTTACAAATATATAAAAGTGCCTTTTCTGGATATCTTGAAATTTAAAGGAAAACGTGCTATACTCTAGAAAAAGGGGTGATGATATGAAACTTTTAATATGTTCAGACATACACGGAGATCTGGGAGGTATAGAGTCCGTGTTTGAAAAATTCGAAGAAGAAAAATGTGATAAAATACTAATTCTCGGCGATATTCTCTACCACGGTCCCCGTAACGATTTACCCGAACGCTACGCTCCGAAGAAGGTAATTGAGCTACTGAACGAAAACAAAAACAGCATAATGGCTCTCAGAGGAAACTGCGACACCGAGGTTGACCAAATGGTTCTTGAATTTCCCATTCTTGCCGATTATATATACCTGAATATTGACGGGCACTCGATTTTTGCGACACACGGACACAATTTCAATCTTTCCGCCCTGCCTCCGCTAAAGCCCGGAGAGGTACTGCTGCACGGCCATACGCACGTCCCCGCAGCTGATTTTTTCGGCGAGGGGAATCTCTATATCAACCCCGGTTCAACTTCTATTCCCAAGGGAGGATACGAACCGAGCTATGCTGTATTTGAGAACGGCGTTTTTGAAATAAAGGATTTCAAAGGTAAAACGATAATGAAAGCTTCTCTTTAAAATCAGGTGTTATTTTCGGGCAGATTTGCAGGATAAAGAACGATTCAACTAAAATAATACAAATGAATATACTGGGTGTAGTCTATAATTGAAAGGGTTATTTTATGACAGACTACACCTTTTACAATGGAAAAATCACGACATACGACAGCGCATCCGTTCCGCTGTATGACCGTTCCCTGTTTTTCGGTGAGGGAGTATACGATGTAATTCTCGGACAAGGAGAAAGGCTGTTTCAGCTTGAAGAACATCTGGATCGGTTATTTAACAATGCAAATGCTCTTTCTATTCCTCATAATTACAGCAAAGCCGGTGTAGAGGAAATAATCACCGCTCTGATTTCAAGTGCTAAGCCTGACGGGTGCTTTACCGTCTACATCCAGATGTCAAGAAGCTCATGTCGGCGCTGTCACGTGCATACGGAGGCAGACGGCGCAAATCTGTTGATAACTGTATGTGCCTTTAACGATAACGGAAAATACGAGATTTCTCTCGTGTCATGTGAAGATGTAAGGTATAAGCTGTGCAACATAAAAACCGTAAATCTTCTCCCCTCTGTCATGGCGGCGAATTACGCACGTTCGAGGGGAGCCGACGAGGCGGTTTTCGTACGTGACGGAATTGTCACCGAATGTTCACATTCAAACCTATTTATTCTGAGCGACGGTATTCTTATTACCCACCCTGCAGACGAATACATTTTGAACGGGATAATGAGACAGAATTTATTACGCACGGCGGAAGAGCTTGGAATTCCGACTGCCGAGGAAAAATTTACGCTTGAACAGATTAAGTGTGCAGACGAAGTGTTTGTCACCAGTACCACCGCCTTTGCGAAAAGATGCTTGAAGCTCGACGGTATTCCCCTGCCACAACGTCAACCGGAGTCTGCGAAAAAGCTTACTTCCATACTGAAAGAGAGTTTTTTTAAACAAAATTAAAGAACCATGCCGCGTGCAATTGTACAAAATATATAAATTGATAAAAAACTAACAATTTTTTATCTATAATATTGCATTTTTCGTGCGGGGATGCTATAATAAACGGGATATATCTCGTATAAAAAAATAATATATCAATCCAGAGGAGGATAAAAAAATGCTTAAAAAGCTTTCCAGCATTCCGTTTAACGGAACAGCAGAACAGAAAGCAAGACTGGATGCCGTCATCGAAGAAAAGAAGAGCGACAAGAGCAATCTTATGGCGGTTATGCAGGAGGCACAGGATATCTACGGATATCTCCCTATTGAAGTGCAGAACATGATTGCGGAAGGAATGAACGTACCGCTCGAAAAGGTTTACGGCGTTTCTACCTTTTACGCACAGTTCTCTCTGAGTCCAAAAGGAGAAAATCACATCTCCGTTTGTCTCGGTACCGCTTGCTACGTAAAGGGTTCGGGAGATATTTACAACAAGCTCATGGAAATTCTCGGCATATCAGGTGACGAGTGCACTGCCGACAGAAAGTTCTCGCTTACCGCCTGCCGTTGCATCGGCGCCTGCGGTCTTGCCCCCGTACTTACCGTAAACGAAGAGGTTTACGGCAGACTGGGTGTCGACGACGTTCCCGGAATTCTTGAAAAATATCAGGCATAATCCTTATTTGCAGATTTACGGAATACAGCCTGCGGCATTGTGTTTATTCGTATTACATAAAGCCCTTCACTGCCGCAAGCCGTTTTTTTAGTGTACAAGCATTGTTTCTTTTTAAAGCAAGAGGACGAACGGATGACGGTTAAAGAGTTATTGAAGCAAGCTGATCTCAAAGCTGTGTCGCTCCCTAAACCGGGACGTGAAATAAACGGAGTCCACGTCGGCGACCTGTTAAGTCACGTTATGAGCAAAGCTCGCAAAAATCAGGCGTGGATAACCGTAATATCCAACGTCAACGTAATTGCCGTGGCTTCGCTTACCGAGCTTTCCTGCATTATTCTTGCGGACGGAGTAACGCTTGACCCGAAGACCGGAGAGGTTGCCGAGGAAAAAGGTATAAACGTCCTTTCTTCGGATCTGCCGATTTTTGAAACGTCGGTTCTGCTTTGCGAGTTGCTGAAATGAAGCTCTCGTAAATATTCAGTGAAATATCCCTGCAATGCGGATTGAGATTTGAGGTTTTTATGAGAGAGTTGTCCTTAAACATTCTGGATATTGCCGAAAATTCTCTGCGTGCGGGAGCATCTTTGACGAAAATCTGCATCATGGAGACCGACGGAATGCTGACTTTGACGGTTGAGGACAACGGATGCGGTATGTCAGAGCAGGCTCTGTCGTCTGTTACCGACCCGTTCTACACGACCGGAATCGGGAAAAGCGTGGGACTCGGAATTCCCCTTCTCAAATTCGCCGCGGAAAAGACGGGCGGTAATATTGAAATCAGCTCCGTCCCGGATAATGAAAACAACAAGGCTCACGGCACTACAGTAAAAGCCGTTTTTTACAAGAACCACATTGATTGTACTCCCTTGGGAGATATAATCTCCACTTTAATCACTTTAATTCAAGGTCACCCGAGCGTCGACTTTCTGTTTGTTCACAGATTGAAAGACAGACAGGTGAAGCTTGATACGCGAGAGCTGCGTGGAGTTCTCGAAAATATTTCTCTCGATAATTACGAGGTTCTTGCGTGGATCCGTGAAAATCTGGAGGAGCAATACGACTCGATTTAATTAGAAATTAAATAAAGAGACCAGGAAAGGAAAATCAAATGAAATCTTTGGCTGAATTGAAAGCAATCAAAGAAAAAATGAAGGACAGCGTCGTTCTTCGCGAAGGCATAAAAGCAACTCGCGTCGTAGTCTGTATGGGCACGTGCGGTATTGCGGCAGGTGCCAGACCCGTCCTCGGTGCGCTCGTTGAAGGTGTTTTTGCCGAGGGGCTTACCGACAGGGTAACCGTTTCACAGACGGGTTGCATCGGTCTTTGTCAGCTCGAACCCATCGTTGAGGTTTACGAGCAGGGCAAGGACAAGGTCACTTACGTACAGGTGACACCCGAAAAAGCAAAGACAATTATTGAAAAACATCTTAAAGGCGGCAACGTTGTAAGCGAATTCACCGTTGCGGACGCCAAATAAGCAGGAGGTTAAGTATGATTCGTGCACATGTTCTTGTCTGTGGCGGTACAGGCTGTACCTCCTCGGGCAGCGCAAGCATTCAGGAGGCTTTCAAAAAGAATATTGAAGCCTGCGGTCTTACCGACGAAGTCAAGCTCGTTCAGACGGGTTGCTTCGGTCTGTGTGCTCTCGGCCCCGTAGTTATCGTATATCCCGACGGCACTTTTTACAGCCGTATCACTCCCGATGACGTCAAGGAAATCGTTGAGGAGCATCTTCTCAAGGGCAGAGTCGTAGATCGTCTGGTTTACAACGACACCGGTGCTGACGATAAGCCTGCTGAAAAGCACAGCGTTGCGCTGAGCGACACTCAGTTCTACAAGTTCCAGAAGCGTACAGTTCTCCGTAACTGCGGCGTTATCAATCCCGATTGTATTGACGAATACATAGCAATGGACGGCTATGCGGCTCTCGGTAAGGTTCTCACCGAGATGACTCCCGAGGAGGTTATCAAGGTTGTAACCGATTCGGGTCTGCGCGGCAGAGGAGGCGGCGGCTTCCCCACCGGGCGTAAATGGGCTCTCACCGCTCCCAACAAGGCTGACCAGAAGTATGTAGTTTGTAACGCCGACGAGGGCGACCCCGGCGCGTTCATGGACCGTTCCATACTTGAGGGCGACCCCCACTCCGTTATTGAGGCTATGGCAATATGCGGATACGCCATCGGCGCAACTCAGGGCTACGTATACGTACGTGCCGAGTATCCCATCGCCGTTACCCGTCTCCGTAACGCCATAAAGCAGGCTCGTGAGTACGGTCTGCTCGGCAAAAACATTTTCGGCTCCGGCTTTGATTTCGAGCTTGACGTAAGACTCGGCGCAGGTGCATTCGTCTGCGGCGAGGAAACGGCTCTTATGACCTCTATTGAAGGTAACTGAGGCGAGCCCCGTTCTCGTCCTCCCTCTTGCGCTGTAAAGGGTTTGTTTAT
>CAZBQN010000028.1:0-13456 GCA_964494135.1 uncultured Ruminococcus sp. | reverse complement strand
TCAGTTATTATACTACATCCCACCACCGTTTGTCAAGAACTTTTTTTAATTTTTTCAAAAAATTTTTGAAAATTTTTGAACTTACCAAATTCCGTCTTTTTTGCCCAAAACACCCGCACTTTTACAGGAAATTTAAGTAAAAACAGGCTTTATATGCCAAGGTTTTCTGCGCATATCTTTCCGTATGCATATATATAATATAGGAAGCAATAGCACGCAGGGCTTTTGCGCCAAAAACGCCGTTCAAAAAGCTCTGAAAAAGCTGTCAAAATCATATTGACAAAAATATTTGCCTTGTGCTATACTCATATCAAAAAGACAGGCTTCGGAGGAAAAATATTATGATGCTTTGTGAAGAACTATATTTTGAAATAAATCTCAAAGGTAAAAAATCCGACCTTAAAAAGTTCGTGTCCTTTCTCAAATCGGGGGAAGCCGACGAATTCTTTGAGGTTTCGAGCGAATATATACATTACGACGATGAATTCGCCTCTGCAGGCGACAACGAAGACAGCTCGATCATCTTCTCAAATGACGACTACGGAATTGAGATAGACGAATTCGACACCAGAGAGTTTCTGGAAATGTTCTGCCTCGCGGCGAAGGACCTTGATGTTGAAGGCAGACTGTTCGATATTGACGACGAGGAATTTTGTTTCGCCAGCGAGGCAGGCGACTCGTATTACATCAACACAGGGAACGTTAAGCGGTTCAACGACGAGCTGGACGCAGTTGCCAGAGAAGAGGAGTCCGAGGAGGACTGAGATAATAAAAAAAGGAAGTAGAAATGTTTGAAAAAATAAAAAGCTTTAAGTGGATATATATTTTAATCGGAGCCCTTCTCGCGGTGCTCGGAATATGCTTTATCAGCTTTAACAGTACATATAACGTTCTTGCGACCGTGATAGGCATAATTACCGCGGTTTGCGGCGTGGGTATAGGAATCGCCGCGCTGATAAAAAGAGAGCGAAATTTCAGATTTGCGTTCATGATAGCACTGGCTATATGCTGTATCGTATGCGGCACCGTCACGGCAATCACACAGAGCCGTGCAATAAACGTCATAGCAAACATATTCTTTTTGCTCCTGCTTATCGACGGAGCATTCAAGCTCCAGCTGTCAATTGCCTCGGCAAGGTTTTCATTCTTCGGCTGGTGGATAATATCGGTCGGCTCAACAGCTCTCATAATCTGCTCATTTCTCATGGCAAAGTTTACACCGAGCGACGAGGTTCAGCTGTCGGTATTTACGGGGCTATTGCTGATATTTGACGGAATACTCAACGCCCTCAGCTCATTCTGGAACACGGCAGTGCTGAAAGCAACCCCCTTCGCGGACAAAGAAACCAAAAAGCGGGAAAAGAGAGCCGCAGGGAAAGCAAAGGTAAAGAAATCCGACTCTCAAAAAGATGAGAACGGCGAAGCAGCGTCAGAGCAGGACAACAGCGGCGCGGAATGGAAATTCTACCCCCCGGACGAAAAAGTAAAATAACCCGATGGCTACAAATAAAATCGAGCATTATCATTTTCGGATTTTGCTCGATTTTTTTCGTTTAAAGGTTATTTCTCGCAATACGTGCAATTTACTTTTCTCCCGGAGTCTCAGGCAAAAGAATCTCTCCCTCGGCGGACTCAAATTTCTTGATTTCCTGACGAATCAGATACAAAATCTCACCGTTGGCGGATCTGCCGTAATACTTTGAAATATAGTGAAGCTTATAGTGCAGCTCGGGATCAATTTCAATGCCGAGATGCTTATTCTTCTTATTTCTCATAAAAAACTCCAAATCAACTCATTTTAAGTATATTTTAAGATTATTTTATGGTATAATGTTTTAAGTATACTTAATTTGAGTATACAAAACTTCTGTTTGGAGATTTTTATGAAGATTGCAGTTGTGGGATCAAGGGGACTTACGCCGAGCGATGAACTACTTGCGGAGTATTTGTCGGAGGCTGACGAGATTGTTTCGGGCGGAGCAAAGGGGGTGGATGCGTGCGCTGCAAGTTATGCAAAGAAAAGAGGAATACCGCTGACCGAATTTCTGCCAAGCTACTCGCTTTACGGAAAGTACGCGCCTATTGTAAGAAACAAGCAAATCGTAGACTACTCCGACCGTGTGATTGTGTTTTGGAACGGTATTTCAAAAGGCACTCTGTCGGTGATACGGTACGCCGAGAAGGTAAACAAGGAGTGCGAGATTTTGATATTATAAAAAAATTTGGACGCACTCCGCAAGGAAGTGCGCCCATAGCTTTGCTTTTCTTAATATATAATTAAGGAAGAAAACCGACTCTCGCCGTATCACTGATACATATTGTTCGCCGCCAGATAGCTGTAAAGCTTCTCGCCGTGATTTTGCTCCTCTTTCTGAATATGAGCGAGGGTGTCACGGAGGGTAGGAGAGCAAAATTCAAAGATACCGGTGTCGTATACCGAGGAAACGTGCTTCTCCATAGAAAGCGCGTCCTTACACATATACGCATCCTTTGCTTTTGCATCCGCACTGCAGGACGAGGGCGAACCGGAGAATTTCTGAGCCGAAGCCTTTGGCATCTCCGACGTCATGGAGACCTCCTCACCGCTCAGTATCTTGCAGATAGTGGACAAATGGGTTTCCTCGTTTGAGCGAAGCTCGGAGAAGATGGATTTGAGTGCAGGGTCGCAGGCATCCGCCTCGTACTTTCTGTATTTTTCAATACAAAGCTGTTCCTGAGATTTTAAATCGTTCAGAATGTCCTTTTCTTTCGTTGTCAGGGTCATTTAGCTGTACCTCCTTTTTTGTGGTACAACCATTTTTACCAAGACCGAGAAAAACTATTCACCTTTCGGAATTTTTACCGTAATAATCTCGAAGTTCTCGCCGCCGAGGACTGAAATTCTGCCCGCCCCCGCCGGGCAGAAGAAGGTGTCACCGCGGCAAACGGTCTCGCCCTCGATCTTCCCCTCACCGCCCACACAGGTCAGGGCAAGGAAGGAGGCTTCGTCAACGTAAAAATCTTTATTTGTAAAGTTAAGTTTATATTCAGCCGCCTCGAAATAGTCGCATTTTCCGATGATTTCGGGGTTTTTCTCGTCACGTGGTACCGCCTTATACTCTTCAAGCAAGGAAACCGCCATCGCCTTATCCACGTGAAGCTCGCGCAAATTACCGTTCTTGTCACGGCGCATATAATCATACAGACGGTAGGTCAAGGTGCTGTTCTGCTGTATCTCAAAAATCAACACGCCTGCCCCTATGGCGTGAATCGTGCCGGAGGGAATAAAGAACACGTCTCCCGCCTTTACCTTTTTGAAGGACAAAAGCTCCTCCAGCGTCCCACGGCGCACAGCCTCAGAAAACTCCTCCTTCGTGCAGCTCTTCGAAAGACCCATATACAGTCCTGCGCCCGGCTCGCAATCTACGACGTACCACATCTCGGTCTTGCCGTACTGTCCCTCTGTCGACAAAGCGTAATCGTCGCCCGGATGTACCTGAACCGAAAGCTTCTCTCTGGCATCAATAAATTTCGTCAGTGTGGGGAAAAACTCAAATTTCTCGCAGTTCGTGCCCCAGCACTCTCTCGGAAATGCCTCGACGGTAGTTCTGCCGTCCTCGACTCTCGCCTCACCGCCCTTTGTAAAGGACAGCTCCCAGCTCTCGGCAATGCGGTCGCTGTCCGATTTCTTGCCGTACTCTCTGAGCTTATTACCGCCCCAAAGATTATCTTTGCAGGCAGGGGTAAGTCTGTATATTTTTTTCATAGCGCCTCCGTTTTTTCGTTTTTGGAAATTTTTATAGGCGAATCCGTATCGTCGGATTCATTTTCTTATGTTGATTTTAACATACAAAATCCCCTCATGCAATAGCCGTTTATGAAAAAGGTAAAAAATCAACGAAACTTCTTGACAAATATAATAAATATGATTATAATTTATTGCATATTGCAAATTGTATTCTTGTATACAATTTAAAACGGACTGAAAACAAAGAAAAAACGGTCCTCAGAAAGGAGAACTAAAGCGTGATAATCAAGAACAAGCACAGCAACCTGCTAGAGCAGCATCAGTACAAATACAATCTCCAGGACGTTGCCGAGCCAAATCTATACAGAGATATTTACCCGTACACGGAAATACCCAAGGTAGCCTTCAACCACAGGCGCGTACCTCTGTCGGTGCCGGATGAGATATGGATAACCGACACCACCTTCCGCGACGGTCAGCAGTCCCGCGCTCCCTATACGGCACAGCAGATTGCGGATATATATGAAATGCTCCACCGCCTCGGCGGTCCCAAGGGCATCGTACGCCAGTGCGAATTCTTCCTTTACACGAAAAAGGACAGAGAGGCTGTGGAGAAGTGCATGGCTCTCGGCTACGAATTCCCCGAAATCACCAGCTGGATAAGAGCGAAGAAGGAGGATTTCAAGCTGGCGAAGGATATAGGAATCAAGGAGACGGGCATTCTCGTGTCCTGCTCCGACTATCACATCTTCAAGAAGCTGGGTATGACCCGCGGTCAGGCGATGGACCACTATCTCGGCGTTGTCAAAGACGCCTTTGACGCGGGTATACGCCCCAGATGCCACCTTGAGGATATTACCAGAGCCGACTTTTACGGCTTCGTCGTCCCCTTCGTCAACGAGCTCAACGAGCTGTCAAGGCAGGCGGATATACCCGTCAAAATCAGAATGTGCGACACTCTGGGCTACGGCGTTTCCTATCCCGGCGTAGCACTGCCCCGAAGCGTGCCGGGTATCGTCTACGGTCTGCACCACTACGCGGACGTTCCCTCGGATATGCTGGAATGGCACGGTCACAACGACTTCTACAAGGGAGTTGACAACGCGGTGAACGCATGGCTCTACGGCTGCTCCGCAGTCAACTGCTCGCTCCTCGGCATCGGCGAGAGAACGGGTAACATCCCTCTCGAAGCCATGGTTATAGAGTACGCCTCAATACGAGGCACCTTTGACGGCATGAATCCCCAGGTCATCACCGAAATATCCGATTACTTCTCAAGAGAGCTTGGCTACAACATTCCGCCCATGACCCCCTTCGTCGGAAGCAATTTCAACGTTACAAGAGCCGGCATACACGCCGACGGACTGATGAAGGACTCGGAGATATACAACATCTTCGACACCGAGGAGATACTGAACAGACCTGCAGAGGTGGCAATCTCCAACACCTCCGGTCTTGCAGGCATTGCTTACTGGATAAACAAGCATTACAACCTGCCGAAGAACAAGCAGGTAACGAAGCAGGATGAGCTGGTCATCAGGGTAAAAGAGCAAATAGACCGTCTGTACGCCGACGGAAGAACGACGCTGATGGGCGACGAGGAGCTGTTCTCCATCATTGAGGCTGTTTCTCCCAAGGCTGACGGCTCTTATGAATAAATAAGGGAGGACGGAAATGATAATCAGCGAAAAATCGAAATCACTTGAGGAGCAGGTCTACTCCCGTCTGGAGGAAGAAATACTCTGCGGACTGCACAAAAAAGGCGAGTCCTTAACCGAGATTTCTCTGTCGGAGAGGCTGGGCGTGTCGAGAACTCCCGTAAGAAGCGCACTGCACAGACTGGCAGACGACGGCTTGGTTGAGATAATCCCGAACAAGGGTGCCGTCGTCATAGGAATAACGATAAACGACCTGATTGATACCTACCGTATAAGAATGAGGCTGGAGGGGCTTGCCTCCTCCATGGCGGCAGGCAAGCTGACCGAAGAGGACAAAAAAGCTCTTGAGGAGTCGGTAGAGCTGGCTGAGTTCTATATGAAGAAGCAGGACGCCGAGCATCTGAAGGAGCTGGATACCGATTTCCACAGCACTATTTTCCGCGCCTCGGGCAACCGTATGCTGTACAGAATTCTGTCCGAGCTTCACAGAAACATCCGCACCTACCGCAAGCTATCGCTGACTGTGCCCGGCAGACTTGAAAAGACCATGAACGAGCACAGAGAAATACTGAACGCGCTGATTGAGGGCGATGCGGAAAAGGCGGATATGCTGACATCCCTGCACATTGAGCGGGCAATGAAAAACATGATTGCTGCCATGGACGGTGCGGCAAAGGAAAAGAATTAGAGAACATTTCCCCGTTTTTATGATAATGAAAGGATAGAAAATCAAAATGGGTTACACAATAGCCGAAAAAATAATCAAAAGCCATCTGGTATCCGGAAATATGGTAAAGGGCGAGGAAATAGGTCTTGTAATTGACCAGACTCTGACTCAGGATGCTACGGGAACGATGGCGTATCTGCAGTTTGAAGCCATGGGCACCGAGCGTGTAAAAACCGAGCTGTCGGTGGCGTATATCGACCACAATACTCTTCAGGCAGGCTTTGAGAACGCCGACGACCACCGCTACATTCAGACCGTCACGAAAAAGCACGGCATCCGCTTTTCAAGACCCGGAAACGGCATCTGCCATCAGGTACATCTCGAACGCTTCGGCATCCCCGGCAAGACGCTGATAGGCTCTGACAGCCACACTCCCACCGCAGGCGGTATAGGTATGCTGGCAATGGGAGCGGGCGGCCTTGACGTAGCGGTAGCAATGGGCGGTGGCACTTACTACATAACCATGCCGAAAATGATCAAGGTTAATCTTACGGGAAAGCTGGGAGCTTACGTCGGCGCGAAGGACATTATCCTTGAGGTTCTGCGCATACTCGGAGTCAAGGGCGGCGTCGGTGCGATAGTCGAATACGGCGGCGAGGGCATCAAGACCCTGAGTGTTCCTCAGAGAGCAACCATAACCAACATGGGCGCGGAGCTGGGCGCGACGACATCAATTTTCCCCTCCGACGAGGTCACCCTCGCCTTCCTTACCGCGGAGAAGAGAGCAGAGTGCTACACGCCCCTGTCATCCGACCCCGACGCGGTATACGACGCGACATACGAAATAAATCTCTCCGAGCTGAAGCCCCTGGCGGCTTGTCCCCACTCCCCCGACAACGTCAAGCCCGTATCCGAGCTTGCGGGAATGAAGATAAATCAGGTCTGCATCGGCTCATGCACAAACTCGTCAATGCTGGATATGCTGACCGTGGCGAAGATGCTGAAAGGCAAAACTGTTCATCCCGACGTCTCTCTGTCTATCTCTCCCGGCTCAAAGCAGGTGTACACCATGCTGGCAGAGTGCGGTGCTTTGGCTGACATAGTCGCCTCGGGCGCGAGAGTCCTGGAATGTGCATGCGGACCCTGTATCGGTATGGGCTTCTCACCGAAGTCTGCCGGGGTAAGCCTGCGCACGTTCAACAGAAATTTCTTAGCACGCTCCGGCACTGCCGACGCGCAGGTCTATCTCGTATCCCCCGAAACGGCAGTTGCATCGGCACTCAGCGGTGTATTTACCGACCCGACTACCCTCGGCGAAGCACCCGACGTGAAAGTGCCCGAGCTGTTCACGGTTAACGACAATATGATAGATATGCCCGCCTCGGCGGAAGACGCGGTAAACGTTACCGTAGAGCGCGGACCCAACATCAAGCCTATTCCCACGGGCAACCCACCCGAGGAAAATCTCGAAACCACGCTTATTCTCAAGGTGGGCGACAACATCACCACCGACCACATCATGCCTGCGGGCAGTAAAATTCTCCCCTTCCGCTCCAACGTGCCGAAGCTGTCCGAATTCTGCTTTACCGTCTGCGACAAGGAATTTCCCGAAAGAGCAAAACGCAAAGGCGGCGGCGTTATTCTCGGCGGTGTCAACTACGGTCAGGGCTCGTCCCGTGAGCACGCGGCGCTGGTCCCCCTGTATCTCGGAATAAAGGCGGTTATTGCCAAGAGCTTTGCGAGAATTCACGTGGCAAACCTCATAAACTTCGGCATTGTTCCCATGACGCTTACCGACGAGGCTGATTACGACAAAATCGCACAGGGCGACGATATCCTCATCGAAGGCTTCCGTGAGGCAGTGGCAAAGAAAGGCGAAGCAACCCTCGTCAATAAAACGCAGGGAACGAAAATACCTCTCACCCTTACCCTTACCGACAGACAGAGAAGCATCCTCCTTGCCGGCGGACTTCTTGCATACACCAAATCGTCAAATAAATAATACAGCGATAGCTCAGCACAGCAAAGAAAGGATGTTAAAATGTCAACTAATATTTACAATGCAAATCTGGACGAGGCATGTGCCAAATTCAGAAAAATTCTCGAACAACAGCTGACCCGTGTCGAGAACATGAAGGCTCAGGGCGACTTTGTAGACTACGGCTCCCTCGATACGATAAGAATAGGCGTGTGCGGCGGCGACGGTATCGGTCCCACCATCACCCACGAGGCAAGAAGGGTGCTGGAGTTCATACTCTCCGACCTTGTTGAAAGCGGGAAGGTGACCTTCGTCGACATCGAAGGGCTGACTATCGAGAACAGAATTGCCAAGGGCAAGGCAATTCCCGACGACGTCATGGACGCGCTCAAATCCTGCCATATTATTCTTAAAGGTCCTACTACCACGCCCCAAAAGGGCTCGGGTATGCCCAACATTGAGTCTGCAAACGTAGCTATGAGAAAGGCTCTTGACCTGTTCGCAAACATCCGCCCGGTTAAGGTACCCGAGGAGGGCATTAACTGGACTATTTTCCGTGAGAACACCGAGGGCGGTTACGCCGTCGGAAGCCAGGGCTTCAACGTTACCGAGGATCTGGCAGTTGACTTTACAATCACGACGAAGCAGGGCTCTGACAGAATTGCCCGTCTCGCCTACGATTACGCGAGAAAGAACAAGCTGGGAAGAGTCTCCCTGGTCACCAAAGCAAATATAATCAAAACCACCGACGGCAACTTCCTTGAAGACTGCCATAAGGTTGCGGATATGTATCCCGAAATAACCACCGACGAGTGGTATGCGGACATTATGACGGCGAAGCTGGTGGATAAGAAGCGCCGCCGCGACTTCAAGGTGCTCCTGCTTCCCAACCTGTACGGCGATATTATATCCGACGAGGCGGCTGAATTCCAGGGCGGTGTCGGCACGGCTGGCTGTGCAAATATCGGTAAGAAATACGCAATGTTTGAGGCTATCCACGGCTCAGCCCCCAGAATGGTAAACGAGGGCAGAGCGATCTACGCAGACCCCTGCTCCATGCTCCGCGCCTGCGTAATGCTCCTGTCGCACATAGGCTATCAGGACAGAGCCGACAAGCTGGAGCGCGCGCTGGACATCTGCTCCTTTGAAGAGAAGAAGCTGGTTATCACCGGCAGAGATACGGGTGCTACCTGTGAGCAGTTCGGCGACTACGTGATGGAAACCTTAAAGAGCCTGTAAGCCGGTAAATCAAAATACCGTAAATAAAGAAAAAGCAAGTGTTCCCCACTTATTAAGAGTTTTTAGGGGTTTACTTGCTTTTTTGTTTTGTATTATCGGGTACAGTTGATGTTAATACGGGTTTTACCCCCCCACTTTTACAGCGTATCAGCCAGCTTAACTGCGGAAATGGCGTCGGGGGTATAATACGCTCCTATGGATTTTGCATAGGTTTCGGTCAGCACCGCGCCGCCGACAAGAACCTTTACATCGGGCAATTCGCGGTGTACGAGAGCTGCGGTCTCTGCCATGGCGGGCAGCGTCGTCGTCATCAGCGCGCTGAGCCCCACCAGGGTCGCACCCGTGTCACGAAGTGCCTTCAGTACAGCCTCTGGGGGCACATCCCTGCCCAGATCGGTCACCCGATAGCCGTAGCTCTCGAATATGAGCTTTACGATATTTTTGCCGATATCGTGGATGTCGCCCTTTACCGTGGCTAGCACTATCCGTCTGCCGTTGTCCTCTGCCTTAGGCGTTCTTGCTTTTATCTCGGCAAAGGCAGCCGAAGCCGCCTCGGCACTCATAAGCAGATTGGGCAGGAACAGCCGCTTTGCCTCGAAGCCCTCGCCCACCCTGTTAAGTGCAGGTATTATATGCCTGTTTACTATGTCAAGCCCACTTTCGCTCTCAAGGAGCTTTAAGCACTCTACCTTTGCCATATCGGAGAGTCCTTTTTCTACGGCATAAGCCAAAGAGACGGCACCCGTGTCGGCTTTTTTCTCCACGGCGGCATGAATTTCCGTACCGAGCTTTCGTACGTCCCGCACGTACCCGAGGCAACCCGAGTCCTTACCGGACAGGGCGAGATAGGAGAAATAGGCGTTCATCATATATGGCGAATGAGGGTTAACAATAGCCAAATCCAGACCCGACCACAGAGCCTCGGTGAAAAAGGCGGAATTTATCGCATCGCGCTCGGGCAGACCAAAGGAAATATTCGATACACCGAGGGCGCATTTATAGCCTCGCCTTTTAAGCTCGCGGACGGTCCCCAGTGTGACAAGGGCGTTGTCAGAGCCTGACGCCACCGTCATAGTCAAGGGGTCAAATATCAGCTCTTTCCTGTTTATGCCGTAGCTGTCGGCTGCTCTCGCAATTCGCTCGGCAATCTCGACACGCCCCTCGACCGTTTCGGGAATTCCCACGTCGTCCATCGTCAGCGCAATAACCGAGCCACCGTACTTTTTAACCAAAGGGAACACTCTGTCAATGCTCTCTTTCGCGCCGTTTACCGAATTTACCACAGGCTTTCCGCAATATATACGCATAGCGGCTTCAAGTGCCGTGGCGTTTCCCGTGTCAAGCTGTAAAGGCAGGGGGGTGACAGCCTGAAGCTCCCGCACGGCACGGGTCAGCCACTGACATTCGTCGATGTCGGCAAGACCCATGTTAACGTCAAGAATATGCGCCCCCTCATCCTCCTCGGCAATTGCCTCGGAGAGAATGTAAGAAACGTTCCCCTCTCTCAGGGCCGCCTTCAGCCTCGGCTTGCCCGTCGGGTTAATGCGCTCGCCGACGATTACCGGACTCCTTCCCAGCTCCTGTGCTCTTGCAAAGGAGGAAACGAGAGTTATATCCTTCGGGGCAGGGGACGTGTACGGAATATCAGCTACAGCCGAGCATAGCTCTCTTATATATTCGGGCGTAGTTCCGCAGCATCCGCCGAGAAGTCCCGCGCCGAGAGCTGCCATTTCTCTCATCAGAGAGGCGAACTCCGAGGGCCTTACGTCATACTCGGTGACGCCCCCCTTCACCGTCGGCAAGCCTGCGTTCGGGTTGACTATAATCGGCGTCGACGACAGAGAGCAAAGCTCACGGACTATGGGCAAAAGTTCACGGGGACCGACCGAGCAATTGACGCCTATCGCGTCAGCACCCATGCCCTCGAGCATTGCCAGAGCCGCGGCGGGCGTCGCGCCGGTCAAAAGCTTCCCGTCACTGCCGAAGGCGCAGGTGACGAACACCGGGAGCGAAGTATTCTCCTTCACGCCCAGCAGTGCCGCCTTAGTTTCATAAAGGTCGCTCATGGTCTCAATCAGGATAAGGTCTGCCCCCAGCTCCTCTGCGAGCCTTGCATTCCTGCCGAAAACCTCCACCGCCCGAGAGAAGGACAGGTCGCCGAGAGGCTCAAGCATTCTTCCCGTAGGACCTACGTCCATGGCGATATACGCGTCCTTGCCCGACTCGCGGACAGCCGCCTTCGCGATACCCACCGCCTCGGACAGCCTCTCTTCGTAATCCTCGTAACGAAGCGAATTTATACCGAAGCTGTTGGTCTTTATAATATCCGCACCGGCTTTTATATATTCAATATGAAGACTCTTAACAGCCTCAGGGTCTCGCCTGTTCATTACCTCGGGTGCTTCCCCGGCAGAAAGCCCTCTGTCCTGTAGAACAGTACCCGTACCGCCGTCAAAAATCAGCCTGTCCGTCTTTAATCTTTCAAGAATATTTCTTTTCATATCTTTTCTTTTTGGTTATTTTATTTTTGCCTTTACGCCGATTACCGTAATTTTATTTTTTTGCCTTTACGCCGATTATCGCCGTAATACTCTTTTTCGGAATCATCAGCCCGCCCTTTGCGGTCTTTATCCCCAGCCTTCGCTCGGCATCCGTGAGCTTCAGAATGTCACCGCTGACGGACAGAGGCAAATCTCCGTAGCCCGGGCTGAACCTACCCGTAACAAGCAAATACCTCTCCTTTGCGATAAGGCTGACCTTATCTGCCAGAGCCTCCGCCATGGCGTCCGAAACCGCGTCTGTAAAGAAACCGTCCGAGGCAGAGCGCGCCATCTCCCTTGCGATAAGTCTGTCAACCCCTGCTCCTAAGGTCATGGCGCACAGAAGCACCGAGCTACACCCCTCGGTAAGCTTGGAAAGCCCCCTGCTATCGGTTTCGATGCCGGCAAATGAGAGCACCCCGTCCCTCACGGAAAGCTCCGCACGGAGCATTGCGAACACGGGCTGTGCCGCATCCCTTACCGCTTTTATATACCGTGCAAGATTTTCCTCCGACGAAACCGTCGGGTCGCCGAGCCGTGCGGACAGCTCACGAATATCGAGTGCGAGCTCGCAGGCAGGCAGGCTGCCGTAAAACAAATCAGTCATACTCAACCCGCAATAATATCCGAAATGTTGTCGCGGATAGCCCTTGCCACAGAGGGGTTATTCATAGAATAAATGTGCACGGCGTTAAAGCCGTTGGCATACAAATCGACTATCTGCTCGGTTGCAAAGGCGATACCTGCCTGCTTCATTGCATCGGGCTTGTCGCCGTAGCGGTCGATAAGGCGCACGAAGCGTTGAGGCAGAGCATTGCCGGAAATTGAAATAATACGCCTCAGTTGCTTTGCGTTGGTAACCGGCATAATTCCCGGAACGACGGGCAGATTTATTCCCCTTCTCATAAGTCTGTACATAAAATTGTATATGATGTCGTTATCAAAAAACATCTGTGTGGTCAAAAACGAGCATCCGCTGTCCGCCTTAGCCGCCAGGGCATCCAGATCCCTCTCGCCGTTTTCACTCTCCGGGTGTCCCTCTGGATAACAAGCGCCGCCGATGCAAAAACCGCCGAAGTCGGATATATCCCTCATCAGCTCCGAGGCGTACTTGTATGCGCCGCTGCCGACCTGCATACCCGCCGGAATATCTCCCCTCAGTGCCAGAATATTCTCTATCCCCCTGTCGCGCAAATCAGAGAGTGCCCTGCGAACCCCCTCCTTCGTTGAGGTGATGCAGGACAAATGAGCCAAGGGAGTCACGCCCATATTCTTAATTGCCGAGGCAATATCCGCAGTATACTTGTCCGTGCTTCCGCCGGCGCCGTAGGTCACGCTCATATATCCCGGCTTCAGCCCCGCAATTTCGGATGTCGCATTCATAACTCCTTCAAAGCTGGTAGTGCTTTTCGGCGGAAAAACCTCAAAGGAAAGCGAAGGCTTTCCACCGTTTATAATATCGATTATTTTCATTTTCTCCTCGCATAAAAAGCGTATTCTTATTCCGTCCGCGCTTTTTAACTCATTTTAGTATATATTTGCCGCTTTCGTGAAAAAGCCGCTTGTTGAAATACAGTATATCATAAATTCACGGAAATCTCTGATATTTGCTCCTACAAGGAGCAAACCCGGGAATTTATTATATCA
>CAZBQN010000027.1:0-23315 GCA_964494135.1 uncultured Ruminococcus sp. | reverse complement strand
CGCCACCTTGCCAAGGTGGAGGTGGCGGGTTCGAGCCCCGTAATCCGCTCCAGAAGAAGCCACATCACAGTGGCTTTTTCTTTTCCGCCGGGTATCCGCAGTATATAAAAGCGTAATTCTTACCGATTACTTACGGGCTCAGATATTTCAAAAATCCGGGCAACTGAACCTGGCGTACTGCTTTTTGATAAAATAATCTCTCTTCCCCGTTCTCACCGGACAACTTCCAGTAAATTGTTTTCAGTAATTTTCAATAATTTGGTGATTTCCCATTGACATTTTTTTCGTTTTTTTATATAATTAAATCGGTAGTACTTTACTTAAAAAATAATGGAGGAAAAACAATGAAGAATTTTAAGAAGATTACCTCTCTCTTACTTGTTTTCGCTATTGCCGTTGCCTGCCTGGGTCTTGTATCCTGCGGCGGTGATAATACGTGCAACCACGAATGGAGCGAATGGACAGTAAAATCAGAGGCATCATGTACTCACGACGGCGTGAAGGTCAGAACCTGCGCTCTGTGCGGAAACGTCGACAGGGTCACCGAGCCTGCTACCGGACACTCAAATGACGACATCTGTACCGTATGCGGTGCGCTGACTCTTGAAATCGCACCCACGTTTGAAGACGTCAACTCCGTTCTTTTCAAGATCAAAGACGTAGAGATTGTTTCTACATCGGCATCCTTCACCGGTTCTGTTGAGCTTGCAGAGCTGTACCTTGCAGTGGAAGATAACGAGCTTACGGGATACGGTCACGGTGCTTTGAACCTTACAGGTCCAGATGGCGTCGTGCCCGTCAGTGCTAAGGTATACATTGAAGGCGACACGGTTTATTACGAGGCAGAGGGTCTTGATGCCCTCGGAATGGGCTCAGGCGATGACAGCGTCTACGGCTCTCTCAGCATCACGGAGATAATAGCCGAAGGTATGAACATGTCCCCCGACGAGCTCGCTGCCATTATCGGTTCAATTTACAACCCCGACTCTGCAGACGTCGACGGGATGTCCGACAAGATTCTTGAATGGATAGAAAACGAGCTTGCTCCTATCTTCAGCGATGTTGCGCTTGACGTGAATATGGCAAAGATTGAAGCAATCGTCAACAAGGGCATCACCAATATGCTCAAGATTGAAGAGGTTGACGGCGGCAAGACGGTTACCCTTGACATTTCCAAGCTCAAGGAGTGGAATGCAGATTTGCAGACCAAGACTATCGCAGAGCTCATTGACCTGCTTGTCGGCGAGGGTGCGTTTGACAGCTTCAAAGACAGCGTTGACGATATTCTCGAATACACGGTTTCGGATTTTCTCACGTATCTCAGAACCGTGCAGGGTATAAATCCCGAAAAGCTGCTCGAAGCTCTTGATAAGCTGGCTGTAATCGTTACAGAGGATGAGGACGCTGATTTTGAAAGTCTCATTAATATAGAAGAAGACCTCGCGGAGTTGCTTACGGATGAAGAATTCCTGAGCTTTTCGATAGGCGACGCTCTTATGACCGCCATGGGTGCGCCCTCGGTTGAAGAAGTCAAGATTAGCATCAATATGATGCTTTCCACCTTTGAGCTGGCAACTGTCTACGACTTTATAACCGCCGATGCAACCCAGATGGGTGCAATGGTAGACCAGATTATTGATATGGTTGACAGCATGGTTTCTTACGTTATTACAGTTGACGGTAACGGCAAGTTCGTAAAAGCTGAAACTTCGATTGCAATTCCCAGAGAGCTTACCGGTTCGGTTTCCGTAAGTATTACCGAAACTATCACCAAAGACGGATATGTTGCAACTGTCACAATGGCAGATACCCAGGGCAATGAAGTTGAGGTAACCGTAGAGACTATTCTCGGATACGAAAGTACCGCCGATATGACCGAATACCTCGCTATCAAGACAAAATGCGAGAACGCTGAAGCTTAAATCTCAAAATAACAATTTTGGTCTTTCGACCGGGCGCTGCCGTTTTTGCGGCAGCGCCGTCTTTTGCACGGTTTATCAACCGCACGCATAATATAAAACGAAAACTGTTTTTGTGAAACGGCTTCATAAAGAAGCCGCAGGAATTTACATATTTACTTCGGCATATTACGGGCAACGGGCAAAAACGGCTTTCCCGAGCATTAAAAAGTTAATTTCACTTTGATTTTCAATGCGGATTTTTATTTGGAATTTTACCGAATTCACCTGCAACAACATTCTTTTTAAAAATGCGTCCAAAACTCTTGACAAACAAAAAAAACTTTGATATAATAACACAGTACAAATGAGACGGCGTCATAGCCAAGTGGTAAGGCAAAGGTCTGCAACACCTCTATCCCCCGGTTCAAATCCGGGTGACGCCTCCAATAAAAAACCGGAGTGAGTTTTCATTCCGGCTTTTTTCTTTCTATCGCATTGCTTCGCATCACCCGGTTCTCCCGGTGGAAGGTTCCGAGCATAGCTCTCCACCTGCAAGGCTCCCACGGAGCCTCTACAGTTCAAATCCGGGTGACGCCTCCAAAACAGAAAGCACTTCGCAAGAAGTGCTTTCTGTTTTGGAAATGAAGCGCGCCAAGGCGCATGAAAAATGAAGCAGGACTCCATCCTATGAAGCGTGCCTTCGGCACACGGAGAGAAAAATGCGCGCTTCGCTTCACGCGAGCGAAATTGCACAGCAATTCGTGAGTGCTTCATGGCAACAAAGTTGCCGCTTCATATTTGCGGAGCAAATGCTTCATTTCGAACAGGAAAACTTAATTGCCAAGGTTATGGGTTTATGGTATAATTATCTAAAAGGGCGGTGATATTATGGCTAACGATAAACTCACAGATCAATCTATGGATTTTGCAGTGCGAATTATAAATCTTGTAAAACAGCTGAAAGAGCAACGCGAAAGTATTATATCAACCCAAATTGGCAGAAGCGGTACATCAATCGGGGCTAATATCCGTGAAGCCAAATATGCTCACGGTACTGCGGACTTTATTTCAAAAATGCAGATTGCCCTTAAAGAAGCAAACGAAACAGGCTATTGGCTTGAGCTTCTGTATAAAACAAATTACATTATCGAGGAACAATATAATCTCCTCGAATCAAAATGTAAATCGTTAAGAGCTATGCTTGTTGCTTCCATCAACACCGCAAAGGAAAATTCAAAATAAAAAGATACCAAACGCCGTTTTCGACCGACTGCGCGGAACCCGACAGGTGGGGTTGACTTTCAATCTGTTTTTTTGATATAATGTTTATATTGACAAATCGAAATTTGCAGAGATGGACATGGATATAGTCGATTGGTTTACAGTTGAAGAAATTGATTCTCAAACATTTTTGATTAGTGAATATAATCACTGGGAAGAAACACACTGCTATCTGTTATGTGGTCATGAAAGTGCAGTTCTAATTGATACCGGGTTGGGTGTTTCCAATATTAGAAAAATCGTAGACAGCTTAACGGAGTTGCCGGTTATGGCGATTACAACTCATATTCACTGGGATCACATCGGTGGGCATAAGTATTTTGATAATATCGCCGTACATGAAAATGAAAAGGATTGGCTATCAGTCAAGTTTCCCATACCGCTGCAAGTTGTTAAAAATAATCTGACGAAGGTTCCTTGCGATTTTCCGGCAGAGTTTGATATTGATGCCTATCAGATTTTTCAAGGTGAGCCACAAAGGATTCTGCACGATGGCGATTGGTTGGATTTAGGCGGACGGGAAATTCAGGTTATCCATACTCCGGGACATTCTCCCGGACACTGTTGCTTTTACGAGCCGGGACGAGAATACCTGTATTCCGGCGATCTGATTTACAAGGGATGCCTTTATGCCTTTTACCCAACCACTGATCCACAGCTTTTCTATCAATCTGTAAAACGGGTGCAGAAATATAAAATAGCAAAGGTTCTACCCGGTCATCATGATGTGGACATTCCTGTTTCGTTGATAAACGAAATTGAAGCCGGATTTGCACAATTGGTGAGAAACGGACAACTCAAACAAGGAAACGGACTGTTTGAGTTTGAAAATTTTCAAATTCAAATCTGAATGATAAATTCCGGTTTGCCGGGCAAACCGAAAAATATTTTAAGGAGTTAATACTCAAATCCCCGAGGATTTTTCCTTGATGAATGTACGGAATTAGAGAGAATTTTAATTTCTTCCATCAACACCGCAAAGGAAAATTCAAAATAAAAAGATGCCAAACGCCGATTTCGAACTACTGTGCGAAAACCGACCTGCGGAGTTGACTTTCAACCGATTTTTTGATACAATGTTCACATCGACAAATCGGGATTTGCAGAGGGTTAAAATGGAATGGTTTAACGTTTTTGGACTGATTTTTAATGTCATCATTTTGATACCTAATATTATATTTGCGATTAAGTGCAGAAATGGCTTTGACAACAAGTGGGATAATAAATATGTTTATGTCATGGAACAAGTTGGAAGAATTGGTTGTTTTGGATTTATGATAATCAATATTCCGGGAACTTGGTTCGGGTGGAAGTCTGACGAGGCATTTGCCATATATCTGATTGTAGATGCCATATTGGTATTGCTTTACTGTGCAATCTGGATTATTTGTTTTAAGAAAAGCAGCGTTTTCAGAGCGTTAGCACTCTCTGTTATTCCTTCAATTTTGTTCCTGTTTAGCGGAATTATGAGCAGATCAGTGTTATTGATTATTGCATCAGTATTATTTGCACCAAGTCACATTGTGATATCATATAAAAATGCAAAATAAAATTTACATCTTCCAATGATTACCGATTTTTCTATGATCACCAATGATTACCAAGTTCTTCGATTTGCCTTGACAAAATTCGCAGGCTGTGGTACAATGTCACAAGTGAGGGAGTAGTAAGCGCTGTTATGCGTAGCAAGTCAACATACCGGCCTTACGGTCTGGCTTGCTTTAAATTGCGAGACTCATGTATGCATACGCGCCATACATGGAGTCTTTTTGTTTACTCTTGTGCCAAGTATGGTTGCCATGCTTGGATTTTTTGTTTTCGGAGGAAGATATGGAGTTTTTCGGTTTCACCATTTTCGGCTCTCTGACGGGAGTGCCCCTTATCATCGTTGCGGTCATCATTTTCGCCTCAGGGCTATTCCTCACCATCAAGGGCGGGGATTGGTTCGTTGATTCGGCTTCCTGGTTTGCCGAGGCAACGGGCATTCCGAAGTTTGTCGTTGGTGCGACGGTCGTATCCTTTGCTACAACGCTCCCGGAGCTGCTCGTTTCGGTAAGAGCGGCGATGAACGGTTCGGCACAGCTTGCTATCGGGAATGCGATCGGATCTGTTACGGCTAACACATCGCTGGTTATGGGTTTATCTCTCGTTGCTATGGCAGGCGTAATCAGCAGAAAAGAATTTTCCGTCAAGGGCGGTCTATTGCTTGCCGCAATCATAGGACTTACCGTTCTTTCTGTGGGGAATTATCTTCCCGTGTGGTCTGCTTATATTCTTTGGGCGATATTTATCGCATTTATGGTAGTCAACTTGATCGATGGCAAAAATGATACAACTGCGGATACTGTTAATACATTTGAAAAAAAGAAAATTCCCACAAAGCTTCTTTTCTTCATTCTCGGAACGGCATCCATTATTTTCGGTGCGGAAGCTCTTGTTTCCTCCGGCAAAACGATTGCTTCCGGAATCGGTATCAGCGAGACCATTATAGGCTTCACCGTCATCGCTCTCGGTACGTCCCTGCCCGAGCTGGTTACAACGCTTACGGCAATCCGCAAGAAGGAAAGCTCTCTTTCCGTCGGAAACGTTATCGGAGCAAATATTATTGACACCACGCTGATTCTTCCGCTGTGTGCCGTAATAAACGGACAACCTCTCCCCGTTGAAAAAATCAACCTCGTTTTCGATTTTCCCATTTGTATCAGCGCTTGTGCCGTTGCGGTGATTCCGACGATTATTCAGGGCAAATTCAAAAAATGGCAGGGATATGCGCTTCTCGCAATATACGCATTGTACATGCTCTTCCTGATACTCAACGAAGTAGGCGTCGTTGCCTTTGGATAAAAAAAGAATTCGGATTACGAACAGCCGAGGCATATTTTTGAGCGAAATACGTCCTTCGGCAAGGTGAATTATTTTATATAAACAAAAAAATCGAGCAAGATCTTTAAGTAGATAATGCTCGGTTTTTTATAAATTCGTCAGGGCGTACTTCAAATTTTACAGGTCGGCAATCAACTGATTTCTGCTGTGCTTATCGAGCCTGCGGTAATCGTCGATAATATATCTGTTATCGTCCGAGTCGCGGACGCGGACTCTGCCGTCTTTGTAAACCTTGATGTCGTGATTTCGGTTACGTATGTCAAATTCCTTAACGCCGCGTTCTGTTTCGACCGTCCAATGTATTGTGCCGTACTTCTCGCTTACCGATATAATCCGCAAAATATGCGGAACGAGGTAGTAGTCGTCAAGGCTCTTTTGTACCGTAGTCATAGAGCTTTCATCAAGATCGGACATATTTCGAATGACCGCCACCTCGGTGCCCGACTCATCGAGCAGGGTTATATAGCTGTCGGCACGGCTGACCGGGAACAGGCGTCTCGGTTCAAGCTCGGTATACACCGTACCGTCCTGAAGCTCAAGGTCTACGAGGTTGTTCTCAAAGCGGGTTATTCTATCGTCCTTAGTTACGTAAATTCTTTCCTTCGGCTTTATGTCGCTCATAATCTTTCCTCCTCGCGCATACGCTCGGCGTCTGCCGTCATTGACTGGATCTGGACGAGCTTATAATACTTGCCCTTAAGCGCCATAAGCTCCTCGGGAGAGCCGTTTTCAATAATCTTACCGTTATCCACGACGATAATCCTGTTAGCACGGCGCAAGGTCGAGAGGCGGTGGGCTATCATCAACGTGGTCTTGCCTGAAATGAGGCGGTCGATAGCCTCCTGTATAAGGTGCTCGGTCTCGGAGTCGACAGCCGCAGTAGCCTCGTCGAATATCAGAATTGACGGAGCTTTAAGCACCGCACGGGCGATGGATATTCTCTGCTTTTCTCCGCCGGAAACGCCCACTCCCCTCTCACCGAGCATAGTATCGTAAGCATCCGGCTGACGGGCGATAAAGCCGTGGGCATTTGCCACGTCTGCGGCGTGTATAACGTCCTCAACGGTTGCATCGGGATTGCTGTAAGCTATATTGTTGAATATCGTGTCGCTGAACATCATTGGCTCCTGCTGAACGTATCCTATCTGTTCACGGAACGCCGACAGATCAAAGTTCTTGATGTTATGACCGTCAACAAGTATTTCGCCCGAATATCCGTCGTAGAATCGCATCAAAAGATTAACGAGCGTGGATTTACCGCTTCCCGTTGTTCCCACTATGCCGACTACCTCACCCGGATTGATGGTGAGAGTGACGTCGTCCAGAACCTTTTTAGTTCTGTCAAAGGAAAATCCGACGTGCAGAAATTCTATCTTGCCCTCAAGCTTGTCGGGAACGATATGAGCCTCTTCCTGAGTTTCGGGCTCTGCCTCGAGAATATCCAGTATCTTCTCGGTAGACGCAAGCGCGCCCTGGAAGGAATCCGAGAGATTTGCAAAGAAGGTAACGGGGTTATAAAACATCGATGCGTAGGATATAAAGGAGACTATAAGGCCTGCGGAATACCCCGCTACTCCGTCAATTACCTTCGTTCCGCCCACCATCCAGATGATAAGCGAGCCGCAGGTGACCATAAACGAGATTATCTGCGGAAACGCAGTGGCAAGCTTGCCTATTTTCAGGTCCATACGGAGCCAGTCGTTGTTCTTCTCTTCGAATTTGGACGTGGAGCGCTTCTCACCTGTGAAGGACTTTACTACCTTGATACAGGGTATGGTATCGGCAAGGGTCGCAAAAACGCTTGACCAACGCCGCCAGATACGTCTGTAATAGGGGCGAATCTTCAAGGAGAAAATTCTGGTCGCGACAACTATAAAGACTACCGGAACAAGAGACAGAAGCGTAAGGGTTGGATTAAGTGTCAGCATAATAACGACGATGCCGACAAGCTGGAACGCATGCACTACCGCCTCCTGAGTTATTCGGAGCATAAACTGCTGAAGCGTTGAGGAGTCGCCCGCGATACGGTTTATAACCGAGCCCGTGGAGGTCTTGTCATAGAAACGCATCGGCAGATACTGTGCCTTGCGGTAAATATCGTTACGCAGAGCGGCAACCGCCTTGTCACCCACGGTACGCATAAGATACGCGCGGATAATACCGATGCCGTACTGGAATATGTAAGTAAAGAGCAGGCAGGCAATCATGGTCATCAGCAGCCTGAAGCCGTCCTCACCGACAGCGGCGGCAATGCCGTTAAGAATACCGATGCTCGATTCGCCTCCCGAGAATATAACGTCAACTATGAAGCCGGTAATGGTAGGAGGTACAAGCGAAAGCGCCGTCGTGATAAGCGAGAGGATTATACATACGATAATGGTCTTCAGCTGCGGAGCAATGTACTTTGAGAGCTGCTTGACTATCTTGAACTTTGAGCGGCACATAATGCACTCCGCACCCGGATGCAAAAGAGTTCTGCCGCACTTGGGACAGACGCTGAGCGCGTGCTCAAACGTGACCGCCATAACCGCTACTTCATCGTTCATCGGCGCGCCTTCGTTCAGATGGTTGATGAACAGCGCGGCGGCGTCGCAAAGAGCCGCGACCGAGTAGGTATATCTGAAGAACACCTGGCGATGACCGTCCGGCATAAGAGCCGAGAGGGTTGCGTTACCGTACATTCGCTTAGCCTGAACGTCCTGCATATCCGAATATACGAACCTTTTTTGAAAATCCGCTTTCCCGCCGTAGCTGACGACGTCGGTGTCGGTAAAAATAAGAGCAGTTTCGGCATACCGTCCGTCGAGTCCCAGGTCTCCTACGATAACGAAGAGTATGTTCTCCTTATCTGACAGCATCTTTTCCACGATAGGCACGGCGCCTGTCGGGATAGGTTTGTTTTTAAGTATAAATTCCTTCGTTTCCATACTTAATACCTTCTCTTTTTATTCAATTTTTCGATGTTCTTTTTCGACCGGTTTTGTAAGTTCACCCCATAATAGCACAGCAGTTTCGGAAAAGCAATACGTTTTCCGAATTTAATGAAAAAATTGTACAGCCTGCTTATAAAGATGCAAAATTACTCATGTCAATCTTGCACAAAGCACAAAAACAAGGCCCCCCGCACGAGAAAGCCTTGCTTGATTGTTATTTTTATTTACCGCCTTGTCTTCTGACAAATCCGACGATTCCGAAAACCGCCCAACCGGCACAGCACGCAAGCAACAAATACCCCGATAGCATAGCGAATATGGCACATGCCACGGCATCCCAGCCCGTGATCAAGTTAGCCACCGTCAAGAAGGCTGCTATCGATACCGAAAGCAGGATAATCGGCAATAAACGTATTATAACTTTTTTGACTTTGAAGCAAAGCAAAAGCTGAACCGAAAACGTCGCGACAATAAATAAGGCGATAAACAAGCACGTAAAGTCAATATTAACCGTCGCTGTATCAAGCATTAAATCAGACTCCTTTGCCTAATCGGGATTACGGATTCATCCTACCGTAAATAAAGTTAAAAATCACCCTCGCGCTTTTCAAGCGCGGCAAGCCCCACGCGGAAGGCTCTTGCGGCTACCAGTCTGTCCTCCTCCGACTCACTGCGCATCATCGGTACCAATCGGCGGTATATTTCGCCCGCCACCGACATATCGCGCTCAAAGCTCTTGGTGTTATAAAGAGGAAGCGTCTTGTCCTTAGCCTCAAAATAATAGAGTCCGAAGGAATCGCTCTCCATATGTAAGGGCACCTGGAATCTGGGGTCGACATCGCCCACGAATTCCACACGCAGCGCGGTATCCGAGTCGTATTTCTTACTGCTGATAAGACGGCTCACCCGATTGGTGATCTCATTGTTGGAGCTGACACCCGTAATGTCAATCTGCTCGACGGCAAAGCGCAGATGATTGAAAACGTTATGCTTGCCGGAAATCGAGGTCTCGCCGTTCTTGTGCTCAACGGTAAGGAAGTTAGCACCGCCGGACAAAGGCTCGTCAAAGCCCGTGCCTGACAGCGAGCCGGAATAGCTGTACATACCGCCCGCAAACTTCTTGAAATCGGTATATCCGTGCTTTGAGCCCAAGGCATAGTAGTCTGCTCCGAACTTCTTCAGATCCGAGGAGGAGATGGGACAGCGCGGAGAATCAACCTCGCCGTCAAGGTCTGCGTATCCGCAAACGATGTTTATGGACGAGCTGTCCCCCACCTTGTTGTCCGTCAGGGGATTTATATTATTGACACTGCCTGTGAAGCCCCAGCCGTACACGGTCAGGGAGTCCTCCTCAAAATCCATCCTCGACAGCTTCTCCGAGGTGAAGAAATGGCAGTTGTCCGGGAATCTGCCCGAACGGTATATGGAGTCCTCGCTGTAACAGTCGGTGTGACCGGGGGCTATAATGAATTTGGTATGAGGGCAGGTCCTGAACTCGCGGATAAGTATCTCAGCGGTAGTGCCCGTCGCAAATCTGTTGTCAATAAGATCACCGCAAAAAAACACGTAATCTATCTCTCGCTCGCGCACAATTTCCATCATGCGCATGAAGGAGGAGCGCAATTCACGCCGTCTTTCCTCATTCTTATCTGCAGGCAAGCCCTCGTACGGTGAATCAAGATGTATATCGCTGCAATGCATCAGCTTCAGCTTTTTTACTTCTGTGTTCTCAGTCACGGGTAATCTCCTTTCGTCAAATGCACGGATGCTGTTTAGTATAGAATAACATATCTTGACTTAATTTGCAATATTTTTTTCACTTTTTTAAAAGATTCTATTGCAATGGGTTGCTTTTTATGGTAAAATGTTTGTAAGATAAATTCGGGCAGAATCACACCCGCCCGCGGACCTGCAAAATAACGGAGGGACAAAGAGATGTTAAGTCTGGCAGTAAGAAATACGGCGAAGCTGGTCAGAGCGCGTTCAAAGAGCGAGAACGTACGCCTGGGCAGATTTTTCACTAAAAAGGAAACGGCAAAGCTGATGGCAAATATGCTGACGCTGGACGGGAATAAAACCGCCTACACCGTCCTTGACGCAGGTGCGGGTACCGGAATCCTCGCTGCCGCGGCAGTTGAAGAAATATGCCAAAGATGCCCGGGATGCCGAGTGATTTTCCTGACCTGCTACGAGAGCAACCCCGACTTTATCCCGATGCTGGAGGACAATCTGGAGCGCGTCAGGAAGAAGGCACGCCACGACTACGACGTGAAGCTGTATATCACGGTATACGAGGAAAACTACCTTACCGAGTCGGCAAATCACTATACGGTTACCCTCGGCGGAATTATCGAGGACAAGTTCGACATCATTATATGCAACCCTCCCACGGAGCTTCTGGAAAAACGTTCGGGAGAGGCGAGCCGCACGGGCGGTGTCACTCAAGTGAAGATAAACGAGGCGTTTTTGTTTGCGAAAATGGCAGCTAAGCACCTTGAAGACGAGGGCAGGCTGGTCATCATGCTGCCGACGACCGTGGCTACCGCATCCAGCCTTACAGCCTACCGCCGCGAGATGGCAAGTATGCTGTCGCTGGAGAAGATACATCTGTTTATCGGCAAGCAAAAGAATACTAAGCGCGCCGTACCGCTGAAAAAGAGCATTATTCTCGCCTACGGTAAATGCGAGAAGCCGAATACCGTCACCATAACCACCTCCACCGACTGGGGCAAGCCGGAGAACACGGCAATGCTTGAGCCCATCTCCTACAATTTCGTAGTTGACGAGAAGGACGGAACTCTGACCCTGCCCAAGAGCACCGAGGAAATTAACATAGTCAAGTACATTTCATCCTTCCCCGAAACTCTGGACTCGCTGGGGCTTCGTATGTCCACGGGGCTCGTTATCGATTCAAGATGCGAGGGTCTGCTCTTCACCGAGCCAATCAAGGGCTGTATACCGCTCATCAGACCCACAGCGCTGAGGGCGGGTCAGGTCAGATTTCCCCTCCCAATCAAGCGTCAGTACATAGCCGCAGTCAACACATCTCTTATACAGAAAAACAAAAACATGGTGCTGATAAAGAGAGTACCCGCAAAGAGGGACGAGCGGTTCGTCAACTCGGCAGTTTACCTTGCGGCAAGCCAGCCTAACTACAAATACATAAGCACCCATAACAAGGTTAATTTCATTGATACGAAAGATAAAAGCGACGAAATGAGTGCAAGACTCACCTTCGGTATCTTCGCACTTTTGAATTCCACGATCTACGACAGATATATATCCATAGTGTCAAAATCCAAGCACATCAATTCCAAGGAGATGCGCTCACTGCCCCTGCCGCCTAAGAATTTGGTGGAAAACATGGGTATGCGCCTCATGTCCCTGCGTCAGACGAGCGTTGCCGCATGTGACCAAATTGTAAATCCTACTTTACATATTAAGATAAAGTAAAGCTTTAAAAGCATAAAAACTCAACACAGGTGTGCCTGCTTAAATGCAGGCGCACCTTTTTCAATCTTTGAAACGCGATTGCCTTACTACGCAAAAAGCGGTTATTACCTTCCTTGAATACTCGCTCTCTTCGCGCGCGTTTTACCTATTCTCTTACTTTAATTATAGACAAATTATATAAGTTTCTAAATTCTTTTTGTGCAGGTTTAATGATTTCTCTTCCGGTTATTCATTAAATTTTCCTATATATATTGATTTTTCGCGTGAAAGGTTTATAATTAATTTCACCTATTAAAAACTTCAACTTAGGAGGCAAACAATGAAAAGACGGATATCCATAGGCATTTTATGCCTGGTTATGCTAGTCCTTTGTCTGTTCGCCCTCTCGTCCTGCAACAGTTCGTGCGATCACGAATGGGGCGACTGGAACGTACTGTCACAGGCTACCTGTACCAGTGACGGGCAAAGAGAGCATACCTGTACTAAATGCGGCTGGGTAGAGCGTAAAAATATCAGCTCCACCGGTCACGCATACAGTGAATGGACCATAACAACACCTGCAACCTGTACCGAGGAGGGAGTGAAGACGCGCGTCTGCGCCAATTGCTCCGAAACGGAGGAAGCACCCACCTATGCCCTGGGCCACACCTACGGCTCCTGGATCGTAGAGATCAGCAACACCTGTTTTACAAACGGCATGAAGGGTCATTACTTCTGCTCCAGGTGTAACAAGAACTACGACAGGGAAAACAATCTCATTGAAGATATTGTTATTCCCGCGGCGCATAAATTCGGCACCGCATGGAACTTCAAGGATGAGACCGGTCACGCCCATCTCTGCACGGTCTGCGGTACTGCCGGCGAAATCGTCGCGCACACTCCGGGTGATGAGGCAACTCCCACCACGCCTCAGGTATGTACCGAATGTCAGTACATAATCGCGCCTGCAACAGGTCACGTATGCCAGCCCGATGAAGCTTGGGATTTTGATTCCACTCACCATTGGCACGGCTGCACGGGATGTGAGGAGCAACAGTACAACAAGGGCACTCACACCTATGACAATGCCTGCGACACCACCTGTAACGTATGCGGAGCGATAAGAGCCACCGTACACACCTACGACGACTCCTGCGATACGACCTGTAACGTGTGCGGCGCAGTCAGAGAAATCAACCACACCTACGACAACAACTGTGATACGACCTGTAACGTATGCGGTTTTGAAAGAACGGTCAACCACGTATTTGACGGCGACTGCGACGAGGAATGTAACCTCTGCGGATTTACTAGAACCGTCAATCATACGTATGAGACGATAACCATTCCCGCAACCTGCGAGAATCAGGGTATCAGTTACCGTGCTTGTTCAAACTGCGGAAAGATAGACAGCACGTCGTACAGCTACACACCGATAGCGGACTGCCAGGAGAGCTACTCCGTAACTACCGAGCCCACCTGCTCGGCTGCCGGCGTCGGCACGTATACCTGTCTTAACTGCGGAAAGACCAGAACGGTCACAATTCCCAAAACCGCCCACACCTACACCGAAAGCGTCGTTGAGCCCTCATGCGAGGCAGGCGGCTATACTCTGCACGAGTGTGTATGTGGCGACAGCTACGTAACGGACGAGTGCGGTCCTATCGGACACAATTACGTAAGAGCTGACGATGAGTGCACCGATGCCGATTGTGAAAACGACGGCAAGGTAGTCGAAATATGCTCAAATTGCGACGACAGAAAAGAGACAATTCTCCCCGCTACCGGTCACGATATGGTAGAAGCTACCTGTACCTCCGCCGGCTACTGCAGAAACTGCGACAAGGTCGGCGACCCGATCAAGCCCCACAGCTATCAGGTAAAAGAGGACTTTCCTGCCACCTGTACTGAGGACGGCAAGATAGTCTACAAGTGTGATAACTGTGACAGCGAATATACTGAGGTTCCCGACGATTACAGAGCAACGGGTCACAACGAGGCGGCAATCAACTGGGACAAGAATGAAGAAAAGATTGACGGTACTACCTGTGATTACAGAATAGTTGCCACCGGCGAATGTCCCGACTGCCACGAGACCGTCACCAAGACCGGTGAGATCTTCCAGAAGCACAACTACACCTGTGCAATCACAACTGCAGCCACCTGTACCGTAAAGGGTACAAAAACCTACACCTGCGTATGCGGCGACAGCTATGAGTCCGAATATGAGGACGCCGACGCTCATACATGGGACGCAGGCGTAACGGTAGGCGGTATCACCACCTACACCTGTACCTCCTGCTCTGCTACCAGAACCGAAATTGCGGCAGCAGATAACGAGGCAATCAGCTCCGACGCCATTAACAGCTCCGAGCAGATCAAGCTGGAAAACGCTACAGTATCTCTCGACGACAACGTTAAGGGTCAGGTTGGCACGGATGACGTCAAGCTCTCTGCGGGAATCCTTGCAGGCGATGAGCTGAGCAACGCTATTGCAGGTCTTGACGAAAATCAGCTGGCACTTCTCGGTGACAGCAAGGTTTACAACTTCACCATGAGCATCGGAGATACCGAGACCGCTGAGTTTGACGGACTTATCACCATCAGAGTTCCCTACGACCTGGGTGACGAGGACCCCGAGAACATCACAGTCTGGTATCTGAAGGACGGCGTACCCACTCTCGTTGAAGCAAAATACATCATCATTGACGGTCAGGGATACGCAGAGTTCTCTACCAACCACTTCTCCTACTACACCGTAAGTAAGATGACCCCCGCAGAGCGCTGCGAGATATACGGTCACGCTTATGTTACTCAGGTGCTTCCCGCAACCTGTATGGAGGGCGGTTATACTCTTAATACCTGCCGCCGTTGCGGACACAAGGAATACACCGACGAGACAGCTGCTCTCGGTCACGATTACAGAGTAATCAGCGAGACTCCCGCTACCTGTACCGAAAACGGACACGTAGAATACGGCTGTTCAAGATGTAACGTAAGCTACATGACCACCGTGAAGGCTACCGGTCACGACTGGTATCTTGTCAGCACCGACGAGGCGTCCTGCTCCTCTACAGGTGCAAACCATTACGCCTGCTCGGGATGCGACGCTACCTACGACACGGTAATTCCAAAGCTTGCTCACACCTTTGGCGAAGGCGTTGTAACCGAGGCTACCTGTACAAAGAGCGGTTATACGACACTCACCTGCTCGGTATGCGGCCACAGTGCAATAACTGACCGTACACCTGCTCTGGGTCACAGCTTCATTGACACCGTTGTAGCTCCTACCTGCGTCAGCGACGGATACACCTCTCACGTCTGTGAGCGTTGCGGTCTGGCACGTGCCAATACCGATATTACACCTGCTACCGGCCACGAGTGGAATATGGAAAGCGCAAGCTGTACAGAGGATAAGGTTTGTATCCACTGTAACGAGCGCGGCGAGAAGGCTCTCGGCCACGAGTATGCGAACGGCGTATGCGTACGCTGTGACTATGCATGTGAGCATGAGCATACCGAATATTCTCACGACACAGCACCCACCTGCGAGAACCCCGGCTATAAGGTTCATCTGTGCAGTGTTTGCCACACTTATATAAACGCCGAGGAAATTCCCGCGACAGGTCACTCCTACGAATTATTTGAAGAAGTCGGTGCAACCTGTACCGAGTCCGGATACAATGTACTGAAGTGCTCCGTATGCGGAAGCCGGAAGACCGAAATCACAGAGGCTCCCACAGGTCACGACTACGAAAACGGCATTTGCGGCAACTGCGGCAGATTCTGCGACCACAGCCACACCGAGCTTGTAGCCGAGGCAGAGGCTGACTGTACCAATGCAGGATACCGCACCGTAAGATGCACGGATTGCGGCACCCTGATTACAACCGTGACACAAGAGGCTCTCGGACACAACATAGTAAACGGTGTTTGCGACCGCTGCGGCATTGCGTGCGAGCACAACAATTTCGTTTACTCTCACGACATCGCACCTACCTGTACTACTCCCGGCTACCGTGTTGAAAAGTGCTCGGGCTGCGGTCAGGAAAACAAGATTGAAACAACTCCCGCGCTCGGTCACAATTACGTAGACGGCAGATGTACCGTTTGCTTCGAGTACTGCGAGCACGGAAATCTCACCTACTCCCATGACGATGCTGCTACCTGTCAGCACGTCGGACACAAGATCTACGTCTGCGGCGACTGCGGACTTGAGGTTGAGGGCGAGGAAATCCCCGTTATCGACCATAGATACATAACAGTCAGCGAGACAGATCCCACCTGTACCGAAGCAGGCAGCCGCACCGAGAAGTGCTCCATGTGCGGTACTGAACGAGTAATTGAAACTACTCCCGCTCTCGGACACACTCCCGCCGACGCTGTCGAAGAGAACAGAACCGAGGCAACCTGTACCGAAGACGGACACTACGACAGCGTTATATACTGTTCTGTCTGCCATGAGAAGCTGTCAAGCGAAACCGTTACCGTTCCCGCAACCGGACACAGCTACACAGACGGCGTATGCGATATCTGCGGCGAACAGGAAGAAACCGACGAATACTTCTATTACAACATGCTTAAGTGCTGGTCCGATTTCAGAGGCGTAGCAATCAAAGTTGAAAACTTCAGCTTCGTTATGAGCATCCCGACGAGCGACGACGGAACCCAGAGCGAAATCATGGGCTCAATCAAAGCAGACCTTGCCGAGCTGGTACTCTACGTTGACGAGAACGGTGACTTGCGCGGTGCAGCCTACGGCTCTGCCACGATTTTCAACGGACCCGTCAAAGGCGAAAACGCAACCTTCACTCTCAGCGCGGTTATTTCCGGAGATTACGTTTACCTCGTAATAATCGGAGAGTCCGAATCTCAGGGCGAAGAAAGAATGAGCATGACCGTCTCGGTTGACGAAATTCTCGCAAATATCAAATCAAACATATTCGGCTCCGAGGAAAACTTCACTCAGGTTATGGGTCTTATCACGGATAAGGTTCTTCCTCTGTTTGGCAAGCTTCTTGACGGGAACACCGACAAGGTTGACTCTGCCATTGAAGCTGTTCTGGACCTGCTCTTCAGCAAAGAATCGGTTGACGGCGGATTTGTATTCACTCTCGACTATGAAAAGCTCGAAGAAATCAATACAGATCTCGCAACTCTTACCGTAAAGGAATTCGTCGACAAGTATATCGGCGAGGGCACCTTCGACTCCGCGATCGCGCTTATTTCCGAAATTCTCGATCTCGAAGTATCAGCGATTCCCGATTACCTTACCGAAAAGGGACTTCCCACCGAGGATATTTTCGATCTTGTCAATACCTTTGCCTCATTTGCAACGGGTAGCGAATTTGACATAGAAGCATATCTCTCCTCCCCCGAGCTTGAAGGCGTGACAGTCGGACTTATGATGTTCGGTACCGAGGATTATCTCACTCAGCTTGAGAGCATGGCAGATATGCTTACGGAAGCTCCTCTCTACGCTCTGTTTGCAGAGGATCCCTCGGCAGTCCAGTCTATGGTATCTCAGTATATCGCGATGGTAAAAGAAATGCTTTCCTTCTCCTTTACCACCGACCGTCGCGGTATTATCACCTCCGTTGCGATCGACGTTGCCATTGAAAACATCCCGTCAGGCAGCTCCAGCACGAGCGTCTCTATGAAGCTCACCGTCACACCCGACGGCAGAATTGACGTTACCTGGGACGACATCGTAGACGAGATAAACAGCGCCTACGACACACCTGCCATCGATGACGAAACCACCGAAGTGTCCTTTGACATAAAGAACTACTCGACTGAATACGAATATCAAGGCGTCCTTTACATGGCACAATCTGCCGAGGGTAGATTCTATTACACCGAGAGAACGTACTCCAAAATGTTCAGCGCAATGATTATGGCAGACTGCGGAGACTGGAATCTCGTTAATTACTCGTATTTCAGCACCCTTTACGGCGCCGAATACAGCCTGATGGCTCTCATAGACCCCGAAACGGGCGGACTGTTCACTTACCTGTTCGTTAACAAACAAACGAAAGAAGCCGTACAGCTGATCATGAAGGAAGGCTCCTTCGATTACGTAAAGGAGGACGGCACTCAAGGCTCCTTCACATTGACGGAGGAAGAGTTCAGTTCTCCCCAGCTGACCTTTGCGAAACTTGCTGACGAGCTCTTCGGCGGCATCGAATTCGAAGATGAGATGTCATATACAAACAGTTTAACCTACTACTACAACACGGTCACCGGTGAGTTTGCGAACGAATCGCATCACAACTTCGAGCTTGACGAGGAAGCTTCCTACGAGCCTATCGACTGTGGCACCGACGGTTGTGAAGTATACGTATGCTCCGAGTGCGGAAAGGTTCAAAGAAGATATTACAACGATTTCGAGCACAAGTACGTAATCGATCCTGAGCAGTCCTATGTTCCTTCCGAATGCGGTCAGCAGGCATACCACACCTACGTATGTACGGAATGCGGCGACAGCTATCGCTCATATTTCACTACCGAACACGATTGGATCTATACCTACGAGCTTGAAGAAGGCGCGGAGAGCTGTCTTGACGGCGTATACATCTTCAGGACCTGTAAGATGTGTGGTGAAACCCATGAGTACAGCAAAGACTACAGCCACCAGCTCGTAGGTGAGTTCACCTACTCTGACGGCATCGTAAGCTACACCGCTCATTGCGCGGCTTGCGACAAGGCTCCCGAGACGAGCGGCAATTTCGTTAAAGTCGACACCGAAGAAGAGCTTGAATACGTGGACGTTATAAAAAACGAGGTAATCTTCTCCTTCGTTCCCACAGAGAGCGGCTACTACTGCTTCTACTCTACGAGCTTCTTAGGCGGTGAGAAGGAGGATTCCTTTGACACCTACGGCTCGATTTACAACGGCAATATGATATTGCTTGAGTCCAACGATGACAATTTCAATACTCAATTCGGCATTAAATTCTACTTTGAAGCAGGACAGACTTATTACCTGGGCGCAAGATTGCTCAGCTCCGATCTCAGAAGCAACGCGTTTACAATTAAGCTGGAGCCTGTAACCGAGACCGTCGTTGATCTGTCGGAGTACTGCTCCTGCGGTTCTATGCTGCACATCGTTACAGAATTCGGCAACACCGATTACTACATTACCGACGAGAATTGCACCTGCGGCTTCTCCTACGAACGTATGACGGATTTCTACACCGATGAGAACTGTAACGAAATTCGCAAAGAATACTTGGTATTCTACGACGAGAATTACGAGCCAATCGGCGAATACGTTTTGGATATCTACCCGACGGGCAATTCTTCACACGGCAAAACTACTTCCGATTCTCAGCACTTCGAGGAGGAGGGCACCGACGAAGACGGCAACTACGTCAAGATAGTCACCGAAAAGTATTCCGAACGTTGCGACGTGTGCGGAAATACGGTTTATTCCGAAATCAGGGTTGATACCTACGACGAAAACGGCGTACATCTCACCGGTCGGTTCGAGCACTCGGAGTGGTCCGGTTATGCAGGCACATTGGTTCTCAGGTACTCCGAAGAAACCGGTTATATTCTGTTGACCGACACAGACGGCACGTCAATCACTAAAACGCTTTACCGCGTCTATACACGGTACAACAGCCTCGGCGAGCCTTATTATTTGGAGCGCACAGACTACGATTACATTTCCGCGTGCGAGTGCATTGTAACCCGTACCGATATATACGGAAATAAGACAGTATCCACCGAATTCTATCACGATACGTCGGTAAAAGAGCTTCCCGATGAAAGCAACGTCTACGAGTACGATGAGGACGGAGCGCACTTCTACGTCACCGTTTCGGCAACCGAGCGCTATTGTGCTCGCTGCTATGCTTCCATTGAGAAGATAATTGAAACCACGGTATACGACGCAGTCGGCAACGTAGTTAAGACAACAACAGATCATTATTCTCCTTATGCGTACGGTGCAGATGAGAGCGGCTGGAATCTTAATAGCTCCTCGGAGTACACCTACGGCGTATATGAGTATACGGCGGGTAAGTACGCTACGTACGAGCTCACCTATACTTGGAAGGCTTACGACGAGTTCGGTATGATGACCGGATTTAACGAGCGCAGATATGAATATGTGTACGGGAATTACTGTGACTACGACGAGTATGCTACATACGGTATAGGCGGTAAGGAGGAATACAGAGGACAAGGCACTTGTCATATCAAAACCGCCTATGTATACAGACTCCACGACGGTGCCGAGTCATGCACCGACGGCTTAGATTACGTAGAGGTCTGCATCTGCGGTTACGAGAATTTGATAGGCGAGAACTGGTATAATTCTCATAAAGCTGACGAAACCGCCGTTCAAATCATCGACCTTGCCGAGTATGGCTCGCACTGCGGTACCACGGCAGAAATTAAAGCGTGCGTCTGCGGTGAGAGATACTACGTTTCCGTCATCAGGAACGACGAACTGGATTTCGACTGCTCTGTTTCGTACGGTTACGAAGGCGATGAGGTCAGATACGATTATCACCGCTACACCTACGGTTGCCCCGTAACCGACCCGGAGATATGCGGCTTTACCTACACCTACGAGTACTGGTACACAACAGACGGTTATTGCAACGAATACCGTCACATGCGTTACGTATTCGGAGTCGGTACGGATAATCCCTATGAGTTCGGCTTCTCTTATGCCACCGGTAATAAAAGACATAATAACGAAGACCGATACCTTGCCGACGAGGTTTACGTTGAAGGCGGATATACCGTAACCGTAAGCGGTTCTTCCAACGTATGCCGTCGTTGCGGTCAAACAATATCGTCAACCGTCTACACCTATTTCCGTGACGAAAACGAAAAAACGGTGAAAGAGTATCGCGATTACACCTACTACTATGACAACGGAACAAAGTACAGAACCGAGCATTATGAGTACGTTTTGTTCGAGGTGAATAATTCCAACGGCAATCTTTCCAAGCTTGTTTGTACCTATGAAAAAGAGACTTATTTTGATACCGAGGGCAATGAAACCTACTGGCACCAGAACACCTACACCTATACCAACTGTGTTTACAGTTACCGTGTTGACGTAACAGACAGCGACGGAAATACCGAATCTTATCAGAGAGAGCATTCTTACTGGAACTACTCCTTTGATTACTACATCGTTGAACCTACCTGTACGCAGAGCGGTGTAGAGCACCGCAGTTGCAGATGGTGCCTGGAAAGTATTGAGCGAGAATGCGATTGCTTCGGTCACAACTACTATCCCAACGAAGAGGGCACGTACACCTGCGCGCGTTGCGGTCTTACCAACTTCACCGGCTACGACGGAGAAATCATCTTCGAAGACCTGACAGCTGAAAGAGGTAACGGCGAATACTTTGTTGTCGGCTACCGCAAATACAGCGAAGATAAGTACGAAGAATATATGCTTGTCCTGTCACTCGTAGTTGACGGACTTGACGAGCCGATATTCCTCGACACTGTGGCAAACGACGATGGCAAATCTCTGATTTACATCAGCATCGACGAAGTCAAGGCTGAGGTTGAGGAGCTGGGTTACAGACCGTACTCCGATTGTCTGCGTGTAACGTTTATTCCCACGTTTGAGGGAGCCGAGATCGATTATTCAATCACTCTTGACCCTCTTGCTGAAGAAGTGACGGCAGAGTGACAAGCAACGTACACGGTTACAATATGACTGTAAACGTTAATCTTCAAAGGTAGAACCTTAAAGATTGACACGTACAAAAAGCAGAGGTTGTCGCCTTCGGGCATAACCGAGCAAAAGCGAGGGGCTGGCGCATCCCGGCGCAACCGAAAATGACCGAAAGTAAATAAAACAGTTAAAAAATCAATAGATGAGCTAAGAATTTACTGTATAAGGTTGAAATTCTACGAATTTTTCCATTAAAACGAGGTCATTTTCTATCTCCGTTTTCGCCCTCTCGACATACACTTGTACGCCTTCGGAGCGAAGAACGAAGATTTTCGCTCGGGCCCCCCCTATCCCCTTGACGTCGAGGAGGCTGGCTCAAGTTCAAAAACTTGAGCCAGCCTCCTTTGATATACTAAAGTGTTGACAAGCCTTCTGTTGTGTGCTAAAATACTTTAAAACAAAAAACGGAAAGGAACAAAACAATGAAAAAAGTTCACACGTCAAACGCCCCTCTGGCAATCGGTCCCTACTCCCAGGCAATAATCGTCAACAATATGCTATACACCTCCGGGCAGATTCCGATTAACCCCGCTACCGGAAATATTGAAGTTTCCACAATCGAAGAGCAGACCGAGCAGGTCTGCAAGAATCTCGCTGCCGTCCTCGACGAGGCAGGCACCACGCTTGACAGCGTGGTAAAGACGACCTGCTTCCTCGCAAACATCTCCGACTTCGCCGCCTTCAACGGCGTGTACGCAAAGTACTTCACGTCCTGCCCCGCCCGCTCCTGCGTCGCGGTCAAGGATCTGCCCAAAGGTGCACTCGTCGAGGTTGAAGTCATTGCCGCCATCAGCAAATAAGGTGATTTGCTGAAAGGCGAACCGCCATGTAAAGCAAAGCCATACCGAAACAAAAAACTGCAAATTTCAAAGTTGATTTCGCTTTTAAATTTCACCGTGAAATTTACTTAGGGTATTAAATTATTTCCTTTCCCGATGTAGATACCGCATTAAAATTTTAAAGCGGGATCACTTTGGAAATTTACAGGAATTCGCTTTTTCGCTTTTTTCAACTTTGCACCTTGTTTTTTCAAAAAAGTATTGACATTTCATAAACCTGGTGATATAATATACTAGGTTTTCAGCAGATGGCATTTTTACTGAACCAACAAACATGATATCTGGGTGTGGCGCAGTTGGTAGCGCGCTACCTTGGGGTGGTAGAGGCCGCTGG
>CAZBQN010000026.1:0-23782 GCA_964494135.1 uncultured Ruminococcus sp. | reverse complement strand
ACTTTTTCTATACCTTTTTTATCTCCTCAGTCTCACATCTATTGTAACACTACAAAAAAAATCAAGGAATAAACGAAAACTATCTTGCAATTTTACTCCTGTTATGCTAGAATTGAGCTGTTAATTGCTTTTGCAAAATTCCCGACAAAAATTTTAAGGAGTTATTCTGCTATGAAGAGTTCGATTTACAGCGCAAATTTTATCACCGCGGGTCCCGAATACGGCAAGGTCAGCCCGGTATTTAAAAAGTGCTTTTCCGCCTCCTCCCCGGTTAAATCGGCGACGCTTAATATTTCCGCGCTTGGAATATACGTCGCAAAGCTGAACGGTGAGCGAGTCGGCGACGAATATATGACGCCCGGCTGGACGGAATACAAGAGCCGTCTGCTTTATCAGAGCTACGACGTCACCGATATGATAACCGGGGACAATACTCTGGAGGTCTCACTCGGACGCGGCTGGTACTGCTCGCGCCTCGGATTTTTGCCCGGCGAGGGCGGTAAATACGGTCAGTATCCTGCTCTCATTTGCTCTTTGGATATAGTTTACTTTGACGGTAAGTGTGAAACCGTCATCTCCGACACGAGCTGGCAAACGGCGCGCTCCGAGGTGCTGTTCTCGGAAATCTACGACGGCGAGATAGCCGACGGGCGCGTAATACCCGAATTCAAGGACAGTGCAAAGCTCTTTGAATATGACAAGGCTTTGCTCGTCCCGAATGACGGAGAGCCTGTAAAGGAAACCGAAAGAGTTGCTGTCAGGGAGCTGATAGTTACGCCGAGGGGTGAGGTCGTACTCGACTTCGGGCAGAATCTGACGGGATACGTTGAGTTCGTTTTAGAGTCTATGACGGGCGGCGAGGAGATACATCTTGAATGTGCGGAGATACTCGACCGTGACGGCAATTTCTACAACGACAATTACAGAACCGCAAAGGGCGGTTACAAATACACCGCCAAGCCCGGTTGGCAGGTATGTAAGCCTATGTTTACATTTTTCGGCTTCAGGTACATACGCGTGTCGGGTTTAGGCAAAAATATCAAGCCCGAGAATTTTACTGCGGTAGTGCTCTGCTCGGATATGAAGCGCACCGGTTTTTTCAAGTGCCAAAGCGAGATGATAAACAAGCTCTATTCAAATATAATATGGGGTCAGCGCGGCAACTTCCTCGACATCCCCACCGACTGTCCGCAAAGAGACGAGAGGCTGGGCTGGACGGGAGACGCACAGGTTTTCTCTACGACCGCAATGCAGAATTTCGATACCGAGCGTTTCTTCACAAAGTGGCTCCGGGATATGGCAGCCGCACAGAAAGATGACGGCGGCGTGCCGTACGTCATACCGAATATTCTTCCGGATGAGTTTACAAGTTCAACAGGCTGGTCTGACGCATGCTGCATCGTTCCCTGGAATCTGTATCTGACTTACGGAAACAAAAAGCTTTTGCGCGAGCATTTGCCGATGATGAAAAAATGGGTCGGTTATATATACCGTCAGCCCGGCGGAAGATACCTCTATAACAGCGGTACACACTACGGCGACTGGCTGGGGCTCGACTTTACGAACGACCCATACACCGGCTCGACGGACAAATTCCTTATTGCTACCGCGTACTATTATCTCTCTGCCTCAATCGTGGCAAAAGCCTGCCGCGAGCTTGATATGAGCTCTGAAAAATACGAGAGTATGGCAGAAAAAATCCGCAAAGCTTACCAAAAGAAGTATATCAAGCGCGGAAGGCTGACCTCGGACACGCAGACGGCGCACGTTTTAACCCTGCACTTCGGTCTTGTCGACGATAACCCCGAGCTGAAAGCCAAGCTGGCACAGCACCTGATAAAGCTCATAGATGACAGCGGTGTAAGTCTGAAAACAGGCTTTATAGGTACTCCTTATCTTCTTGATACTCTCACCGAGTGCGGCAGAGCAGACATGGCGTACGAGCTGTTGCTTCGTGAAGAATACCCCTCCTGGCTGTTCTCGGTCAGAATGGGTGCCACTACCGTATGGGAGCACTGGGACGGACTTCGAGAGGACGGGTCGGTCTGGAGCACGGATATGAATTCCTTTAATCACTACGCATACGGCTCGGTTGCATCCTGGTTTTACGGTACTATTCTCGGAATCAAGCCCACCGAAGCGGCGTACAAGCGTCTGACCCTCGCGCCCATTCCTTCAAGAAAGCTGGGCTTCGCTAAGGGCAAGCTTGAAACGAGGCATGGTGAAATAGTATCCGAGTGGAGCTATAACGGTGATACCGTCAGATTCAGCTTCGTCATTCCCGAGGGAGTCAAAACGATTTGCAAGCTGCCGGACGGCACAGAGAGGATACTCGCCGCAGGCAGTCATACTCTGTGGGCAAAGGCGCAGGACTGACAAAATCCTCCCGTATTGAGCCGTATCGGGCATACTGATTTTCAGGGCAAAAACCGAATAAAGTATAAAAACGAATAGCAAAACCGCAAAAAGTGTGATTTTCTCATACTTTCTGCGGTTTTTTTACATCACGATCTTTGTTTTTTTACACTTTCGTCGGACAGCGGTGGGTCATTTCATCTTTTTCTTCATCTTTTTGAAAAAGTCTTTCATTTTAGTCATAAAATCAGACCACAATGTTTGTTTTTTACTATTTTCGGACATTTTCATATTTTTTGCTCTACACTTTTCAGTTCACGTCAGTGATACATATCACCGTTTAGCTCCTGCTTTTCTTCTTCTGTGAGCTGGTCAATATCTTTACCCATACGCATTGCAGTCCATGCGCGGTTAGGTACGGGAGGATTATACGCAGGAAGCTCCACGCCGGGAGTGTTTATGCCGGGAATGTCCGACACGCCGACAAAGTCGGAATATCTGCCGTCAACGTCATTTTTTGTGCGCTCGCGCTCTGCTCTTGCCTCAGCATCGGTTATTTTTTTATTATCATATTTATTATCCATCTTAAAAAACATCCTTTCCGTGGCTCGCCACGGTCTTATTTTTTCACAAAAGTGTTTTTTTATGCTTCTTATGAAACAAGGTTGTTCTTTTTTAAATACGTATGATAATAATAAAAAATCGCAGTTAAAACATAAAAACGCACCCCGAAAGCCGTAAAGACAATCGGAGTGCATACATACGTGCCTGTTTTATTTGAAGTATTTAACCATAGCACGGAACATTTTTATATCGTAATCGCCGGGGACGTTACGGTAAAGCCCGTCGCCGATACGCTCGGAATGTCCCATCTTACCGAATACTCTGCCGTCGGGAGAGGTAATACCTTCAATGGCGTAGGTTGAGCCGTTGGGGTTGTAGTCGATGCCGTAGGTTGCGTTACCGTCAAGGTCAACGTACTGCGTGGCTACCTGACCGTTCTCGATAAGCTGTGCGAGCACCTTATCGTTTGCAATGAATTTGCCCTCGCCGTGGGAGATAGGAACGTTGTAAACCTCGCCGACCTCGCACAGGCTGAGCCAGGGAGATTTGTTCGACGCGATACGTGTTCTTACAATCTTGGACTGGTGGCGCGCTATATTGTTAAAGGTAAGAGTAGGACAATTCACGTCGGTATCGATAATCTTACCGAAGGGAACAAGTCCCAGCTTTACAAGCGCCTGGAAGCCGTTGCATATACCGCACATAAGTCCGTCGCGCCCGTCAAGCAGTCGGCTGACCGCGCTCTTGACCGCATCGCCGCGGAAGAAGGCGGTAATGAACTTGCCCGAGCCGTCAGGCTCGTCGCCGCCGGAGAATCCACCGGGGATAAAGATCGCCTGACTCCTTTCAATCTTTTCGGCAAAGGTCTGTGAGGACCGTTTAACGCCCTCGGCACTCAGGTTGTTTATAACGAATATATCGGCCTTAGCCCCTGCGTCGGTAACAGCCTTTGCGGAATCGTACTCACAGTTTGTGCCCGGGAAAACGGGGATAAGAACGGTAGGCTTCGCGCACTTTACAGCCGGAGCTATACGATGCTTACACATATAGGAGATATTCTCCGCCTTGCCCTCGGGACTGCCAACGTTACAGGGATAAACACTTTCCAGCTTATCCTCATAGAGCTTATTGATCTCACTCGCCTTTATGCACTCACCGCCGAGAGTGAAGCTTTCCTCCTCTGTAACCTTACCGAGAGCTTTACCTATTTCACAGTCGCAGTCCAGCTCAAGAATAAACGATCCGTATTTATAGGAGAACAGGTCGGAAAGGGTCACGCCCTCGGAGAAGGCAAAGCCGTATCCGTTACCCATAGCCATTTTAACGACAGCCTCGGCAACACCGCCGATAGTGGGCGTGTAAGCGGAAAGCACCTTGCCGGCACGGCACAGCTCTGTGACCTTGTTATAGAGCGCAATAACCGACCCTGGCACGGGAAGACCCGACCCGTCATATTCGGGCGTGAGCAGGACGACCTTACTGCCTGCTTTTTTAAATTCGGGAGAAATAATATTCTCCAGCCTGTCGGTTGTGACCGCGAAGGAGATAAGCGTCGGCGGAACGTCCAGCTTCTCAAAGCTGCCGGACATAGAGTCCTTACCGCCGATAGCGGCAATTCCGAAGTCCATCTGCGCACGAAAAGCACCGAGCAGGGCTGACAGAGGCTTGCCCCATCTCTTGGGGTCCTTCATCGGCTTCTCAAAGTATTCCTGGAAGGTCAGGTAAACGTCCGAAAAGTCCGCACCTGTGGCAATCAGCTTGGAAACCGACTCAACGACGGCGAGATACGCGCCGTGATAGGGACTGCGCTCGGAGATATTCGGGTTATACCCCCAGGACATCAGGCTGACGGTATCTGTGTGCTTCTTCTCAACCGAAATCTTGTGTACCATAGCCTGTATGGGAGTGCGCTGATATTTTCCTCCGAAGGGCATCAGCACCGTGCCTGCACCGATAGTGCTGTCGAATCGCTCGGAAAGTCCCCGCTTTGAACAGCAGTTCAGGTCGGACAGGAGAGCCTTAAGACCTGTGCCGAAGCTCTCGGGCAAAGGCTTCTCAATGCTCTGGATTTTGGGCGTTTCTATTTCTATATGCTTCTGTGCGCCGTTGGAGTTAAGAAATTCACGGCTGATGTCGCAGATCACCTTGCCGTTCCAGGTCATACGGAGTCTCGGCTCCGCCTTGACAGTTGCAACGACCGTTGCCTCCAGGTTCTCGCTGTCGGCAAGCGAGAGGAACCTGTCCTCGTTCTCCTTTTCAATAACGACAGCCATTCTCTCCTGAGATTCGGAGATGGCAAGCTCGGTGCCGTCAAGGCCCTCGTACTTCTTGGGAACCGCGTTAAGGTCAATGTCAAGACCGTCCGCAAGCTCGCCTATGGCAACCGACACACCGCCGGCTCCGAAATCGTTACAGCGTTTTATCATCGAAGAAACCTCGGGGTTTCTGAACAGACGCTGCAGCTTTCTCTCCTCTGGAGCGTTACCCTTTTGAACCTCCGCACCGCAGTTTTCCAGCGACTTCAGGTTATGGGATTTAGACGAGCCGGTAGCACCGCCGCAGCCGTCTCTGCCGGTTCTGCCGCCTAGAAGTATAACGATGTCCCCGTCCTTCGGAACCTCACGGCGCACGTTCTTTGCGGGAGCGGCGGCGATAACCGCGCCGACCTCCAGATGCTTTGCCGCATAGCCGTCGTGGTATATTTCGTCAACGATACCGGTGGCAAGACCTATCTGGTTGCCGTAGGATGAGTAGCCTGCCGCGGCAGTGGTAACGATTTTCCTCTGAGGGAGCTTGCCTTCAAGGGTTTCTTCAAGAGGACGGAGCGGATCTGCCGCACCGGTCAGGCGCATGGCGCCATAGACGTAGGCTCTGCCGGACAGCGGGTCTCTGATAGCGCCGCCGATACAGGTTGCCGCACCGCCGAATGGCTCAATCTCGGTAGGATGGTTGTGGGTTTCATTCTTAAAAAGGAGCAGCCAGGGCTCTTCCTTGCCATCTACGTTTACGTTAATCTTAACCGTGCAGGCGTTTATCTCCTCGGACTCGTCAAGCTTATCCAGCTTTCCGCATTTCTTTAAGCACTTTGCCGCAATGGTACCGATGTCCATCAGATTTATCGGCTTAGTCCTTCCTATGTATTCGCGTGCGGAGATGTACTCGTTATACGCTGTCTCAATAATCGGGTCCTCAAAGGTCACCTTGTCAACGGTGGTGTTGAAGGTGGTATGACGGCAATGGTCAGACCAGTAGGTGTCTATCATTCTGATTTCGGTAATGGTGGGACATCTGCCCTCGATCCGAAAATAGCTCTGACAAAAGGCTATATCATCCTCGTCCATCGCCAGGCCGTAGTCGGAAACGAATGCCCCGAGGCCCTCTCGGTCAAGGTCTAAGAAGCCGTAAAGCACCTTTACCTCGGTGGGTATAGAGTACTCCGTCTTTACGGTTTCGGGCTTTTCCAATTTCGCCTCCCGCGACTCTACGGGGTTGATGACGTGCTTCTTGATTTTTGCAAGCTCGGCGTCGCTGACATTGCCGTAAAGCATATAAACCTTTGCGCTGACTACCCTCGGCTTATCCCCCTGTGAGATAAGCTGAATACACTGCGCCGCAGAGTCCGCGCGCTGGTCGAACTGACCGGGCAGATACTCGGTTGCAAACACAAGGGCACCATCCGTGTCAAGTTCTGTATAGGTGTTATCCAGCTGAGGCTCGGAAAAAACCGTGCTGACAGCGTAATTAAACAGCTCCTCGGTGATATTCTCCGCATCGTAGCGGTTGATAACTCTCACCCTCTCGACACCCTTTATGCCCAGGAATGAGGATATGTCTGACATCAGGGCGTGCGCCTCGTGCTCAAGCCCCGGCTTTTTTTCTACGTAAATACGGTATACCATGGAAAAGTCATCCTTTCTTTGCCATAAGGGCGCGAGCGCCTATATCGGTTCTGTAATATGCGTTTTCGAAGGATACCTCGCCCACCTTGGAGTAGGCGGCGGAGATTGCATCTTCAAGTCCGTCCGCCGTCGCCGTAACGCCGAGGACTCTGCCGCCCGAGGTAAGCAGCTTTCCCTCTTTTAGCTTTGCTCCGGCTACGTAAACCGAGGATTTGACATCGTCGGACATCCTGATCTCAAAGCCGGACTCGTATTTCTCCGGATACCCCTTGGACGCCATAATGACGCAGGCGGCCGCTTTGTCTGCGAATTTAACCTCACACGACGAAAGGCTGCCGCTGGTGGTAGCCAGCATAACCTCAAGCAGATCGGACTCCAGAAGCGGAAGCACCACCTGGGTTTCGGGGTCGCCGAAACGGCAGTTATACTCTATTACCTTGGGTCCGTCCTCGGTCAGCATAAGTCCGAAATACAGACAGCCTCTGAATTCCCTGCCCTCTTTTTTCATAGCCTCGACGGTGGGAAGGAAGATGGTATTCATACATACCTCGGCGATTTCCTCGGTGTAATAAGGGTTGGGTGCAACCGTTCCCATGCCACCCGTGTTAAGTCCTGTGTCACCGTCGCCCGCTCTCTTGTGGTCCATAGAGGACACCATGGGCTTTACGACGTTGCCGTCGGTGAAGGCGAGGACCGAAACCTCGGGGCCGGTCAGATAATCCTCGATAACTATCTTGTTACCGCTGGCACCGAACTTTGCCTCCTCCATTATCTCGCGGACAGCCGAAAGTGCTTCGTCTCTGGTCGCGGCTATGATAACCCCCTTGCCGAGAGCGAGACCGTCAGCCTTGATAACCGTGGGGATTTTTGCCGTTTTCAGATATTCGTAAGCCGCCTTCGGATCGTCGAAAACCCGATACTCTGCCGTGGGTATGGAGTATTTCTTCATCAGATTTTTGGAGAAGACCTTACTGCCCTCGATAATTGCCGCCGAGGCGCGGGGACCGAAGCAGGGTATACCCTTTTCTTCAAGTCTGTCGACACAGCCGAGGACCAGGGGGTCGTCGGGTGCTACAACGGCGTAGTCTATTTTGTTCCCAGTGGCAAAAGCCACGATTTTGTCTATCTCCTTTGCCCCGATAGGAACAAGCACGGCATCCTCAGCCATACCGCCGTTGCCGGGCAGGGCGTAGATTACCTCAACACTCTTGTTTTCTTTAAGCTTCTTTATGATAGCGTGCTCTCTGCCGCCACCGCCTACAACCATAAGCTTCATAGACGGCACCTCTTAATGGTGGAACAGGCGCATACCGGTAAACGCCATCACGATACCGTATCTGTTGCAGGTATCAATAACGATGTCGTCACGGACCGAGCCGCCGGGCTCGGCGATATAGGAAACACCGCTCTTTTTCGCCCGCTCAATGTTGTCGCCAAAGGGGAAGAATGCGTCGGAGCCGAGAGAAACGCCGGTGATACCGTCAAGATATTCGCGGGCTTCCGCCTCGGTAAGAGGCTCGGGGCGGACGGTAAAGTACTTCTGCCAATTGCCCTCGGCGCAAACGTCCTCCTCGTTCTTGTTTATGTAGCCGTCAATTACGTTATCTCTGTCCGGACGGGAGATGGTAGGCAGGAAGGGCAATGCCAAAACCTTGGGGTGACGTCGAAGATGCCAGGTATCGGCCTTCGTGCCCGCAAGGCGCGTACAGTGAATTCTGGACTGCTGACCTGCGCCTACTCCGATAGCCTGTCCCTGATATGCGTAGCATACCGAGTTCGACTGGGTGTATTTCAGGGTGATGAGCGCCACGGTAAGGTCGCGTACAGCCTCGGCTGTCAGATTTTTGTTCTCGGTAACGATATTCTCGAAGAGCGCCTGATTTATCTCGAAATTGTTTCTCCCCTGCTCGAAGGTGATACCGAAAACCTGCTTGTGCTCTGTCGGGTCGGGGGTGTAGCTCGGGTCAATCTCAACTATATTGTAATTGCCCTTTTTTTTCGTCTTGAGTATTTCAAGTGCTTCGTCCGTATAGCCCGGAGCTATGATACCGTCTGAAATCTCACGCTTGATGATCCTAGCGGTAGTCACGTCGCAGATGTCGGACAGCGCAATCCAGTCGCCGAAGGAGGACATACGGTCGGTACCTCTGGCTCTGGCATAGGCGCAGGCGAGAGGAGAGTCGTCAAGTCCCTCGATGTCGTCAACGAAGCAGGCGCGCTTCAAATCCTCGGGCAGCTTAACACCCACAGCCGCGGAGGTGGGGCTGACGTGCTTGAAGGAGGTTGCCGCAGGCATACCCGTCGCCTCTTTCAGCTCACGCACCAGCTGCCAGGAGTTGAAGGCGTCAAGGAAATTGATATATCCGGGCTTGCCAGACAGAATTTTTATCGGAAGCTCCGAGCCGTCGTGCATATAAATTTTTGCAGGCTTCTGATTGGGGTTACAGCCGTATTTGAGTTCAAATTCTTTCATTTTAAATCCTCACCTCACGCATTTTTATTTACTATTCTCGTGTCGCACTCGCCGCTGTCAATATCTATGTATCTGACGAAAAGGGATACCTTGTTATCCGCGTTGAGATTTGTCCAGATAAGCTCGGTCAGAGTATCGATATCCACCTCGGGCAGCTCCAAGGTCTTCGGCTCTCCCTCAAAGGACGGCAGAGGATTGCCATCGCCGTTATACGTGTGGATAAACTTCGCTCTTCCGGGGATGGGATTTGAGTAGGCATAGGTAAATCTCTCGCAGGATGAGCCGTCGCCCTCGGCACTCTTGATAATTGAGAGAGCATAGCTCATTTTTCCGCTTTCGCGGTGGATAATGCCCGAAATTCTGGGAGTGAAGTTGGGCTTGTCGTCCTCAAACTCACGGGTACGGAGTGCCTGCTCGAAGGTCAATTGCTTATCCATAAGCTCGTATAGGGTGTCGGTCTGGTCGCCGTTTGTGACAATGGTCTTGTTGCCCAGCACGCGCACGGGGTAATAGATAATCAGATGGGGGTCGGTCATTTTCGACTCGTCGTACGCCTTAGTGCGCATAGCGTCACCCTCGGCTACGAACACTCTGTTTCTGCTGTTCTCGCTTCTGCCCATAATGAAGTAAGCGGCAACCGCACGCTTGCCGTCGGCACTCTTGCCGAGCATTATTCCTCTGCCGTGGTATGCGAGCGAACTCAGCTCGTCCTTTATCGAAGATATTTTCATTTCGGTTCTCTCTTTTCATCGGTTTTTATTTTGAATTTTCGGGATATGCCGAGGTCTATTGCCTGATAAATACTTTTCCGTCTATGACCTCTATTCTGTCATCGCAGAACAGCCTGACGGCTTCGGGAAGCAGCTTCCACTCCGCCTCTTCCATAATTCTTTTCTGCAGGGTCTCGGGGGTGTCGTCCTGTCTGACTTCTACCGCCTTTTGCAGAACTATCGGACCGGCATCACATTCCGGTGTGACGATATGAACGGTTGCCCCGGAGACCTTAACCCCCTTTGCCAGTGCCGCCTCGTGGACGTGCAAGCCGTAGAAACCCTTACCGCAAAAGGAAGGAATGAGCGCGGGGTGAACGTTCAGAATTCTGTTCGGAAATCTGTCAAAGACCTGACTGTCGACGATGGTCAGAAATCCTGCCAGCACAACGAGGTCAACCCCTGCCGCGTCAAGGGCATCGGTCAGGGCTTTTGAATATGACGCCACGTCGGGATAGTCCTTTTTTGAAAACACCTCAGCCGGGATGCCGTGGTTTTTCGCTCTTTCAAGGGCGTATACACCGGGCTTTGAAGCTATGACGAGAGTGATTTTGCCCCGTCCCAGCTCCCCTCTCGCCTCAGCGTCAATCAGCGCCTGCAAATTCGTGCCGCCGCCCGATACGAGGACGGCTATTTTAACGGTATTTTCACTCATCACCGGAATACCACGCCTTCGTCGCCCTTGACAATCTCGCCGATAACGTAAGCGTCCTCGCCCGAGGCGCGGAGGATCTCAAGAGCCTTGTCAACGTCCCGTGAAGCTACGACGATGCTCATACCGACGCCCATATTGAAGGTGTTGTACATATCGCGCTCGGGGATATTTCCCTCTTTTGCAATAAGCTCAAAAATGGGAAGCACTCTGACGCTCGCCTTGTTTATACTTGCGGACAGCCCCTCCGGAACGGATCTCGGAATATTCTCATAGAAGCCGCCGCCGGTAATGTGGCTGATACCCTTTACTTCTACCGCGTCGAGAAGCGCAAGCACACTCTTTACGTATATCTTGGTAGGAGTCAGGAGGGTTTCGGCAATCGTCTTACCGCAAAGCTCCGCACGCGGAGTATAAAGTGACGGGGGATTACTGTCAACGTCGAACACCCGGCGCACAAGGGAGAAGCCGTTGGAGTGAACGCCGCTGGAAGCCAGCGCAATAATCACGTCCCCCTCGCGCATTTTGGTATTGTCAAGTATTTTTTTCTTGTCAACCACACCGACGGCAAAGCCCGCAAGGTCGTAGTCACAGGCAGGCATAAGTCCGGGATGCTCTGCGGTCTCACCGCCTATAAGTGCCGCGCCCGACTGAACACAGCCCTCTGCAACGCCCGAAACGATAGCCGCAATCTTCTCGGGATAGTTCTTGCCGCATGCGATATAGTCAAGGAAGAACAAGGGCTTGGCACCGCAGCAGATAATATCGTTGACGCACATTGCAACGGCGTCAATGCCGATAGTGTCGTGCTTGTCGGTCAGAATTGCCAGCTTCACCTTCGTGCCGCAGCCGTCCGTGCCCGAAACGAGAACCGGCTCCTCAATTCCTTTAAGGTTAAGACCGAAGCAGCCGCCGAAGCCGCCTACGTCGTCAAGGCAACCCTCGTTCTTCGTGCGCGCAATATGCTTCTTCATAAGCTCTACCGCAAGATAGCCGGCAGTTATGTCGACGCCTGCCTTTGCATAGCTTTCCGATTTCGAATTTTTCACTGTTCACCCTCACTTTCGGATATTTTACTGTCGTATTTATTCTTGATTCTTACAGGCACTTCGGTAGGGTACTTTCCGTCGAAACAGGCTGTGCAAAAGCCACGACAGCTGCTCCCCTCGCCCAGCTTTTCCACATCCTCAAGGAGCAGGTACCCCAGGGTGTCCGCACCGATTATTCTCGCTATCTCCTCGGTAGTGTGATGGCAGGCAATCAGATTTTCCTTTGAGTCAATATCCGTGCCGTAGTAGCAGGGGTTGATGAAGGGCGGAGCCGATGAGCGGAAATGCACCTCCTTTGCCCCTGCGGAGCGGAGCAGCTTAACAATTCTGGCGCAGGTGGTACCCCTGACTATGGAGTCGTCTACAAGTACGACCCTTTTCCCCTTGACGGCAGAGCTTACGGGATTGAGCTTTATTCTGACCTTATCCTCGCGGTTATTCTGCCCGGGAGCGATAAAGGTTCTGCCTATGTATTTATTCTTGATAAGTCCGATTCCGTAGGGTATGCCCGATTCCTCGGCATATCCGAGCGCGGCGTCAAGTCCGGAATCCGGCACGCCTACGACGACGTCCGCCTCCACGGGATGAGCCTTGGCAAGCAGTGCGCCGGCTCTCTTTCTCGCCTGTTGAACGGAGCGGCCGCAAATAACCGAGTCGGGACGTGCAGTATAGACGTATTCAAAAATGCAAAGCTTCTCCGGCTTCTTTTTGCAATGGTCGGTAATGGACCTGATACCGTCAGCGGAGAACACCAGTATCTCGCCGGGCTCAAGCTCACGGATGAAGGTTGCGCCCACCGAATCAAGGGCACAGCTCTCCGAGGCAACCACGTATTCGCCGCTGCCGCGCATACCGTAGCACAGGGGGTGAATACCGCTCTCGTCACGGGCGGCAATCATCTTGCTGGGTGACATGAGAAGCAGACAGTAGCCCCCCTCCAGCTTGTTCATAGCCGCATTGACCGCATCCTCGATGGAATTGGAGGTAAGTCTCTCCTTCGTGATAACGCAGGAAATCAGCTCCGCGTCCGACGAGGAATGGAATATCATTCCCGACAGCTCAAAGAGCTGACGGAGCCTGTCCGAATTTACCAGTCTGCCATCGGTGGCAACGGCAAGTCTGCCCTTGATGTGATTGACCACCACGGGCTCGGCGTTTGCAATATCCATAGTGCCGAGTGTGCCGTATCGGCAATGTCCGATAGCCATATTACCCTCGCCCAGCTTTTCAAGACGCGCTCTGGTGAAAACGTCGTTCACGAGTCCCGAATCCTTGCAGGACGTAAAGGTGCCGTCGTCGTTGACCACGATACCCGCACTCTCCTGACCTCGGTGCTGCAGGGCGTAAAGCCCGTAGTAAACGCAGGAGGCAACATCGCCCCTCGTCTCTCCGATAATCCCGAATACTCCCATACTGTTCTCTCCGTTTATGTGAATTTGTTTTTACGCATTGAATTTTTCTTCTACGGCTTTGTTCTTTTCCAGCACCTTTTTCGTACCCTCTGCCCTCATCTGTTTCAGCTTCGAATTAAGCTCAGGGTCGGAAAGGGCGAGAATTTGCACCGCCAGAGTTGCCGCGTTTGCCGCACCGTCGATGGCAACGGTTGCCACGGGAATTCCCGAAGGCATCTGCACGGTAGCGAGAAGCGCGTCCATACCGCCGGTATTCTTGCAGGAAATCGGAATACCGATGACGGGCAGAGTTGTGTTAGCCGCCGCCGCGCCTGCTAAGTGCGCCGCCATTCCCGCCGCGCAGATAATTACGCCGAAGCCCGCCTGTTCTGCTCCGCTTACGAACTCCGCACACTCTATAGGTGTCCTGTGGGCGGAATATACGTGAACCTCAAAGGGCACGCCGTAATCCTTCAGAACGTTAATCCCCTTTTCAACTATGGGAAGGTCGCTGTCACTACCCATCAGTACCGCAACTTTTTTCATTTCTTATGTCCTCACTTTCTTTTATCCAACTATAAAACCGTGTTTCGCAACCCCGATATCTTTGAATATCAACGGCTCGGTGATCGCTGTCATTTATGAATGTTGTTTTGTCAACGATAATCCGAAACTGCACGCGCAGCCCCTCCGGGATATCCCCCTTCCGAATTGCGCTGACAAAACAATATACGAAATCGACGGCTGTTTTTTCACAATCCTATATCCAGAACCGCCCACCGGGCGAACGGATTTTGTGCAGAAAGCGTCGTTCTCCGACCGTCAGGCGTATATACATACATCGTGGGGTGAAACGGCTGTTTATTCCGAATCACGAAAGCCCCGAGGAAAATGCAAAAAGGGCAGGACTACCCTGTAAAGATAGCTCTGCCCAGACGGTCGGCAAATTAATACGATCTTTGCTTCTTTGCGGTCAATTCCGCTAATCCGTCAGTCGCAAAAATCCTTACGCACATATTTTAACATAAACGTGATTTAATGTCAATAAACTAAAGATTTGAAAAAACTAAAATTTTCACCTGTATCATAGGTGTTTTTTGTCGTATTTCTATAAAATCAAAATCACGCTTTACCGCGGAATTTTACAAAGTAAAGCTGATTTTTTCCGGTCTTCAGAAGGATTTTACCGCCGGTGAGGGGCAGGTTTTCCTTCTCGCTGACATACCCCGAGCCTCGTTCGCCGCCGCCGACGAGCCCCTTAATGGAATAGCTGTCAAAATCCCCGCCCGACACGGAAAGCTCGATAAAACCGCTGTAATCTCCGGTGACGACAAGAGCCGCCCCATCCTTGCCGTCGTACGCCGCAAGGGTGTATATCTCGCGCCAAGAGTCCTCTGTGGTGGCTACGAGATTTTTCAGCCGGGAGAGCTCGCCGAAGGCGCAAAGGGCGGAATAAGCTGAATAATGCCGTTTTGTTATACCGTCGTCAAGCGTAAAGATGCCGTTCTCCTTTGAACGGGGGTCGGCGTCCGAATAGAACATCATATCAATTCTGCTCTTCTCCGCTATTATCAACGACGCGGCAAGCTTAGCAGGGTAATCGCGAAGCAGAGCCACACCGCCTCCCTTTGCACCCCTGAGGTTGAATTCCGACACGATGCTCTGCGTTTTGGAAAGTCCGCTTTGGTCGAGATAATTTCTCGCATAGCCCGAATGGAGCGACAGCTCCTCGGGAGTCTCGGCATAGCATTTCCAACTGAGGAAATCTAGGGGTACACCCTTGGCGCCGCCGATAAGATCAAGGAATTTTTCAAGCGTGTCTATGTAATTTTTCTCTGCAGGCGCGGCGTTGTAGTGATTGAGACTATAAAAACCTCCCGAAGAATACGCCCCTATTTTCAGTCGTGGGAAGCGCGCTTTCAGGCGAGCGGCAACGGTGCGGTAAAAGCCGAAATACTCCGAGATATCAATTCCCGAATTTTCAAGGTCCACGTCGCTCATCAGCTCCACGTATTTAATTCCGAACTTAAAACCCCTGCCCCAGCCCTCGTTGTAATGGGCTATAATGCGCTCGCAGACCGACGCCCACTTCTCGGGATTTTTCGGCAGGCGGTAATAGGGCTTAACCTCATAGGGGTCGTAGGACTCGCCGAGGCGCAAGAATATTTCCGCACCGGCATTTTTAATTGCCGAAAGATATGCGTCCGTTGGCGCAAAGTTGTATGACAGGTCAAACCGCTCGTCCAGGGCAAAATCCGGAAAAATATTGTGTACATCGACAAATCTGCCGCCGCCATAAGGGTATTCCACGTTGTTCGTGCGCACCGCAGGTACAGCCATCCCGCGAAATTCGCCGGTAAAATTCAAGGACAGGTCAAGCCCGAATACGGGTCCCTTATTCATTCCGTTTACCGGGCGGAGCCGCCCGGCTTTTTTTGAGAAGTCTATTTCAATATTCTTCCGTACCATGCGCTCCTCCCTTATTGTAAATAATTGTTTACGGATTTCTCAGCTTTCTGTCAGCCGTCTTTTTGTATTTACTCCGCACCCGTGTCGGTTTTTTCTCCATCTTGTTCGCTTTTTGAGTCATCTTCCGGCTCGTAGGTCCAGCCCTCGCCGTTTATCTCATGGGCGCGGTGTATGGTAACGAAAGCCCTCTTGTCAATCGATGAAATCAGTGCTAAGAAGGTCGCGTACTGATTCATTGAGAAGGTGACGCTGATGACCTTTTTTGGTGCGCCCGAATAACCGCCCAGGGCATCTGTCATAGTAGTCGTGCGGTTCATCTGTCTTATGACGCCACGGTTTATCTCGTCGTATTTGTCGGATACTATCTCTGCGGTAAAGGCACGCGAAGCACCGATAAAGATGCGGTCGATTACGGTAGCGCAGATAAACGCCGACAGCACGCCGAGAATGGACAGCACCAGATTGCCAAGCGCGAACATACCCGATATCACCACCAGAGCGTCGATGGCGAAAATCACCGCTGAGCTTTTCAGCCTTTTAAAATGCTTGCACAAGGCGAGAGCCAAAATATCAACGCCGCCTGTAGAGCCTCCGCCGAAGAAGGTCAGGGATACCCCCGCACCGACAGCCGCACCGCCAAGCACAGCGGCAAGAAGAATGGCGATTGCGCGGTACTCTGCGTACATTTCCGAGCTGAGATTAAAAAAATCATTCCGTGTCAGAAGCGAGGTCAGGTACAGCGCCAGAGGATAAAGTGCTGTGGATAACAGCGTTTTCAGCGCAAACCGCTTTCCCAGAAAGGAAAGACCCAGGAAGAACAAAACCCAGTTCAGCACCGAGGCGTATATTTCGACCGAGATCTCTCCTAAAAAGGGAACGCCCGAAAACACGGCTCTCAGCACGATACCGATACCCGATACTCCGCCCGTGACAAGGTTAAAAGGAATAAGAAACACACTCGTTCCGAAGGCAAGCACCAACGTGCCCAGCACGACCATAAGCGTATTTTTCGAGATAAGCCAAACATCATCTCTGCTCTTAAAAATCTGCATAAGCAGTCCCCCTTTTTGTAAAAACACAAAAAACATCCGAATATGAAGTCTTTGCAGTTATACGTCCTCACCGCAAACCGAAAGCTACACCGCAAAAAACGCATATATTATATTATGCGATAGTTCTTTATACATTATTTTATAGGAAAAATAGTTTTTTGTCAATATCCGTCTTTTCTTTCACAGGCAAAAAACGAATTTATGATTATCTGCCCGTTTTGCCGGAATTCCCGATGCGATTTTTTCTTCTGTCTTTTTTGATTATATATTTTCTCTTTCTCTTTTTTCTCTTTTGATTATATATTTTTTCTTTTCCGATTGACTTTTTACTTTATTTGTGTTAGAATATCACCGTCGGGTTTTTCAGCCGGAGGTTGATTACGCCATAACCTTATTTTGGTTTAACCGAAATCCCGCCGAAAAAGAAAAATGCAATTCGCCTGCATAGTTAAATGGATATAATAAACCCCTCCTAAGGGTTAGTTACAGGTTCGATTCCTGTTGCGGGTGCCAAAAATTCCGTGCGCAAAAGCGTGCGGAATTTTATTTTTCTAACTACTTTTTTGATACAGCCTGTGAACCGCAGTCAATTATATAAAAGCCGTGTCTGCAAAATACGAAATGGTTACCGCTCGGTATGGGCAAGGTGCCATGCAATCGAAGAGTGCATAGCACAGTGAAATATTGGCGCCCGCCAATGTGAAATATGTCACAGACATGTGAAATCCTCGCTCCGCTCGGGTGAAATCGCGGCACAGCCGCGGTGAAGGTTAGAATAAGGATGTCGATTAAGAATAATGCTTTGTCGGCGAAATACGAAATGGTTATCACCTGGTAGGGGCGGCGCCATATCGTCAGAAGACGATAACGACCACATGCAAAGCTGTCGATTAAAAATAATGCCGTCATTTATGACGATAATGAAATATAATTGTATGAACAAAATACGCTGACTGAACCTTAAAAGGAAACAATTCTTTGCTTGGGCTGTCGAGGGCGCCAGCCCCTACCGGGTTGTACGCTACCGACGGCGGTTACGGTGATATAACCGCAAAGCAATTTAACCCTCTGTTTCAACCTCAATATACAACGAGCCTCCCGAGGATTTTCCCGGGAGGCCATGTTTTGTGTCTATTCGCCAGGCTGAGCTGACGGCTCAGCCGTTTTTATTGGTGTCATTTCTCATGTCAAAGCGGCACAGCCGCTTTTATTAGTTCATGCCGGGTGAAGCACCCGAATATGACTGCAGGCAATTAAAAAGCCAAGTCAGGAAGGTCGATGGATCCACCCATATCATTTTCATCTTTAAAGGGGTTGTCAATGGTAAGGGATGTTGTGATTACGTCAACCTTGTCAATCAACACAATATCAAGCTCCGGAGCAATATACTTCTCTTTCATAATAAATTCCTTTCATAATTGATTCTTACCACGGAATACATTCTTTTTATTCAGCACTGATATATGCTTCAGCAGCTACACCGTAGAGGTAGGTTGCCGCCGCGAGATTCTTGTTCATTGCATCAACCGAATCATTATCGTATATTGCTTTCAAGTAAGAATTGAACGTGAGTGTCAGAACATCGGTACCGTCAACAGATACAACTATCGTATCATTGAGCTTCGTGTGGCAAATACCGCCGATTATGAGTACGCCGTTATCGAAAACGAACTTGTCAGTCACAGCATCGCCAACCGTAACGGTAACTGCGGATTCCGCAGATACGGAATTGATATAGACAATAAGACTTGCGTTCGCGCCTAAGGTACCGTAAACTCTGGATACCTTCTCGTCTCTCGTGATTTCCGAAGCGGTGAAGTCGCCGACAACTACCGTTTCTTCTCCAAGCTCGTTGTTTGCGGCAGCAGAAGCTTTAAGTGCCGCGTCGATAAGGGCGAGAGCTTTAGCCTTCTTATCTTCAGAGATTCCGAGAGCTGCCGCGTCAGCAGCTTCAAGCTTTGCTCTGTAAGTGCTGAGGCTTACGTCTTCTTCTGCCGAAAGGACGCCACCTTCAGCGTCAACTATCTTGGCAGTAACCGTCTTATTCATCAAAGTGGGAGCAAGGTTTACATAGTAGGTGTTTGAACCGGATACAGCGTCAAATTCCTTTGTTTCACCTTCGCAGGTGAAGACCACCTTTGCGCCTGCGTTAGCGGTCAGCAATTTCTCGGGAATATAATAGGTTACTCTGATAGTAACACCGGTGTCAAGGGAAACACCGACGCTTTCAAGCACAGCTTCGCAACCGGTAATCTCGGCTGTCGCACCTGCGGCAATCTGCTTGTTGCCGTTGTAAGAGCCTACCAAGCCTTTAACCGTAATAACGTCACCAAGCTCAACCTTAGTTGACAGTCTATATAGGTAAAGCTCGTTACCCTCACCGTCAACTATCGTAACGCTGATGTTGCCATACGAATCGCTCCATGCAGTGTCTATTCTTTTAACGGTTCCTTTTACGGTAACGGGTGTATTGTCGTCGGCTACGATTACTTCGGGAATTGTCATTTCGGTATATACAATCTCAACGTCCTCGTGTCCGATGATTTCAGCCGTTGCGCCTGCGGCGATCTGTACGTTTCCGTTGTACGTAGTCTTCTTACCGGTAACGCGGAGATATCGCCGACCTCAACCTTGGTTGACAGTCTATATAGATAAAGCTCGTTGCCCTCAGCGTCAGCGATAGTTACGCTGATGTTGTTATACGTATCGCTCCATGCGGTATTGATAATCTTTACCGTACCGCAAACGGTGACTTCCGTGTTATCGGCGGAAGCGTTTACTTCGGGAATTGTCAAAATCGGAGTGTGGCACACGGTACATTCATCGGTTCCCCAGGTGTGACCGGTTGCGGGGATTTCATCGTGGCCCGAAATATATGTCTTACAATCGTTACAATAAACGCCTTCGGTATACCCATTTTCGGTACAGGTAGCAGATACTTCGGCAACGTTCTCTGTGTTGGCGTGCTGGCAGTCACTGCTTGAATTGTCAACAAGCTTGTAGAGGGTTATAGCCTTTTGGGCTGTATATGAAGAAGATTTATAGTAGCGGAAGCGATATTGACCGCTGGTAGCATTATAACGAAGATATGCACCGCCGGAAACGATATCTACATTACCATCCGCATTTAAAGAAACGGTGTTTGTATAAGCGGTGCTTGTACTCGACTTAAGACCGTTTGCATTTGATGTCTGACCGATGTAGTATTCGGATTTGCTTTGAATAGTATAGTTATCTCCGGATTTTCTATGACGAATGTGCAAGCTGAAAAATCACCCGTAATTTTACCGTCTGTGATGGTAACCGATGTCGTATTAGATACAGCATCTAACGTTGTAAGCGAACCGTTAAATGCTACGTTACCGTCCTCATAAACTATGAGGTATGTACCCGACCAGTCGTCAGGTGCAGTCGTAACCTTTTCATAGGTTTGCTCTTCTGCCCCTGCGGTAAGTACGAACACCGACATTAACGTTGCTACCAACAGAACAACGAGAACGAGCGGTGTCAGCGTTTTGAGTAGCCTGTTCTTCATTTTGTCTCTCTCCTTGTTTTTTAATAATATGAATAGCCGTACTATTGTTATACATATATACTATACCATTTTCAGAAACCAAAGTCAATATTTTGGCATAATTTAAAGGTATTTTTTGCGTAAATTTCAAGTAATTTTTTTACGTGCAAGCACCACGCCTGACAGAGAGGGTGGAAAATGCTTGTTGTGTCAGCGGAAATAGTTCATTTAAATGTCAAATAACACGAGCAGAGCATAATTATTTCTTTACTTTTGACGATGATTTTACGATAATTTCTTTACTTTTTGGCAACAATATGCTATAATAAATTCACGGGTTTGCTCCTTTCGGTAGCAAACGGTAAAGCCCTGCTTTACAAATCCAAGATTTCCGTGAATTTATCAGCATAAAGGCAGGCTGTGCCTTGGCACAGCCCGGCGGTTTCTCACAAACCGCCGCGAAACATTCACTGTCGTTAATGTTTCGCCCCTGCTTTTATGTTATAATAAGTAAAGAAAAACGGAGGTGTAGTATGTATTCTTACGATGGCTTTAACAATTTACTAAAAGCAAAGAACATGAAAAAGTCAGAGCTCTGCGCGAAGCTTGGCATTTCTTCCCGAACTATTGCCAAAATCGGGAAAGGCGAAAAGCTTGCCGATCACGTTATCCTTCGCTTGTGCGATTTTTTCGGTTGCGAAAAAGAAGATATATGCAAAGAGATATTTGACAACGTAATATTGCAAGCATTAAGAGAAGAAAAAAGCGCCAAAATCAGCGGAGGTATTTATCACGAAACTCAGGTACGGCTTACGTATAATTCCAACCGTATTGAAGGCAGTAAGCTTTCGGAAGACCAAACCCGGCTTATATTCGAAACAAACACAATCGGAGCAGAAGAAGGCGTTCCCGTTGACGATATTATCGAAACGGCAAACCACTTCCGCGCTCTTGACTATATAATCGACTGCGCCGAGGAACCTCTTACGGAAGATATTATTAAAACGCTGCATAAAATCTTAAAGACCGGCACAAGGGACTCTCATCTGTCATGGTTCAACGTTGGAGAATATAAGTCAAAACCAAACATCGTAGGAGGTCAAAAGACCACGCCGCCGTCTAAGGTTGCCGGGGAGATGAAAAAACTCATTGATGCGTATTCTAAAATCCACGATATTCGCCTTGAAGATATAATAAAATTCCATCACGACTTTGAAATAATACATCCCTTTCAAGACGGTAACGGCAGAGTGGGGCGACTGATTGCTTTTAAGGAATGTTTGCGTTTTGACATTGTTCCCTTTATCATTGAGGACAGCAAAAAGATGTTTTATTACCGCGGCTTAAAGGAATGGAATAGTGAAAGAGGATTTCTTATCGAAACCTGCCTTGACGCTCAGGACACTTATAAAGCGTTGCTCAGATACTTTGAAATATACAAAAATCAAACTGAATAGACCTCTTGACAAGTTGGAATAATTATGATAAAATAAAGTACACTTTAGATTATCCTAAAAAGAGGTGCAATATGGCATATATTACCCGAGAACTCGAGCGTAAATTCTTGAAGATGAACGGCTTTTTCAAGGCAATTCTGGTAACGGGAGCAAGACAGGTCGGCAAGACAACGATGCTGAAGCATTTAGCAGAGGGTACGGATAGAACATACGTGTCCATGGATAACGCTATGGCGAGAGATCTTGCCAAAAGCGATCCCGTGCTGTTCTTTCAGACCTACAAGCCGCCTATCCTTATAGACGAGGTACAGAAAGCACCCGAACTCTTTGAGCAAATCAAGATTATTTGCGATGAAACCGACGAAAAGGGTTTGATTTGGATGACGGGTTCTCAACAGTACGGAATGATGAAAAAGGTGCGCGAAACTCTTGCAGGAAGAATTGGTATTCTTGAGCTTTACAGTCTTTCACAGAGAGAAAAAAACGGACTTGTTTTTGAAGAAGAACTTGATTTCTCCCTTGCAACCCTCAGGGCAAGACAGTGCCGCGTTCCGAAGAACGATGTTACGAAAGTCTTTAAGCACATTTGGGAAGGCGGAATGCCGCAGGTTTTGGGCGTTGACGATGAGCTTCGCGGAGAATATTTCAACTCTTATATCGACACTTATCTGATGCGCGACGTAGCCGAAGCGGGCGGTATTACAGATGCGGTTCGCTTTAGAAAATTTCTTCTCGGTTGCGCTGCCCTCGTTTCCGAGCAGGTCAATTACGCGACTCTTGCGGAATCGGCTGATATAACACAACCGACCGCTAAGGAATGGCTGAAAATTCTGGAGGGATTGCATATCGTATACCTGCTAAGGCCCTACTCCAACAATGCGTTCAAACGGCTGACAAAGACACCGAAGCTGTATTTCTGCGATACGGGGCTTTGCGCATATCTCTCTATGTGGCTGACACCCGATGTTCTGCGTCAAGGCGCGGCAAGCGGACATTTTTACGAGGATTACGTTGTTATGGAGCTTGTCAAGAACTATGCTTATTCGAAGGGCAAAGCAAACATCAGCTATTACCGCGACTCTAATGCAAAGGAAATAGACGTTTTCGTAGAGGAAAACGGTATCGTTCATCCGTTGGAGATAAAGAAATCCGCCAATCCCGACAAGCGCGAGGTTAAGAAATACGCAGTTCTTGACAAAGCCGAGCTTGAACGCGGAAACGGCGGTATCGTTTGTATGTGCGAAGAACCTATACCGATTGACGAGAAAAATTGCTTCATTCCGAGCAATCTGATTTAACAGAAAACAACCAAATACGAGAAAGCATCCTGCTCACAAGCGGAGTGAACCCCAAGTAATAGACACGTAATAAAGCGTTTTCAATAAAAAAGCCGTGTCAGCGAAATACGAAAGGAATATAACCCTGGGGCTGTACAAAACGCTTCTAATAAGTGTTGACATTACGAATGTTTAAATCGACGTCTCTGCTCGCGGCTGTTGACATCCAAAGGATGTCGCAATCGAAGATTGCATGGCGCACAGCCCATAACGGGTGGTAACCGTTTCAAATTTCCGTTGACATAAATATAAAAATTCTAAATTTTTTGTCTTCTCATAGTTATAGCCTCCCGAGGATTTTCCCGGGAGGCTATGTTTTGTGTCTATTCGTCAGGCTGAGTCTGTGGCTCAGCCGCTTTTATCCGGTCATGCCGGGTGAAGCAGGCTGACCGATAGCTTTTTAATTACCACTGAAATCCCGACATATCCTTTGCATTGACATTACCCATGTCGTCACCGATTTCAGCAGAAGTGGTAATCACGTCGGTTTGACCAATCAATACAATCTCACAATCAGGAGCAATATATTTCTCTTTCATAATAATATCCTTTCACAATTGATTCTTACCACGGAATATCGGGCAGATCTATGTTATCTCCGTCGGCATCATCGGGGTTGCCCTCGTCGGGATTGCCTTCGTCGGGGTTACCCTCGTCGGGGTTACCCTCGTCGGGGTTACCTTCGTCGGGGTTACCTTCATCGGGATTGCCCTCGTCGGGGTTGCCTTCATCGGGGTTGCCCTCGTCGGGATTGCCCTCGTCGGGGTTACCTTCATCGGGATTGCCTTCGTCGGGATTGC
>CAZBQN010000025.1:0-29710 GCA_964494135.1 uncultured Ruminococcus sp. | reverse complement strand
GACGTGCAATATAACTCATAAATACCTCCGTAATGGGTAAATTGCGGCTGATTTTAATTCTGATACTATTATAGCCGAAAAAATCGATTTTGTCAATAGAATCTCGGCAGATTTTAAGAAATTATATAAATCTGCCGAGATTCTATTAAACCCATTTGAGAGAAGTTATAATGGGGATATAATCGCCCGGCGGTTATCTTTGATTGCCGCATCGCAAATATTTCACCGTGAGGGTACTTGAAATATCCGCGTTTTTATGGTATAATGGTCACAGTAAAAAAGCCACCTCGGTCGAGTTTGAGGCTCGTGTGAGGTGGGGATAGTGGTATTGGATTTGAGGTCTGACCACATTTTTGACCATCTACGGTTCCAGACTACCTGGAAAAAGTGCTTGTAAGAGCACCCGAAAGCACGGGTTTCGGACTGAAAAGCACGAAAAAACCCAGAATGAGGCAAAAAACTGCCCTATATCTCTTTGGGACCACGATGTCGCAGGTTCGAATCCTGTCATTCCGACCAGCGGCAAGTTGCCGCCCCCAATCATCGGGGGAGTTCGGCGTAAATCCTTGCCATATCACACGACAGCGAAGTTCGGATATAACGGGTTTCGCTCGACCAATTTGAGTGTTCGTAACGGATTTACGAGCACTCTTTTTCTATTCAAATCCGTTGTGAATACTGGTAACGGATTTGGCTTTGAAAGGCAATTTCCAAAGTCTTTTTTTGCCTTCTCTGACGTTTTTTTTAGGGCTGACGATTATTTTCAGTCAATTCCTTGCCTCGTATTACCAAAAAAACGGGCTGGCGCACCCCGGCTCAACCGAAAATAACCGAAAAATAAATAAAACAGCTAAAAATCAATAAATGAGCAAAGAATTTACTGTAAAGGGTTGAAATTCTACGAATTTCTCCATTAAAACGATGTCATTTTCTGTCTCCGTTTTCGCCCTCTCGACGTACACTCCGTACGCCTTCGGAGCGAAGAACGAAGATTTTCGCTCGGGATCCCCCTACCCCTCGATGCATGAAAGGCTGGCTCAAGTTTTTGAGCTTGAGCCAGCCTCAAATCTTATAAATTATCAGCTTCCCGACTTATCGGTTTCTCCCATTCATTAGTCGAAAACCTTTTCAACCTTAAAGTCGTTGAAACCAAACATATACATATAACCATCAATATAAACGCCGCGCATCTTGGCAGGTTCCCCGGCAAGCGGTACATTAACAAGCTCTACAAGATCATATCCATCAAAAAGCAGAAGGATATATCTGCTCACTTCATCAGAGTACTTATCCGTATTATAGTTGCTGTTATCAACAATTCCAACACCGATAAGTTGATTTTGACGGTCTACGTAATAGGATTTATATTCGGTAGAATAGGTTGCATTTTCCAACTCATACGAGCATACGGAGCGAACGCCGTCCTCTGTTTCCTCGTACACTTCAACCTTAAAGCCAAACCAAGTTCCGCTTCTGCCTATGCCAAGAAGATAACCGTTTCCAATGTTAATAAGAGATGTGGAGAAGCCCTCAATCGTACCGGTATCCCTATAGCTGATGTTGTCAAGATCGGACAAATCAAAGAAGAATACGGGATCCGAAAGTTCTATAGACGTGCAGACATATGCAGTTTCTTTATCAAACCTTACCGACTGTACTTCCTCGCGCGGAGGTGCAAAATCAATCACAGATGCTACGATCTCAAAAGTGGAAAGGTCGATACAATACAGACTTGCATTGGACTTTCCGGTTGCTGTTTGAAGAATCGATTCCGAAACGGTAAAGCCGGCGTCATTCTGCTCGAAGAAAATCGTGGCATTGGTAGTGGTGAAGACACGAAGAATACCCTCATACTCATCCATACTCCACTGATCCTTGACGTAACCTCTGACAGTAACGCTTCCTTTCCTTTCAAAGCTATCGCCGCCATAGGTCAGGCAGGAAATCTCCGTCATAGAGTTTCTTGTGATTGTACCGTCACCGTTTTCCTTTTTATCTGCGAACACACGAGTTAAGAATACATGGTTTTCGGAAACGTACACATCATCCGAATAGGAGAGATACGCCGCAGTTCCTTTGAGGTCGAGCGTATCCTCATCCAGCTTCATCACAACGGTATAGCGTGTATTGCTCAAATTATCGGGATATACAATGCCGCTTGCGGGAATGCTGTATGATCCATTTCCTTCATCAATCTGAGGAAGAAACGTGGTTTCATCATCAAAATCAAGTTCTTGTCTGTTGATAACGAACTCAGTCAAAAGCAGAATACTTCCGTTCGCCTTGCGGGATGACATATAGCTACCCGTAATATTGAACTCTTCTTTTTTTACAATATTGGACGGGTCGCTGACATCAAGCGAAATCAGATTCACGTAGCGGTTTGAATCACTAATTGATTTCTTATAACACTGAGTAACCACAGTTACTGTTTTGCAATCGCTTGAAAGGTAGAATTCCCATTGATCCAAGTAATAATTTTTACTTCCGCCATATAGAGCGTAGTTGCCAACCTCTTTTGTGTTTTCTTTGCCGATGGAGTAGATACGAAGTACCTCATTGTCAAGATAATAAATATGTGTGTCGCTCCGTTTGATGCGGTCGGCTTCTATAATACCTTCAACTTGGTTGTCGGTAATTTCTTGGTAACCGCCTGCGTCGCCCGATTCGTCTGACGTTACACCATCTCCCGGCATTCCCGTAGCGTCATCCACATTCTCTGCTTTATCATCATAAACACTTTGAAGCTCTGCCCACACGTTCAATTTTTGAATTAGTCCGTAATATTCACTGTCCGCATATTGCGATACATCCGACGGGTTGGTATTAAACGGAAGAAATTGCCATAGGCCGCAAATAAGCAGTGCAAAGCACGAACATGCTGCCAAAAGCGAAATAAACACCTTGTTTCTTCCCGGTTTAATTACGTTATCCGGATGTGCCTCAGCAACGTATTTATCATCGGCAAAGCCAAAGCCGCGATACCAATTCTTTTTCTTCATACAAATATCCCTTCCTCTGTAAGATAATCTTTGAATTTTCTTCTTGTTCTATGTAGGATAACACTGATATGGCTTTCCGAAAGACGCATACCGTCAGCAATATTCTTGACACTCATTGAATACCAATACCTTCGCATAAAAATAATGCGCGTTTGGGCATCAAGGCTTGCAAGAAAGCGGTTGATTGCCTGCTTCAGTACAATTTCATCATCAATTGAAGCATCTCCGTTTGGAATACATTCCCAATATTCATCAATTATACTTTCCACCTCTGCGCCACGCTTTTGAGCACTGTCATACCTATATCGGTCGATGGCGATATTTCGGGTGATACGGGCGAGAAAGCATTTCAGTTTATTTGGTTTTTCGGGTGGCATAGCATTCCACGTGGCATTCCAAGTATCGTTGAGGCATTCATCTGAGTCTTCGTGTGAGTGAAGAATATTGTATGCGATGGCGTAGCAATATTTCCCGTATTTCGCTTCGGTTTCCCGAATAGCGTTTTCATTGCGTTCCCAATACAACTTAACGATTCTTGCGTCTTCCATACCGTCACCTCCTTACATACTTTAAAAAGGCCTTTCACCTATATAGTCGAAAAACGAATCCAATATCTTACAAAAAGAAGGATTTTTTTGATTTGGCTTGCGTTAATTATTATACCACATCCCTGCAAGCATTTCAATCTTTTGCTTTTCTATGTTTCCTCCAAAGCAAATTTTAGTAAATTATCAGACTAAATGCAACAATTAAATTGCACTGTTGCATTTACTTTGAGAATTTACTTCGGGATTTCCGTCCTTGTTGCCTCGCTCCTATCTTGACAAGGGAAATAATCGATGTTATAATTTATCAAGAACAATTATATTTAACGGAGGTGTTCTATGAACAATCTGAAAGGAAAAACAGCCGTCATCACAGGCGGCAATTCCGGTGTTGGAGCAGCAACTGCCCTGCTGTTTGCCAAGAGCGGAGCAAACGTTGTGATCAGCGCACGCCGTCAGGCGGCTCTTGACGAGGTGGCTGAGAGGATCAAGGCTGAGGGTGGCAACGTTCTCACCGTCCCCACCGACATTTCCAAGGACGAGGACTGCAAGAACCTTATGAAGGCGGCAATAGATGAATTCGGCAGCATCGACGTTCTCGTCAACAACGCCGGCGTTCTTGACACGGGTCTTGCTCCTGTTGACAAGTTTGACGACGTTGAAACCCAGAAGGTCATATCCATCAACCAAATCGGCACTATGCAGTGCATCCGCGCGGCACTTCAGTATATGACCGAAGGTGCGTCCATCATCAACGTTGCGTCGGTTGCAGGTGTCAACGGCGGCGGCGGAGCGGCTTACGTTTCCACAAAGTCGGCAATTATCGGCATTACCAAGCACACTGCTCTTTTGCTCGCGGACAAGTACATCCGCTGCAATGCGGTCTGCCCCGGCACTATCGTCACCCCCATGACCATGAATATGAAGCCCGAGGCTCTCGATATGCGCATGATGGGTGCAATGAGCAAGCACGCAGATCTGAAGATCAGACCTTGCATGGCTGACGACGTTGCAAACATCATCTGTTTCCTTGCTTCCGACGACTCCAAGGCTCTTACCGGTCAGGTGATGGTCAGCGACTTCGGCGCTTCACTGTAATCCGATAATCAGCGAAGTAAAATACGGCGCGGCAGGCAAAAAGCCTGCCGTTTCGTTTTTGCCTGCCCGTTTTCAGTCCCCCTGCCGATACAAAGGAAAATCAAAAAGTTATAGAATTTTCATATTTCTCTATGTATCCGTTTTACCCGGGCAATTTACCTCCCCTGACCGTCATGTTCGCTCTTTATCCGTGCCAATCTTTGGAACGCTTGAATTCCCTATTGCATTTTCATTTTTACTTACCGTAATGTAGAGAATGAACGGTGATTGGCTGACTTTCTCGGCTTTTGCCACCGCATACTAAATACTGAATTCGATGCTTGCAGAAGCACTGAAAATCAAGCGACCCGTATATGCGTTTGAAGGATAAAAATGTGATATACAATTATTGAAGGCTGACCGTTTTATGCAGTCAGCCCTCGAAAAGCTCGTTATAAAATGTTTATTTTCCCGAATTTTTAATAAGTCAGCGCATTATGACGTGTATCCGGTATGCAAAAGCGGGGTCTGAAGATACCTGTCGCCCATGTCGGTAAGCCGTTACGAGAGTCGAACCGAATAGGTTTTGAGAGGTAAATTTCCGCTCCAAATGCTTTAAATCCCTTGAGAATGTAAGCAGAAAGACGACGTTTTTACTCTCACACCCGGGGCAATTTGATAGCATTCTTGATTCTATACGCCGTTTCGAATACAGATCACGCCGTACGCAATCCGCTGCTCAAACTCCCTGTATGCGGATAAATGGCAATCTATCCCGAAGTCAAAATGAATTTGACGACCGAAATTCCCTGTAAATACGGTCCTATTGCGACAGGCTCATTCTTTGTTTCAATTATACTGAAAAGCTCTTTCCGATTAATATTTTTCTTCTTTTACTTGTCGTCATACAATTGCATTACTCAATAGAAGTTAATTTATACCCCTGTTCCTCAACGGCGTTTTTCAGAATATCATCACTGACTTCGGCTTTAAGCGTCACAATAGCTATTCCGCTCTCATGATCGACATTCGCTGATTTGACCTGAGAAAGCGATTCCAATGCTGTCTTTACACGGTTTTCGCAGTGTCCGCACATCATGCCTTCGATATGCAATTTTTTCTCTGTTTCCGTCTTTTCCGTACTGTCGGTTGATGATTCTTTTTTAGCAATGACCTTCTTGATTTTCCGGTCTCTTTTTGCACTGCGTATGTTAAACAGGTTAAGCCGCAAAGCGTTGGTAACGACACAGACGCTCGATAAGCTCATCGCAGCAGCGCCGAACATCGGATTCAGTGTCAATCCCAACGGTATAAATACGCCGATTGCAAGAGGAATCCCAATAATATTGTAGATAAATGCCCAGAAGAGATTTTCGCGTATGTTTCTGAGTGTTGCTCGGCTCAGACGAACAGCGGCAGGGACATCACTAAGTCTGCTTTTCATCAGGACAAGGTCTGCGGCGTCAATGGCTATGTCTGCACCTGCTCCGATAGCGATTCCTATATCCGCTCTTGTCAAAGCAGGGGCATCGTTGATGCCGTCGCCAACCATGGCGACCTTACCGTACTTTTGCAGGTCGCGGATTACACGCTCCTTGCCGTCCGGCAAAACACCCGCGACCACCTCGTCAACTCCTGCCTGTGCACCGATAGCCTTTGCCGTTTTCTCGTTATCTCCGGTCAACATAACTACATGGATACCCATTCCCTGAAGTTCTTTTACAGCCTGCGGACTGTCTTCTTTGATCACATCTGCCACAGCGATCAAACCAATCAGGCGGTCCTCCTCTGCAAACAACAGCGGTGTCTTACCGTTTTCTGCCAACTCCTCTGCTTTTTCAAGTATGGTATCAGGAACCGAAATCTGACTGCCGATAAATTTTACACTGCCGCCAATCAGCCTTTTTCCGTCTAAAACGCCTGTAAGACCGTTGCCGGGCACCGCGTGAAAATCAGATACCTCCTTGGTTTTGGCAGAGCGTTGTTCAGATTCCCTCAGAATTGCTTTTGCCAAAGGATGTTCGCTTTTCCGTTCCAAGGATGCAGCCGTTTCAAGGAGCAGCTGCTCTGAAATACCTTGAACCGGGATAATATCCGTAACCCGGGGATCGCCTTCGGTGATCGTTCCCGTTTTGTCCAATGCGACAATTTGGATCTTTCCGGTTTCTTCCAAAGAAACTGCCGTTTTGAACAGAATACCGTTCTTGGCGCCCTTTCCGTTTCCAACCATAATCGCCACCGGTGTGGCAAGTCCCAATGCACAGGGACAGCTTATTACAAGGACAGAAATGGCGCGGGCGAGAGAAAATCCGAGGCCTCGTCCGATAAGCAACCATACGACAGCCGTAACAACGGCTATTGCAATAACGACAGGAACAAACACGCCCGAAACCTTGTCCGCGATCTTGGAAATCTTTGCCTTGGTAGATGCGGCATCGCTGACCATCTGAATGATTTGCGAAAGCGTGGTGTCCTCTCCCACTCGAGTTGCTTCACATTTTATAAATCCTGCCTGGTTGACGGTAGCGGCAGAAACCGTGTCACCGATTGTTTTATCAACCGGTATGCTCTCACCGGTAAGGGCTGATTCATTGACAGCACTGTTTCCTTCAATAATGATACCGTCAACCGGAATGTTCTCACCCGGGCGAACAACAAAAATATCGCCTTTATGAACCTGTTCTATCGGAACGGTCACTTCAGCACCGTCTTGCAAAATAACTGCGGTTTTAGGCGAAAGATTCATCAGTCCTTTTAAGGCATCTGTTGTCTTTCCCTTTGAACGGGCTTCCAGCATTTTACCTAAGGTTATCAGCGTAAGGATCATTGCAGCCGACTCAAACCAGAAGTCCATCATATAAGACATAACTGCTTCCGAATTACCGTCTGTCTGTGCACGTGTCATCGCAAAGAGAACGTAGACACTCCACAAAAACGACACCGAGGAGCCCAATGCAATCAATGTATCCATATTGGGAGCTCTGTGCCATAGGCTCTTGAAACCGCTGATAAAGAATTTTTGGTTGATGACCATAATAATACCTGACAGCAGTAACTGTACAAGTCCCATTGCCACATGATTATCATCAAACCATGCCGGAAGCGGCCATCCCCACATCATATGTCCCATAGAAAAGTACATCAGTACAATAAGTACAATTACCGATGCAATTAACCGCTTTTTCAGCACCGGTGTTTCCCGATCTGCCAGTGCATCATACGGCACAGACGAATTGTGTGCAGACGAAACTGGACCTTTCAGCGAAGCACCATAGCCCGCCTGCTCCACTGCCGCGATTACCGTATCTGAGTCTGCTGTTCCTTCAACACCCATTGAATTCGTCAGCAGACTGACAGAGCAAGAGGTGACACCGGGAACCTTTGAAACTGCTTTTTCAACTCTTGTACTGCAGGCAGCACAGCTCATTCCAGTGATGTTATATTGTTTCATTTTAACCCTCTTTTCATTTCTTCCAGTTCGCAAAAATGTCGGTATATTCTTTCAGGAAATCGTAAGAAATTTGAACGGAGTCCTCCGTAACCGTTTTATTTTCCTCAAGAATCGGCAAAGGATTACAGCCGCCCGTTACAATTTCCACATCATCGCCGGAAAACCGTGAGCCGCAATTCTGGCATACCAAATAATTGCCGTTCTGAACATAATATCCCCTGCCTGAGGAATAACACGCCTGACAGGTGTTGAACGCTGTTCTGACAGTCCCGTCTGACGCTTTGATTGCAAGTATTTCCATAGGTGTTCCGTCTACCGTAATCGGATAAAAGCTTGCCGTTTCATTTATCTGCGATTTTAAAATGGTAACGTATTCACCTTCTGAAATGACCTGTGTATTATCGGCGTTGCCGGAACCGTCTTCGGATATTACGTCCGAAACATCGGAGACAACGGAATCAGATGAAGTTGCCTCAGTTACGATAATCTTGCCCTTTATCATTCCCATCCAGCAAGTATAGGTATATGTTCCTGCTTCGGTGGGCGTAAATTCAATAATGTTTTCCCCCTCCCGGAACGTGTGCTCGATACCGTATTCCGATATTATCATTTTGTAGTTACAACCATTGACGCTGCCGCTCGGGGCGTTGATCGTCCATTTTACGGGAATATCCTCCTTAATCGTAATCGTAGGATATTGACCGGGAAGAAGAGTGCTTTCTATACTCTGTACGCCGTCAACAATTTGTGCATCTGAACCGGTTAGCGGAGTCTCATGAGCAGAATTATTCCATACGATACCGACTGTAAAAACAAGGACAAACGCCGTAATAACACTTGCTACCCGATAGGCTTTTTTAGCAAACGGAATGATAGAGACAATTCCGATAACTGAAAGCCCGATTATAAGGAGTAAAAGCATTTCCGAAGAGATGAGCCCTGAAAGGTTGCCTCCCTGAGCCAGCATTGCAAAGCCTAAAACCGTTACCAAAACAGCTCCGATATTCATAACCGCATGTGTAAACCGCTTTCCGAGTACAGTAACAATGGAACCGAGCCCCAGCATGAGAGGTACGGTTCCCAAGCTAAACAAAAGCATGGAAAGGGCTCCCGTGAAGGGATTGGCTGAAGCAAGCGCTAAAATCTGCATTGACTGCAGAGGACCGCATGGCATCAAACCATTAAGTAAGCCGACTGCAAACGGACGTACTGTGGCGGCTTTCTTCTGACCGATTTTTCGGGATATGCATTTCGGCATCTGTATATTCAGTCTGCGAAGCCACGGAAATATTCCCAGCATATTTATTCCCATAATGATCATCAATACACCGGCAATCAACTTCAGAATGCCTTGCAGAAGCACCGGAACTCCTACGCCGGAGCTTCCGCCGATGAGCCATCCGATAAGTCCGAGCAGAAAGCCTATAAAAGTATAAGAAATAACTCTGCCGAGATTGTAGAGAATGGAAGGCAAATATGCCGCTCCCTTTTTCTCGCTTTCTCCGGATTCTTTTTTCGGCAAGCATTGTGAAAGATGAATGCCTCCGCACATAGCTATACAGTGAACGGAAGTTAACATTCCGATGACAAACAACATACCGTATCCCATACCGCTGTCTGCCAATTGACTTGGAACAAGCAAATTCAAAATGCCGAATTGCTGAAGTAAAACATATAAAGCAATGATAATTGCAAGAAGAACGACTGCTCTGATGAGATTTTTTCTTCCCGCTTTTCTCTCCGATAATACCGCATATCCGAGTTTTTCAATTTCTCGTTCCACACGCTTAAAGGATATCTTCTTTTCGTCGAAAACAATCTTTGCAGTTCCGCTTTTGAAGTTAACATGCGCTTCTTTTACACCGGGTAAGCCTCTCAGTCTGCTTTCAATTCTGCTTTGACAGTTTACACAGGTCATCCCGCCGATATGAAAAGATTTTATCATCCAACACTACCACCTTTCGAAACCCGAATTTTTCCATTCTGTATAGTTCCGCCTCCGAGAACGGTATCTCCGTCGTAAAGCACCGCCGCCTGCCCGGGGGTAACGGCTCTTTGAGGTTCATCAAATACAATATGAACGGTATCTTTATCGGTCGGAATGACAGTAGCCGGTTGTTCGGGCTGTCGGTAGCGTATTTTTGCCTTGCAACGGAAGGGTTCCTTGGGCGTCTCGCCGCTTATCCAGTTAAAATCTGCCGCATCAAGCTCGCGGCTGAATAAATCCTCATTACTGCCGAGAACGATATTGCCGTTTTCCGGGCAAATTCTGCACACGTACAGCGGTTCCGGGCTTGTGATACCAAGGCCTTTTCGCTGACCGACAGTATAATAAATCAGTCCCTTGTGCTTTCCGATAACATTTCCTTGTTTATCGACAAAATTTCCGCTCTCGGGTTTATTTCCGGTATGCAATTCGATGACGCTGCCGTAATCTCCGTTCGGCACAAAGCAAATATCCTGGCTGTCGGGCTTTCTCGCGTTGATAAAGCCGTTTTGTTCTGCCACGGCTCGTACGTCTGTTTTCCTCATACTTCCGAGGGGAAAAAGGGTACGTGCGAGCTGATTCTGCGTCATAGAATACAGCACATAGCTTTGGTCCTTGGTTTCATCCAAGGCTTTTTTCAGCAAAAATTTTCCGTTTATTTCTTCTATTCTTGCATAGTGACCGGTTACGATATAATCACAGCCGAGAATGACGGCACGCTCATAAAGCTTTTCAAATTTTATATAGCGATTACAGTCGATACAGGGATTGGGAGTTATTCCGCTTTCATAGCTTTCAACAAATTTCCGAATGACGGTTTTCCGAAATACATCGGTAAAATTAAAAACATAATACGGAATACCGAGCTTGCGAGCAACACTGCGAGCATCCTCTACGTCTTCAAGAGAACAGCATGTATGAGACCGATCTATGCCCGCGTCTTCGTTATCATACAGCTTCATCGTGCAGCCGACACAATCAAAGCCATCGTCTACCATCAGCTTTGCAGCAAGTGAAGAATCTACTCCGCCGCTCATCGCGATCAGTGCTTTTTTCATCTGACTAACCTCAGCCTTAATCAAAGATTTTTGTAACGTCCACCGTTTTCAAGAAACAGCGGTGTACCGATAAATCGTCATTCAATTCGGGATGAAATGCGGTAACCGGTTGATTATTCTGCTTTACTTCTGTAAGCTTTTTGTCTGCTTTTTTTACAATCACGTTTTTTCTGAAAATCCGGTGCCCCAAATATAAGGCACCGGTACTTTTAATTATTCTGCAAATAGCGGTGTCGAAAGATATCTGTCGCCGGTATCGGGCAGAAGTACAACAATGGTTTTTCCTTCGTTTTCGGGGCGTTTTGCCAGTTCAATTGCCGCAAAAACCGCCGCACCGGAAGAAATGCCCACAAGAACGCCCTCGCTTTTTCCGATAAGCTTTCCGGTCGCAAAAGCATCCTCGTTAGAAACCTGAATAATCTCATCGTAGATTTCGGTGTTAAGTACATCAGGAACGAAACCGGCGCCGATACCCTGTATTTTGTGAGGACCGGCAACTCCGGTAGAGAGCACGGCAGAGCTCGCGGGCTCAACCGCAACCACCTTGACAGCCGGATTCTTTGATTTCAGGTACTCGCCGACACCGGTCACCGTACCGCCCGTACCGACGCCTGCCACAAAGATATCCACGGCTCCGTCGGTATCCTCGTATATTTCGGGACCCGTATGCTCTCTATGCGCCTTGGGATTGGCAGGGTTGACAAACTGACCGGGGATAAAGCTGTCCGGGATTTCAGCCGCCAGCTCCTGTGCCTTTGCAATCGCTCCTTTCATTCCCTGCTTGCCGTCGGTGAGCACCAGCTCCGCTCCGTAAGCCTTCATCAGCTGTCTGCGCTCAACGGACATAGTTTCGGGCATAACGATAATTATTCTGTATCCTCTGGCTGCCGCTACCGATGCAAGACCAATACCCGTATTACCCGACGTAGGCTCTATAATTACCGAATTAGGCGTAAGCTTGCCGCTTGCCTCAGCATCGTCTATCATAGCTTTGGCAATTCTGTCCTTAACCGAGCCGGCAGGATTAAAATATTCCAGCTTCGCAAGTATTCTGGCTTTCAGACCGTAAGCCTTTTCGATATGTGTCAGCTCCAAAAGAGGTGTTCTTCCTATAAGTTGATCTGCGGACGTATATATTTTTGTCATTTTTTTATTCTCCATTTCATTTAATAATTATTATGCGGTTTCTCCGCTCTGTTGTCAAATACGAACAGAGTGACAACATCGTATATATTTATATCTCATAGAACCCACACGCCGCATTTTCGAAAACGGAAAAAGCACGGCACTCCTTTCATATAAAAAAATAACGGGGGATTCCGATGAATCTCCCGAACAAAAAACAAACAAACTGCGTAACCCTTCGGCTATGCATCACATTTATTCTGGAAAGGAAAATATATCGGAAAAAGAAAATGTTTATTTATAGCACAACACATACAACAAAGCGTATTTTTCATTTTCCCGCTTTCCTTTCTTTCCAAACTTGGATTATCACTAAGATTGGTATCATTATAGCACGCAGTTTTTCCAATTGCAATAGTTTTTCAAAAAAAAATTAAACAAACTCTTATCCTCGGACATAAAAAACACCGTAAGAATGGGTATAAGTCGGATAAATCCTTCCTATACCCATCTTTTTCGCCTTTTTCTATGCTAACTCAGAGAGGCTGACAACATTTTCGCTTCTATCCGATGCTAAACGCGAGAGCCCGTCTTCGTTAATCACTTATTCTTTGCCTCGCGCGAAAGCTGTTTAAACCGTATCGTCGCAACAGCAATCGAAGTCGTTATCGATATAGTGAGCGATAAATCTGGCGCGAAGATTTCGTGTATCGCACATAGACGAAGGTGTGCCGGAGGTATCCAAGTCCTCAGGGAGCACGAAGCTGATGCAGCGCACGGTAATGTCACGGCAGCCCGTCATCGTATGAGCGGGGATTGTCATGGTTTTCAGTCCCCTCTTGTACTCTACACCGCTGTCGTCAACCTCATTGAGCAGTACGGCAAGTGCCACCCTCTTATTCGGGCAAACGTTACGCAGAGTAACGTCAAGGCGCACAATTCTACCGAGACCCGTCATGACAAGATCGCCGGCATCATACTCAACTACGTCGGAGCAACCGCCTACCGCCAGCTCCACCGGCTCGGGACAGCCCTCGGGGCAGATTACGGAGCCGCAATTTACCTCAACCGTCGGTGACGGGAAGTAGACTCGGTTATCCTCATGGTCGATATACGTTGTAGACTCGTTTACCTCGACCGTTCCGGTGCAGGGACCGACGTGGGTAACGGTAAAGTTCAGAACCGCCCCCTCGCTTCCGGATACACCGAGAGCGTCAATCGTCCAGCGTACTGTGTGCGAGTCAATCAGGCTTGCTGTGCCCTTGCTCGGTGCCGTAATTTCGGTAATATTGAAGCATGGCGAAACCTTATCCGTGATGACGATATCGGTAGCCCCGGGCTTTGAGATATCCTCTGCCAGATCGCGGAACAGCTCCTCCAAATCCTCTGCGTCCGGTGTTATTACCACATAGGCGGAATCCGGATCGCTCGACCAGTCAAAGAGCGCCTGCTCGTCAATACCGCCGTTGCCCGACAGACCGATACAGTAAATGATTACACCCTGTGCCTTTGCCGCGGTTGCAACGATATTTGCATCGCCTCCCGCGGTAGTTCTGCCGTCGGTGAACATAACCATAACCTTGGCATTGGTCGATGCGGGATCGAACAAATCAAGAGCCTTGGTAAAAGCGTCCTCGTGGTTTGTGAAGCCGCCTGCCGTCAAGGCGTCGACGGCGGACTTAAGGTCTGCCACCGAGGTTATAAGTCCCGTGTCCTGAGTCGCCGTGCCGGCAAAGCTGACAATTCCGATACGGCTCCCCGAGCCTATCTGTCCGTCACCCGAGCCGTCGGTAGATTCGTCGATAATATCGATGAGGGTCTTTGCTCCGATTTTCAAATGCTCAAGAGGCTTCCCCTTCATACTTTCCGAACGATCCAATATCAGCACGATGTCGGTGGGGTTCGAGGTAATGTCCGGCTCTGCCGCAATTGACAGCCGTATACCGAGAGTACCGCCACAGCCCATCTCACTTGCGGACAGCTGCTTGTTTGAGTTTGTTATACCCATTTTTAACTTCCTTTCCAAGCCCGGCTTACTGCCGGGCTCGATACATTATATGTCGAAAAATCGGCATAGGTGTAAGAAGCTTGAAATTCAAGTATTAGCAGATAAAATCCGCATCTGCCAAAACAAATCAAGGATTTCAGCTATTTACGCTTTCGATAACTTTATAAAATGTTAGCACTCAAATATGAAGAGTGCTAGTTTTTACAATTTGGCAATATATTATTCTTGATTTGTTAATATTATAGGTGTATGCTTATCATGAAAGGAAAATGGAAGCCCCGATGCAGCATGCTGTATCAAATTCTTCTTATTACAAACAATATGACAGACCCCCGTCTGTCGAAAAAACACAGGAAAGTGAGGAACATATTATGAATATGAATCAGTTTACGCAAAAAAGCATAGAAGCGTTGCAGGATATGCAGTCAATCGCTTTGCAAAACGGAAATCAGCAGGCAGAACAAGTCCATCTGCTTTACGCTCTGGTTTCCAAAGAAGACGGTTTGACGAGAAATCTGTTGACGCAAATGGGTGTCAGCCCTGAATCCGTCCTGTCAATGACAGAGGAAGCAATCAATTCCCTGCCTAAAATCTCGGGCTTACAAGCAGACAGAATGTACTTGTCACGGGAGCTGGATGCGGTATTTACCCAGGCTGAGGCGGAAGCGAGGAATATGAAAGATGAGTTCGTATCCGTTGAGCATCTGATGCTGGCGCTGTTCGCAAAAGCGGATATGAAAATCAAGGATATATTCCGAAAGGCCGGGATTACAAAGGACGGCTTCCTCAAAGCTTTGAAGGCTGTCAGAGGCAACAGAACGGTGAACACCGACAATCCCGAGGGAACCTACGACGTGCTGAATAAGTACGGACAGGATCTGGTAGCCAAGGCAAAGGAGCAGAAGCTGGACCCGGTAATAGGCAGAGACGACGAAATCAGAAACGTTATACGTATTCTGTCAAGAAAAACAAAAAACAATCCCTGCCTTATCGGCGAGCCCGGTGTAGGTAAAACCGCTATTGCCGAAGGGCTGGCGATCCGTATCGCAAAGGGCGACGTGCCTGACAATCTGAAGGATCGCATTATCTTCTCTCTTGATATGGGTGCGCTGATTGCAGGCGCAAAGTTCAGAGGCGAATTTGAGGAAAGGCTGAAATCCGTGCTTGAGGAGGTAAAGAACAGCGAGGGCAAAATCATTCTTTTCATCGACGAGCTTCACACCATCGTCGGTGCGGGAAAAACGGACGGTGCCATGGATGCGGGAAATCTCTTGAAGCCGCTTTTGGCACGAGGTGAGCTGCATTGCATAGGTGCAACTACGCTTAACGAGTACCGCAAGTATATTGAAAAGGATGCGGCACTGGAGCGTCGTTTCCAGCCCGTTATTATATCCGAGCCTACCGTGGAGGACACGATTTCAATACTCCGCGGCTTGAAGGATCGCTACGAGGTATTCCACGGCGTGAAAATTCACGACGGCGCGCTGATCGCCGCCGCTACGCTCTCCGACCGTTATATTACCGACCGTTTCCTGCCGGATAAGGCAATCGACCTGGTTGACGAGGCGTGTGCGCTGATAAAGACCGAAATGAACTCACAGCCCTCTGAGATGGACGAGGTTGCACGTAAGATAATGCAGCACGAAATCGAGGAAGCGGCACTTAAAAAGGAGGACGACAAGCTGTCCGAAGAGCACCTGAAGGAAATTCAGGCAGAGCTCGCCGAAATGCGTGCATCCTACAACGAAATGAAGTCCAAGTGGGATGTGGAGAAGCAATCTATCGAAAAGCTCCAGAAGCTGCGCGAACAGATCGAGAAGACCAATGCGGATATTGAGCGCGCCGAGAGCAATTACGATTTAGGTAAAGCTGCCGAGCTGAAATTCGGTACGCTGCCCGCCCTGAAAAAGGAGCTGGAAGATGAGGAAAAGGCGGCTGAGAGCAAAACGGGCGGCAGCTCCCTCTTACGTGACAAGGTTACGGAAGATGAGATATGCCGTATAGTTTCTCGCTGGACGGGCATACCCGTGTCGAAAATTATGGAGAGTGAACGGGCAAAGCTCTTAGGTCTTGAGGACCTTTTACACAAGAGAGTCATCGGGCAGGACGAGGCTGTTACCAAGGTCAGCGAGGCGGTGCTCCGCTCACGCGCAGGTATAAAAGACCCTCGCCGTCCTATCGGCTCGTTCCTGTTCTTAGGTCCTACCGGTGTCGGTAAGACCGAGCTTGCAAAGGCTCTTGCCGAAGCTCTGTTCGACGACGAGAAGAACATGGTGCGTATCGATATGAGTGAATATATGGAGAAATATTCGGTATCCAGACTTATCGGTGCCCCTCCCGGATACGTAGGCTACGACGAGGGAGGACAGCTGACCGAGGCAGTAAGGAGAAAACCGTACTCTGTAATACTGTTCGATGAGGTGGAAAAGGCACACCCCGACGTGTTCAATATTCTGTTACAGGTGCTTGACGACGGCAGAATAACCGACAGCCAGGGCAGAACCGTGGACTTCAAAAACACCGTAATTATTCTGACATCTAACCTCGGCTCGAATATAATTCTCGACGGTATTACCAAAGAGGGCGACATCAGTGAGGAGGCACGCGGTGAGGTATCAGAGCTTCTGAAGCGCAGCTTCCGTCCGGAATTTCTCAACCGTCTTGACGAGATTGTATTCTACAAGCCGCTGTCCGAGGACAACGTGCGCAGTATCGTAGACCTGCTTATCAAGGACTTGGAGAACAGACTCAAAGACAAACAGCTTGGTATTGAAGTCACACCGAGCGCACGTGAATACATCATTTCCTCGGCTTACGACCCGATTTACGGTGCAAGACCGCTGAAGAGGTTTATTCAGTCGCGCATCGAAACGCTTATCGCAAAGGAAATAATCAGCGGTGACGTGGAGCCTGACAGCACGCTTACCGTAGATTACTCGGGCGGCGAATTGCGTGTCAGAAAAACGGCGTAACTCCTCACTTGCCGCAAACAGAAGCCGCCTTCATTGTGTTGCAGGATAACTGTATATGAGAATAACAGTCCACGCTCTACACAAGCGGGCGGTTATTACGAAATACCGCTTCGCGTTATTTCGTATGCAAAAAAGAGAAATCCGAGACAAATGCTTGGATTTCTCTTTTTTTGCGGGTACACCCGCAAAAACAAATTATACCGTGTAGAAAAGCAACGTGAATATCAACATGGGAACCATATACAGGACTCCAACGATAAACACGAATGAATAACCTGATAAGCGATGCTCACGCTTACGCATAACGTAATCATAATACTTCTCGTCGCTCTTTTTGGAGAACGGAATAAGAGCTCTGCCGAATTTTCCGAGAGCATAGTTTATCATATCGAAAAGTCCTGTAGTGGATACCCATATAAGCACACCAACCATAATAAGGACTACTCCGGCTGTGGTAAAGGCATCAGACAGAATACGGTACTGTTCCCGAAGTTCGGGAAATTCAAAGAACCCGCGTGCCAAAAGCACGAACAAGACCAGCAAGGCACCAATGCCCACCGTTACCAGATACTTTATGATGAGGCGAATATTTCTTTCTCTTTGCTCCACCGTTTATGCCTCTGTATTCTCTTCGGCAGATACTCCGTCAGAGAAATATTCGTTCTTGTACTTTGCCTCCTCGGCATTGTTGCAGTAAACGAAGTGACCGGGAGCAATTTCACGAAGCGACGGAAGATCGGTCGAATAATCGTGGCTCTCGAGAGGATTGTACTTTATTCTGCGACGGGTCTTCTCGGTATTGGGGTCAGGCAGAGGAATTGCGGAAAGCAAAGACCTCGTATAAGGATGGCACGGATTCTTAAACAGTTCATCCGAGTCAGCAAGTTCAACAAGCTTACCGTAATACATAACTCCTATTCTGTCGGAGAAATATTTAACTACCGACAAATCGTGAGCAATGAACAAAATGGTAAGACCAAGCTGTTCCTTAAGTTCGTTCAGCAGGTTGATAACCTGAGCCTGAACCGAAACGTCAAGAGCTGAAACAGGCTCGTCTGCTATAATCATCTCGGGTCTCATAATTACCGAACGAGCGATACCGATACGCTGTTTCTGACCGCCTGAGAACTCGTGAGGATATCTGCCGGCGTGCTCCTGTACAAGTCCGACAAGGTCGAGAATCTCGTACACTTTTTCGTCGATATACTCCTTATCCTTGATACCGTTTATAACAAGTCCCTCGGAAATAATCTCACGCACCGTCATACGAGGGTTAAGAGATGCCACGGGATCCTGGAAAATCATCTGTATCTGTGTGACAAGTCTGGTGTGCTTTGCGATATGAAGCTGCTTCCTCATCTCGCGCTTAATGCTCTTCTGCTCCTCGGGGTTACCCTCTGCAGCAGCAAGCTTTTTTTCAAACTCCGCCTTTTTCTCGGCTACGAGCTTTGCAGCATACTCCTTATCAACGTTCTTCTGGTCGAAGCGAGCCGATTTAATCTGCTCCTTATTTTCACCTATGACACGGGCAAGCTCTTTTTTCAGCTCGGCTATGCGCGCTTCGTTTTTCTCCTTAGTCTCAGGATTAGCCTTTATCTCGTTTCTAAGCTCGAAAATCTTGACACGGGTATCAGCCTTAGCCGCTTTTATAGCATCTGTGTACGATCTGATACCGGCGCATATTCTCTGACCTTTGAAGTAAATGTTACCGCCTGTGATATCGTAAATTTTGATAATGGAACGTCCTGTTGTGGTTTTACCGCAACCCGACTCTCCGACAAGTCCGAAGACCTCGCCTTTTTTTATATCAAAGCTTACGTGATCTACTGCGTGAAGCTCCTGTTTGCCCATCTTGAAATACTGGCAGAGATTGTCAACTTTAAGCAATACTTCTTTTTCATTAGTTGTGCTCATTAGCTTTTACCTCCTGCTTCCTTCATTCTGGCAATACGGTCGGATATAATCTTGGGCAGCTCTACCTTTGGCGCATCGGGATGCAACAGCCATGTAGCCGCTTTGTGAGTATCCGAAATCTTAAACATAGGAGGCTGCTGTTCAAAATCAATCTTAAGCGCATACTTATTACGCGCCGCGAATGCATCTCCTACGGGAGGATAAATCATATTCGGCGGCGTACCCGGTATAGCGTCAAGCTTCTCATTTGTATCAAGATCGGGCATTGATGACAGAAGTGCCCATGTGTAGGGGTGACGTGGGTCGTAGAAAATATCATCCGCTGTTCCCTGCTCCACTATCTTACCCGCGTACATAACGGCAACTTTGTCAGCCATATTAGCAACAACACCCAAATCATGGGTAATGAAGATAATAGAGAGTCCTCGCTCATACTTAAGCTTATTGATAAGCTCAAGTATCTGGGACTGAATAGTAACGTCAAGAGCCGTGGTGGGCTCGTCGCAGATAAGGATATCAGGATTTGCCGCCAGCGCAATAGCAATAACTATTCTCTGTCTCATACCGCCCGAAAGCTCAAAGGGATACTGATTGAAGCGGATTGCCGGCTCAGGAATACCAACCTCCTCCATAAGCTTTATAGCCTTATTTCTTGCCATACGCTTTGTAATCTTGAATACGACCTCAGAGGCACGGTCCTTAAGATAGTCGATAAGTCCGACGACAGCACCATCAATATCGCGCTCACCGAACGAATCAATATCAGCTTTATACTTTGCGTAAAGTCTGGCAATGACAGACTTTATCGCCTCGCGAAGCTCGTCAAGATCATAGACGTTCTTGGGAACTACCTTCCAGTCAATCTTCTTACCCTTTGCGATAAGCGCGTCACGCTTAGCAGACTGTCTTTCAAAGCGCGCCTCCTCCTTGGGATTAAGCTTCTCATATCGGAAATACTTTGAAACCGCATTATTTATACCGGACTCAAAGGTATATGCGATATTGTCCTTGTTGTATTCAAGCTTATCGATTGAGCCCTTTACCTTTTCAACAAGTGCGTTAATCAGGAGCTTTGTCTCTTTAGGGTCAAGCTTTTCCGTGTCTGTAAAGAATGCTGTTGCCTTTTCAAGCTCCTCAACAACCTCGCGCTTTGCTTGAATAGACCTGTTCGCAGAATAAGCAACGGCAATAGTCGCATATTCCTTGAAGGTTTTCATAAACTCGAAATCAAGAACTTCAAGAGTCATCTCATTGAGTTTATCAATATCCGTGAGGTCAAGCTGTGCATTCGGATTTTTGTAAAGGTAATAGCCTATACGGAAGAAATTGGGAACGGGACGATTAAGCAATGCTCCGACAAAGCCGGAAAGAGAGTTAAGCGTGCCGGAAAGCTCCTCGGAAAGCAGATAGGAAATCGGCTTACCGTCGCTGTCAACAGGAACCTTGTAGCTCGACTTTAGCTCCGAGAGCTTAGCGGTATACTCGGCAATTTCGCCCTCAACGCCCGCAATTAGGAATTTATCCTTTATCGTCTTAAGAAGCGAGAGTATCTGAGTCAGATTTTTCTTGACATCAAGCTTCTGTTTCTTCTCGGCATAGTAAAGCATCTGCTTGATATCCATATCAAGTGCTTCAACATTTGCCTTAGACATATTGTACTCGTTTTCCAGCTTAATGGCAAGAATGTTAAAATTATCAAACGTCTCAATAAGCGATGGAATAACGGTCGTATCCTTGCCTGCTTCCTCTGCGGCAGCAAGCATATTCTCCTTTATCGCTTCAAGTGTGGAATTAAACTCAGCTCTTGCCCTTTTGCGGTTGGTCTTGTTCTTTAAGAGCATAGCCTCGGTAATCTGCTTACCTGTCTTTACTATAGAGTCAAGGGCAGAAAGCGGATCCTGGAAAATCATAGAGATTTTATCACCGCGGATCTTGCACATCTCTTCCTCGGTTATCTTGAGCAGATCGCGTCCGTCGTAAAGTATCTCTCCGTTTTCGACGATTGAGTTACCTGCCAGAATTCCGAGAATTGCCTTCGACGTAACCGACTTACCGGAACCGGACTCGCCGACTATGGCAAGCGTTTCACCCTTTTCAAGGTTAAATGAAATATCTCTTACCGCCTTAACGGTACCACTGTTGGTACGGAAAGAAATCTTTAAATTTTTAACTTCAAGTATGTTAGCCATTTTTTATTCCTCCACTCCGCGCAGTGATGGGTTGAACGCGTCGCGAAGACCGTTACCAAACAGATTGAAGCAAATCATCAACAGTGAGATGACAAGCGCGGGAAATACCATAAGATGAGGCGTCTCGTAGAATATTCCGCTGGCATCCGAAAGCAACGTACCCAGAGAAGTAGCCGTTGCAGAACCGAGATTGATAATGCCAAGATAAGACAGCATAGACTCGGAGAAGATAACGCCGGGGATGGAGAGCACGGACGAGGTGATTATCGTACCGAGAGTATTCGGGAATATATGCTTCCAGATAATTCTTCTGTCACGGGCACCGAGAGTTCTCGCCGCCATAACGTATTCCTGATTTTTGAAACGGTAGAACTGAGTTCTGACAAGAGACGCGGTCCCTATCCAGCCCGTAAGCACAAATGCGAACAGCAGACTGGGTACAGGTCCGGCTTTTGCCGCCAGATGTATCTGGAACAATGTTGCGACAACCATAAAGGGTACGCCTGAAAGAACGTAAGATATAAATTCGAGAATAAGGTCGGTCTTACCGCCGTAGAAGCCCTCGATAGCTCCGTAGATTGCACCGATAATAAAGTTGATAATGAAGATACATACGGAAATGAGAAGCGAAAGTCTCAAACCGATAGCCAGACGGTATGCAAGGTCGTATCCGCCGACATCGGTACCGAAGATATACTCAGGCTCAGCGCCGTTGTGAGTATAACGGTAGTAGTTATAAAAAAGCACTCTGATCTGATATTCAATCGATTCCCCGGCTGCACCGTAAATGGTACGGTATACCGGATTTCCTTCTGCATCTCTTACATAGTTGTCTTCGAGAACGAGTTCGTCAAGGCTGTCATACTTTATCTTAACTACCTCTCCGTTTGAATTTGTCTTTACGGGAGCACCTTTTTCATCGGTCTTGTACCACCAGTTTGCATTCTTCTGAAGTGAAGAGCTGGTATTGGAAAAGTTATACTCATTGTTCTCTATCAAAGGATAAAGAAGCTGAATACCCGTATCCTCCTGCCAAGCTAACATTTCGTTATACTGTGCATCGGACACCTGAAGATAGATGAAACCTACCTCAAGGTAGTTGTCAATTCTGGTGGTATATATAACGTTTTGATTTTTACCCTGATTTGCAACCTTTGTGCTGACAATGCTACTGATAGGCTGTAAAGAATCGCCTGACGAAAGTGCCTCGCCTACCGTAGGTGGGTTATCAAAATCGGTCAGCGAACCGATACCGATACCGGCAAAGTTGATAAGCGTCTTTTCGTTAAAATCCTTTGTAACATCGCCTGTGGCTATTCCTATATTGGAAAGCAACAGGTTACGCGGAACTTTCTTGGCATAACGCTGCTCAAAATTCGTGCCTGTTCCCGTCAAATTACAGAACGGCATAATTATGGCAAAGAGCACAAGAACAAGAATAATGCACGCCGCAACGATAGAAGCTTTATTCTTACAGAAGCGTATCCATGCATCCTTGAAATATCCAATGGGCTTGTCTTCGAACTTTTGGTCTTTGATGTGGTCACCCTGTCCCGCAAAAGCCAGTTTTTCTTTAGGGACAGAGTAAATATTCATTTCTTTTGCCATAATTATCTCTCTCCCATTCTGATTCTAGGATCGATGAAGCCGTAGCTGATATCGGTGATGATACCCGCAAGCAAGCTTATAAATGTATAGAAAATAGAATCCATCATAAAGACATCGTAGTCACGTAGATCAACAGCCTTTACATAAAGCTGTCCGACACCGGGAATGGAGAATATCTGCTCTATGATCATCGAGCCGCCGAGAATACCGATAAAGCTGGATATTATCATAGGCAGAATAGGCACCATAGCATTCTTAAAGGCATGTCTCGTGGTCGCCTGAGAACGAGTCAAGCCTTTGGTACGGGCAAGAAGCATATAATCCTGAGTCAGCGTCTCGGTCAGCTCTGCTCTGGTAAATCGGCACAGACCTGCTATCTGACCGAATGAAAGGGATAATATTGCAGGAATCATACTCCAGAACATTGCAAAAGTGAACCACGAGCCGCCCGCGTCGTTCAACGATAGTATAGTCGGGGGGAACCAGCCCAGCTGATAGTATAAAAAGTACTGTACCAGGAATGCGTAAACGTAACTGGGAACCGAGACAAATACCATAACAAGGGTACTTATCAGATGGTCCTGCCATTTATTCTTCTTTATTGCCGCGAATATACCAAGCGCAATACCAAGCGGAATTGCAAAAATAAGAGAATAAAGGTTAACAAGCACCGTTGGAAGAAGTTTGTTGGTAAGCAGATCCCAGGCAGGCTCAAGCGTCTGTATCTTCCAGGAAGTTCCGAAATCCCATTGGGTAAATATTCCTTTAAGATAAAGTCCGTATTGAACTATAAGAGGTTCGTTATAACCTCTGGCTTCCCAGATTTTCTTAATAGCTTCCTGTTGAGCTATCGACGAGCCCTCGGGGGGGGACATAGGAAGTACTCTGATGAGCATAAAGCATATCGTAGTAATGCACATCAGCGCAACTATCATCAGCAGTACTCTTTTACATATGTACTTTAACATCTTTAAACCAAACCTTTCCGGTTTTTTATCTATGTGAAACTGTAATCAGCCAATTATTTTCAAAGTTATATGTCCCTTAATTTCAGGACATGAAAAAAAGGGGAAAGTATAAATTGAAAGTAATGGGAGCACGAGTCTCCCATTACTTTGCACAGTTAAGGCTCAAGCTCTTTCGAGCCACCTAACTTCATTTCACCGTTAAATTAGTGATAGTTAAGCTCGCCGCCCTGATCTGCAACGTATGCATTCCACTCTGCATCGTCGTAGTTGTAATTCATAAGTCTGAAGCCGCCGAAGCCGTACATAATGTTGTAGTTATCGCAGTACTCGTCAATCTTGTAAGAAAGGATAGAGCAGCTGGTGGTAACCGCAAGAGGAATTCTGTAATACTTAGCAAGGAATTTCTCCTCAAGCATTGCGGTAATCTCAAGCTTGGTCTCGTTGTCAGCATCAGCATAAGGACCGGTACCTATCATCGAGTTGCCCCAAGCCTGCCATGTCATTGTAACCTCTTCGCCGTTAACTGTAAGAGTGAGCTCCTCGGTAGTAGGATCCCAACAACCTGCCTCGTTGATAGAGTACTGGCTGGGATCGGTATATACCTGGAAGTTTCTGAAAGGATAGAACGCTGCGCCGCCCCATGCACCGTAACCGATAGCGTAAACACCGCTTGCAGTGTCGCCGTATCTGTTGTCAATTTTACCTACTGCCTCGAAGGTAATGGTGCCGAAGCCCGAGCCCTCAAGAGCTGCATTGATATACTCATTAAGCTTAGCAACCTGGTTCTGGTCGTCTGCAGTAAGAGCACCCTTAGCCCAACCGATCTTAATCTTTATTTCTTCACCCTTAGTATACAAACCTGCTTCAACAAGCTCGTCACACGCAGTCTTCATAAGGCTCTTAGCCTCGGTAAGGTTGTAGCCGGTGATGGAATCGTGAGCTTTCTTAAGAGTATCATACTGCTTGCCCTCTCCGTACTCAACACCGTACAGATTTACGATAGCCTGCATAGCAGCCTCGCTCTTTCTGTAAGAGGAGTTGGGGTCATTGTAGATATCGTAATGATAGAGATGGTTCATCAGGGAGAACGCAGGGGTCCATGCCTGAGTAACTGTTACGTAGTCTGCTCTGTTGATTGCCAGAGACATAGCCTTACGGAAATTGTCGTTGGATATAACCACGGAATTCTTGTTTGTTCCGGCATTATCAAGAGCCTGCAGAGAGGTCAGCTTGGTGTGGAAGAAGAAGGACATTGTGTAGGTCTCATCAACAGTGTAAAGTCTGTCGGATGTAACGTAAGAAGAAAGCTCCTCGGAAGAGGGAGAGTAATCCATAAGCTCACCCTTAAAGAACTTCTGCTTAGCAACTTCTTCAGTCATAACGTCGATAACGATCTTGGTGGTCTGATACTGATTCTGATTCTTGCCGTCTACCTTAAACTTGGTGGTGGAAACAAGGTTGCCATCTTCATTTTTAACAAGATTGCCGTTTTCATCCTTATCCCAGCCGTACCAGTTCTCGTTTCTCTCGAAGATAACCTGCTTCTGATCCTCATAGTTGGTCATCTTATATACACCGTAGGAAACGGTTGTATCCATAGAAGTACCGTAAGTAGTAACGATCATGCCGTTCTTTTCTTCCTTGAGTCTGTCATAGGTCTCCTGGTGAACAAGCCAGGTATCGGTACAAGCGGTAAGGAAGTAGTTTATGTCGATCTGAGTGTCGCATACATAACGGAAGGTATAATCGTCAACCTTATAGCAACCAACACCCTCATAGCCGAAATCGGCACCGTAACCGGAACAAATAAATGCAAATTCATTCCAAGCAAGGGGATTATTATCGCCAAAGCTCTTGGACATAAGAACCATATCAGCAAGGAGTTCCTCGGTAGCGGGAATTACCTGATATGCATTCTCCTTATCAATCCATTTTGCATAAAGGTCAACAACGTATACAGGCTCCTCGCCTTCCTTTGCGCTGTTGAATACGTACTCGGGAAGTTTATCCGGGTCGGTTGTATCGCCAGTATAAGGAGCAGTCATGTAACCGTATTTGGTGTAACCTGCATCATGATAATCCTTCAAAGCGTCGCCGCCAAGGAAATAAACAGCCTGTGAGAGAGAGAAGTAAATTACATACTCGGTCCCGTCAATCGTGCCACAAACATATCCGTCATCATTAACGGTAGTTTCAGAGATATAACCGGGAGTTTCAAGCCAAGTAGCGTTCTCATAAATGGGAGCGCCGGAGTTGAAGTACTCATAGCCGCCTGCAACTGCCGACTCGCCTGCATAGAACAGGTTTGCTCTGTAGTTTCTCATCTTAGGGTCAAGGAGGTCCTTCATGGACTCGATGTAATCATCGGCGGTGATTTTCTCGCCCGTTTCCCACTTAGCGTCCTTGTTGAGTTTGAACTCAAATACGTAACCCTTATCTACTTCGGCAGCGGTTTTGCCTGCAGGAAGGTTTACATGGTACTTGGTGAGGTCGTCTCTGTGGTCAGCGGTAACGTCGGTGATGGAGTCAGCCATCTCGTACGCCCACTGATACAGACCTTCCTCAGTGTCAAGAGCCTCAATACTTACAAAAGGAGAAGTGAGATATCCAAGGATAGTGGAATCTGCATTTGTCTCCCAAGTATGAGGGTTCCAGTTGGTACCGAGCGCGGTAGCCCAACTGTTATATGTGTACTCGCCCTCGCCGCTGGGACGGCCGCCACCGCAGGACGCAAGAACTACGCCTACAGATACAAGCATGCAAACAACAAGAACAAGACACATAATCTTTTTGAATGCGTTTTTCATGATATTTCCTTTCATTTTTTTAATTTATGTGTGAGCCGCATGAAAGACGGCTGATACATACCTAACGACTGTCTGCCTGTTCAGAATTTGGGCAACAGGTGTTTAAAAAAGAATCTCGCCTAAGATATTTTATATAATAACATACAAAACCGAATTTGTCAACACTTTATTGCAAGTTTCGTTCAAAAATTATTCAATTTTTCTCTGATTTGCAGACGAAGGTGCACTTAAACGACAATTTACGCAGCTTTTGATGCATATTTCTTCATTTTCTCCGCAAATAAAACGCGCAGAAATCCGGTTTCAGCCGACGGCAAAAACACAGTGTCGCAGCTTAAAAAGCGCAAAACAACCAGTAATATGTATATCCCCGGGAGGCGTGTCGAGTTTTTATGAGAAAATGATGCTGTACAACAGTCCGACAAAGTCGCTTTTCGCGGTCGGATAGCGACGTTCGGATTTTCAATACACGGATTATCCGACAATCTCACATTTTACACAGCAGGCGTTACATATATCAAATTCTTTTTTGTATGGGGAGCATTTTTTACAAGTCAATATTGCCAAACCAAGATTTTTGCTGTATAATATACATAAACTAACAAATCGGAGGTGTTACATGAAGAATTTGACTGCCGTGCTGTGTCTTGACGACCGAGGCGGTATGGCTTTTAACAATCGGCGTCAGTCACGTGACAGACTGCTTATTAAGGATTTGTGCGAGGGATGTGACGGTAAAATATACATAGACGCTTATTCCCTACCCTTATTCTCCGAATACGCCCAGCGGGTTACAGTCTCGGAAAGCCTCGTAGATGACTGTCCTGACGGAGCTGCATGCTTTATTGAAAGAGAGGCTCCACGGCGGTTGTTATCCGAATGTAAGACGCTGATCGTTTACCGCTGGAACAGGACATACCCGTACGACGTGGCGTTTGACCTTTCTATGCTTGATGCCTTCGACCTCAGGGAAGAATATGAGTTTGTCGGCTCGTCTCACGAAAAAATTACGAAAGGAATTTACGAAAGATGAAAAGAAAAAGATTATTTCTCGTCCTTCTGGCTCTTCTTTGGATTATCTGCCTGGCGTTTTCATCCTGCGGACTTCTCGATTACTTTGTCACGAGGACGCAAGCTCCCATTTCGCTGGATGAAATCCCCGAATTTTCAGGCAAGCCTTTCGTTGAAATCAACGGGAATATTCCCTTTTTCACAGATGAAGAGAAATTGACGGAGTCATACGAAACGTATTACGACCTTGACGGTCTGGGCAGGTGCACGCTGGCTGTTGCCTGCATCGGAACAGACCTCATGCCTACGGAGGGCAGAGAAAGTCTTGACACAAAGCCAACCGGCTGGCAATCGGTGAAATACGACATTGTCGACGGCAAATATCTTTACAACCGCTGTCACCTCATCGGATTTCAGCTTACGGGCGAGAATGACAACGAGAAAAACCTGATTACGGGAACGCGTTTTCTGAACGTTGACGGTATGCTCCCCTTTGAAAATATGGTCGCAGACTATGTAAAAGAAACGGGAAATCACGTTATGTACCGTGTAACACCCATATTCAATGGCAACGAGCTGGTGGCGCGCGGTGTGCTTATGGAAGCATGGTCGGTTGAGGACGGCGGAGACGGCATTTGCTTCAATGTTTACGCCTATAACAATCAGCCGGGCATTGTCATCAATTACGCAAACGGCGACTCTGCGCTTGACGACGGAAATACGAACTTCCCCGATGATACCGATACGAACAACAACGACAACAACTCGGAAAATGACGGCAACGGTGAAAATTCTGACGCAGAAAAGCAATTATTCGTCATAAATTCCTCGACGAAGAAATATCATACTCCAAGTTGCAGATACGCTACCGGCAATAACGTTGAAAATTATACGGGCACCCGCGAGGCACTTGAAGCCGACGGGTATACGCCATGTAAGGTATGCAATCCGTAAAGACTGTAAATGAATACATAAATTGCAAGGGAAAAGACGAAAAATATATGAGCAAAGCCCTTTTCTTTCACAAATAAGCGTTTTACCCCTGCTTTTTCACAAAAAATGCGCGGATTACTCACCGCGCATTTTTTAGTCTGCTTTTATATCAGGTCATTATCCGTCGGTATTATTTTCCGACGAACATCTGCGTCCAGTACCTTCCGTCAGCTACGTATCCGACGCCTATGTGGGTAAAGGAAGAATTAAGAATATTGGCGCGGTGTCCGGATGAGTTCATCCACGCATTTACGACCGCCGCGGGGGTTGCCTGCCCTTTTGCGATATTCTCGCCTGCGGTACGGTAGCTGATGCCGAAATTCTTCATCATCTGAAACGGCGAGCCGTAAGTGGGACTGGTATGCGAAAAGTAATTGTTGTCCCGCATATCCTGAGATTTGTAGCGGGCAACACGGGAAAGCTGCCAATCGTATGTAAGCTCACTAAGCCCCCTTTTGACTCGTTCCGCATTTACAAGTCTGACGACTTCACGCTCATAGCTTGACACCGAGGAGTCTGTGGTCGGAATGTTAATCACCTGCCCCGGATAAATCAAATTCGGGTTGGCTATGTGTGGGTTGGCAGCTTTCAGCTCGCTGAGCCCCACCTGGTATTTCACGGCGATCTTCCACATACTATCGCCTGCGACAACCGTATGAGTGGCAGTAGCCGAAGCACTCATTGAGAGCATTACGGCAAGAATTACAACACTCAAAATACAAACAAACATTTTTCTCATTTGCTGCACCTCCATACGTATTTTTTGGGGGAAATTCCCCCCTGCATCTATTATAACATACCCGAGGTACTCATTTCAAATGCAATGTATGGCACCCCTTCCATTATATAACAGCAATTCAAGGATACATTATATCCCGAACACTTCCGCATTCAGGATTTTTTGGCTCTTTGAACTTTACCCTAACTATCGACATCGTGCATACCGCCATCGGCGGTATCCGGCGTTTGCGTGGGAAGCATTTTGAATTTTTGAT
>CAZBQN010000024.1:0-30323 GCA_964494135.1 uncultured Ruminococcus sp. | reverse complement strand
GGAAATCTCTGATATTTGCTCCTACAAGGAGCAAACCCGGGAATTTATTATATCACATTTTTTCCCGATGTGCAAGATTCAGAGAGCAAAAGGTCAAGCGAAAACCGCACAAAAAAAGTACAACCCGCGTATCAATCACAAATACACCGCAAAAGTTTTTTCATCGCGGAATTCGCCGGACGGTAAAAAACAGAAAGGCAGAGGTACCGTTTCCGATACCCCTGCGATGTTATTGATTTGTTCGGTAGCTTCCTTGTACAAACCGAGCTTTCTCGCCGTTTGTACGTCCGCGCCGCAGGCTCACTGACCGATCAGCTTGGAAACTACTCCGTCTCTTGTTCCCGCGATTCTGAACACTGCCGCTCTGAAGGATGCGAACGAGTTTTTCATCGTATTATAGTCGCGAATCTGTTCAGCATAGCCCGAGCCGAGCTGAGACTGAAGTATGGAGTAGATATAATACGAATCGGTAAGAGTTCTGTAGAATGCGGTGAAGTTGGTATTGAACGCCGTTTTGTTATCGAACATTTCCCATGCTCTTTGAACGTTGGAGCCGAAATCTCTTCTGGTTGCTGCAGGACGGGTCTCGGTTTCCTCTTCGCCGCCGGCGGAAGTATAACCCTTAACAGGCTCTTCCCAATCCTTGATTTCAGTCCAGGTGTACTGAACGTCAGGCTCGTGTCCGGATTCCTTTTGATCCTTACTGATAAGCTCAATAACTATAGCCACATTGAAGGTAAGACCCAACTGACCGCCGCCCGCGATAGCAAGCTTTCTGTACTGAGATCTATCCTTCTCATCGGGACCCTGAGCGTTGACCCACTCCTTGGAGTAAGTGCCGGTGTCGGGATCGTTGTGAACGAAGGTGTAGGTATCCATAAGCTCAAACCTCAAATCGGTCTGAGGAGATACTATCGTAACTCTGAGTATCTTGGAGTCGTCTATGGTGACGCTGTCCCTGCCGTACATATACGCGGTTCTGCCGTCATCGGACAGCTCAACGTCTTTGACGTAGTCCAGGCTGTAATGACCGAACCAGTAGTAGGACTGTACGCCGTGAGATGAGATCTCATCCTGAATGATGGTAGTCGTTCTGTTGTTGGTAAGCATTACGGCACGACGCCAGGAGTCTGCCGTACCGCCCAGCACGTTGGTCATCTCGTACTTGACGTAAGAGCCGTAATCGTTGTAGCCGTAATCGTATGCGTAAGCAACGCCTGACAGCTTCTGTCCCCAAGGAACGTTGACAGTATCCGAGGTTACGGTAATGGTGTTGTGTCCCTCGGGCTTCATGACGTAGTATCTGTATCTGGTGGCATCAGGCCAGAAGCCTACTGCGTTGTAGTTCTCGGTACCGAGGTCCAAGAACCAGGGAGCACCGTTATTATGGTATACGAAGGTACCTGCGTCGATCTGGTTGTGAGGATGCTGGTTTGCGCCGCCGATAATACCGACGTAAAGCGCGCCGCGCTCCCAAGAGGATCTTGCCGCATACAGGTCGATACCCTCGGAGTAATAATCCAACGGCATAGCCTCGGACTCTGCAAGATCACGGCGAGGATAAGATATAATGTCGTAGAGATTCATCGACTTGCCGCCCGCGATCTGAGACAATCTGACCTGCGCAAGAGCATCGTCGCCCAGCGCCTCGGATGCGTAGAAGAACATATAGGTATCCTGAGAGCTCATACCGCCGTCGTGGTAGCTGAAGGTTCTGAACTCGTTGGTCTCGGTCTGGCACGCATAGTAACAGGTGGTATCAATACCCCAGCAGTCCATCAGCCTGTAATTGGTACCTGCAGCGTTGTCAAGTACCAGACACATTCTGAAGAAGGTGTTTGTACCGTAAGACCAATATGAAGGGCTCTCGTTGTACGCGCCGTCGGGAGCATAGCAATCAAGACCGTAGGTAGCAAGATTTTCAATGTTGTTGGCAATCAGCCATGCGGCGTGCTGCTGAATAGTTCCTTCGACGATGGAAACGCCGTTCTCATCAACTTGAGTTATAGGTGTTTTTGACGAGGAGTATTTGCCTTTGGCTTCAAAGTCGTCGGATACGAAGTCGCAGTCGATAACCGCAAGAGAGGCGATTACCATACCTGCAGAGCAGACTGCGTTCCAGTTGTTGGTTCTGGTGCGGTAAAGGCTTCCGCCGGCTCCTACTATGGGGCTGATGTAAGTGGTATACAGGTCGTGTGAGGAAATATAGCCTTCCCAAACGCCCTTTTCATAAAGAATGTTGGCAATCTTGTTTACATTGTAATACGTGTTGTCACGGCCCATTGAAGCATTGTAGTCTGTTACGTTCTGAATCCCCTCTTCGCTGACGCCGAGAGCTGCAAGCTCTGCCGCGTAATCACTGCTTCCCAGTGCTAAAAATCCGTCGTAGCACAAGTCAAGCATGTATGCAAAGGGAGTCGCAGCGTCAGCGCAGTTAAGGAAGTGACCGGGTCCCCAGTGCTTCCAGAGTGCTCCGAGCGAGACTGCCATGTCGTAAGCCGCAAGAAGGTATCTTACGTCTCTGGTCATCTGCCAACCGAAGGCAAGATTGAAGGCTCTTTCGTTACGGCCGGAGGATGCGTTACAGCGTCCGCCGTCGGTGTCGTAGCCCTGACCGCCGTTGTCAAAGTCGGGCTGTGTCAAAGAATAGCTGTAGTATGAGGATGCGCCGTATTTGTCGGCAATGTGATAATACAGCTCGTCTGCGTTGCCGTCACCGTTGTAGTCAATGCCGTCGTCGAATATTCCGAGATAAGTGTCGTATGTGTAGGTATAATAGAACTTGGAAACATATTTAATAAGGTACAAAGGAGTGCGCGCACCGGTTTCCTCATCGACCGATACTATGGTGTGGTATCTTACGCTGACCTCATTGCCGTATCTGTCGGTCTCGGTCTCTGTGTATTCTTCATCCAGAACGTATTCAGGACCGTTTTCACCCTCTGTGAGCTTATACTGCGCCTTAACGTAAATGGGGTCTCCCTCTTCGTCTACAAGAGGATTTCCGTCCTCATCCTTTGCCTGAACGTAAGGAGCGTTACCGTTTTCGTCGGGAATGAGTGCGCCGTTGTTATCAAAAGCGTTGTATGTGAAGCTCGCATTGGTTCTGTCATACGCGGCACCCCAGCTGATAACCGGAACTTCCACGGTCTTATAAACCGGATTGCCCTTGCCGTCAAGTACGGGATTGCCTTCCTCGTCAGTCTCCTGAACCTTGTTGCCGTTCTCGTCGGTCACGATTACGTTATTGGTTTTGAGAGTAGCGGTAGGTCTGGCATATACCTTGTAGTAGTTCTCGGCGTAATAGACCATTGTCTGAATAGCGGATTTGAGGGACGCATTGAAGTTCTCATCATCGGCCGATGCGGTGTAAACGCTGCGCAGCCAATCGAAATCGTCCTTGTTTCCGAGAAGGTAAGGATGCTCAAAGTTGTTTGTGTTTTCCCTGACGTCCTCGAGTATTTCATCCGGAGTAGCGAAATCGAAAACGAAGGTCTTCATGATATCAAGCATCATGGTAAGGTAAAGTCCTCTGTCAAGAACGATGTCCTTTTCGGAAATCAGAATCAGACCCATGCTGTCGTACAGAGCGTACTTTCCGGGAACAAGGCAGTCAAAGTCGTCAAGTCCTATATAAAGCACGCCGTCGCGGTATCCGGGAGCTACCGACAAAATAACTCTCTGTCCGTCAACCGTCGCATTGGTCTTTCCTACTGAAAGGTAGGAGGAGGAGGAGCCGGAGGAAATATCAAGATAAAGTCCGTCCTCGTGCATATAATACCTGTAACCCAAAGCATCGAGTATGGGAAGTAATGGTATGAGAATATTTCCGTCGGAATCCTTGAAGGGTGCGCCGACCGCGTTTCCGTTCTCATCCGTGCAGATCGCAACCTGTTCACCGTCTATTCTCATATAGTTTACGCCGATCTTCATTGCAACGGCATTCATGATATAATCGGAGTCGGACTTGCTCGAAGAGCCGCCCAGAACCTCATATACCTTATTTGCACTGGAATTAACCTTAATACCGTTGCCCATAGCCTCGGTCGCGAGACCGTACTTGTTGGCACCGGTGTAGTATACAAGGTTGTCGATACATACCGAAGCGTCCCAGTATTGCTCGGCGAGACCGGATGTGCTTATACGTATCCACGAAATACCCTCACCGCCGCACGTGGTAGATCCTCTTACCGTTCTCTGGTCAACGAGGTAGAGCTCGCCGGATCTCTCATATTCATCGGTAGGCGCTATGTAAAGAGCCATGGTGAAGTAGTTCTTGTAGTTAGTGGGGTTGGAGTCTTCCGCAACTCCGGCTGCGGAAGGAGGCTCGGGTCTGTTCGCGTCGGGATTGGGATCGGGAGTGTAGGTATTGATTATCTCTCCGGTATCGGGATCCGTCTCAACCACGTCGCCGTACGTGAAGTCAAGCACCAGTGCAACGTGTAACCACCGATCCGATATGTTAGACCACGCCTTGAGGTTTGCGTCACTGATAACCTTATCATTTGGATTCTCCAACGGGTCTCTTCCTACTGTGGAAGTACCGTCCTCAAGCATATGTCCTGCATCTGCCTTTGTGAAGAACGATATTACGTTATTGCTTACACCAAGAAAATCAACGTACGTTCTTGCGTTACCTGAGCTTGCAGTGGCAAACTCAAACAGTTTGGGAAAATGACAGAAGTCGTCGGACATAATGTCAAACTCAATTACCGCGCCGGTGTTGCGCGCGCTGTTAAAGTCGAGCTCAAGATAGGTGTGCTCTGACGAATGGGTAGTAAATCTCATGAAGTAGTTATAAGAGTAATCTTCCGTCATCTCGTAATCGATGCTGACGGAGCTTCCTCTGTCAACCCAGCTCAGACCGTTGTTGAATGCCCAGCCTTCCTCGTAATTGCGCTGGTAAAGCAGCTCGAAGCCGGGATATTCCTTCAAGACCTCTGCAAACGGATCGGTCTCTTCCGGAACAGTCGGGTCGTCCCCGTCCGAAACTTCAACTACGCTGTTGTCTGCGTAAGCAAAAATTCCGAACATGGAAACCAAGGAAGCAAGTACGAGAATCAAGGATATAATTCTCAGGAATTTGCTCTTCATAGTGTATCTCCTTTTTAATATTTTCTTGATTTCAGTATAATATGCGAAATCCTCAAAGTCAATAGCTTAAAACTACAAAAAAAATAAAAAAAAGCAGACTACACAAAACCCCGCCCTGCCCTCTGTCAAGTTTTCACAAAACCAAGGAAAAAAACGGAACTTGAAAGGTTGAAAGCGCACGCCTGCCCCGCGCCGTTCTCATCGGGAAGCCCGAGGGCGGCGCCGGAGGCGCAGTGAAATACGTCTACGACGTGTGAAATCCTCGCTCCGCTCGGGTGAAATCGCGGCACAGCCGCGGTGAAGGTTACAATTAAGGATGTCAATGACGAATATTGCTATGTCAACGATAATCCGTAGTAAACCCAACCCCGGTAGGGGCTGGCGCCCTCGACAGCCCGAGAAGCGCCGTCAATTTCAAACATCGTTTTGTCAACTCACCACAAAAAGACACGCACAGCCCCTACGGAACATCACTGCGCCACCTGCGCCCCGTCCCTACGGAACATCGTTGCACGCTGTGCAACATCACTTCTCCCCGCCTCTACCCTACTTTCCGCCGCCGGACTTGCTCCCATCCTTTTTTTCGTATGTCACGTCATCCTTTTTTCTCCTTATCAAAAGACGCACGAGAGCCTTGCCGTCAAAGGGTATAAGCGGATACAGATAATTGCGCCTCCCCGTCACGGTGGTATTTGTCGCCACGAGAAATACGAACAGCAAAGCTCCGAGGAGAAGTCCCCACGCGCCGAAGACGAAGACGAAAAGAAGCGTGATTATCCGCAGGAACTTGAAGGCATAGCCCAGCTCCGCGTTTTGCTGTGCGAAGTTTGCAATGGCGACGAACGCCATATAGAGTATAACGTCGGGACATACCCATCCCACGGCGACGGCAAAATCGCCGAGCAAAAGTGCTCCCACCACCGACAGCGAATTTGACAGCATGTCGGGCGTGTTCATTGAAGCAATTTTCAGTCCGTCTATTGCCACCTCCACCAACAGCAGCTGCAATATGATAGGCAAAGCACCGGGGTCGTCGGGAATGAGAAACCGAAGAGCCTCGGGGAGCATATCGGCGTATTGGATACAGAGGTACCAAACCGGTGTCGCTATCACGGACAGAAGAAGTATTGCCGTGCGCACCAGCCGCAAATACGTTCCCGTCAGAGGCGGAAAGTAGAAATCGTCGGTCTGCTGAAGATAGGCAAAAAGCGATGTGGGGAGCACCATTACCTGCGGCGTCGTGTCACATAAAATCAACACGCTCCCCTCCAGAACGTGAGCAGAGGCGGTATCCGGACGCTCGGTCAGGCGTACCTTCGGGAAGGGATTATACCAGCCCTGTCTTATAAGAGCCTCGGTCAGGGACTGGTATCCGAGGGTCAGGGACTTGATTTTCACGCTCGAAAGCTTACGGCTTACCGCCTCTACGGTTTCCGGGTCGGCAACGCCGTCCATATAGCACATTACGACGTCGGTCCCCGACGCTCCGCCCAGATTAAAATGCTTCATCGTCAGCCGGGGGTCGCGTATTCTCCGCCTTATCAGAGCGGTATTCATAACCAGCGTTTCCACGAATCCGTCGTGGGCACCCTGCATAACTCTGTCGGTGTCGGGCTCGGCAGTTTCTCTGGCGGGATAGGTCCTTGCATCGACGAGAATTGCCGAGGCTCCGAAGCCCTCGCCCACAATAGCCGATTGACCGGAAAGTACCGCCACGGCGATGCGTTCAATAACCGATTCAAGATCCACCTCAACGTACGGGAGCCTTTTCATAACTTCTTCGGCTGTTCCTATTTCGCCGCATTCCAAGAGATGCTGCATCACCCTTTGCATTTGTCCGTCCTTTACAAAGCCGTCTACGTAAAAAAAGCACATGTCCCGCCCGCCCACGCACAGGTGCCTCTCTATCAGGTCAAAGCTGTCGCCGATGCGAAGCTTCTCGGCAATCACTCTTACGTTTTCGCTGTGGTCAGAAGTCAAGAGCATTCACAATTCCTCCGTCGGTTTTTCCCTATTGTTGCCAAAAGAGCAAAAAAATATACCGCATTCGCAAAACTCAAAGCAATATGACAATTATTGTTTACATAACCGTGCATACTTATTCCTCCGCGCCGTCAAGTTAAAGCCCAGATAATACGGCACGGGTGCGGTCTTTCGGATTTTTTCAAGCAAATCAACGGCGGTGATTGACTGTGCTCGGACAATGTGTTATAATCAAAGATAACTTATAATTCGCACTGCGGAGGATGGCGGAATGAGAACGGGAATAGGTCCTTATTATATTAAGAAATACGGTATGGCGGAAGGCGCAAAGAGAATGGCAAAGCACGGCTACACCTGTCTTGACTTTCCTCTTGCAAATACGAAGTCGGAGTATTACAGGCTGAAGAGGGAGGGCGATTTTGAAAGAACCTTTCTCGGCATAAAAAAAGAGCTTGGCGCACAGGGCGTCAGCGTACATCAGATTCACGGCCCGTGGCGTCCCGTGAAGGATGCCACCGAGGAGGACAGAGCCGAGAGGTTTGAGAAAATGACCATGGCAATGGTTGCCGCCCGTCATCTGGGCGCAAGGTATATGGCGGTACACCCGCTTCTCCCTTTTGGCAGAGGAAGAGACAACTCCGACGAGGTTATCAGGATCAACAGGAATTTCTACACCGCCGTTGCAAAAGTCGGCGAGAAGCTGGGCGTATACGTCTGCCTTGAAAATTCGCCTTTCCCCGATTTTCCCCTGTCAACACCGGAGCAGATAACCGATTTTGTAAAAGAAGTCAATCATAACTACCTCAAGGTCTGCCTCGACATCGGACACGCCAACGTTTTCCGGACTTCGATAGGCGAGCATATAAGATATATCGGTAAAGAGCTTTTGGCGATTATCCACGCCCACGACAACTACGGGGAGCGTGACACCCATAACGTCCCCTACGACGGCACGGTGGATTGGGCTGACTGCATGGAAACCTTGTACGACATAGGCTTTGACGGCGTTTTTAACCTCGAAGCTGAACCCGCCCCCAAGACCGACAGCCCCGAGGAAACGGAGCGCGCCGAGCTTGAGCTGGCAAAAACGGTTAAGCTCTTAGCAGGAAATTAAACTTTTGTAATTCTCAGCTTACCAGCAATACGAAAAAAACGCAGATTTGCAGAGGTTAATAAAACAATTCAACGAAGAAAACCGCAGATTTGCAGCCGCGTTTTATCAAAACACGCCCAAATATTAAAGAGGTACCGCGCTTTTTCACACAGTACCTCTTATTTTATTCGGTTATTTCGAAACTCGGTAGTCCTTTATTTTGTATATCGGAGTACAAAGTGCGCGGTTTTATCTTCTTCCCATTCTACGCACCTGCACGCCGGCAAGCGGGCTGTGGCTCTTATACGCCGACACAACACGTCCGACCTCCGCACCGCTTTCAAGGGTGAAAATGAAATGGCGCATCACCGCTTCACCGCCTGACAGCTCACCGTCCTTATCACCCATATAAGTAACTGCGGAATTGAGAATTATATTTCTGTGGGGGTATTCGCGGATTAGCGGGAAGGATACTCCCCGTCGGTCGGTCAGGGAAACACGGGAACATCTGTCACAGCCGAAGTTTTCCCTCATAAAGCAACGCTCGGTGAGCATCAGGGGCACGCGTCCGTAGACGATAGCTCTTCCGCCAATTTTTTTGACCGCCGATGCCGTCAGCTCGGCAGAAAGCACGCAGTCGCAGATTCCAAGCTCCCTGAGCACCTTGACGGCGTAAGAATTTGCGGCATTGAGCCTGAAATCGCCGATGAGCTTGAAGCCCGCGTCACGGCACATGCTTATATGACCGAGTCCCCCCACCAAGGCATATTCAATCCCTCTGTCCTTTGCCTGTCTGAGCATCTCTTCAACCTCGGGTATTTCAGACTCTGATACCGTGGGCGGTATGTACACCCCCTCCACCTTGCCTTTATACTCGGACAGACGCCAGAGCGGAATAAAGACCGCATCAAAGTATTCTCTGACCGAAGCATCCAGCTCGGAGAGTGCCTTCGGCGAGAAAAACAGTGCCGTCCTCGGAAGAGATGACGGATCATTCGGCTTATCAGCACCGTTTTTCCAATGAAACTCCGCACGCCCCTCGCCGTCGGGCATAGGAAGAGAGAAATTCGGATTTCTTTTCGGAAGGACGGTTTTCTCCAAAAGCTCCGAGGCGGCACGGCGCAGACCGTTGAGTGCCGAGGGCGGGAGATTGACCCCGTCGTCAAGCTTCAGCGTTATATTTCTCTCGGGCAATGAAAAATAAGTGTTGCCCATTTTTGACAGTCTTTGCTTTACCGAAAGCTCGGTAAGAGGGGCATTTATCGCCCTGTCGGGTAAGGGTCCGAGGGCCGTAGCACCCCCACCGCCCGAAAATCCGAGAGCCGTAGCACCCCCACCGCCCGAAAAGCGCAAAGTGAGGCGTGAGGGCGCGCCGAGCCTTATTTCACAATCGGCGAAAATCTCGACACGCTCCGGGGTGTATACCCCGTTTTCACTCTCACGGGTGCTTTTTTTATCAGCCTCGGAGCGCACGCCCGTCATGCTTCGGGAGCCGAGCTTGCCGACAAAATACCCGTCGGTAAAGCCGCCTCTGGAAAACACTTTTTTAAGCTCATCTCTCTCCTGAGCCGTGGCATCACGCGCGCCGTCCAGCAACCTGCGGTATATGGAAGTTACCTTATAAACGTAGTCCGGGGATTTCATTCGCCCCTCGATTTTCAGCGAGGAAACGCCCGTCGCTATCAGCTCACGCACGTGCCCTGCTAAAGACATATCCGACATTGATAAAGGATATCCTTTTCCGTACGGCAGTCTGCATGGCTGTGCGCACTCTCCCCTGTTGCCGCTTCTGCCTCCGACCAGAGAGGAAAACAGGCATTGTCCCGAGGTGCTGACGCATATTGCTCCGTGTACGAATACCTCTGTTTCGGGTATGCATTTCCCGGTCACATCGGTAATATTCTCACGTGTCAGCTCACGGGCGAGCACAACGCGGCTGCAGCCCAGTGAATAAGCCATATCCGCGCCGGGCGCGTTGTGCACCGACATCTGGGTTGAAGCGTGAAGCTCGAGGCCGGGCAGATGCCTTTTCAACTCGCCCACAAGACCCAAATCAGCAACAATAAGCGCATCCACGCCCATGAGGTAAAGCTTTTCGCAAAATTCCAGAGCCTGTGGGATTTCCGAGTCCGAAAGGAGCGTGTTGACCGTGACGTACAGCTTCACACCGTGAAGATGGCAGTATATAACCGCTCTTTCAAGCTCGGCAAGGTCAAAATTCCCTGCGAAAGCCCGCGCCCCGAAGGACTTACCGCCTACGTATACCGCGTCGGCACCGCCCTTTACCGCCGCCAACAGACATTCAAAGTCGCCTGCCGGCGACAACAGCTCGGGCAATTTTCCTGTTCTTTTCATACACGCCCCACCCCCTTGTCTGAAAAATTACCGAAATCACACAGAACCGCCTCCTGAAATCAGACAGCCCGTGCCCTATTTTTCAATAATTGTAGCACAACGGAGTGAACTTGTCAACCGCCACCGCAGAGGATTTCCCTATCCCCTCTTCACTCTTCAAGAATCAATTTTCAACTTTCAATTTTGTCCATTTTCCACTTTCAATTTCCCTCCCCCTCACAAAAAAATCGGTCTCATCTGCTCCCCTCGCATCGCCGCCTCGACAGCCTCATGCATTAGCTCGTACTTTGCCACAAGGGAGTACGGCTTATTCTTAGGGTCATCCTGGCGCATAGGCAGGAAATAAACCGCCTTTCTGCATAGCAGAGCCGCTATGTTGGAAAGGTTGCGCGACATGGCGTCGTTGGTGGAAAGCGCAATCAACAGAGGTCGGTCACAGCGCAAATGCGCCTTTGCCGCCATGGTAGCCGCCGTGTCTGTTATGCCCGAGGCAAGCTTTGAAAGCGTGTTTCCCGTGCAGGGAGCAACAATCAGGAGCTCCAAAGGCTCGGCAGGTCCCAAAGGCTCAGCGTCCTTCACAGTGTGTATGACGGGGCGTCCGCACACAGCCTCGACGCGCCTGGAAAACTCCTCTGCCGAGCCGAAACGGGTATCGGTATAGTAAGCGTTCTCGCTCATTATCGGCACTACCGTATGCCCCGAGATTATAAGCTCCTCCATTGCGCTGTACGCACGGGCAAGCGTGCAAAATGAGCCGGTAAAGCAATAGCCTATTTTCACTCAGCACCCACCCCTCTCAAAACCGAACGTGCCCACAGCACCCCGGCGCTTTCGGGATACATCACCGAGGGAAGGGACGGATACCTTTCAATTTTCGCACTTAAAGAGTCAGAAGAGGCGGATTTCTCGGCACGCCCCCCGTCCGAAGAGATAAAATTGTCCCCCGAGGCGAGCTCCATGACGCGAAGCCCACCGGGCAGTCTTTCTATGGGAAATATCGGATGGGGCGCAGTGTTTACCAGAATGTCCAGACCCGACAAATCCGCATCGGCACAGCTCTCCCTGCAGTCGACGGCACATTCGCAAAGATCCATCTGCACGCTCTTTTTTGAGGTATAAACCCTGACGTGGCAGCCGAGGGTGAGCAGCATATACACCAGCATTTTTCCTATTCTGCCGTAGCCGACAACACCGACAGCCAGGTCGGATACCGACTTTTTCGAGGTTGTGAGAATTACCCCCAGTATCCCCTCTGCGGTAAGCCTGCCGTTTCCCTCAAGGAATATTTCGTCCTCCTCGCAGTCCACGACCTCACCGCCTCGTTTTTTTATGTCTTCCTTTGCCCACGTCGGTATTCCGTAACCGACGAAGGCGGTACCCGTGTCGGATTTTTTCGTTACCGACGCTATGTCAATATCGGTTCTGGTCAGCGTCTTCCCGTCACGGGTGGTCGGGATCGGCAACAGAACCAGACTCTGAAAAGGAAGAGGACGGGAATATCCCCTGAGTATTGCCTCACAGGTCTGTCCCCTGCCCCCTTTCTCGTAGTTAATGATATTCATCTTCTGTCAAATATTCTCCGTATATATCGAATGTCAAAAATACCGCACCGAAAATATTTTGCGGTATGGGGCAAACATCGGAAAGCCGCGCTCGGTCAAAAAGTCCGTTATCTGCCGTACTATATCTTATTCGGATAAATTGATATGGGTTATCGCCCTTTCAGCCGTCAGCCCGACTGTTCTTCGGTCGTTTGCGGTTTTTTGTTTTTCTTCGCCAGCATACGGTGGTACTTATCGACGACCCACCTTTTACCGCCCCTTACCATGCCTACGACGCCTGCCACGGTAATTGCGCTCATCGCCAGCTTGATACCCATGTGCCCCTTCTTTTTCTCGCATTTTTTGCCCATCATTTTAAAAACGCCTCCTTTTTTCCCTAGGTTGCCCCCGACGGTAAAAATTATTTATTAATCTTCAAAAAACGCTCTTTTTTAGGAAAAAACAGGCAGAAGCACCGCCTTTTTCCGAACCGAGGCAAACCTCGTCACAATAAATTTCATTAAAGGACTTTATTTTTTAAAATCTTTGTGCTAAAATATAAAATGTATTATTATGCGCGGTACGCAAATATCTCCCGATCTGCCGCGCGCCTTTCAAGGAGTTATAAAAATGTCAGATAAAAAAACGGAAAGCTGCAGACTTAACAAGGTCGGCGGTCAGGCGGTGCTCGAAGGAGTAATGATGAAGGCGGGTGACCGCACCGTTACCACCTGCCGCAAGGAAGACGGCACGCTTGTCGTCAAGGACGGTATCTTTCACTCGGTAAGAAAAAAACATAAATGGCTCAATATCCCGATCCTCAGAGGCTGTGTAAACTTCGTTGAGATGATGATACTGAGCGTCAAAACCCTGAACTTCTCCGCAGAGGCGATGGGTATAGAGGACGAAAAGGAAAAAGCGCGCAAGGAGAAGGCAAAGGCGGAAGGCAAAAAAGCCGTCGGCACTCTTGACGTCGTAATGATACTGTCGGTGCTGTTGGGTCTGGGGCTTGCGATCGTTCTGTTCATAATGCTCCCCACCCTTGCCGCGGGCGGTATCGACTCGCTGTATAAGCTGATAACCTCGTCCGAGCAGGGACTCGGTGAAATTCCGCTGGCGATAATCGACGGGATTATGAAAATAATCATTTTCTTAGTCTACCTGTTTTTAGTCTCGCTGATGCCGGATATACGCCGCACCTTCCAATACCACGGCGCGGAGCATAAATCAATTGCCTGCTTTGAGGCAGGCGACGAGCTTACTCCCGAGAACGCGAAAAAGCACAAACGCTTCCATCCCCGTTGCGGAACGAGCTTTATGTTCCTGATGATACTCATCGGTATTTTCGCCGGCATATTCGTGCGCTTCATACTTCCGGACAAGACGAGCTTTCCCTCAGACGTTCTCTACTCCCTGACCGTAGGAGGTCTGAAGCTGCTGCTTCTGCCTCTGACAATGGGTATAGGCTACGAGATACTTATGTTTGCGGGCAAGCACCCCAATATTTTCACGAAAATCATTTCCGCACCCGGTCTTTGGGTGCAAAGACTGACTACCAAGGAGCCCGACGAGAGCCAGCTTGAAGTAGCCATAGTATCAATCAAATGCGCACTGCGCGATGAATTCCCCGAATTTACGGAATTCTGGAACGAGCGAGGCTGGGAGAAAAAGACGGACGGAGAAAGCACAGACGACGGCGGTGAACGGCAAAACGACGGCGCAGACCTCTGTGCCGGCTCCGAGGAAGAAGACTGCCATACCTCGGCAGAGGACAGCACGGATTCAGCCGTAAACGGCTCCGACAGCACCGAAGCAGATGCGGATTCAGCCGTAAACGGCTCCGACAGCACCGAAGCAGAGGACGGCAAGGAAGCATGACCTTAGCCGAAGCGATAAGCAGGCTGTCACGGGCGGGAGTGGACTCACCCGAATACGATGCCCGGGAGATTTTCTCCCGCATAGGCGGTATCAGCCGGGCAATGCTGACGGACAGAGGTCTGTCGGTTGACTCACCCGAGGTAGACTCTGCAATCTCACGGCGTGAGATGAGAGAGCCTCTCCAATATATCATAGGCGAATGCGGCTTTTACAGAGAAACCTATACCGTAACCCCCGACTGTCTGATTCCACGCGCCGACACGGAGATATTGGTTGATTACGCGGTCAGCCATATTCCGGGGGGCGAGAGCTTCCTCGACCTGTGCACAGGCACGGGATGCGTGGCAATATCCACACTTTGCAATACGAAGGGCACGACCTGCCTCGCCGCCGACGTTTCCGAGGGTGCGCTGGCTGTAGCCGAAGAAAATGCGCGAAGGCTCGGCGTTTCAAACCGACTCACGCTGAAAAAATGCGACCTCTTGAAGGACGTACCTACCGAGGACAAGTTCTTCGCCGTACTGGCAAATCCCCCTTATATACCGAGGGATGTTTACGAGGGACTGGAAAAAGAAATATTCCACGAGCCGATGTCGGCATTCGTCGGCGGTGAGGACGGCAGTCTTTTCTACCGCGTGCTGACACCGAAATATCTGCCTCTATTGAAGCCGGGCGGATTTATCGCTTACGAGATAGGCTTCGACCAGGGCGACCTGCTCCGCGAAATCGGAGAGAGCCTTGGTTGTGAGGTTCAGATTCTTACCGATTACGGCGGCCGCGACAGAGTGGCGGTGCTTAGCCGTACGGGAATCGAACAGGATAGGTTTTGAGAGGTAAATTTCCGCCTCAAATGCGTTAAATCCCTTGGAAATATCATACACAAGAGCTGATAAAAGCACGATTCCGTACCCATTACCGGACTAAAAACCGAAACAAAGCAAAAAGAACGACCCCAAAAATATCCCTGCTTCGGCAGGCGTAAACTATCACACAAGTCGTAAGGACGGCATAACCTACCGATGAGGTGATAGTATGAAAAGAACAAAAGACGAAAGACGGACGCTGGCGCTGATATGGGGCGGAGAGGGCAAGGAGCATGACGTTTCCCGTCTTAGTGCGGAATACGTCAGGCGTATTCTCGACGGCAACAAATACCGTCTGTTGTCCCTGTACATAGACCGAGAGGGGCTCTGGCACCCCTCGGGCAGAAAAAACACGGTTGCCTATCCCTGCCTGACACGTAAGGGCGGCGGCATCCTCTCAGACGGAGAATTTCAAAAGATTGACGTAGCTCTGCCCCTGCTCCATGGAGATATGGGTGAGGACGGCGTTATACAGGGCGCACTCAGATGCGCTCATATCCCATTCGTGGGAGCAGACACGGTCACGGGTGCCGTCGCCTGCGATAAAGGATATACGAAGGCAGTAGCCGAGAGGCTGGGTATCCCCACGGCGAAGTGGATATATTGCACAGATGCCGATGCCGAAAAATGGCAGAGCCTCGCGGAAAAAAGCATCGGTTATCCCATGTTCATAAAGCCTTCGAGACTGGGCAGCTCCATAGGCGCGTGCGCCGTAAGGACAAAGGACGCGTTCGGCACAGCCTTCGCGGCTGCCGCGAAGATAGGCGGCGGCAGAGTGCTTATCGAGGAGCTGATTGAGGATAAACGGGAGCTGGAGATAGCATATTTTTCTGCAGGCGGGCAAAGGATAATATCGCACCCCGCCGAGGTTTTGTGCGACGGCTTTTACAGCTACGAGCGAAAGTATGAAAGCTCTGCAAAGACCCTGACCCGTGCAGAGATTTCACCGGAGGTCTCGGCACTTCTGTGCCATTACGCTTCTATTTTGTCGGATGGGCTGGGGCTTCGACATCTGTCGCGGATAGACTTTTTCCTGTCGGGAGAGCGCGTTATTTTCAACGAGATAAACACGATGCCCGGCTTTACCGAAATAAGCCTGTATCCGAAAATACTCTCCGAGTGCGGAATTACGCCGACGGCTCTTTTCGACCTGCTTATCGAAGACGCTCTTTCGGAGGGCAGTCTATGATAGGCGTATTCGACAGCGGTGAGGGAGGGCTCAACACCCTCGGGTTTTTAAGACAAAAACTGACACGGACGAACATCATATTTTTGCGTGACAGAAAAAACGCTCCTTACGGCAAAAAGAGCCGGGAGGAGCTGATAGAAATAACCGAGCGGAATATCGCCGCTCTCAGAAATTTAGGCGCGGATAAAATTCTCATCGCCTGCTGTACGGCAAGCTCGCTGTACGGCGACATCGACAGCGCCCTTCGCGAAAACGTCATTCCCATTCTCACGCCTGTCGCAGACAGGGCGAGGGCTTCGGCAAAAGGTAAAATCGCAGTGCTCGCCACAGATTTCACCGTAAGGAGCGGAGCATTTTCAAAAGTCCTCAGCGGTCTGTCTGTTACCGAGATTGCGGCTCAGCCCTTGGTTGACGTAGTCGAATCGGGCGAGCGCGACGGCAGGCTGTCACAGCTAAGCCGAGGGAAAATCGAAAGCGCGCTTTCAGCCCTGCCGAAGGACTGCGACACCCTGATTTTGGGGTGCACTCACTTTTCGTCAATACGAAGCACCGTCGAAAATGCAGTACGAGGGCTGGGTGTCAGGTCTGTAATAGACGCGGCAGAGGTCGGGGCAGAGGCAATGCTTGCCGCCCTCGACGGGCATGACGAGGGGCTGGGTCTGACCTACCGTCTGACCAGCTGAAAATCTGTCACGCCATGCCCCGTGACGGATTAAGCCGTCAAAACACGTTTCGGAAAATATGTCATTCCCTCGCTTCGGTGAGGTTTACATTTCCGCGCAGGCGCATGGTCCGACTGCCGTTTTGTACCGCAAAAAAGCAAATACAAGGCACGAAGAAGAAATAAATAAGAGACAAGGATAATAAAAAATGGCAAAGTATAGAAGAGGAAGAATAAACGATGCGGTGGCAAAAGAGCTGGCTATCGCACTCAACAGCGTCAGAGAGCCGAAGGTTGCGGGCAACTTCGTCAGCATAACCAGAGCCGAGGTTGCTCCCGACCTTAAATACGCCACGGTTTATTTCTCCTGCATAGGAGACTCCGCCGAGGTAAAGGAAGGCTTGAAAAAATGCACCGGCATACTCCGCCACCACCTGGCGGCGACCCTCAACCTGCGCATCACGCCCGAGCTGAATTTTGAGAAGGACGGCTCAATAGAGCACGGCGCAAGAATAGCGAAGCTGTTGGAAGAAATAAAAGCACAGGACAAGCCGGACGACGTTGAAAGTTGAATAATCCCGATGCCGTCGCTAACTGAAAAACGGACAAACTTCCCATCATTCAAAAAACAAAGGCAAATAATATGGAATTCAGAAGATCGGTACCTTGCGATGCCGTCGGCATCGCCGCGCTTGAAAAAGAAGTGTTCCCCGACCCGTGGTGTGAGCGGGACGTGACGGACCTTATCGTCACCGAGGGCGGAATGTGCTTCACAGCTCTTGAGGGCGACAAAGTCATCGCCTACGTTATCGGCAGGCTGATTGCCCCCGAGGGCGAGATCTACAGAGTGGCGGTTGATCCAAATCACAGACAAAGGGGCATAGCCTACCGACTGCTTGACTACGCTGTGAAAACCTCAAGAGGAAAGGGCCTTGAAACCCTGTTTCTCGAAGTGCGCTCACAGAATACGCCCGCGAGAAAGCTATATACCGCCTACGGATTTCAAGAGGTTGGTATACGGAAGAACTATTACAAAAACCCGACGGACGACGCAATAATTATGCTGAAGGTGAGCCGTACGGGAGTCGAACAGGATAGGTTTTGAGAGGTAAATTTCCGCCCCAAATGCGTTAAATCCCTTGGAAATATCGCATATTCCCTGCGGAATTTGCCTTTTTGGAACAAAAATTTACTCTCTCAAAACTGCCGCGCACCTCTCGCCGTGGTGTTTACGAACAGATTTTGTCGGCGCTTTGTGAGAGGCAAGTAACACCACGAAAACAAAATGACGGCGAAAGATGACAAAAACAATCGGCGAGAGGCTGTCAGGTTCGACTCTCGTACGGCTACCCCTGCGGACCTTATAAATTGACAAAACAAAGGACTACCCGAAAGATGAACATTCTGGCAATTGAAAGCTCCTGTGACGAAACCTCCGCGGCAATAGTTGCCCGCGAGGGTGACAGGTTTGAAATAAAATCGAATATTATAGCCTCCCAGGTACAGACCCACCGTCTGTACGGCGGCGTGGTACCCGAAATCGCAAGCCGCGCCCATATTGAGGCAATCAGCCCGATTACATACGAGGCGTTGAGCGCGGCAGGGTTGACTATGAAAGAGGTGGATGCCATAGCCGTCACGGCAAACCCGGGGCTTATCGGCGCGCTCCTCGTGGGAGTCAATTTTGCCAAAGCCTTGGCAATCTCACATGGCAAGCCTCTTATCCCCGTTGACCACATAAAAGGACATATCGCCTCCTGCTATCTTGACCCGGAGGGCAGAGTACCGAAACCCCCGTTCATCGCCCTTGCGGCATCGGGAGGCCACACCGCGATATACCTGGTTGAGAGCTACACCCACACCCGTGTCATAGGAACGACGAGAGACGACGCCATAGGCGAGTCCTTTGACAAGGTCGGCAGACTTATCGGTATCCCCTACCCGGCAGGCAAAGGCTTTGACGAGCTGTCCCGCGAGGGCTTTATCGAAGCTACCGGTGACAGCGTTGCTTTTTACAAAAAATACAAGGCGTCAAGTGCCCATAAAAATCCCGAAATGCAGCTCCCCACCCCGGCGGTAAAGGACGACAGCCTGGACTTCTCCTTCTCCGGGCTAAAGACGGCAGCGGTTAATCTCATACACAAGCACGAGCAAAAGGGCAGCACACTTCCCCGTGCGCTCTTTGCGGCGGAATACACCTACGTGGCAGTCGAAGCGGTAGCCAAAAAGCTGGGTATGGCTCTTGACAGGTACCCGGAGTGCGATCTGGCAATATGCGGCGGCGTTGCCGCAAACTCTCATCTGAGGCGCAGACTTCGCGAGCTGTGCGCGGCGAAAAAGCGAGAGCTTTATATCCCCCCCGTATCCTTATGCGGCGATAACGGAGCAATGATTGGAGCGCAGGGCTATTACGAGTATATGGCAGGTCATCTTGCCGACAGCTCGCTTAACGCCAGTGCCCTTGACAGCGAGAGCTGATTTTCGCAAAGGCGATTTTGAAAAATAAAGACATAACACAGATTTAAAGGTTGAAAGCAATGGAAAGTATAGATAAAGTAAACGGCACCTTCGGCAAAAGGGTGCAGGAAGCAAAAACCGACGTCCCCCCTGCGGTAATAAAAAGACTTCCAAGGTATCACAGATATCTCGGCGATCTGCTCCGAGAGGGAAAGCTCCGCATATCCTCAGGGGAGCTGTCAAAAATAATGGAGGTCACAGCCTCGCAGATAAGACAGGACCTTAATTGCTTCGGCGGCTTCGGTCAACAGGGCTACGGCTACAATATAAAATATCTGCACGGGAAAATCAGCGAACTGCTCGGCGTGTGCGAGGGCTACAAGGCTGTAATCGTCGGCGCGGGAAATCTCGGCAAGGCACTTGCCGCCACTCACATGTTCGAAAGGCGGGGCGTCAGACGTATTGCCATGTTTGATATAGACCCGAAGCTTATCGGCACCGAAATATACGGCATACCCGTCTACTCTACCTGCGATTTGTTTGACTTCTGCCGTCGCGAGGGAGTTGATATAGGCGTGCTGACCGTGCCCAAGGAAGCGGCGTACGAGGTAGCCGAGACTATGGCAAAGGCGGGAGTCAGAGGTATATGGAACTACGCGAATATGGAGCTGAAGCTGGACACCCCCGGCGTGCAGGTGGAGAACATACACCTGGGCGACTCGCTGATGACTCTCTGTTACAGAATAAAGACCGGCTCCGGCTCGGAGGGGGCGTGCGGCGATGAGTGACGGCAAGACGTACGGAATAAATCTTCAGGCTCTTTTGCGCTCAGACAGCTTTACCGAGGCGAGCCGCGAGGAGCTTCGCACCCTCTTTGTACTGATGGCAAACGGGGGAAAACTCGACACGGATACCCTCTCGAAGCTGGCAGGCGTGTCCGAAGCGCGGCTGAAATCCGCGGTAGCGTTGTGGCTTGAGAGCGGCGTTATTTCCGAGGTTACACCGAGCGATGAGTACGGCGAGAAAATTCTCGGCGAGAGCTTTATGGAGGAGGACTCCCGTGACGTGGCAGTGAGCATCCGCGACGACGGTCTTCGGGAGCTTATCGAAGAATGCTCCTCACTTATGCACCGGGCGTCTCTCAGCACTCAGGAGATAAAATGGCTATGCGCCACGGTGACCCAACTGGGGTTGTCAGAGGAATACGTGCTGACCTTGGCATCGCACCTTAAGGAAAAGGCAAAGCTGACGATTCCCACCCTGAAAAACAAAGCCGAAAAGCTCTTTAATATGGGCATAGACAATCTGGATGCTCTGGAGAGATACATAACCGAAAAGGCGGACGAGTGCCCCGAGGAATGGGAATTCCGCCACCTTTTGGGCATTTACAACAGAAATCTGACGAAATACGAGAAAACTATGTTCCGCCGTTGGGCAAGAGAGCTGGGCTATTCGGTAAATATCGTAGGCGAGGCGTACGACATCTGCGTTGCAGGCACGGGCAAGCTCAGTCTTGCTTATATGAATAAGCTTCTGACCAAATGGTACGAGGCAGGCTGTAAAACGGTGGAAGACTGCCGAAAGAAATACGAGAGCGACAAAGAGCAAAAGCGAGCGGATACTCCGCAGTATTCAAGGAAAAACGCCCATCCGGAGAGCGAAGTGCCGAAATACGCCGATTTCGATACCGAGGACGCGCTGATGCGGGCATTGAAGCGCAGCTACGGAGACAGCGCGGACGGTGTGAAAGACGAAGCGGAGCAGTAAGCGTACGGTAGCAGGCGAAGTGCTCAGCACCGCAAAACACTCCCTAAAATCCAAACGGAAAGGTGACCGACTATGTATTCAAGAAAGAATTACAACGAGGCAAAGGAAGAAATAGCGAAGCGCAGAACCGACGCCATTGCCGCCGCGGAAGAAAAAAAGGCGGATCTGGCGCGCAAATACCCCGAAATACAAGAGATAGACAGCGAGCTTGCACACACCGGTATGCTTATATTCAAGACCGCGTGTCAGGGCGGAGATATCTCGGCTGTCAGAGAACAGAACGAGAAGCTTGTGGCAAAAAAAGGCGAGCTTCTGCTCTCGCTCGGCTACCCTGCCGATTATACCGAGGTAAAGTTCACCTGTCCCGTATGCTCCGACACCGGCTTCATCGGCACAAGAATGTGCAGGTGCTTAAAAGAGGTGCTGATAAAGAAGAACATTCAGTCCTCGGGCATGGGCAGGCTTATCGAACGCCAGTCCTTTGAGAACTTCGATTTGGATTGGTACAAATCCTCAGAGGAGGACTACAAGCGCGCGGTGCATAACTACAATACCGCTCTGGCTTTCGCCGCCAATTTTTCGAAGGATAAGGGCGCGAATTTGTTGCTTATAGGCAACACGGGTACAGGGAAAACCCATATTTCCACCGCCATAGCACAGCGCGTAATCAGCGGCGGCTTTGACGTGCTTTACGACACGGCACAGAATATTATCGGAGCCTTTGCCGACGACCAATTTCGCGACAGATACCGTCAGCCGGAGCCGGAAGCGGACAAGTACCTGGAATGTGACCTGCTTATCCTCGACGACCTGGGCGCAGAGTATACGAACCAGCTGACCGTGTCCTGTCTTTACAACCTTATCAACACCAGACAGAACAAGGGTCTGTCCACAATTATATCCACCAACCTGTCCGCAAAGGAGCTGGCAGGCAAATACGAGGGCAGAATTTATTCCCGTATCGTCGGCTCCGACTATACCGTCCTCTACTTCACCGGCAAGGACCACAGAATAGGCTGACAGCCGAGCACGTCACGGACACGAACGCAAAAAACGGCATTCAAGTCCACCCCCGTGCTAAAAAAACGCAAAAAATTCTTTGGCGAAGATACCGAAAAACCGTATCCTCGCCTTTTTATGCTTTGCGCCAAGGGCGCAATACATCACTTCAGAGCAGCCGAGATACATCACTTTGCGGCACCGCCGCAATACCTCACTGCGCCGCAGGCACAATCGCCACGCCGTTGTACACCGAATCAAAGCAGTCGGAAATGTCGGGCACGTCCAGCCGCACTCCGCTTATCTTGATATAGCGGGAAAAATCGTAGGTATAGGTCGACAAGGGTCTTGCATACGCGTCATCGGTCTGTGCCGCCACCAGCGGATCGTCGCCGTCGAAGCCCACGATAAGCAGGGTGTGGTAAAAGCCGTCCTCCTCTCTGCCCAGCTGTATCACGTCGCCTATCTCCGCTTGGTTCGCGGTTGCTTCGTAGCCGAAAGGTCCGACGCCGTTGTTCGTGGTCATAAAATCGTAGAAATACCGAACGCCGGTCCATGACGGAGAACGGTCGTCCATTGCGCGGTAATACCAGCCGTAGGTCGGCGTGTAGTTCATCACGCAGGAGCCTGCGTACACCGACTGGGAAACGAAATTAGTACAGTTACCGCCGATACCTCGGAAATTTCCGAACACCGGATTTTGAGAAAATGCGTACTTTTTCGCGTATGATACGGCGTTTTCTCTTTTGTAAGGCTTAACTACAAGCATAGTCCCCTCCGCTTTGCAAATAATAAATCATATTTTAAAGTATGCAAAACGGGGCTTTTTCGTTAAAAATTATGTTAATAAACATCTTGTTTTTCACGCGAACATATAGTATAATTTTTATATAAAACTTAATATGGGAGGTTTTCACTATGGATGAAAACAAAAGACCTGAAAACATGGAACGCATAACCACACCCGAGCTTGCCAAGGCTTTTATCGACGAGCAGACGGCGAAAATACGCACCAAGGTCGGTGACAGGAAAGTACTGCTGGCGCTGTCGGGCGGTGTTGACTCATCCGTAGTTGCCGCACTTCTCATCCGCGCTATCGGAAAGCAGCTGATCTGTGTTCACGTCAATCACGGACTTATGCGCAAGGGCGAGAGCGAACAGGTTATCGAGGTTTTCAAAAATCAGCTGGGCGCAAACCTTATCTACGTTGACGCCACCGACCGCTTCCTTGACCTGCTTGCGGGTGTCAGCGACCCCGAAACCAAGCGTAAGATTATCGGCAAGGAGTTCATCGAGGTCTTCGCGGACGAGGCGAGAAAGCTGGACGGAGTTGACTTTTTGGCACAGGGCACCATCTACCCCGATATCCTCGAGAGCGTAAAGCAGGCAGAGGGCAAAAAGGCAGTCAAGTCCCACCACAACGTCGGCGGTCTTCCCGCGGACCTTAAGTTCGAGCTTGTCGAGCCTATCAAGCTGCTATTCAAGGATGAGGTAAGAGTTGTCGGCGAGGCACTGGGACTCTCCCATTCCATGGTATACCGTCAGCCCTTCCCCGGCCCGGGACTGGGCGTGCGCTGTCTCGGAGCTATCACCCGCGACCGTCTTGCCGCCCTGCGCGAGGCAGATGCAATTCTGCGCGCGGAGTTTGAGTCTGCAGGCCTTGCGGGCAAGGTATGGCAGTATTTCGTAATCATCCCCGACGTGAAGAGCGTCGGCGTCAAGGACGGCGGCCGCTACGAGGGCTGGCCCGCAATCATCCGCGCCGTAAACACCAAAGATGCCATGAGCGCCACGGTAGAGGAGATCCCCTACGCCCTGCTCCACAGGATAACGAACCGCATCACCCACGAGGTAGAGGGCGTAAACCGCGTGCTCTACGACCTGACCCCGAAGCCCGTCGGAACTATTGAGTGGGAATGATTTTACACCCACAAAAAACGTGAATAAAGATTTTTAACCGCTTCGCCGCCTTCCGCGGCAAAAACGGCAACGTTATTTGAAATATTGAAAAAAGAGCTGTCTCAAATGCCACTCAGAGCGTTTGGGACAGTTCCTTTTTATGCCATGCTTTTTGGGCAGATCGAAAAGAGCCCGGTATTTGGATAAAAATCATCAAAACTCAACCTTTATTTCAAATTCACACTTACGGTAATCAATCAGTCCGTCTTTTTTCATTTTTCCAAGTTCTTTGGACAGCGCACTGCGGTCAAGGTTAAGATAATCCGCGAGCTGTTGACGGTCAAAGGGAAGCTTGATCTTTCGGCTTCCTTGCATCAGGACCTGATGAGAGAAGTAGGAAAGCAAGCGTCCGCGTATCGTTTTAGGTGACGTATGCAAGGCACGTCTTGATAATTGCAGATTTTTCATTGCGCTGATTTTGACCAGATTTTGAATAAGCCGGCTTTGACTGTTACAGACGGAGCAGTGAGCAAAAATCTTCGGTACGCTGACAAACAAAACCTCGGCGTCTTCGTTTGCAATCACGTCGATCATCATCGGCTCGCCGGGAACGCAGGCATACGCCTCCGCGAAAACACCGCCGGCGTTTACAACACCGAGAATGCTTTTATTCCCCCAAATATCAATATGCTCCATTTGGATACTTCCGGAAAGAACAAGCCCGATATCGCTGACGACCGTCCCTTCGCTGATTATCACGGCTCCTTTTTTGTACTCCACCGCCCTGAAATCCAAATGATTTTCCATGACTGCGATATCTTCTTCCGAGCATCCGCGGAAAAGCACCGTTTTGGAAAGAAAACTATAATTCATAAAAACCTCATTTTCGTGGTTATAACCACCGACTGTTTTCGAATATTGTACTATAATATAGACGCAAGGTCAAGAGAAATTTGCGAGGAATTGCTTTGAGAGACAAAAAATCAAAAACGAAATTCATATTCGGGAGGATTATTGAGAATGATAAGAAAAATCATAAAAATAGACGAAGAAAAATGCAACGGTTGCGGTATTTGCGTGGACGCCTGTCACGAGGGCGCTATTGAGTTGAAGAACGGAAAAGCAAAGCTCACCCGTGAGGATTACTGTGACGGTCTGGGCGATTGCCTGCCGAACTGTCCCACCGGTGCCATCACCTTTGAGGAACGGGAGGCACCTGCCTACGACGAGGCGGCTGTCATTGCCGCCAAGGAAAAGAAGATGAAGGAGCAAGGAAAGACGTTACGCCATACCGGATGTCCGGGGATGCAGATGCGTCAAATGGCACGAGGGGAAAGCGGCGGCGTTGCCGCAACGCCCATGACCTCACAGCTCGGACAGTGGCCCTGCCAGATAAAGCTCGTTCCCGTAAACGCTCCCTATTTCAACGGAGCAAAGCTGCTGATTGCCGCAGACTGCACGGCGTATGCCTACGCCAACGTTCACAGCGACTTTATGAAAGGCAAAATCACGCTGATCGGTTGCCCCAAACTGGATTCGGCGGATTACAGCGAAAAGCTGACCGAGATCATCAGAAATAACGACATAAAGAGCGTAACTGTTCTGCGCATGGAGGTTCCTTGTTGCGCAGGACTCGAAATCGCGGCTAAAAAAGCCCTGCAGGCAAGCGGAAAGTTTATTCCGTGGAACGTGGTTACGGTCTCTGTTGACGGAACAATATCAGACTGAATATCAATAAACGCAATTTGGAGGGATTGAAATGTATAAAAACATTGAAAAGCAAACGAAGCTAAGGTTAAAGGATCTGGTTGAATACCAACCAGGACAGGTCATCAGCAAGACGTTGGTGCAGAATGAAGCAGTCAGCATGACGGTCTTTTCCTTCGACAAGGGAGAGGAGATTTCTTCACACGCATCCGGCGGAGACGCCATGGTAACCGTCCTGGAGGGCACCGGCAAATTCACCGTCGGCGGCGAAGAGTTCATTTTGAACGAGGGCGAAACACTCATTATGCCGAAGGGTATTCCCCATGCCGTTTACGGCGAGGAAAAATTCAAAATGCAGCTTACCGTTTCCTTTTGAACCGTAAGATAAGTGCGGCTCAGGCAGACGTTATAGAACAATCCGATACAAAACGTATCATTATAAAAGTATTAAAACTTTAAATATTATCCGCTCACCCCGTAACCGAAGGTGAGCGGATTTTTGAATATACCAACATTTTAATGGCAGTCTTTCTTTTTCTCGTTCTAAATCTTATTCCCCGCAAACTGCGTCATATACAAATCGTAGTATTTGCCGCGCTTCTCGAGAAGCTCGTCGTGGTTTCCGACCTCGACGACTCTGCCCTTTTCCATGACGACGATTTTGTCCGCGTCGCGGATTGTGGACAGGCGGTGGGCGATAATCAGACTGGTGCGGTTGTGCATAAGTCTGACCATGGCGTCCTGGATTTTCTTCTCCGTACGGGTATCGACCGACGAGGTTGCCTCGTCAAGTATCAGTATCTTCGGGTCTGCCAGCACCGCACGTGCTATGGACATCAGCTGACGCTGACCGTGGGAAAGCGAGGCGCCTGCCTGGGTCAAGAAGGTCTGATATTTATCCGGCAATCGCTCGATGTACTTCCGAATATTGCTCATTTCGGCGGCGTTTATCATAGCCTCGTCGCTCGCCCCCAGATCCGCGTATTTGATATTGTTCTCAATAGTGTTTGAAAACAGCACCGTGTCCTGCAGGACGATTGCAATATTCCTGCGAAGCTCATCCCTCTTGATATCCCGGATATTCACACCGTCAATAAGTATTTCACCCGAATCCACGGGATAAAAACGCATCAGGAGGTTTACGACGGTAGTCTTACCGCTGCCCGTAGAACCGACGAGGGCAATCTTCTGCCCCGGCTTGACCTCAAGATTAAAATCGTGAAGCACCTGCTTGCCGGGAACGTAGGAGAAGTCGACGTTTCGAAAGGAGATCTCGCCCTTTATATCGGTAAGAACTCTGTCGCCGCTGCCTTCCTCATCGGGCTGGTCAATCAGCTCAAATACGCGCTCCGCTCCCGCTACGGCGGTCTGAATAGTTCCGTAAAGCTGGGCTATCTCGTTGATAGGCCTTGAAAACTGCTTTGCATAAATGATGAAAGCGGAAATGGTACCGATAGTGATAAGACCGGTATAAGCAAAATATCCGCCGAAAGCCGCAACGATTACGAATCCCACGTTGGAGATACAGTTCATGATAGGTCCCATAGAGCCGCCCAAGATCTCGGCTTTTATGCTGACACCCGTAAGCTCGTCGGAGGTTTTGCGGAATTCATCTACCACGTCATCCTGCTTGTTGTATGCCACTATGGACTTATATCCGCTGATCATCTCTTCGGAGTGACCGTTCAGCCTGCCGAGGAGCTCTGAGCGCTTGCGGTAAACCTTACGCATAACCTTTGACATCTGCTTCGTTACCACAACGGTGATAATTACCGTTACGAGGGTGATCAGGGTCAGCTGCCAGCAGTATACGAACATAATGCTGACCGTGCCGACAACCGTAAGTATACCCGACACCAGAGAGCCGAGGCTCTGGGAAATGGTGTTTGATATATTTTCCACGTCGTTTGTCATACGGCTCATAATATCGCCGTTTGAGTGGGTGTCAAGATATTTAATTGACAAATTATCTATTTTCTTAAAAAGGTCGTGGCGCATCTGCTTTACGATACTTTGACTGAGACGCGCCGAGGTCAGCGACTGGATAAGCGTAAACAGCACGTTGGCAAGATATACAGCCAAAAGTACCGCCGCGCAGGTATAAAGCGCGCTCCAATTTTGGTCTGCGATGGAGTCTATCGCCTGACCCTGAACGGAAGGTGCAGCCAGCGCAACCAAAGTGACTGCAACTACGGATCCCAACAGTAACAGCAACAGCTTTTTCGCTTTCTCAAAATATTTAAGGAGGCGAAGGAGCGTAGACTTTACGTTTTTTGCCTTTTCTACCGTCTGACCCATTCCTCTGCCGGGGCCTCCACCCGGTCTTCCTCTGAAATTGACTGTCGGCGCTTTGTCGGACTCGGAGCTTGCACTCGAATAATACTTTATTTCTTCCCGGTCCGGTATATTCTCAAAGCCTTTCGGAAGGGTATTTTCTTTTGTCAGCATACTTCTTTTTCACCCTCCTTCATCTGAGACCGATAAATATCGCGGTAAACCTCAGAGGTTCTGAGCAGCTCCTCGTGAGTACCAATGGCACTGATTCTTCCGTTATCCAACACGGCAATACGGTCAGCACCTTTTACAGACGCAATACGCTGTGCAATTATAATCTTCGTCACGTCCGGACATTCCTTTTCCAGAGCCTTGTAAAGAGAGGCTTCGGTTTTGAAGTCCAAAGCACTTGTGGAATCATCGAATATTAAAATTTCCCGGTTCGCCAGAACTGCTCTGGAAATTGAAATGCGTTGCTTTTGTCCGCCGGAGAGCGAATGTCCCCCTTCCGAGACGGGAGTGTAATAACCGAATTTTGTATTGCAGATAAACTCATCTGCCTGAGCCGTTTCGGCGGCTTTCTTAATCTCCCGGGGTGTGGCATCGTTCTTTGCCCAACGGATGTTTTCTTCAATGCTTCTTGAATAAAGCTCGGCTTTCTGGAGAACTATGGCAATTTTATTCCTCAGCTCCTTCAGCTTATAGTTCTTGACGTTAACACCGTCTATAAGGATCTCGCCCTCCGTCACGTCATAAAAACGGGGCAACAGATTGACCAGCGTGCTCTTACCGCTTCCTGTTGAACCGATGATGGCAAGGGTTTCACCGGGATTTACCTTAAAGGAAATATCCTCAAGCACGTATCTGTCCGCGCTGTCGGGATAGGCGAAGCTCACGCCCCGAAGCTCAATAGCTCCTTTCAATACTTCGGAAGAAGCTGCTTCCTCGGCAGAATACCCGCCGTCGGTAATAACCTCGGGGCTATGCAATACCTCGTTGATACGGTCGCTCGACGCCTTGGCGCGGCTGAAGGTCTGAAATATATTCGCCATAAAAACGATACCGTGCAGAATCTGGGCAAGATATGTAATGGCTGCCATTACACTTCCGGGAGAAAGCTCTCCTCCCGTCTGTACGGTGAAGCCGCCGACGAGAATTACAGCCACAATGCAAAGATTGAGCACGATATTCATACAGGGGCTCATAAAAGCAAGAAGCGTCTGCACGCGCATATTCTGTGTATAGAGTGCCTCATTAGCCTCGTCAAACCGCCCCATCTCGTAGTCTTCCTTTACGTACGCCTTTACGACTCTTGCGCCGGCTATGTTTTCCTGCATTACATTATTGATGCCGTCCAGCTTCTTTTGAACGATGGAAAAGAGCGGTGACGCCTTTTTCAGGAAGAAAACCATAAAAAGCGCTACCACCGGAAGACCGCAGGCTGCCACCAGTGCAAATTTCGGTGACTGGAGATACATCATTATGATACCTCCGATAAACATAACGGAGTTACGCACAAAGCCTCTGACAAGCATAGAAACCATTTGCTGAACCTGATTGACGTCGTTGGTAAGTCTGGTAACCAGAGAGCCTGTCGTTATTTTGTCGGTCTGTCCGAAGGAGAGGGACATTATACGGGAAAACAGGTCTTTTCGCAAATCGTTTCCGAAATTCTGGGCGGCGATGTTGGTAAATACACCGCAGAGGATACCGGAAAGACCTCCAAGCATTACCGTAAGAATCATTTTTATTCCCACGGTAACGATAATCTCCATGTTACTGTTTAAAACGCCGTTATCTACGATATCGGCCATCATATCCGGCTGTATCAGGTCCATTGCCACCTCGCCTATCATAAACAGAGGCGCAAGCAGGCAGAAAAACCAATATTTTTTCAGATATTTCAGCATGATAAATCCCTCTGTATGCAGACGGTGATTTTTTCGAGAAGCTCAATCACCTCTGCCTCCTTTTCAGGTGTAATCAAAGAAGTGATGACACCGTCGGAATGCTCCAGCTGCTCACGCAGCTTTTTTGCAGTTTCTTTTCCTTTTTCGGTCAGGAAAAGCTTAGACTGCCTTTTGTCGCAGTCATCCGTCTTTTTGCAAATATACCCTTCCAGGATCATACTTTTTACCGTCTGATTTACAGCGGACGTCGTTACCTCCGCAAACTCTGCAATAACGCGCTGACTCGCTCCCGGCTTCCTTGAGAGCAGCATAATAACGTGTCGGTAGGAATCGGAAATTCCCACCGCAGAAGCAATTTCCTTCATGTGATTGTTCCATGCCCTGCGTGTTCTCATAACCGCTTTCATTACGGTTTTCTTGTGCTCCATAATACCTCCTAAGTGATTGTAAAGAAATAATTAAGTTCTTAACTATTATAGTGCAAGGTTACGGTTTTGTCAAGATTTTTTTCAACTTTTTTCATCCTGCATTTTTCAACTTTTTCATTCTGCATTATGCTTTATGCGTTATTCATTTTTAAATTCTGTTTTCAATCCTTACATATCGAAAATCCCGAAAGGGATTTATCTCGTCGGGGCTGTCGCCTTCGACAG
>CAZBQN010000023.1:0-32112 GCA_964494135.1 uncultured Ruminococcus sp. | reverse complement strand
TTCGATTTCCGCCGACGGAAAACATTAAAAAAAGAATTGTTTTACCGTTTAATCAGGTTGCGTATACGGTAATATAAAAAAGGATGTATTGAAATGAACTACTTAGATATAGTTTATTTAGTCTTTGGAATTTTGGGCGGGATAATCGCGCTGCTCGCTCTGCATTTTGTCTTTTTCTCGATAATCGGACTGTTTTGCAAGAAGACGTTTCCAAAGACCGATGAAAAACTGAAATACGGACTTATCATCCCGGCAAGAAATGAGGAAGCCGTCGTCGGCAAGCTTATTGAGAGCATACAGAATGCTGCATATCCTCAGGAAAAGCTTCATATTTTCCTTATTGCTCATAACTGCACCGACGGCACGGCGGAGGTGGGCAGAAAGCTCGGAGCTACCGTCTACGAGTACAACAACCCGAACGAATGTACGATGGGTTACGCCTTCCGTTATCTGTTCGACAGGATCAAGGAAGACTACGGAATCGAAAACTACGACGGATTTTTCCTTTTCAACGCCGACAACATCGTTGACGTAAACTTCTTTGATAAGATGAACGATGCGTTTATTGCCGAGGGCAGAAAGAGCATTATAACCTCATTCAGAAATTCCAAGAACTTCGGCACGAATACCATGTCCGCCTGCTACGGACTTTATTTTGCCAGCGGCTGCCGCCTTGAGAGCCGTGGACGCACGTTTTTGGGTTGCTCGACGAGAGTACAGGGCACGGGCTACGTAATACCAAGCTATCTTGTAAAAGACGGCTGGAAATACGTCACCCTTACCGAGGACTGGGAATTTACAGCAGACAGAGTTATTGACAATCAGAAAATCGTATACTGCGACGAGGCTATGTTCTACGACGAACAGCCCCTCGGCGTCAAGGTTATGATAAGACAAAGACTGCGCTGGGCAAGAGGACACCTTCTGGTATGTGTAACGCGACTGCGCGATATGTGGCGCTCGCTCGTTCGTTCAGAAAAAAAGGGCGGCAGCACGCAGAAGGGTTCAACGTACGACCTGTCGATAAACATTATGCCTATGTGCGTTATATCGGCTGTGTTCTTCCTTTTACAGACAACCGCGGTGCTTCTTTCGCCCGTCTTTTATCCGCAGGTGTACAATTTCCTTGACGTTCTTACGTTGCATCTGAGAGTTTTGGGCATCGGCTCGGCGATTTCCTACATAGCTACGGTATTTACGTCAATTATTCTGTACATAGTCGAGAGAAAGAGAATACCGAAGGTGAGGCTTATCACCAAAATCAGCTCCGTGCTTCTCTTCCCCGTGTTCATATTCCTGTCCATTCCCCTTGAAATATGCTCGCTGTTTATGAAGAATCTGGGCTGGAAGCCCATTCCCCACGGCGACAACTCCAACGTGCACGAGATAATGTACGGCGCGGAAAGCCAAGAGAACAAAGAACGTTCGGCTGTCGACAATTAAACTGAAAAATTGTTCCCAAGTGAATTTCGGGAGCAGATTCCGTTTTATTTCAACGCGGTTTTTGCCCTCGGAATTCACTTTATTTTTTGCAACTCTATTTATTTTTCAAAATCATTGACAACCGCAGACATTTGTGCTAATATAGTCTTGCATTTTATAAAACAGAGTAGGAAGATATGCGTATAGTGCCCTGTGGACGGGGAGTTGTCACAGGGACGAAAAGGCGATAGCCTTGCGGTATATCCTCCGCATCCCACTGTTACCATATATATCCCGATATTCACGGATACCCCTTTGGAACAGAAGATGCAAATTCTGTCAAGGAGGTATTTTTTTATGAAAACAAAAAATCGTGCGGCAATCGCCCTGAGAGTAAGCATCGCACTTTCCATGCTGGCGGCTCTCAGTATCATACTCGGAAAGTTTCTCCAGATACCCGTGGGAGACACACTGCGCTTCAGCTTTGAAAATCTGCCGACAATATTTGCGGGTATCACCTTCGGTCCCTTTGGCGGCGTTACGGTCGGAGTGCTTGCCGACCTCGTCGGCTGTCTTATGGCAGGCTATACGATAAATCCCATACTAACGGTAGGCGCCGGCTGTATCGGCTTTTTCAGCGGCTGTGCTTGGTGGTTGCTGGGAAAAGTAAAGCTGCCTATGGCTGTAAGGCTCGCTATATCCGAGCTCACGGCACATCTTATCGGCTCCGTGCTTATAAAGAGCATCGGACTGTCCGTCTTCTACGGTATGCCCTTTGAGGTTCTTATTGTGCAAAGGCTCGGAAATTATCTGGTAGTAGGCGTCGCAGAGGGAATAGTGCTGTATTTCCTTCTCAGGAGCAAAATGATTCAGAACGCAATAAACATAATTAAACGAGGCGGCAAAAAATGACATACGGGGAAGCGCTGAAATATATTCACGGAATAAGCTGGACCTTCTGTAAGCCGGGGCTTGACCGCATAAGAGAGCTCTGCGACAGGCTCGGAAATCCGCAGAAAAAGCTGAAATTCATTCATATCGCCGGCACCAACGGCAAGGGCTCCACAGCAGCAATGCTGAACTCCATCCTTACCGAAGCAGGCTATAAGGTAGGACTGTACACCTCGCCGTACATCGTTGATTTTAACGAGCGCATAAGGCTGTGCGGTGAGAATATTTCAAACGGTGAGCTGGCGGAAATCACCGAATATATAAAGCCCTTTGCCGATGCTATGGCTGATAAGCCTACCGAGTTTGAGCTGATAACGGCAATCGCCTTAGAGTATTTCGCAAGACGGAAAGCCGATATTGTCGTACTGGAAGCGGGAATGGGCGGCAGGCTTGACTCCACCAATATAATTGACTCCTCGCTGGTTTCGGTTATCACGGGTATTGCCCTTGACCACACCGCATTTCTCGGCGATACGGTTGAGAAAATTGCCTTTGAAAAAGCGGGAATAATTAAGCACGGATCCCCACTTATATACGGTGGCAGGGACAGGCGCGCAGGCGAAGTTATCCGCTGCCGTGCGGGCGAGGCAGGGGTCCCTTATTCCGAGGTTTCACACCGGGATATCAAGGTGAAGGCATGCACGCTTTCCGGCACGGTTTTCGATTACAAAAATCACAAGGATATGACTGTTACCCTGCTCGGTGCATATCAGCCCGAGAACGCGGCTATGGTGCTTGACGTCTGCGAAATTCTCCGTAGCCGAGGCATAGCTCTCAGTGATGACGCCATACGCCGAGGCCTCAAAAATACCGTATGGCACGCAAGATTTGAGATTATAAGAAAAGAACCGCTATGCATATTCGACGGTGCGCACAACCCGCAGGGCATCGAGAGCGCAGTCAAGAGCATTATCGGCTATTTCGGAGATAAAAAGGTGTGCATCGTCAGCGGTGTACTCCGCGACAAGGACTACGAATTTATTGCAGGCGAGCTGGCACGGGTGGCGTCGGCGGTATATACAATAACTCCAGACAGCGACAGAGCACTCCCTGCCGAAAAATACGCCGAGGTAATAAAAGCGCACGGGACACCTGCATTTCCCTGCCCTACCGTCCGTGAAGCGTTAAAAGCGGCGAAGGAGCAGGCAGAGCGCGAAGAGAGTGCCGTAATCTGTCTCGGCTCTCTCTACACCTATCAAGAGGTAATCAAAGCAATAAAGGAGATTTAAAAATGCCCTATATCAACACAATAGCCACAACAGAAATCACAGAGGAGAAGAAGCAGGCTCTGACCGCCGCCTTCGGAAAGGCGATTGAAATTATCCCCGGCAAAAGCGAAAGCTGGCTTATGCTGAATTTCAACGGCTCTGCAAAAATGGCGTTTCGCGGAGACGGTGTCACCGACTGCGCCATGCTTGAAGTAGAGATTTTCGGCACGGCAAGGGATGAAGACTTTGAGGCTCTGACAGCCGAGCTATGCCGTGTAACGAGCGCAATTCTCGGTGTATCACCCGACCGCATATACATCAAGTACCGCGAGTGCGACAAATGGGGCTGGCGGGGCTCAAATTTCTGACACGCCCCCTAGGCAAGAGCCGAATAATGCTGTAAATCAGGCAAAGACAACCCCCTCGGCAGAACTTGCTTCCGAGGGGGTGAATTTACAAAAAACAGAACGAATCGCCTTCGTTCTGTTTTTGCTTTTAATGGTTTTCTAAAGACTTTGCCAAAATCAGCTCTGCCCGCCGCGCTCGCCGCTCACTGCGTCAGCTGAGCTCTGTTGAGCCGCTGGCTCTGTACAAGCCGACGCCTCACCTTTAATATGCTGGGTCAAGCCTGCTGCACGGGCATGCTCCTCACGTGCGCTGACTCTGCCCTCGGGAGAAATTTCTCCTGCCTTTGAAAGTGACAGCTTGGTAAGGAAGGGTCCGACAATCTCATAAACGAGAACGGCGAAGAGGGTGATATTAAGCACCAGACTTCTGCCCTCAATCGCGCTGCCTGCTACCTTGCTCGCCATGCCGAGCGCAACGCCTGCCTGAGGGAGCAGGGTTATACCCAGGTATTTCACGATATTCGGCTCGCACTTTGAGAGCTTCGCTGACGAAAACGCGCCTATGTACTTACCTACCGAACGTGCGATTATATATATGACGCCTATAAGAACGACCGTCCAGTTTGCAAATACGCCCAGGTTAAGCTCCGCGCCGCTGAGCACGAAGAAGAGAACGAACAGAGGTGCCGTCCATCTGTCCACACGGTCCATGAGTTCTGCGGAGAAGTCGCAGACGTTACAGAATACGGTACCGAGCATCATACACGCAAGAAGCGAGGAAAAAGCGATTTCCACGTCGCCTATCTCAAAGGAGAGCGAGGATAAACCGACGGTCATCATAACGAAAGCTACCGAAACCGCCAGACGCTTTGAACGTGAGTGGAAGAATCTCTCCGACAGGTGGAACAGAAGTCCCATAACCGCGCCGAGAAGCAGAGAAAGAACAATCTCGATAAGGGGATTGACAATTATCGATACAAAATCAAGCTTGCCGGAGCCTATGGACTTTGCAATACCGAAGGATATGGCGAACAGCACAAGTCCCACAGCATCGTCGAGGGCGACGACGGGCAGAAGCATATCGGTTACGGGTCCCTTTGCCTTATACTGCTTAACGACCATCAGGGTTGCCGCAGGAGCGGTAGCCGCCGCAATAGCACCGAGAACGAGAGCAACGGGGATTGTCAGAATATCGCTCATGGCGAAGCTGAGGCAGATAAGCACTGCGTCAACAAGAACGGTAGCGACAACCGCCTGAAATATGCCTATGATGCACGCCTGCTTGCCTATTTTCTTAAGCTGAGACAGACGGAACTCGTTTCCGATTGCAAAGGCTATAAAGCCGAGAGCAAGGTCGCAAAGAATGCCGAAGCTTTCAACCTCTTCAAGAGAAGAAAAGCCGATGCCCGATACGTTAAGCTGACCGAGCACGAAGGGTCCGACCAGAATTCCCGCAACCAGATATGCGGTAACGGCGGGAAGCTTCATCAGCTTTGCAAGACGTGACAAAAGCAAGCCTGCCAGAAGGGCAAAAGACAGCCCGAAAAGTATAGTATATGTATTCACTGAATACGCCTTCTTTCAAAATCAGATATTATCTTACAGCAACCACTATAATATCACTATGTAACAAAAAAGTCAATAGTTTTTATACTAAATCAACAAAAAGAAGTCGTTTTTCACTATCGGCTCGCAATGAAAAAACTGAGCACCGCGTACGGAAAAGGTCTGCCGTTTTGGGGACAGACCTTTGAATTGTTTTCGTGTCAAGCCGCCAGTCCGAAGCCGTAGGCGGAAATCGCAAAATAGATAAGAAGCGACGCCGCGTCAACTACCGTCGTAACGAAGGGGGACGCCATAACGGCAGGGTCAAGACCTATTCTCTTTGCGCCTATGGGAAGAAGCGCGCCGATGAGCTTTGACAGCATTATCGTCAGGCACAGAGAAACGGACACGGCAAGGGCGACGTAAGCTGTGACTGCATCGTTTTGCATAATCAGCCGGTCAACAAGCATAACCTTGCCGAACGCAACCGCCCCGAGTGCAACGCCTGCCATAATACCGACGCGCAGCTCCTTCCACAAAACGAGCAGAACGTCGCCGTAGGTTACCTCACCCAGCGACAGACTTCGTATAACCGTGACAGATGCCTGTCCTCCGGAGTTTCCGCCGGTATCCATCAGCATGGGTACGAAAAGTATAAGCACCGAGGGCAGCATAGACTCAAAGCTGTTAAGAATGGTACTTGAAAAAGTAGCGGAAATCATCAGCAGCATAAGCCAGGGAATTCTTGAACGCCATATTGAAAGCACCGAAGTTTTTATATACGAGCTTTCGGTAGGAGTAATACCTGCCATTTTGGCGATATCCTCCTCGGTCTCCTCACGGATGACGTCGATAGCGTCGTCGACGGTGATTATACCGACCAAGCGTCTTTCGCTGTCAACGACAGGCAGGGCGATGAAGCCGTATTTGTCGAAGGTAAGCGCAACCGTTTCCTTGTCATCCGATGTGCTTGCAAAGATGACGTTGTCCTCCATTATTTCTTCAAGAGGCGTGCTCTCATCCGAAATCAAGAGCGACTTAGCAGTCACGATACCGATAAGATGGCGCATCTTGTCCGTGATATAACAGGTGTAGATCGTCTCCTTGTCAATAGCAACCTTGCGAATGTGCGCCAGTGCCTCGCCGACCGTCATATCCGGCAAAAAACGCACGTACTCCGTAGTCATAATTGAGCCTGCGGTGTCCTGCTCGTAATTCAGAAGCTTGTTTATCTCGTTTCTGTCCTCCGGACGGGACGCACGCAATATTTTCTTGACGACCGAAGCGGGCATCTCCTCGATAATGTCAACCGTATCGTCAAGGTACATTTCCTCAAGCACGGCGGACAGCTCTCCCTCCGAAAAGCCCTTGATAAGGTCAAGCTGGGTATCCGTGTCGAGTTCTACGAAGGTTTCTGCCGCCAGCTCCTTCGGGAGCATACGGAAAAGCAGGGGGTGATATTCCTTCGGTACCTCGGAAAATCTCTCAGCCAGTGCAACAGACGGTATCAGCTCCATCTCGCGCCTCAGTGCGGAGTATTTCTTCTCTTCAATAAGCTTCGTTATCTCATCGGCGTCGGGAGCTCTCTGCTCCGCGGAAAGGGATATGTCCTTTTCGTCCTCGGAATTATTCTCCGACATTTCCTGATTCCCGGTATCCCATCCGTTTTCCTTCATTTCATCCTTTCCCATCTGTATCCTCCTTTCTCAAAAGAGTATCGATTTCTTCCTCGGTATATATTTTTATACCTTTGCTCTTCAGATATTCCGCACACACGCCGTCCCTTTCGGTGAGCGTGTGGGTAAAGCTGCCGTCATATATAAAATCCCGTCCGCAGGAGGGACTTCGCGCTTTCAAGACGGCAGAGGCAATCCCGTATTTTCGGCACAGCTCGTAGGCGTGCACAGCACCTTTAACATATTCTCCGGTAACGTCTGCCCCGGCAGAATTTATCACTCTGTCCCCTACCCTCTCTGCGGGAATTCTCGGTGTGGGAAGTCCTCCGTCACATTCGGGGCAAACGGAAATCAGACCGAACCTCTCGCCAAGGTTCATAACCTTTTCGCAGGGCTTGCTTTTACCGTCAAAGCGGCAGGGCTTGCCCAAAAGGCAAGCGGATACAAGAATATTCTTCATTTTCCCTGCTTTTCCCCTTTCCCGAAATTTTTATACTATAAGTATAAACTGCCGAAGGCTTTATGTCAACATTTTTTCAAAATCATTTTTCACTTTTCCCATATCTCCCGCGCCCATCAGCACTATCACGCCATCGGTTTCGGAAAGGACGTAGCCCGCCGTATCCCTGTCGCAAAGATGAACACATCCATGCCCCACAGCCTGAGCTAAATTCTCCGCCGTCCTGTCCGAGCCATGCTCTCTCGCGCCGTAAATATCCAGCACCACGGCGTGGTCAGCCGCCCCGAGTGCGCTCACGAATCCGTCAAACAGTGCCTCGGTCCGAGAGTATGTATGGGGGCGAAAAACGACGGTACAACAGCCGTATAAAGACTTTAAGGTGGCAACCGTGTTGAGTATTTCGGTGGGATGGTGGGCGTAGTCGTAGTAAAGGTCACGTCCGCCCACACTCCCGAGCAAAGTCAGTCTGCGGTACACGCCGGAAAAAGCCGCCAGCCCCCTTCTGATATCGTCGGCACTTAGCCCCAGACTGTGACAGACGGCGACGGTGCATAGGGCATCCGACAGATTTCCCTTACCTATTACGGATATTGAAAAGTCCCCCGGGGGCTCTGTGCCGTGCCGGACGGTGAAGTGCGCCCCGTAGCTTCCAAGCTCGTACCTCTCGCACCGATAATCCGCCTCCTTTGAAAACCCGAAGGATACCGCACGGCGGCTATGATTTTTCAGCTCTTTTGAATTCGGGTCATCCGCGTTAAATACCGTCAAGTCACTGCCCGACACCGACTTATTAAAGGAGTCACAGAGCATCCCGAGGTCGGAAAAGTAATCCGTGTGGTCAAGCTCGATATTTGTCACCACGGCACAGGTGGGCGAAAACTTCAAAAAGGAGTCCTTGTACTCGCACGCCTCGTAGACCAGATACTCACAGCCGCCGAGAGAAAGACAGCTTCCGCCCGCAAGCTCAGCTCCGCACAGGGCGGTGGGGTCAAGTCCCGCCGCCTTCAGCACCTCACCCACCATTGCCGTAGTAGTGCTCTTGCCGTGAGTGCCTGAAATACCGATGCGGTGGGAAAAGTCCCGCATAACCGCCCCCAATAGTTCTGCCCGGGATACCGTAGGTATCCCCCTCGCTTTTGCACATACCAGCAGCGGCGAATCCTCGCCAATTGCCAGCGTATAGACGAATAGCCCCACCCCGTGCAGACTTTCCGTCATATTTTCGGGTAACAGCGGAATGTCCGTGCCGGGCAAGAATTTCTCTTCTCCTGCCGCGGCGTCACTGCCGATAAGGTCATACCCCCGACTGTGCAAAAGCTCGGCGAGCGGCCGCATACCTGCACCCATGATCCCCGACATATATATTTTAATGTTCTTGTTCTCAAGCAGCTCCCTTATCCGTGAGATACCGAGGTTTGAATTTAAAATCGACATGAGGTTCCTCCATGTGCCTTATTCTGATTTTTACGTAATTGAATATTCACACTTTTTTTATTTTTGTTTAAAAAGAAACCGAATAATCTTCACATATTTTCTGTATAATATATGCAGAACAAACGTTCCCTGTCCCGAGGGGCGAAAGTGTAAAGGCTAAATTGAAAGGATACAGGTATATGCAGATCACAAACATCAAAATCAGAAAATTCTTTAACGAGGGACCTATGAAGGCAGTGGTTTCGGTAACCTTCGACGACTGTCTGGCAGTCCACGACATTAAGGTCATCTACGCAAGAGAGCGTTACTTCATCGTTATGCCCTCAAGAAAAAATCCCGACGGCACATATCGTGACATCGTACACCCCATCAATTCCGAATTCAGAACGAACCTCGAGGAAGCCGTTATAGACGCGTATCACGTCCAGCTTGCCGCGGCTGAAGCCGACGGAATGGAAAACTCGGACGAGGACAATACCTATATTGTTTAATTCAATACTCATACAATAAAGCGCGTGCCGTTTTGTGCACGCTCAAAACAGAAAGTGCGGACAGACAGTAAAGCTGTTTTCCGCACTTTCTTTTTTATTCGGACTCTGTTGTCTCTTTCTTTTTTACAAGCGGACTTTCACTGCTTGTTTCTTCATCGAGAAGCTTTTGGCTTATTCTTATACCCTGCTGAAGCCTTATCGTTTTTTTCTGCATTTCCGCAACCTGCTTCTGATCAAGCGCGATCTTCAGCTGTCCTTCGTATGTACTTCTCTGCGCCTCGGTTATTTCGGTCAACATTGCCCCTGTCTCCCGCTGAGCCTCGGCAACCCGTTTCTGCTCGTCCGATGCCTCGCGCTGAGCCTCGGCAATCCGTTTCTGCTCGTCTGCCAACTGCCGCTGAGCCTCGGCGGCAATTCTGCACGCCTCGTTCAGCTCTTGTATCTTGGAATTCAGCTCGCCGAGAGCCTCGGTAATCTTCTTCAGTTCAGCGAACGACGCGGCTTCCTCCTTGGCTAAAGCGAGCAACCGCTCTCCGTCGGCTCCGGCAGGGACGGCTTCCGGGGCGGAATTTACCGCCGGGGTGGGAATGACCAAAGAATCCGCGTATTCGGAAAGCTTTCCGTCAAGGCGCGCCGACAGCTTAGCGACGGTAGCCGAAACGGCTCTCGACACGACGTCGGAAATATCAATATTGATAGGTGCGATATTCACCGACGTGACACCTACGGTACCTGCGCCGACACCCGTGCCGAAATTCCTTGCCGTCTGCGCGCTCTGCTCTCTTCCGGGCTGATTGCCGGAATTGTTCCCCGGCTGATCGTCCAGCAGAAAATCCGTGTTGAGCGGCACAGCACCGACCGCGCGATCGGACTCCGGCTTTAGTTCCCTTTCCGAGTTCGGCTCAGCCTCTATCTCAGCCCCGGTGAGGAAATCGGGCAGACAATCTCCGATGCCCTTGTCCGCGCGTTTTAGCTTTATTTCGGACTCATGGACAAAGGTCTCTCTGTCAATCTGAGCCTTGTTCCACTCGCGGTCGCCGACATCGGCGGCTGTCCGTACCAAACGGTCGTACCTCTCGATTATATCAGCCCTGCAAGCGATGATGCCGTCATTGGAGCGTTTATATTCGCCGTATGCCATAACGAGAAGTGCCGAGGCAGATTCCTTATAGCCGCGGGTCTTTGCCGTATCCTTTTTCGCAAAGCGGACGCTTGCTTTGTTGTATGCATCAAGGTTAGCCGAAAGAATGCAGCATACGCTCTTGTACTCCTTCAGCAACCGATTCAGAGTCGCCTCGCAGTCCGAAATGCTCTGCCTCAGGGTCTTGCATTTGCGAGCCGCTTCCTTTTTCTCTTTTGACATTTTTGCCTCCTTATATACGTGACTTTAAACGTCAAAATACACATTTATACTAATACATTTATTTCATAAGTTAATTTATTATAGCAGATAAACGGCGGCTTCGTCAAGCAGAATAATGCGAAAATATGGATAATTTGCTTTTTTCTTACTGTTAATAAAAAGACATTTTCCAATATTCCCGACGAAACGGCAGAATTAAGGGTGCGACACCCCATTGGAGCACGCACCCTTTTATAAAATATACGCTCACAAAATCAGTGGCAAATGCACTTCTCGGTATCCTTATCGAAGATATGAATTCTGGAGGTGTCGATAGCAACCTTGATTCTGTCGCCGGACTTAGCGGTGGAGCGAGAAGAAACTCTCGCGATAATGTTCTTACCGTTGGTAGCGTCTTCCATGCCCTCGAAGCCCAGGTAGAGGTAAATCTCCGCGCCCATAAGCTCGGTAACGTCGACGTCAACGTCCATGGTAGTATCAGCCATGGAGCTCAGGTACATGGGCTCGTCGTGAATTGCCTCGGGACGGATACCGAAGATAACCTCCTGACCTATGTACTCCTTCAGGTCGGGGTTGTTAGCCTTGTCGGCGGGAAGCTTGATTTCGGCTTTACCGAGAGTCGCGTACAGGTCGTTGCCCTTCTTAACGAGCTTACCGGTAAGGAAGTTCATCTGAGGAGTGCCTATGAAGCCTGCAACGAACAGATTGCAGGGAGTATCATAAAGGTTCTGAGGAGTGTCAACCTGCTGGATAATACCGTCTCTCATAACAACGATACGGGAAGCCATGGTCATAGCCTCGACCTGGTCGTGCGTTACGTAGATGAAGGTAGTACCAACGCTCTTATGAAGCTTTGTAAGCTCGGTTCTCATGCTCGCACGGAGCTTTGCATCCAGGTTGGAAAGAGGCTCGTCGAGAAGGAATACCTTGGGGTTACGGACGATAGCACGGCCCAGCGCAACTCTCTGCTTCTGACCGCCGGAAAGAGCCTTGGGGCGTCTCTCAAGAAGGTGGCTGATGTCAAGAATTCTCGCAGCCTCCTCAACACGTCTCTTGATCTCTTCCTTGGGAACCTTACGGAGCTTAAGTCCGAAAGCCATGTTATCAAATACGGTCATGTGGGGATACAGAGCGTAGTTCTGGAACACCATCGCAATATCTCTGTCCTTGGGAGCTACGTCGTTGACGTATCTGTCGCCGATGTAAAGCTCGCCCTCGGAAATCTCCTCAAGGCCCGCAATCATACGAAGGGTGGTAGACTTACCGCAACCCGAAGGACCTACGAAAATAAGGAACTCCTTATCTCTGATCTCAAGGTTGAAGTCGGATACGGCTACAACGCCGCCGGGATACTTCTTGTAAATGTGTCTGAGTGAAAGACCTGCCATTTTGGTTTCTCCTTAATATTATTTTTATTTACGATAATATTCTAACAGAAAAAGCACTCTTTTGCAATTGGCAGACTGACAGTTTCTCAGCCTGCCAATTGGTGATTGTCAACAAAATCAGTATGAACGGTTTGTTAAAAATCACATCGCAAAAGAGCGCTTTCTAATTTATTAGAATTTCGCTTTACCAAGCTCCGACGCCGATCTCCGGCAGATCCCATTCGCCATTGCCGGAAGCGGAAACGATGTCGGTTCCAACCTCCCCAAGGCTTACTATCTCGATTTCCGGAGAAACATATTCATTTTTCATATTCATTCTGCACCTCCATCTTATTTACCGAAATAGGTATTTGCCGCATTGTTGTATATCTTCAATGCCTTTACGAGATTTACAAGAGCTTCGTTAGTGCTTGAAAGCACAGCGCCGACGTAGCACATCGCGCTGACCGTGACGGTAGACTCGGTGTTATCAACACCGTTCTTTATAACAAGCGTGTAATCGTTGTCAAGATAACCGGATGTAACGTTCGGTATCTGTACGAGATATCTGCCGCCGTAGTATACGGGTGTCAGCTCTACCGTATCGCCCGCAGGCGTTGTGAGTGTGAACGTATAGTTGCCTATTGCGGTATCTTCGTCAAAGGTGAAGAACAGCTTTATAGCAACCTCGGTCTCAAGACCCAGCGTCCAGGTCATACCCTTAACACCGCTGAGGTCGCCCGTCTTTACGAGAACCGCGCTCTCGGTGATATCCTGTGTAAGCACGGGGTCGGAAGCGGAGTCGTACAGTCCCGCGTTTGCAAGATTCTCCGTGTTGTGTCCAAAATAATTCTGAGCATAACCGCCGTAGTTGAGCATGGACTTCAAGAGCTCTGTAATACCGGGGTGCGCAGTCTCCATAGCTTCATCGGCAATTACAGCCTCCGCATAAGTCTTAATACTGCGCTCAACGTACGCGCCGCAGTTGGCGTCATCGAGAATCAGACGGAGCTTTGCAGCCTCGGTCATCTCAGCCGCCGCAAGGTCCAGAGCGACAACGTACCTGCCCTCGGAATCGACGGACATATCCTTAAGGTAGAATCTTTCAACGGTACCGTCGGGAAGCTCGGTAAGCACGTAAGCGTCCGCAAAGGTATCAAGAACACCGCTTGTAAGTTCCAAATAGAACTTGAAGATGAGGTTACCCTCAAGACCGACGTTGTATTTTGTGACGTCGCCGTAGGCGTTAGTAACAAATCCGGCAGTCAGCTTATCGGCATACGCCTTTACCGCTGCGGTGTACTCGTCAATCTCCGCCTGAGTAGCTTTAACGTTCCAAAGGTAAGGCAGGAATCTGTCAAGCGCGCTGTCTCTCATCTCGGAATAACCGAAATCGGATGCCAGATCCTTATTTCCGATACCCTCGTACTCACTCAGCAGCGCGGAGCGGTCAACAGAGGAAGTAGCGCCCGTAGTACAGGTAATCTCATATATACTTGCGCTCTTCTTTACACCCGTGGAATTGCAGAACGTAATTCTGATCTTGGAAGCAACGAGTCCGTACAGATTGAAATCAGTGTGAGTAGCACCGAAAACGAGGGGCTGATCTACGACAATCGGTACCCAAACGCCGTCCATATAAAGCTCGATCTTGGTCTTATCGCTTCTGGTTGCGGTGTCACCCGACTGGAAGTCATAAATCGAAAGAGTGAACAGAGGAGTAAGGTCACCGAGGTCTATAGTTATGGAATAAGCACCGACGACGTCGGTAACTGCATATCTGGTTCCTAAGTCTCCGTCAAATGCGTACTTGAAGTCTCCGAAAGTTGAGCTGGGATGTAAGCTGGTACCCGTAAGAGTTACATTTTCGTTAGTCTTACCGGAAAGAACGTTGGAATTCTTATCCTCGAAGCTTTCCTCACCGGCAAGCACGTATCCCGCACAGGACATCTCGCGGACTGCAATACAGTTACCGCCTGAAAGCACGTCGGGAATGAAGATTCTCACCTTTTCAGCCTCGACGCCGCCCAGTGAAACCGTCTCGGATATTATATCCTCGGTGTGTACGGAGGTCGCAGCCAAAGTCCACGTGCCGTTTCTGTAAGCCCAGATCTGAAGCTCGGAGCCGCATCTCTTTGATAACCAATTCTCATAGGTTACCGTCAGGGAATGAAGTTCAACTACGTCGCCGCAGAAGTCAAGGGTTCCGTCAATGAAAACGTTTGGATTGCTAGAGGTGTTCGTCGTCCAAAGTCTGGTGTCGGTCGTTCCATCTGTAATATTATCATAGGACACACCGCTTCCCATTACCGCCAGAGCCTCTGCCGTGGGAACGAATTTGTTGTCCTTGAACACGTTGTCCTTCCAGGTCTTGCCCGTAATCGGTGTCAGAACGCCCGAGCAGTACATTTCCTGAATAACAATACAGTCTCCTGCCTCAAGCGAACCGTACGCCGACGTATATACACCGGGTACGTACAGGCGTACTGCCTGAGCCTGGACACCGCCGAGGTCAAAGGTCTTCTCGCCCTGATATGCCTGGGTATAAGTTTCGTTGATAACGGTAGTCCAGACACCGCCGAAAAGCACGTCTATCTGAATACCGGTACCCGAACGCACCTTGGCATACGTGCCGTAGTCTACGGTAAGAGTGTCGAGGGTTGCCACGTAGTCACCGAAGGAAAGCGTAGCATCGGCAAATGAATCCGTACCTGAGCTTGCGAATCTGTAGCTGTCGCTACCTGTCACTCCGTCGGTAAGCTTGTCGTAGGTATTCGGTTGCCATACCTTGGCGGCAGCCGCTTCTGTGGGAACGAAGGTGTAGCCCTCAAATACGTTCTCGGAAATCTTTGCGCCGCTATAGTCAATGAGAGTACCGTCGCACATAATCTCACGCAGAACAACGGTATCACCGCCATCGGCGAATTTCTCGGGAATAATTATTCTCAGCTTTTCAGCCTCGGCACCACCTAATTGGAACACCTCGCTGAGCACGCCCTCGGTGTGGGTATGGTCTACAAGTGTTTTCCACTCGCCGCCGCGGTAAACCTGAATCTGAATCGAAGCGCCGCATCTTACTACATTGCTAATGTCAAAGTATACCTGAAGTGTAGAAAGCTTTGCCAGCTTGTCACCGAAGCTCGTGGTTATGGTAACGATACCGCCGTTTGCGGGATCAACACCTACGCGGCTGTTAGTATCCAGACTGCCGTCGGTGAGATTTTCATAGCCGCCGTTGGTGGTCCATATTTTACCGGTCGAGGGGGTGAAGGTCTTTCCGGCGAGGAGATTGGACGAATAATTACTGCCGTAATCGGTGAAGAATCCGTCACACTCTATCTCGTACATACCGTAATTGTTAGTCCATTTGGCAGGCATATAGATACGTATTCCGTCAGCCTCGACAAAATTCAGGTCAAACTGAAGCCAACGTTCTTTATCTGTGCTTCCCTTAACATATCCGGATGTGCGGTATTGATTAAACTGACTTCCTTCTCCGCTTGTAATGACATCGAAAGCGGTAGTCCATTCACCGTTAATAAATACTTGGATAATAACTTGAGGTCCGGCATAAGTATATCCGTCTCCACCGTTATAATCATATATCTTAAGAGCGTTAAGTCTTGCCGTGCCGGTAAACATAAAGGTAGCGTCAAACTCGGGCATAGTGCCATTTGTCGTATTACCGCCCCATGTGTACCAATACTTGGAATTCTCGGAATTTTTGTAAGTACCGTCAGTAATGCCGCTGATATCGCCGCTTTCCGAATGTGTGTGCTTCGTCGTCTGTGGAGTAACGACAGGTGTCTTGCCGAGCAGGAGATTATCCTCGTAAATTCTACCGTTCGGCAATACGGCACCGGTGCACTGGATTTCATAAATAGATATGGAATTACCCGACACGGGTGTGGGGATGGTGATACGAATAGCCTGTGCGCGGTTACCGGACAGGTCGAAGGACAGGAACTTTCCGACACCGCTGATATCCTGTCTGTGAGAGAGGATTTCGGCATTGGTTGCGCACTGGACAACCGTCGCCCACTCGCCCTCGTACATCAGCTCGATAGTAAGGGAGGTTCCTACGTAATTTGCCGCAGTGACCCAAGGGTCATAGTCCCATATACGAAGCTCGCCGAGAAGTGCGTCGGAGGGCAGGGATATTGTAGCCTTAAAGGTCTTGCTATCATTGGTAGCGGTAGAGAATCTGCCGGTGTTATCAAGCTTTCCGTCTGTCAGAGTCTCGTAACCGTAACCCTTGGCGTGAACGTCTTTCTCGCCCTGAGCAGAGGAGGTGACCTTCTGACCGAGCAGAATATTTGAAGGCTGATAATTAACCGTTTCGAAAGACTGGTTATACTGACTGATTGCGGTTACCTCCGACTCCTCGCCGAGAAGAGATACGACGGACACGCCGTACTTAAGGTCGGAATTGTAAGCTTCATCTATTATTATAGGATAAGCGCTCTCTTTGACAAGTACCCAGTCGGAAACCTGATTTACCCTTGACCAGAGCTTATACTTGTTAGCATACGAATTGGATTTTACCGCAACCTGAAGCGAGCCGGATACGACGTTCGCGCTGATGCCGTCAACCTTTGCCTTTACGTCCTCCGAGGGGTTGCGGTAGCAAACCGCGCCCTTGCCTTCTGTTCCGGTGGGACTTACCGCACAGACGCGGAAGGTGTATCTGAGATTTTCCTCACCGACTTGGGGTGTGAAGGTGTAAGAGGTAGCGGTTGTAGTAGTAAGTAAAGTATAATCAGCCTGGCTCTCTTTAGCAACGTATACCTTATAGGTGTTAGCATCTGACGATGCGTTCCAGGTAATCGTGGAATTGCCGAGTGCCTCGGTCTCGACGCTGAGCCCGGTTACCTTCTCGGGTGTATCCTGAGAAGTAAAGTTTGAAATAATGTAGGTTTCGCCTGCGGTGGTATTAAACTCAATGATATCCTTGTCAACTACGGTAAAGCCTACGCTGTTGCCGCCCGCGGTGAACAGGTTGCACCCTGAAATACCGGGGTACTTGACCTGAACGGTACCGCCTTTGAGCGACTTGATATTGAAGGTTGTAGCCAAGCCGTCAGCCCATTTGGCACTGACCTCGAAGTCGCCTCTTGCGACAAGTCCGGTATAAGAACCGGTCGACCACTCGGTGGGTATGGCAGCCAAAGGCTCGATATAACCCTCGTGGCTCTGCAGCAGCATTTCCGCAATACCTGCGGTTCCGCCGAGGTTACCGTCTATCTGGAACGGAGGATGAAGATCCCACAGGTTGGTAGCGGTATTTACTTTGAGTATCTGCTGTACGAGGTCGTAGGTTCTGTCTCCGTCCTTGGTTCTCGCCCAAAGATTCATTCTGTGAGCCACGCCCCAGCCGGTAGCATTATCGCCGCGCTCTGTAAGCGTGTATATAGCCGCGTCAAGCCAAGCGGGAGTGGTGCTGTTGATAATGTTGCCGGGGTACAGGCCTACGAGCTGGGATATATGTCTGTGCGTCTTCTCGCCGAGATCCCCGTAATAATTCTCCTCGAAGAACTCTTTGACCTGACCGGACAGACCCACTATGATGGGATTGTACTTGTCAAGCTGGTTCATTACGGTCTTGAGAATAGCATAATCCTCGCCGCCCTCGTCCTCGAAGTTGATACCCAGCTCACGAGCGGCAAGAAGGGTGTTGTAGTTGTTCTGATATGCGAAGGACTGAGCGTAAGCGGTACCCTTGTCGGTATAGTACCATACGCCGTTTACATACTGCTCGGGTGAATCTGACGAAAGAGCGAGGTAATTGCCGTTTTCGTCCTCGTAAACCGCCTTGGTAATAAAGCGAGCCGCGGAGACGAGCACGGGATATACGACGTCACGAAGGATATTTTCATCCTGAGTGTACTCGTAATACTCCCAGAAAAGCTGAGTGGTAAAGCCCAGGTTACCGATTGAGGAGGAGCTGTTTACGTCAAAGGGGAACGCACCGGTGTCTATGCACCAGCCGTTGCCGCCGTCATTACCGCTGACAGATGGGTTGATACTGTTTATTTTACCGGTTGCATTCTGCTCCGCCTTCGTCATATACGCGTTGTTGTACTCAACGTACGCCTCAAAGGTTTCCGCAAGGTTGGTGGAAAATGCGGGCCAGTAGTTCATCTGCACGTTTACGTTGTGCCAGTAGCCCGAAGACCAGGGTGCGTTGTTATATCTGTTCCATGTTCCCTGCAGGTTTGCGGGAAGCGCACCGGATCTGGAAGAAGCGATAAGCAGATATCTGCCGTACTGGAAGTACAGAGCTTCAAGATAGGTTGAACCGGAGCCGTTCTGGTATTCCGCGAGAAGCAGGTCGGTAGTCTTCGTAAAGTCGCTCTGTTTGCAACCCAGGTCAAGCGTTACTCTGCCGAACAGTCCGCTGTAATCTGCGATGTGACGGGACTTCAGAGTAGCATATTTTTCTTCATAGCTCTGACCCGCGGTCACAGTATCAAGACTGTTCATATAGCCCTGAACCTTTGCAATCGCATCGGCAAGACCGGTGCTGAAGGTGGGCTTGTTTTGTCTGCCGGAAGAAGTAAATACTTCCTCGGAAAGCACGTAGTCGGTGCCGAGAGTGATTACGATATAAGCAGAATTTGCGCCCGAAACGGTAATTGTGCCGTCGGTATCTCCGTCGGCGTTGGTGCAGGTGGTAGCAGAGACCGTACCGCCGTTTGCGTACACCTTATACAGACCGTAGAAGTCTATATCGTAGTACTCCATTTTACCGGACAGCTCGACGGTGCCTACACCGTCCGAGACGGAGGATGTAACCTCTCCGGTCTTTCCGCCGTGGTCGTTCTCGACTGCCATATACTCCTGCTCGTAGGGTACGGTGGGACGGAGCACGAAGTCAAGCTTACCGTCGACGCTTGCGTCCAGTCTGATGACCATCGCATTGTCGGGGTAGCTGGTGAAATACTCTCTGGTATAGGTCACGCCGTTATACACGTAGCTTACGGTGGATACAGCAGTCTTCAGATCCAGCTCACGGCTGTAATCCGTAACCGCGGAGTTAGTGTGACCGAAGTCTATGTAGGTCTCGGAAAAATTGTTAAGACCGTCGGTCGGTAAGGAAGAGTCGCTGTTGATTCTGTAAGGGTTGGCAAGCGTCTTTTCGGTCAGCTGAATACGCTCGGTCTCGGTTCTGCCGAACACGTTCGCGCCGAAGTAGCCGTTGCCGAGAGGTATAGACCAACGCTCCCAGTCGTCGTTGACATTCGCATCTATCCAGTTTGAGCTGGACCCCGAGGACGCGCTCTGGTTCTCAAAATCAGTATTGATACCGTGAGATGCCTCCTCGTCATAGTACAGATGCAGAGGAATGTCGCTGCCCTCTATAAGCACGCTGTTCTCGTCCTGTACGGCAAACACCCTGGCGGGTATCACGCCTGCGAAAAGGCCGAAAACAAGTGTAAGAACAAGGGCAAATGAAATCACCTTTTTCTTCATTTTCTTCTCCTTTGCAAAAAAAAGAATTTTCATAAAATAAATAAAAATATATTACGGTATCTTGATTTTACCAGATTATTATGCTACAATCAATGTAAAAAAGTGTGTAAAATTACCGTGTACGCTGTAAAATAATACAACGTCAGGTAATTTTATACAAATCGGGAGAGTCGGAGGAGCGAAAATATGGACATAAACAACCCAAGCGTTGAAGATATCGGCAATGCGCCGCGATATTTCTTCCCTGTTGAATACATTTTCACAAACCGATACATGACTGTCGATGCATTTTTGAAGGATAACTTCTCCACGGGCTTTCACGAGCAGTCCTTTTTTGAGATAAATCTGATTGCGGGCGGCGAGGGCTTCCACGCCCTGGGTGACAGACTGGTTCCGGCGCAGACCGGCGATGTCTTTATCATTCCGCCCCACCACAAGCACGCCTTTGTAGGCGGTGAGGGTTTTAACTGCTACCACTTCCTTTTAAGCCCTGTATTTTTTGAAAAACACCTGACAAAACTCAGCACGCTCCCCTGCTTCTCCATACTTTTTGAGATTGAACCGTTGCTCAGAGCGAGCGGCGGAGAGTATCATCATCTGATACTGTCGGATGAAAAGCTGTCATACGTCCTCGGAATTCTCGACACGATACATAAGAACGTCTATACCACGTCCGACCGAAATGATACCAGTATGCTGATTAACGAAAGTGCGGCAATCATAGCCATAGCTACAATATGTGAGGAGTACGGCAAGCAGATCGATTTTGATTCCAAGGACAGATATTTTATCGAAAGCATCGTTGCCATGACCGAAAAATACAACGAAAAGCTGACCGTCGACGAGCTTTCCGAAATAGCGCACATGTCACGCACCTCGTATCTGGTCAAATTCAAGAATCACATGGGCATAACGCCGAGGCAGTTTCTCCTGAATGAAAGGATAAGGGCGGCAAAAAGACTGTTGTCCACTACCGACAAGCGTATATCGGGAATAGCCGAGCAGACAGGCTTTTTTGATACGTCTCATTTCATAAAAACGTTCGTCAGCGAGGTGGGAATGTCGCCCACGCAGTACAGGCAGGAGAAAACGAAAGGTTAAGAAGGTAAAGAATACGTCGGTTTCCGCTTTCCTTGGCTGTCAGGGACTGCGAGCCGGCTTTTCGCCTTCCGCCTTTAACCCAAACCGAAAAGCAAAAAGGCACCCGCAGTGTATCTGTACCGGGCAGATACGTAGCAGGTGTCTTTTTACATCGTTTTCTTAAAACGCTGTTTTTCCGGTTTCCCGTTTTATCAGTTTGCCGCCTTAACTATTGCGGTGAACTTATCGCACTTAAGAGAAGCGCCGCCGATAAGACCGCCGTCAACGTTTGTCTTTGCAAGAAGCTCGGCGGCATTGCCGTCGTTCATAGAGCCGCCGTACTGAATGGTCAGCTCCTCCGCGGCATCCTTGCCGTACAGCTCTGCAACAGCCGCTCTGATAACTCCGCAGGTCTCGTCAGCCTGCTCGGGAGTTGCGGTAAGACCCGTGCCGATAGCCCACACGGGCTCGTAGGCGATAATAACGTTCTTCAAATCCTCGGCACTCACTCCCGCAAGGTCGAGCTTTGTCTGCATGCGAACGACCTCGTCGGTAATGCCTGCCAGTCTCTCGTCCTTAACCTCGCCGAGGCAAAGGATAACCTTCAGTCCTGCCGCAAGAGCCGCCTTGGTTCTGAGATTCACGGTAGCGTCGGTCTCGCCGAAATACTGTCTGCGCTCGGAGTGACCGATAACGACATACTCTGTGCCGATCTCGCAGAGCATCTTCGCGCTGATCTCACCGGTGTACGCGCCGGACTCGGCAAAATGCACGTTCTCCGCGCCTACGTGAATGTTGGTGCCCTTCGCAGCCTCAACCGCGGTAGCAATGTCGACGTAAGGAACGCAAAGCACTATGTCGCACTTGTCCATGCCCTTTACCATGGGAGCAAGCTCGGTGATAAACTTCTTGGTATCCGCAGGCGTCATATTCATTTTCCAGTTGCCTGCAATTACGGTTTTTCTCATATCGGTTTAAATGTCCTTTTTTTAATACAAAATTTTTACTCCCCCCGGCAAACCTGCGCGAGGGGAAAGCTTCGGTGTCGTAAGCTCCACAGTTCCGCCCGGAATAGGAAAAAACAAAGATTTTTCTGCAAATTACGGATCAAACATGGGAAGAGTCAGCTTACACTTGACAATGAAATTTTTTAGCAGAAATCTCGGTTCTTCCGACCGTCAGCCGTAGAAACCTACGGCGAGGGAGGAAAACGGAGATTTATGCGGAAATGAATTTTTTAGCAGAAATCTCAGTTCTTCACTGCGACAGGCGTAGAAACCTACGGCGAGGGAGGAAAACGGAGATTTATGCGGAAATGAATTTTTTAGCAGAAATCTCAGTTCTTCACTGCGACAGGCGTAGACTCCTACGCCGAGCAGGGAAAACGGAGATTTATGCAAAAAATTACTTGTCAAGGAGGCAGGAGATGCCGGGGAGATCCTTACCCTCAAGGAATTCAAGCGATGCGCCGCCGCCTGTGGAAATGTGAGTGATCTTGGAAGCGTAGCCGAGCTGCTCGCAGGCTGCTGCGGAGTCGCCGCCGCCGACTATCGTTACTGCGGAGCTGTTGGCAAGAGCCTCTGCTACGGCAATGGTACCCTTTGCAAGAGTGGGGTTCTCAAATACGCCCATAGGTCCGTTCCAGACAACCGTCTTTGCGGAAAGAACCGCATCCGAGAACAGCTTTGCGGTCTTGGGACCGATGTCAAGTCCTTCCATATCCGCAGGAATCTTGTCGGAGTCAACGTAGGTTACGTCAATGGGGCCGTCGATGGGGTTCGGGAAGGAAGCGGCAATAGCGTTGTCCACGGGGAGCAGGAGCTTCACACCGTTTGCCTCTGCCTTAGCCATCATCTCACGGCAGTAGTCGAGCTTGGTTTCGTCGAGAAGCGACTTACCTACGCAAAGTCCGCGTGCAGCAGCGAAGGTGAACGCCATACCGCCGCCGATGATAAGAGTGTCAACCTTGGTAAGCAGGTTGTCAATAACGTTCAGCTTGTCAGCAACCTTAGCACCGCCGAGGATTGCAACGAAGGGACGCTCGGGATTGGAAAGAGCCTTACCCATAATGGAAATCTCTTTCTGAATGAGGTATCCGCATACGGCGGGAAGATAGTCAGCAACTCCCGCGGTAGAAGCGTGTGCTCTGTGAGCCGCGCCGAATGCGTCGTTCACGAAGATGTCGGCATAAGAAGCAAGCTCCTTTGCAAAATCCGCGCCGTTCTTTGTCTCGCGCGCGTCAAATCTGGTGTTCTCAAGAAGAACTGCCTTTCCTGCCTCAAGAGCGGCAACCTTTGCCTTTGCGTCAGGTCCGATGATGTCCTCTGCGAAGGTTACGGTACCCTCACCGAGAAGCTCGTTCAGACGGTTGCAAACGGGCTTAAGAGTGAGCTTCTTCTTGTCCGAAACAAGAGCCTTTGCAAGATAATCGGCGGTAGCCTGTGCCTGCTCCTCTGCGGGGAGTGCTTCAACAGCCTTCTTCTCCTTCTTGGAAAGACCGAATCCCTCGGTGAAGATGCTGTGGGGCTTACCCATGTGAGAGCAAAGGATAACCTTTGCGCCGTTCTTGAGAAGATACTCAATAGTGGGAAGCGCGCCGATAATTCTCTTGTCGGAGGTGATAACGCCGTCTTTCATGGGAACGTTGAAGTCGCAGCGGACAAGAACTGTCTTGCCGGCAACGTCGATGTCTTCGATAGTTTTTTTGTTGTAAACTGCCATTGCTAAATCTCCTTATAATAATTTTTAAATTTACCGAGACTATATTAGCACATAAAACAAAATAAGTCAAGAATATTCGTCAAAAATTAAACAATCATCGGCAAACAAAGAAAAAACGGTGCCGAAGGAGCAGCATCGAAAAAGCATCGAAAAGTTGAAAAATCGGTATTGACATAACACTAAACGCGTGCTATAATATTAACGGAGAGCACCGATGACGGTTGCTTCCTTATGAATTTGGTTAAGAGTTAACCGCCTTCAGTTTGGACGCTGGGCGGTTAATTCTTTTTGTTATGACTGTCTATGTAAGTAAGAAGCGCTATTATAAATCCTGCGAGCAGGAACAGAGGTTCCCATGTAACGAACATTGGCACTCCCTCCCTTCTCGGGAAGGCAAAAAGAATCTGCGTTCCCGTAAGGGAAGCAACCGCCACCGTGTATGGTGCTCTACGGGTACGTTACGTACCAAATGTATTATACTTCAAATGACGTGAAAAATCAAGACAGAAAAGGTTTTTTGCCGAGCTTCCAACAAAAAAATTAGACAATCACCGACAAACAAAAAAAACGGTGCCGAAGGAGCAGCATAGAAAGGAAGAAGTTACGACGGGAAAGACCGATAAGAAAATTTGACAAGGCGATTGACACCGCCCAAAATAAATGCTATACTACCACCGAATGAAAAATTGACAGTCTGAAAAGAGGAAAGCGGATGAACTTTACCCCCAAGAGGTTGTATTACAACCGCCCGACACCGAAAACGGTTGAAAACCTTACGCACGAATTTTGTGACGACGACCTGCTCTGGCAGCTCCATACCCTACCCCTCGGAAACGGCTATTTCGGGGCGTGCGTTTACGGATATACAGACGACGAACGCATACAGATAACCGAAAATTCCTTTTCAAACCCTTACGCATCTCTGCCCACGGATATGAAGGGGAGAATCAGAGCCGGTGTTACTTCTTTTGCAAACATTTATTTGCATTTCGGTCACAGTGAGAACGCAATAGAGAATTACCGCCGTGAGCTATCACTGGAAGAAGCTATATGCAAGGTTTCCTACGACTACGGCGGTGTCCGCTACGAGCGAGAGTATTTCACATCCCACACCGACCGGGTAATGGCGGTTAAACTGAGCGCAAACGCCGGGGGGCGTGTCGGTTTTTCCGTAGAAATCGAGGTACCTTACATAGCAGACTATTGTCAGTACGAGGGGGACGGTCTTTCCCGTTCGGGCAACGTACACACCGAGGGGTGCGATATTATAGCCGAGAGCAGGCTTTCCTATTACGACGTCGTATGCTACGGAAGGTTGCGCGTACTACATAAGGGCGGTGAGCTTAAAAAAACCGACACGGGTATCACCCTCTCGGATGCTGACGAGGCAATACTGCTGTTCTCGTGCTCCACGAACTACAAGCTGGAGAGCCGTGTGTTCACCGAGCCCGTACCGACGAAGAAGCTGACGTGCTACCCCCACCCGAAAGAAAAGGTGGATGCTATCATCGGCGAAGCCGAGCGAACAGGCTATAAAGCACTTCGCGAGAGGCATATAAAAGACTTTCGCGCTCTTTACTCAAGGTGCGATATTTCGATTAACGGCTCTCTGGGCTATGAAAAGCCTACGGACGAGCTGGTCCGTGACGCAAAGGCAGGCATTCGTTCACCGTACCTTGAGGAGCTTCTGTTTGCCTACGGACGTTATCTTCTCATTGCTTCATCCCGTCCCGGCGGACTTCCCGCAAATCTGCAGGGGTTATGGTCAAATTTCAGATCCGCCCCTTGGTCGGCAGGCTACTGGCATAACATAAACGTACAGATGAACTACTGGGGCTCGGAGGCAGCGAATCTTGCCGAATGCTTCCTTCCCTACTCCGACTACAATCAAGCCTATATGCCCCTTGCAAAGCAATTGGCAGACAAATACATAGAGAAGAACTACCCCGACAAGCTGTCAGCCCCCGGTGAAAACGGCTGGATAATCGGCACGGGAGGCTGGCCGTATAAAATCGAGGGACCGGGCGGTCACTCCGGTCCAGGCACTGGCGCATTTACTTCCCTGCTTTTCTGGGATTATTACGATTTTACACGCGATGAGAAATTTTTGCGTGAGGTAGGCTATCCCGTGCTTCGGGATATGTCGCTGTTCTTCTCGAAAACTCTGACCTACACCGAGGGTCGCTATCTTGTAAAGCTTTCTGCCTCGCCCGAGCAATTCGGCAAGGACGGCAAATACCACAGGACCGTGGGCTGTGCCTTTGACCAGCAGATGGTTTACGAGAACTATAAGAGAACGCTTGAGGCTGCGGAAATTCTCGGCATAGACGAGCCCCTGCTCGGCAAAATAAGAGAGCAAATAGACCTTCTCGACCCGGTGCTTATCGGCAAGTCCGGGCAGGTAAAGGAATTCCGCGAGGAAGAATACTACGGCGATATTGGCGAGTACGCTCACAGGCATATATCTCACCTTGTGGGAATGTATCCGGGAACTCATATAAACAGAGAAACTCCGCAGTGGCTCGCCGCCGCAGAGTACACCCTGAAGGAAAGAGGGCTTGGAAGCACCGGCTGGGCGATAATGCACAGACTGTGCCTTTCTGCGAGATCATGTAACGGGGAGCGCACCGACGAGCTTATTGCGCACTTTTTGAAGAGCCATATTCCGGAGAACCTATGGGATCTGCATCCCCCATTCCAGATAGACGGCAATTTCGGCTATATGGCAGGCGTGGCTGAGTGCCTTATGCAAAGTCAGAGCGGATATATTGAGCTGCTCCCGGCTCTGCCGAAAAGCTGGACCTCGGGATGCTTCCGCGGACTTGTGGCACGGGGCGGCTTCACCGTCGACTGCGAATACGAGGCAGGGCGTGTCAAGTTTTTGCGTATCGTATCCGGAAAAGGTGGCGTGCTGAAGCTGAAGCAGCCCGGGCTGTCCCACGCCGATGTCACCCTCTCGGGAATGCAAATTTCGCCACAGGGCGAAATACTCACCATCGACACCGAGCCGGGTGATGAAATTACAGTCGCCTTTACACGATAAAATTGATAAGTTCTTTCGCACCGTCAAAGTGGGTTAACGCAGTTTAATAAATTGAACGCCCACAACGTAAAAAATCAAAACCCATAACCAAAAGCTATAATAAAACAAAAACCGAGGCGTGCAAACCGCCTAGGCAAACCGAAAGAGGCTGTCGCGTACGACAGCCTCTCATATTATTTCAAATCATATCGCTTACTTACCCGCTACCGACATATTGGGGATAAGCACGTCAGGTGAGCCAAATGCGGTAAGTCCCATCTGCACACCCGATTTAACCTCGTCAGCGACTGCGGTAATGCTACCGAGAAGCTCAAAGAAATTACCTGCGACCGTAAAGGACTTGACTGCCTCGGCACGCTTTCCGTCTCTTATCATAAATCCTGCGCTTTCAAGCGAGAAATCGCCCGTGATGGGGTTTGCACCTGCGTGCAAGCCTTTCAGCTCGGTAATATAAATACCGTCCTTCGCCTTTCTGAGCAGCTCGTCGGCAGTATCCTTACCCGGCTCAATCGAGAAGAAGTAAGGTCTGATACCGATGGGAGAAGCGTAATCGCCCTTGCTGGCATTTGCCGTAGTCTCGGTGTTCATCGCCAGAGCGGTCTCGCGGTTGTGAAGATAGGTTTTGAGAACGCCGTTTTCAACAACGGCCTTGCGGTGTGTTGCAACGCCCTCGGCGTCAAAGGGGGTACCAACGGTGCTTCCCTCTCGCTGAGGGTCGTCGATAACCGTGATTATCTCAGATGCAATCTTCTCGCCCACCTTATCCTTAAGGGGCGACATACCATCAAGCACCTGCTTTGCGGAAAAGGCAGAGGAGAACACCGACATAAAGGAGTTCATCATCTTACCGTCGAGAACTATATTATACTTGCCGGAGGGTACAACGTCTGCGCCAATCTTGGAGAGAGCGCCTTCGGTTGCATCCTTTACCAGCTCGGCTATTGCTTTGTCGGCATTGTTCTTATCAAGAGCCTTGAAAGAGAAATCGGATTCCTTCTCGCCCTCTACATCAACGACTGCCTCACCTATTATAACGTTAACACCCGCAGAGCAGGACAGGTCAAGTCCGTGAGAGTTGACGATACGAATTTCCGTCGCGGAGCTGGCAGCCTGAGTCATAGTGCCGTCGGTAATTCTGCCGTCTGCTGAATAAATCGCCTCTGCTGTAGCAAGGGCGGCAGCACGGAGCTCGCCTGCGGTCATAGGCTCAAACTTGGCGAGTCTGTTCTCCTCATAGCTGTCAGAACCGCCATAGATGCCGACCGTGTCAAGTTTTTCAACTGCAGCGGCATTGGAGATAGCTCTGTCAACCAGCTCTATCATCTCCTCCTCTGCGAGGAGCTCGGTGGAAGCATAGCCCATCTTTCCATCCTTCAATACACGCAGGCAAAGTCCGCCGTTCTTTGTCAGGGTAGAGCTGTTTACCTGTCTGTTAAGGGTTGCGACAGAGGACTCAGCGCCTGACATATAATAAATTTCATACTCGGTAGCTCCTGCCTCTGCAAGTGCACAGGTGAGCACCTTTTTCATCTTATCAAACATAACAATCCTCCTTATCTGCCGCCTACGGTAATGCTCGATACACGGATGAGGGGCTGACCGACGTCGGTAGGTACGTTTCCGCTGGAGCTGCCGCACATACCCTGAGCCGTGTCGAGATTTTGACCGACCATATCAATATCCTGAAGTATCTGAGAGCCGGTTCCTATAAGAGACGCACCGCGCACGCGCTCGCACAGCTTACCGTTTCTGACCAGATATCCTTCGTTTACGGCGAAGTTGAACGCACCGGTCAAGGGGTTAACCGAGCCGCCGCCCATGGACTTTGCATACAGACCGTATTCAATAGAAGCGATGATGTCCTCATTCTTATCCGGACCGTTATCGATAAAGGTGTTCGTCATACGCGAGGTAGGCTCATACACATAACTCTCACGACGGCTGTTACCGGTCATGGGCATACCCATTCTTCTTGAACCGAGACGGTCTATCATGTAATTCTTAAGCACGCCGTTTTCGATAAGTATATTTCTCTGAGTAGGATTGCCCTCGTCGTCAATGTTGACAGAGCCCCATGCGCCGGGAATCGTGCCGTCGTCGATGGCGGTGACCTTCTCGTTAGCTATCTTCTGACCCAGCTTGCCGCACATCTGCGAGCAGCCGATGCCGACCGAGGTCGCCTCAAGCGAATGTCCGCACGCCTCGTGGAAAATAACTCCGCCGAAGCCGTTTTCAATAGCAACGGGCATTTTGCCTGCGGGGCAGTAAATAGCGGACAGGTTTCCTATCGCCTGCTCTGCCGCCTCTCTGCCTATATCCTCGGGAGTGTGAGTCTCAAAGAATTCAAGACCCATGCCCCGTCCGGGTGCCGCAGAACCCGTCTGGCTCTCGGAGCCGTCGGTCGCAACCGCGTTAACTGCCATACGCGTGCGTATATGCCTGTCCGAGGTAAAGAGACCCTCGGTGTTTGCAATCTGAATGGTGTGGTCAACCGTAATCAGCCTTCCGGCTGCCTGAATAATGCGCTTGTCATACTCCGCGGCGGTGGAGCACGCACGCTTCAAAAGCTCGGTCTTTACGAATATATCCGCAGTTGAGGGCACAACCTTTACCGGGTGAATATTGGGGAAAATGCGCTCGTTCAGGCGGATATTTCCCACCGTCTTGCTCTCTCCCATCGCCTCGGCAACCGACTTGGCACACAGGATAAGTCCCGCTCTCGAAATATCCGAGGTGGACGCGTAAACGGTGTCAACGCCTCTGAAGGCGCGGATACCCACACCGGTAACGGTAACGTCGGAGATGTTCTCAATTTTACCGTTCAGAAGAGTTATACCGCCGTTTCTGGTGGTTTCAAAGTAAATCTCGGCAAAATCGGCGCCGCCCGACATAGCTATACCGAGTATTTCTTCTGCTAATCTTTGTTCTAACATACTGTTCCTTTCTGAATGTTTTTTCTATACCGATATTATACATTATGTTCTTTTGGTTTTCAACACTTTTAACGAAAAAAGAGGCAAATGCCCCATGTTTTGGCACCAAAAGTGCACTATGCACAAATAGGATTGGTGATAATGCACAGTATATTTAATTCTTGCAAAACCGGATAAGTTATACTAGCCAACTATGAATGATTACACAAATTATCATATATCCAAGCTATTTTCATCAAGAAGGAAATTGCATATTCCCATCGTAACGATACCGTAATCGTTTCGTCTGACCTTAATATTATCGCGCACAACGATAATTTTCTTAAAGGAATCGTTTATACTTTTGAGGGAGCGTTGCTCCTGTTCGATTTTTTCGGGATTAGACATTGAAAATGCAGATTGAACATAGTATTTTTTACTTCCCTTGGTTGCCACGAAATCAACCTCAAGCTGCTTCTTCGTGGACTTACCTTCTTCGTCTTTTACGTAATGCTCAACAAGACCAACATCAACACGAAAACCTCGAATACGAAGCTCATTATAAATGAGTTTGATTTGCGTAAACACCTCGTGCCGAAAAAAAGAATATTTCTACTTTTTTTCGTAATATAATTGCACCGTGTTTTTCTCCTTCTGTCAATAGATTTTAAGGAATTTATTAAAATAGCCAGAACAACTATTCAACTATTTTTGTGGGGATGTAAATTGAGGATTGTTGGCTTATTACGATTAAACTCTCACTTTGTTAAAAAGGGGTACTATGTCTTATAACACAATACCCCTTGTTTTTTATTCGGTTATGCCAAAATGCGGAAGCCCCGGGGCAAACGGATTTTGAGCAGAAACCGCCGTTCTCCGACCGAGAGGCGTATATACATACGTCGGAGGGAGGAAACGGCGGTAGAATATAAAGCAACAAATATTTTGAAGAAAACCGTAGGTTTTCAACCTTATTATCGTTAAATTATTACTGTGTTAAAAAGGGGTACTATGTCTTATAACACAATACCCCCTTGTTTTTATTCGGTTATGCCAAAATGCGGAAGCCCCGAATTAATATTCTGCGTTTCCAACCGTCCTCGGATAAGGCAGCACGTCACGAATGTTTGACACGCCCGTGAGATACATAATTATACGCTCGAAGCCGAGGCCGTAGCCTGCATGCTTTGTGCCGCCGTACTTGCGGAGATTGAGATACCACCAGTAGTCCTCCTCCTTCAGGTTCAGCTCAGCCATTCTCGCAGTCAAAACGTCCATGCGCTCCTCACGCTGAGAGCCGCCGATTATCTCGCCGACACCGGGAACAAGCAGGTCCATGGCGGCAACGGTCTTGCCGTCATCGTTAAGACGCATATAGAAAGCCTTGATGTCCTTCGGATAGTCTACGAGGAAGATGGGCTTCTTGTAAACCTGCTCGGTGAGAAATCTCTCGTGCTCGGTCTGCAAATCCACGCCCCAGTATACTGGATACTTGAACTGCTGTCCCGACTTCAAAAGCACGTCGATTGCCTCGGTGTAGGTAACCTTTGCATAATCCGCACCGCGAAGAGCCGACAAACGCTCAAGAAGTCCCTTATCTACGAACTGATTGAAGAAGTTAAGCTCTTCCTTGCAGTTATCCATAACGTGATTGATAATATACTTTATCATATCCCACGCCAGCTGCATATTGTCGTCAAGGTCGGCAAAGGCTATCTCCGGCTCTATCATCCAGAACTCCGCCGCGTGACGTGCCGTGTTGGAGTTCTCAGCGCGGAAGGTGGGACCGAAGGTGTAAATATTGCCGAACGCCATAGCGTAGGTCTCGCCCTCAAGCTGTCCGGATACGGTAAGGTTTGCGCTCTTGCCGAAGAAATCCTTACTGTAATCGACCGAGCCGTCCTCGCATCTGGGGGGATTGTCAAGGTCAAGAGTCGTCACTCTGAACATCTCGCCCGCGCCCTCGCAGTCCGAACCGGTGATAATGGGGGTATGAACGTATACAAAGCCTCTGTCGTGGAAGAAGGAATGGATTGCATAGGCTACCTCGCTGCGGACTCTGAATACCGCCGAGAACAGATTGGTTCTCGGGCGAAGATATGCCTGCTCACGCAGAAACTCAACCGTGTGGCGCTTAGGCTGCAAAGGGTAGTCGGGAGTAGAGGTTCCCTCGACCAAAACTTTGTCCGCCTTAAGCTCAAAGGGCTGCTTTGCGCCGGGGGTAAGCAGAATTTTGCCCGTAACAACCAGCGACGCGCCTACGTTCTGAGCCGCGATTTCGTCGTAATTATCTATTTTTTCTCTCTCAAAAACGACCTGCACGCTCTTGAAGTAGGAGCCGTCGTTCAAATCGATAAAGCCGAAAGCCTTGGAGTCCCTGAGATTTCTGACCCATCCGCCTACCGTAACAGTCTTGCCGTCGTAAGAGGGCATATCGGCATATATATCCCTGAGTAGATCTCTTTTCATAAATGTAACCTCGTCCCTAAAGTTTTATAATTTAGTATTATAGTACAAAACCCGGGGGATGTCAACAGTTTTTTTGCTTTTGCATAGATATTGCATGTAGTGTTACAATAGATGTGAGACTGAGGAGATAAAAAGGTATAGAAAAAGTGA
>CAZBQN010000022.1:32825-34215 GCA_964494135.1 uncultured Ruminococcus sp. | reverse complement strand
AAATAGCATATATCTCCGTCTTCGTAGAAGATATAACCGTTCTCATCTGTAAAGAGATTACTTGGTTCATCCTTTGATGTATGAACTACCAATGCATAGTATCCTACGTAACCGTTCCCTTTTGAACCTTTTGTGATACTAAGAGACGACAGATTATATACTTCAACTAATTTATAGCATTCCAAGAACGCCCAATCCCCGATGTTTGTCACGCTATCCGGAATAGTGATGCTCATTAGGCTACTACAATTATAGAACGCACTATCCTCTATGCTCGTCAATTGACTGTCCTCGCCAAATGTCACGCTCGTAAGGCTGCGGCAATAATAGAACGCATAAGACCCGATGCTTGTCAGCTGACTGTTGTCGCCAAATATCACGTTAGTAAGGCTGCTGCATTCCCGGAACGCGCCATTCCCGATGCTTGTCACGCTGTCTGGGATAGTGACGTTTATAATGCCGTTGCATCCAGAGAACGCATAATCCCCGATGCTCGTCACACTGTCAGGTATCGTGATGCTCGTAAGGTTGCTGCATCTATAGAACGCAGAAGATCCGATGCTCGTCACACTGTCAGGTATCGTGATGCTCGTAAGGCTGCTACAATCTTCGAACGCCCTATCCCAGATTCTTTCACCGCTTGTTATAACTACAGTTTTCAAATTATCTTTAGGTATATAGCTTATAGCCAGTGCAGGAATAGTAGCGTTTTCTAACGAGGAACAACCATCGAACGCACCATTCCCGATGCTCGTTACGCTATCTGGAATAGTGATACTCGTTAGGCTGCGGCAATATTCGAACGCACCATACCAGATGCTCGTTACGCCCGACGGTATCGTGATGCTCGTAAGGCTGCTGCATTTATAGAACGCATATCTGTAAATTCCGTAATTCTTTCCATTACAGTTTTCAGGCAAGGTCAATTCCGCATCGTTTCCGGTATATCCTACTAAATAGCAGGTATCTCCGTCTTCGTAGAAGATATAACCGTTCTCATCTGTGAAGAGGTTACTTGCTTCATCCGCTGACGTATGAATTACCAATGCGTAATATCCTGCGTAACCGTTTCCGCTTAAGCCTTTTGTAATATTAAGGGATGACAGATTATATACTTCTACTAATTTATAGCATTCCCAGAACGCCCAATCCCCGATGTTTGTCACGCTATTCGGGATAGTGATGCTCGTTAGGCTGTGGCAATTACAGAACGCATAATCTGCAATCGTCAGAGTTCCGGCTGCTATTTCATAAGAACCGGAAATAGAAGATTCCGCCTCAATCAAATGCTTTCCTATATAAAGCACGCTATTATTCCAGTTTTCATTGTTGAAATAATATGCAGTGCCATAGAACGCATAATCCCCGATGCTCGTTACGCTGTCAGGCA
>CAZBQN010000022.1:32407-32725 GCA_964494135.1 uncultured Ruminococcus sp. | reverse complement strand
TCGTAATGCTCGTAAGGCTGCTGCAATTATAGAACGCATAATCCCCGATGCTCGTTACGCTGTCAGGCATCGTAATGCTCGTAAGGCTGCTGCAATTATAGAACGCATAATCCCCGATGCTCGTCACACTGTCAGGTATTACAAGGTCTGTAACTAATTCTCCGCTAAGATACAGATTATGTGCATAATGTAGTGGGTTAGCGTGATAACCGTCAAAGGATATATTGCACCATGCTGCAATGTCGGTAATATATACGCTCGTAAGGCTGCTACATTCTGAGAACGCAGAATAACCGATGCTTGTCACACTATCCGGAA
>CAZBQN010000022.1:0-32307 GCA_964494135.1 uncultured Ruminococcus sp. | reverse complement strand
TAGTGATGCTCGTTAGGCTGCTGCATCCATAAAACGCATAAGACCCGATGCTCGTAACGCTATCCGGTATAGTGATGCTCGTTAGGCTGCTGCATCCATAAAACGCATAAGACCCGATGCTCGTTACGCTATCAGGTATCGTGACGCTCGTTAGGCTGCTACAATCCTCGAACGCACTACCTGCAATCGTCAGAGTTCCGGGTGCTATTTCATAAGAACCGGAAACAGAAGATTCCGCCTTAATTAAATGCTTCCCTATATAAAGTACGCCGTTATTCCAGTTTTCGTCGTTGTTGTAATATGCCGTGTCGGAGAACGCAGAAGCCCCGATACTTGTCACGCTGTCAGGCAACGTAATGCTAATAAGGCTGCTACATCCGGAGAACGCAGAAGAACCGATGCTCGTTACGCCCTCAGGTATTGTGATGCTAGTAAGACTGCCGCATCCAGAGAACGCACCTTCCCCGATGCTCGTCACGCTGTCGGGTATCGTAATGCTCGTAAGACTGCTGCAATACGAGAACGCCCTATCCCCGATGCTTTCACCGCTTGTTATAACTACAGTTTTTAAATTATCTTTAGGTATATCGCTTATAGCAAACGCAGGAATAGTCACGCTTTCTAACGAAGAACAACCAATGAACGCAAAAGGCCCGATGCTCGTTACGCTGTCAGGTATCGTGATGCTCGTAAGGCTACTGCATTCATAGAACGCATAAGACCCGATGCAAGTTACAGGCTTACCATTATAATTTGTCGGAACGTTTACAAAAGAACTGGTTACATTCCCATTGTTTTTGACTGAATAATACGTTCCATCGTCACTAAGTGTAAATACCAAAGATGATTTCTCCAAATACCATTCGTAATATCCACCATACAAAATGGACGTAGTCAGTTGTTTTGCGTTGTTTGCAGGATCGTTTAAAGAATCCGGCTCCAAAGCCGTTCCGGCATAATTTCCAAGCATCCATCCTGTTCTGTCTGCAAACGTTGCGTTTTTCAGCGTTGTAAACGCCTGTTCTCCTATATATATCAGCGAGGCAGGAAAGGTAACGTCGGTCATAGCATAGCACATATAAAATGCCATTTCGCCGATTTCTATTAATGAATTCCCCCAATTTATGCTTTCTAGTTTTTCACAACCGTGAAAAGCGCCTTCGTCTATCAATTTCAAATAGTTACCAAATTCTGCAGTTTCAAGTGCTGTACAGTTTATGAAAGCAGAATTGCCTATTTTTTCGACACCTGTCGCTGTAAAAGACTCCAAAGCGGAACACATTCCGAAAGCCGCCATATCTATTCGCTTTAAAGAGCTTGAAACAGATACCGTATTCAGTTTTTCGCAACGGTTAAAAGCGTAATCGGCTATCGAAGTGATTCCGTTCAAGGACAAAGATTGAATATTAGAGCAGTTGTAAAACGCATATGCACCTATCTCACAATTAGAATTTATCTCTACACTTGTAAGATTTTTATAACCTTTAAAAGCAAATGGCGAAATAATACTTGCGTCTTCGATTACTGCTTCCGTCAATATTTGATTATTTATATATAAGTTTTTTGCAAATTGAAGAGGGTTTGATGTTATCGTGCTTGTCAAATTAGCATAATAAAATTTTGTTTCGCACCATTGAGAAACGGTACCTGAATAATAAATATCGTTAAGTTGTTCGTCCTTACTAAAAGCATCGCGTTCTATTTTCTTTATTGAAGACGGGATCGTAACCGAAGTAAGTTTTGTACATTCATTAAAGCATTTTTCCGGTATTGATGTCAAGCCTTCGGATAAGATAACTTTCGTAAGATTTGAACAGCCGGAGAATGCGTTTTTACCGATTTTGCTAATGCTTTCAGGTAGCCTTACGCTTGTAACGGAGCGGTTATTTTCAAACGCGCTTTCCTCAATTGCTTTTACGGGCTTCCCTTTATATTCCGCAGGAACCTCGATATCACCAGAAAGATTGCCTATTCCTTTCACGATATAATACGACCCGTCTTCGCTCAGCGCATACGAAAGTGCTTTTTCCTCAGAATTACCGTTTTCGTTGTCGCCCTGATTTTCTCCTTGCCCGTTGTCGCCCTGATTATTGCCCTGATTATTGCCCTGATTATTGCCCTGCTCACTATCTGAAGGAGCTTTGCCTTCTTGGCAGTAAATGATGTCTGCGCCCATAATATTCAAGGTAAGGACGCCGTTTTTCACCGTACCGCTTGCAAGCTCTTCTTTTTCGCCGAAAAACTCAACATAAAGTGTAATGCTTTCTCCCGAAAGGGTGTAATCACCGCTTTCTCCGTCGTCGTCCATCCATGTACTGCCGTCAAGGGTTATGTAGTTATTCTTGTTGTACTGTCCGTTTTCGTACAGATAGTAAGTTCCATTGACAGACGAACCGCCTCCACCGCAAGCAGAAAGTCCAAACACACAAAGAATTACGCACATGAGCGTAAGTAGAGACGTAATTATACGTTTTTTCATTTTCCCTCCAAAAAAATTTATTTAATGCTAAAACTTTGTCTTTGTTCATCTATTAGAGTAATAGGTGTACAATTTTCTCGGTATCGACAATTTTTCGGGACATTCTTTAAATATTTCTTATAAAAATTTCGTGTTTTTTGCTGAAAAATGCGAAAAGTGCTTGATTATTTTACCATTTCATGCTATACTTACCTTAAATTAGTACACCTATTACTCTAACAGGTGGCTTTTTTTGATAAATTACGTAGAATAGAAAAATCTCCTTTGTGTTTTTTTGTTCCCGACCGGAAAGTCGAGTTTAAATTACGCAAAGGAGATTTTTCGGTTGCTATATTTCTTGTATTAGGACAAGACACCTGCTTTTTGGGGCAGGTGTCTGAAAGATAAAATTTTGTTTCCGTACGTACCTTAATTTATGCAAAAATAACGTATCTGAAGAGGAAATAAGCTATAAGAACGATACCGAGTGCGATGCGGTAAATACCGAAGGGTTTGAAGTCGTGACGCTTTACGAAATTCATAAGGAATTTAATGACGAGAAGCGAAACGACGAAGGACACGACGATGCCCACCGCCAGAAGGACGGCTTCAAGCGAATTTAGAGTATTACCGCCGATAAAGAACTTCAGAATTTTGAGTCCCGAGGCTCCCAGCATAACGGGAATTGCCATAAAAAACGAGAACTCAGACGCCGCAATTCTCGACACGCCCCCTATCATACCGCCCAAAATCGTTGAGCCCGAGCGGGACGTACCGGGAATAAGAGACAGCACCTGGAAGGAGCCGATAAGCAGTGCGTCCTTGTAGCCTATATCATAAACGCTCTCGATGCGCGCAGGCTTTCCTTTACGCCAGTTTTCAACAAGGATAAAGGCGATACCGTAAACGATAAGCGCCACTGCCACAACGACGAAATTCATAAGATACGAATCAATTATATCGTCAAGCAGAAGTCCCAGCACCGCCGCGGGAATAACGCCTACTATAACCTTGCCCCAGAGAGAAATTATCTGCCGTCTTTCATCGCGGCTTTTTTTCTTTGAAAAGGGCCAAAGCTTATCAAAGAAAAGGATAGGCACGGCAAGGATTGCTCCAAGCTGTATTACGACGGTGAACAGATTTGCAAAGCTCTCCGACACGTCAAGCCGCAGAAATTCGTCAACGAGAATTATATGTCCGGTAGAGCTGACCGGCAGCCACTCGGTGACACCCTCTATTATACCGAGGACAAAAGCCTTTAAAATTTCTATAAATTCCGTCATATTACGCCTTTCTGATTATATCCCCTGCATGAAGCTCAAAGGGGGCTTTCATATAAAAATTCATATAAGGATGCGGTGTTGAAGAAATAGGCTCCATATCCTCACCGTAAAGCTCGCATATCTCAAATGGCTTACCGACCGAGCCGGGAGTCAACAGCTCTGCCCTTTCGCCCAGGGACATTTTATTGCGCTGTGTGCAAAGGGCAAGCCCTGTTTTTTCATCGTATGATGTGACCAGGCACAAATATGACTTTTCCTTAATATAACCTGCAGTCTGTGCCAAATTCGCGTCGGTGTGAGAGTCGGAAAAATAATAGCCGGTGTTATAATCTCTGTGGCTGACCGATTCAAGCTCACGGTACCAAAGAGGATTATATTCGTAATTTCCGCTGAAATAAGAGTCAAGCGCCATACGGTAAGTATTAGTGACCACTGCGGTGTAGTAAGCGGATTTCATTCTTCCCTCGATTTTGAAGGAATCAATACCGGCTTCCACAAGCTCGGGTATGTGCTCGATAGTACAGGTATCACGGCTGGACATTATAAAGGTTTCGCCGTTTACCTCCTCTATGGGCATGGGCATATCCGGGCGTTTCTCCTCGGTTATCTCGTAGCCTCTGAGCGTATAGTTCCATCTGCAGGGCTGGGCGCACATTCCGCGGTTGCCGTCCCTGCCGGTGATATGGGCTGAGAGCAGGCATCTGCCGCTGTACGATATGCACATCGAACCGTGAATAAAGCACTCAAGCTCCAAATCCTCGGGCAGTCTTGCCCTTATGGCACGTATCTCGTCAAGGGTCAGCTCTCTTGCAAGCACAACCCGCTTAGCACCCAGCTTATACCAGCCGAGGCACGCCGCCGCACTTACCGCATTTGCCTGAGTAGATATGTGAATATCGACCTCGGGAAGGATTTTCTTTGCAAGCTCAAGCACGCCGATGTCTGCAATAATCATGGCGTCAATCGGGATTTTCTTCAAATTATTGAAGTAATTTTCAAGCAGAGTGTACTCGTTTTCTCTCGGCATGGTGTTTACGGTAAGGTAAACCCTGACGCCGCGAAGGTGGGCGTACTCCACAGCCTCGGCAAGCTCTTCCAAGGAAAAGTTATCCGCCGCCGCTCTCATACCGAACACCTGTCCCGCAAGATATACCGCATCGGCACCGTAGAGTATTGCACTCTTCATTTTTTCAAAATTCCCCGCCGGGGATAAAAGCTCGGGTCTTTTCATTTGCTTCCTTTCATATCGCAGAGCGACACATCGCCCAGGGCGCGTCACTCATCACTTGTAAGTATCAGGTCAAGCTCCCATGCAGGCACGCAGGCGAGCCGTTTCAAGGTCATTTTATAGAACGGATATTCTCTGCCGAGATAGTTTATCAGGGTGAAAAGGTCGCGGCTCCTATGGTACATTGATACCAAAAGCGTCGGACGGTATTTTTTTATCGTTTCCGCCGAGCCGCGGAGAGCCTCGTATTCCGCACCCTCTACGTCGTATTTGATATAGTCTGCGGCAAATTCAAGCAAATCTACCGTAACCGTGCTGACCGCCGCCAGCTTATGTTCATGGGACGCGGTGGAGCTTACCGAGGAATTACGGTTTCCCGCACTCATAAAATCCGCCTCGCCGACACTGTCCCATACCGCCGTATTTAAAGCGCGCACCTTCGGCGTATGCACACCTGCCAGATATTTTTCAAGTCTTTTAAAGGTCTTCGGATCCGGCTCGATCAGCACGGCTTCGGAAAGGTTCGGAAAATAATCTATCGCCTCGCGAAGCGTATCGCCGTTATAAGCTCCGGCATCCACGTAATTCTTTATCTTCCCACAGTTAAGCGCGGAGTAAAGCTCGTCCTTCGTGCAGGTACAGTCAAGAAGATATGACAGCTTCCCCGTCAGCTTATAGTTGACGACCGAGGAGAAAACCCGCCTCGACTCCCCGTCGGAGAGTCTGCCCCATGCCTCGCAAAGCTCGGCGTAATGGGAATTGTAGAACTCGCGGTCGAAATATTCGTCCTCCCCTGCCACAGGCATATCGGGAATATACAGCTCGTATTCCCTGTCCATAGCCGACAAAGCCTCAAGCACGTCCTCCCGCCTTGAAGCGAAGGACAAAAGAATTACGAAATCCCCGTAAGTCTCCTTTATCTCGGAAAAGGATTTGACGCGCATACCGTGAAAGCTGTGACCTCTGACAAAGCCGTCCGAGGCAAAAATATCTGCGACGGTAACGCCGTATTTTTCAAGACGCGATATAAGCTTATCCGCTCCGTTGCCCATACCGTATATAACGATAGGACGCTTCTCCTCAGCCAGCAAATCCCACATATCGCGGCATAACGGAAACTCGGGAAGCCCGGTTTTAATTTCTGACATACTGTTCCTTTATCACCATAATAGTGAAAGACATTCTTTTTCATTAAAATTGTAACCCAAAAACGCAAAAAAGTCAATATATTTTCAAGCCTTTATCAAATGCAGACTTGAACTTCGCCCGAATTTGTGCTAGAATAAAAATAAAAAAGGCGGTTTTTCTTATGGATTGCTTATTCTGCGCTATAATCAAGGGCGACATTCCCTCAACTAAAGTATACGAGGACGGCATGTGCTACGCTTTTCTCGACATAAATCCCCAAGCACCCGTGCATTGCCTCGTGGTTCCGAAGGCACATATCGGCTCGGCGGACGAGATTTGCGATGAAAACTCCGGATACGTCGCTCACATTTTCACGGTAATACCGAAAATCGCAAAGCAGTTGGGGCTCGAAAACGGCTACCGAATAGTCAGCAACATCGGCGAGGACGGCTGTCAGTCGGTAAAGCACCTGCACTTCCATATCCTCGGAGGTAAAAAGCTGGGAGAGCAGATGGCGTGATGAAATCACGTTCATAACGCGCCTCTAATACACCGATATCGTATCGAAGTCTTTATCAATTTCTTGTATAACAGAAACAAAAAAACAAGGCCCACTCGTGTAAAAAGCCTTGTTTTTTTGTGCGATTTGCGAACTTCGCAAATCCTTAGATTTTCTCTTTAACCTTAGCAGCCTTACCGACTCTGTCGCGAAGGTAGTACAGCTTAGCACGGCGAACCTTTGCCTCACGGAATACTACGATCTTCTCAACGTTGGGGGAATGAAGGGGGAAGGTCTTCTCTACGCCTACACCGTAAGAAATACGTCTTACAGTAAAGGTCTCGGAAATTCCGCCGCCATGCTTAGCAATGACGGTACCCTCAAAAAGCTGAGTTCTGGTTTTCTCTCCCTCGACGATACGAACGTATACCTTTACGCCGTCGCCGATGCCGAATTCGGGAACTTCGGTCTTCAACTGCTCATTTACAAAAGCCTGGATCTTATCCATTATGTGGCCCTCCTTAAAACTTCGAACATTCATACAGAGCACGCAGAGGACTGTTCTGATAATACACCGTGCCAAATGCACAGTTATGGCAATTATAGCATATGAATTGCAAAATTTCAATAGTTTTTTTGAAATTTCTTTTTTATTGTAAAAAATCGTTAACGTCACAGACCCCTTGCTCGAAAAAATGGTGAAATAATGTATTGTTTTTTTATTTTAAATATGATAAAATATATGATAGGAAATTATGTGTGAAAGGATGGTATGTATATGGCAGCAAGAAAAAAGAACACCCCTGCCACGGCAACTATACCTGATGATGCACTTTCGGATTATACGGAAAGCAAAGGCGCCGCGAAGGCTAAGCCGAAGAGAAATTCCGTAAAAGCAAAGCCTTGGAAATCCGACGAATACGTACAAACCGAAGAGGATACGTCGGTTGCAGAAGAAATTGACGGTGCTTCAAATACACCGCACGCCGATGTTCCCGAAGCCATACAATCAATCGAAGATAAACCGGGTGCAGAAGCGGAAAACGGCAGCGCGGAAGCTTTCGAAAATCAAGCTGCGGAAATTGCGGAAAATCAAACTGAAGAAGTTACGGAAAGTCAAGGGACAGATGACTCCGCGTTACAGACCGGTGAGGAACCCTCCCACAGCGATTCTGATGAAACCGAAACCTTCTCCGATACGGAGCCCAAAGGCGCGGATGAGGAAGAACGAAACGAAAGCAACGACGTACAAGAAGAACCGATCCCTGCCGCCGAAGAATTCCCGGACGAGTTAACCGAAATTGACAAAGAGGACGGCACAGGGGCCGAAAATGAATCGGAAGCCGCGGTCCTACCCTCCCCTGTTTCAAGTGAGCGAGCTTTACACAACCGCACCGACGGTTCTGCCGAGCAGAAGAACGAAAAGAAAAAACGCAGGGTTATTGATTCGATTTTCGATTTTGTGGAGCTTTTCGTTTTCACATTGGTGCTCGTGCTTATTGTCACCTCATTTTTCGTACGTCAGTTCGTGGTAGACGGCGACTCCATGCTTAACACTCTGACAAACGGCGACAACCTGCTCGTTTCCGACTTTATGTACGACCCACAGCCGGGCGATATTATCGTATGCGAGGACTATGCTACTCCGATACACAAGCCCATAGTGAAAAGAGTTATTGCAACCGAAGGGCAAACCGTGCGTATCACCGCTACCGCAGTCTACGTTGACGGTGCGGAGCTTGACGAGCCTTATATTTTCACAGACTACCCCGGATATCACTATGACGTTTCTATTGCACCAAACGTATTCAGAATTAACATTGAAAAATACAACACGAAGTACGTCGAAGGTCAATACTACGAGATTACGGTCCCTGAAAACGAGATTTTCGTAATGGGCGACCACAGAAATAACTCTACCGATTCCCGCGTTATCGGAACGGTATCGGAAGATTCCGTCGTAGGAAAAGTGCTTTTTCGCTTCTATCCCTTTGACGTGTTCGGCGCGGTAGATTAAAGGACATTCGATTCACACTTGAGAAAGGAGCGCCGAGATGGCAACTAATCCAATACAATGGTTCCCCGGGCATATGGCGAAGACCCGAAGGCTTATGCAAGAGTGCCTGTCGCAGGTGGATTTGGTATTTGAGCTTCTTGACGCCCGTATTCCACACAGCTCAAAAAATCCCGAAATAGAAAGCATCATCGGCACAAAACCGAGAATAACGGTGATGACGAAAGCCGGTCTGGCTGACCCCGAGGTCAGCAAAAGATGGCTGGAGTATTACAGGGCGCGTGGAATTCCCACCGTGCTTATCGACTGCATCACCGGTCAGGGTATCGACAAGCTGTCTGAAGCAGTAGGCAGTCTTATGTCCGAGAAGCTTCAAAAGTATGAAGCCAAGGGTATGACGGGCAGAAAGCTGAAGGCAATGATAGTGGGAATTCCCAACGTAGGAAAATCCTCGCTTATCAACCGTCTTGCGGGCGGAAAGAAGGCAAAGGTGGAAAACCGCCCGGGTGTTACCCTGAACAAGCAGTGGGTACCTACCGAAATCGGTCTTGACCTTTTGGATATGCCCGGTGTTCTCTGGCCTAAATTTCAGGATGAAACGGTGGGACAAAACCTCGCCATGACCGGTGCGATACGCGATCAGATACTCGACACCGAGGAGCTTGCAATGCTGCTGTGCTCAAGGCTGGCAGACTGTGCAAAGGACGCATTTCTAACGAGATACAAGCTGACCGAGGAGGAAATCGACGGACTCGACTCCTACGATTTATTCGAGCTTGTGGGCAGAAAGCGCGGCTTCCTCGTATCGGGAGGAGAAATCAATCATACGAGAACGGCAGAGATGCTGCTCGAAGAATTCAGAAGCGCAAAAATAGGGCGTATCAGCCTTGAAGTGCCTAAGGAGTAAAGAATGCCGACTTTTGATTACGAAGAAAAAAGATACGCCGAAGGATATACGGCTGTTTGCGGCTGTGACGAGGCAGGCAGGGGACCTCTGTGCGGTCCGGTCGTTGCGGCGGCGGTTATTCTGCCGAGAGGCTGTATTATAGAAGGTCTCGACGACTCAAAAAAGCTCAGCGAGAAAAAGCGGGAAAAGCTATACGGAGAAATCATCGAAAAGGCGATAGCGTACGGTATTGCCGAGGCGACGCCCGAAGAAATTGACAAAATAAACATACTGAACGCTTCCCTGCTCGCAATGCGCCGTGCGGTGGATATGCTCGGTGTCAAGGCTGATTTTGCGCTGATAGACGGAAACCAAAGCCGAGGCTTTGAAATTGACACGGAAACCGTCGTAAAGGGCGACTCGAAAAGCTACTCCATAGCGGCGGCGTCCATACTGGCAAAGGTGACGAGGGACAGGCTGTGCGCCATACAGGATAAGCAATATCCCGAGTACGGAATTGCAAAGCACAAGGGATACCCGACGAAGGAACATATGGACGCGGTGAGAAGATACGGTCCTTCCCCCATACACAGAAAAACCTTCCTGAAATTCTTGGACAAAGATGAACATTCTTAGAATAGGAACGAAGAAACGGGAGCTCGGCGACTTCGGAGAGCGCGAGGCTCGGAAGCTGCTCCGAAAAAAGGGTTTTAAGATAAGAGAGCGCAACTTCGCCGCCGTCGGGCACGAAATAGATATAATAGCCGAAAATAAAGAATACATGGTTTTCACAGAGGTAAAAACGCGGAGCGTGGACAAGACAAATCCCAAAGAACCGCGCCCTGCCTGTGCGGTAGGTCCCGACAAGCAAAGGGGCATTATCAGCACGGCAAAATTCTACTCTGTGGCAAACGGAAAAGGCAAAAAGAAAAGGTTTGACGTAATAGAGGTTTTCGTCACGGAGGACAGCCGCGGAAAGCGAAAGGTCTTCGATATAAAGCACCTCGAAAACGCTTTTAACTGTGACACGGCATACAAGGCTGTGCGATAAAAAAGAAAGGGTAAAAAATATGAAATACGTAAGCACAAGAGGCAAGGATAACGAAGGAGTAAGCTCTGCGTATGCGATAAAAACCGGTCTTGCGAATGACGGCGGTCTTTATATGCCCGAAAGCATACCCGCGTTGACTCTTGATGAAATAAAGGCTATGGCTTCCCTGTCCTACCCCGAGCGTGCAGTCAGGGTTCTGTCAAAGTTCCTGACCGACTACACCGAGGACGAGCTGCGCGCCGACGCAGAGGCGGCGTACGCAAAGGAGAAGTTTGACGGCAACCCCGCACCCGTAACCGACCTGGGAGGGGGTATGTATATGCTCGAGCTGTGGCACGGTCCCACCTGCGCGTTTAAGGATATGGCGCTTCAGTTCATGCCCAGACTGTTCGTAAGAGCGCTGCGCAAATGCGACGAGCAGCGCACGGCTCTCATACTCGTAGCGACCTCCGGCGATACCGGAAAGGCAGCTCTTGAGGGCTACCGCGACGTTGAGGGCACAAAAATAAAAGTATTCTACCCCACCGGCGGTGTCAGCAAAGTACAAAAGCTGCAGATGCAGACCCAGTGCGGAAGCAACGTTTCCGTAGACGGAATAGTCGGCAACTTTGACGACGCTCAGAACGGCGTCAAGAGGATTTTCGCGGACAGGAAAATAGCCGAGGAGTTGGACGGCGAGGGAGTGTTTCTCTCCAGTGCCAACTCCATAAACTGGGGCAGACTCGTGCCTCAGATAGTTTACTATGTATCGGCGTACTGCGACCTCTTCTCTTCGGGCAAAATCTCCCTCGGCGAAAAAATCGACGTATGCGTGCCCACCGGTAATTTCGGAAATATATTCGCCTGCTACATTGCAAAGAGAATGGGCCTCCCCGTCGGAACGCTGGTATGTGCTTCAAACAAAAACAACGTTCTTACCGATTTTCTTGAGCAGGGCGTATACGACAGAAACAGACAGTTCTACACCACGATGTCTCCGTCTATGGATATTCTCATTTCCTCAAACCTTGAGCGCCTTTTGTATATAACCCTCGGCTCGGAAAAATGCTCGGGTTATATGAATAAGCTCGCCGATGGCGGAAAATACGAGCTTACAGAGGAAGACTTTGCTATCATCCGCCGCGATTTCCGCGGATTTTACACCGACGAGGCAGACACCGGCAGGACTATAAAAGAGCTTTACGAAAATAAAAACTGCCTTATCGACACACACACCGCAGTGGCGATAAACGCTACCGAACGGTTCATGAATGACTCTAAGGCAGAGAGAAAGATACTTGCGGTCTCCACCGCGTCCCCCTACAAATTTGCAAGAGACGTGTACCGTTCGCTTACCGACAGTGACTGCGGCGGTGATCTTGAGGCTCTCGCTGCCCTTTCGTCGCTCACCGGTGTGCCCATTCCGAAACCGCTCGCCGATCTCGGAGGCAAAACAATCAATCATAACAGAACTATCGATAAATCGGATATGGAATCCGCAACGCTGGCTTTCGCGAAAAATTAGTATTCGCGAGGCTTAAAGGTGGCGCAATTCGTGTTTGCCGAGCAGCTTGCCTCGTTAGGGCCTACGCAGATGCTTCCGGCATAGCAATTGTTGGCGCCGCTGTGATACGCGCAATTTCTGACGTCGCATACAATACCCTTGATATACTTCGCAGGATCGCACTCACACTTTGTCTTTTGCTTGTTTTCCATTCTGTTTCTCTTTTCTGCAGACCTTCCGTCTGCAATGGTAGTATCTGCAAGCAAAAGGCATTTTATACGGCAAAACGGAGAAAAAATATGGCATTATTTGCAATCGCAGACTTGCACTTGTCAACGCTGGATGCAACGGATAAATCAATGGAGGTCTTCGGACCGAGATGGCAGGACTACATGAGCCGAATCAAGTCAAATTGGGAGCGTCTGGTCGAGGACGGCGATACGGTGGTTATACCGGGTGATATTTCCTGGGCTTTGTCACTTGAAGAAGCGATTTCGGATCTGAAATTCATAGATGCGCTGCCGGGCAAAAAAATTCTCGGCAAAGGAAATCACGATTTCTGGTGGTCTACCGTCAGCAAGCACAAAAAGATGTTTGAAAAAGAGAATATCGGCAGTATTTCTTTCCTGTACAATAACGCCCACGAATCGGAAGGCTTCATCATTGCCGGCACCCGCGGCTGGTATCAGGATGAGGAGGCAAAAAACGCACCGAGGGACACCGATTACGAAAAGCTCATAAACAGAGAGACTCTGAGATTAAAGCTCAGTCTGAACGATGCAGTACGCATAAAGGAAACGGCTCCCGACAAGGAGATAATTGTTTTTATGCACTTTCCTCCCGTCTGGAGTGACAAGGCGTGCACGCCTCTTACAGACATCCTTCGCGAATACGGAATAAAACGGGTATACTTCGGTCATATTCACGGAAATTACACCTGCCCGGCGGAGTTTGAATACGAAGGGATCACGATGTCGCTTATTTCTGCGGACTATTTGTCATTCATTCCCAAAATAATAAAATAATTCCTTTCCAATGACAAAAACTTGTTAAAGACTTGACAAATCCCTTCAATTATTGTAGAATATATTGAATATTTTTGATTTTGAATAAAAAATATAAAGAAAGATTTTTTCGGAGGAAGAAAAAATGAGCCTTATTAAAAAGGAATTGACCGAAAAGTGCGGTTATACACTTGAGTTCTCGGTCAGCAAGGAAGTTTACGCAAAAGCGGAAATGGACGCATACAAGAAGCAGGTCAAGAGCATTAACGTTCCCGGCTTCAGAAAGGGTAAGGCACCCCTGTCCATAATCAAGAAGATGTACGGCGAGCAGGTATTCTTTGAGGATGCCATTAACGCTTGTATCCCCGAGGCGTTCGAGGCCGCAGTTAAAGAGGCTGAGCTGAACGTTGTCGGAAACCCCAAGTTCGACCTTGTATCTATGGAAGGCGACGTAGTCCTCAAGGCTGAGGGATTTGTTAAGCCCGAGGTTACAATCGATGGCTATAAGGGCATCGAGGTTGAAAAGAAGGTGGCAGAGGTCACCGACGAGGACGTCGCAAAGGAGCTCGACAAGATCCGCGACAGAAACGCAAGATTCGTTGAGGAATACGATGGCACAATTGCCGAGGGCGACACCGTTAACCTTAATTTTGAGGGCTTTATCGACGGCGCGGCATTCGACGGCGGCAAGGGTGAAAACTACGAGCTTAAAATCGGCTCGGGAAGCTTTATCCCCGGCTTTGAGGGTCAGATCGTAGGACACAAGCTGGGCGAGGAATTTGACGTAAATGTCACCTTCCCCGAGGACTATCACGCAAAGGATCTCGCAGGCAAGGCCGCAACCTTTAAGTGCTCGGTCAAGTCCCTGAAGCAGCTGCCCGAGGCAGACGATGAGTTCGCTAAGTTCGCATCCGAGTTCGATACTCTTGACGAGTATAAGGCTGATATAAAGGCAGGTCTTGTCAAGAAGAATGAGGAAGCTGCAGAGCGCGAGATGGAGAACGCATTGGCAGAGGCTCTTATGGAAAAGCTCGTAGCTGAAATTCCCGAGGTTATGTTCGAGGTTGAAACCGAGAACTATCTTCGCGACTACGATACCAGACTCCGTTCCAGCGGACTTGACCTTAAAACCTACATGCAGTACACCGGTATGACTCTCGATAAGCTCCGCGAGCAGATGAGACCTCAGGCTGAAAAGCAGGTTAAGATCAGACTTGCTCTTGAAAAGATTGCCGCAGTTGAGGCTCTTGACGCTACCGCTGAGGAAATCGATGCGGAGTACGAGAAGATTGCGAGCACCTACGGTGTTGCTACCGACGAGGTTAAGAAGATGATAGCTGCCGAGGACGTCAAGGCAGACCTTGTTGTCGGCAAGGCTATGACTCTTGTAAAAGACAGCGCTATCGTAAAGTAATTTTCAAAAATAAGAATAAAACAAATGCCGACAGTCTATCATTGATTGTCGGCTAAAATATAAACAGGAGGTTTTTACCATGCCTTTAGTACCAAACGTAATTGAGCAGACCCCCGGCGGTGAGAGAGCTTACGATATATACTCCCGTTTGCTCAGTGACAGAATTATCATTCTTGCGGATGAGGTAAACGACACGACGGCGTCTTTAGTCGTAGCGCAGATGCTTTTCCTCGAAGCGCAGGATCCCGATAAGGACATATATTTCTACATCAACAGCCCGGGCGGCTCCGTTTCCGCAGGGCTTGCAATATACGATACGATGAACTACATCAAGTGCGACGTATCCACCATCTGCATGGGTATGTGCGCTTCCATGGGTGCATTTCTCCTCACCGGAGGCACGAAGGGTAAGCGCATGGCTCTTCCCAATGCCGAGATAATGATACACCAGCCTCTCGGCGGTGCACAGGGTCAGGCAACCGATATTAAAATTCACGCAGACCACATTATCCGCACACGAGAGAAGCTTAATAAGCTGCTTTCTCTTCACACCGGTCAACCTCTTGAGGTAATAGAGAAAGATACCGAGCGCGACAACTTTATGTCGGCTGAGGAAGCGAAGGCATACGGCCTCATTGATGAGGTACTCACCAAAAAGGATAAATAAAATATGGCAGAAAACAAGCTCCGTCGATGCGCCTTTTGCGGTGCCGGTGAGGATGAGGCTATGGTTCTCATTCCCGCTCAGGACGGAAAGACGTATATATGCGACGAGTGCATACACCTGTGCTATGACTTCATAGAAGAAAACTTCCCCACCGAGGAAGAAAACGGTATCCCCGCCCCCGAGCAGCTTTCCTTTGATACTCTCCCCCGTCCCATTGAGATCAAAAAAATGCTCGACGAGCACGTTATAGGTCAGGACGGCGCAAAGCTGGCGTTGGCGGTATCGGTATACAACCATTATAAGAGAATACTCCTGCTGGACGAAAAGAAGAAGAAAAAGACAGAGCAGGACACGGAGGACGTGGATATACAGAAATCCAACGTGCTCCTGCTCGGTCCTACCGGTGTCGGAAAGACGTACCTTGCACAAACGCTGGCAAAGAGCTTCAAGGTTCCCTTTGCCATCGCGGATGCCACCACGCTTACAGAAGCGGGCTACGTCGGCGAGGACGTTGAAAACATTCTGCTGAGGCTTATTCAGGCTGCTGATTTCAACGTTGAGAGAGCCGAGCGCGGCATTATTTATATAGACGAAATCGACAAGATTTCAAGGAAGGGCGAAAACCGCTCGATAACCAGGGACGTATCCGGCGAGGGTGTACAGCAGGCTCTGCTCAAAATTCTGGAGGGAACCGTAGCTAACGTACCGCCCCAAGGCGGAAGAAAACACCCGAATCAGGAGTTCATACAAATCAACACCAAGAACATTCTTTTTATTTGCGGCGGTGCTTTTGACGGTATTGAGAAGATTATCGAACAGAGAAAAGGTACTCAGCAGATAGGCTTCTCTACCGAGAAGACCACGAAGCGCGAAAAGGTGGAAAAGGGCGTATACAAGGACGTTCAGGCACACGATATTGTTAAATACGGGCTCATTCCCGAGCTGGTAGGCAGACTTCCCGTTATCGTAGCTCTCGAAAACCTTGACGAGGCGGCTCTGGTACGAATTATAAAAGAGCCCAAGAACGCGCTCTACAAGCAGTATCAGAAGCTGTTCCTGATGGACGGAATTGAGCTGGAGTTTGAAGACGGGGCCTTTGAAGCAATAGCGCATCTTGCAATTGAGAGAAACACCGGTGCCAGAGGTCTTCGCTCAATCGTCGAAGGAATTATGCTGAAGCCTATGTACGATCTCCCCTCCGACAAGTCCGTGAAAAAGGTCATAGTAACCGCGGGCTACGTAAAAGGCGAGGAAGAATTGAAGGTAATAAAAGATTAACCGATATAGTTATGCACTTAAACCGGATTTTACTTAAAAATTTTTAAGAAATCTCACCGACATGGAAAAGGGCGGCTCAAGCTTTGACTTGGGTTGCCCTTTTATTATTGATTATTCATCCGACTAAACCGTGGCACCTGAATCGTCGCGGTCGTACTCGGTATCTTTATGTACTTTTCGCGCTTCTCGCTCTCTGGCGCGGGCTTCTTTCTTAGCCCGCTTTTTTTCCGCTCGCTCACATCTCAGCTCGTAAGCTCTGTCGTCAAGAGTGCGCCTTTGCTTTTCGGTAACGTCATCGTCAAAACGTGACGGCTCCTCTTCCTCCTCCGGCTCGTATCCGCGCGCTCTGTCAAGGATTCCGAGAACGGATTTCACAGGCTTGACAAATTTCCTGCTCGCATCCCGAATAGGTCCGACTGCGTTTTCAAGGTCAATCTTTATACCTGCCAAAAGAAGCTTGTACCTGCTCTTTATAAATACCAGAGATACCTCCAAGAGAACCTTAACTACCCAAAGTATCAGGGAAAGGACGGTCATAATCAGATACAAGTTCGATGTAGTCGTGTCAACGAGACAAAGGCCGTATACCGACGTTCCGATAGCGACGGCGTTTACCGCAAGCTTCGTATAACGTATGGCAGTTTTGCTTTTTTTATAAAATTTATCGTCATCGGTGATTTCAAAGGACTCAAACAACAGATAGAAAATAAGCGCAAGCGCCGAAAGCACGCACAGAATTATCTGCACTGCAAGATTGCCGATACCAAAGCTGATTGCGATGACGGCGTATATTAGATACGAAAGCTGGCTGAGGACAGCCACACATTTGAAAGCCTTTTGCAAATCCGAAATTATTATCGTAAAAGCAGCCAGAGTATGATCCAGCATATTATTTCTTTACCTCCTGTTTCCCGCGCTTTCCCGACGGTTATAAAAAATTTAAAGCTACACAAACCGAATTTTCTCAACACGGGTATGGGCTAAATGCTTTTTATGTGTCTTGAATTTCAAAACGCATTGCAAAGTGAAGCCCACCATCACTTATAAAATAAAAAGTATAGTCTACTGATGACTCTTTCTGTAAGCTAAGGGTGACACACCCATATACTGCTTGAATATCTTGTGAAAATAGTTGGGATTGCAAAATCCGATATTGTCGGCTATCTCAGCCATGGAAAGCTCACCGGTGGTGAGCAAATACATAGAATGATTGACACGCAAGCCGTTTATATAATCAATTGGCGTCTTACCTATTGATTCCTTGAACATTCTCGTAAAGTAGTCGGGCGAAACGTTTATCATTCCCGCCAGCTCTTCTATGTAAATTTTTTCCTTGAAATGAGAGTAAATATGATCCATGACGGGGCGGAGCCTCAGGACATTGTGATAAATCATTCTGTCCATCTCGTTTTTCGTTCCGCAGTAGAAGCGCAGAAGCGCCGTCATGATATGATATATATTCGCTCTGATGGGGAGCTTGTAGCACACGTCCTTTACCGAATATTCCTCGGCAGAATCCTGCATATATCGCTTCAGGGTTTCGTATACCGGGTGGGTATTGTTGAAAACGGTAATTATATTCTTTGACTGAATATAGAACATATAGAAGATCTCACTGTCGAAATTCTCCATATTAGCCTCTATTATCGACTTATCGAATATCATTCCGCGCACGGTAGCCTTTCCGTCAACCGACTCTGCTCCGAACATCATACCATTGGGAATATATACAAATTCTCCTGCCTCGGCACATACGAACTCCGTTCCGATTTGTACGAGAACCGCTCCTTCAACTACCTCCATAATTTCCATGGACTCGCGGTTCATACGGCTTTTTATCAGCTGATTCTCTCCGCTTTCCTTGTACATGGAAAATGGAAATTTACTGTCATTTTTCATAAGAACTCCGAAGTATTAAGCTTTTGGAATTAAAAGGGAAAATCAATAGAAGGTTGCAACCTCCTGCACGGGCTTCTCTGCCCTCTCGAGCTTCTTTACCGTAAGGACCGGACCTTTGCCCTGATACAGCTTTGAATACTCCTCGCTGAGTACACCCTCTGCAATAACCCAGTCCCGGGTAGAAATTTTCAGTCCGCACGTGCCCTTCGCAACAACTCCGCGATAGGCTATATCAGCCTCGCAGCAGGTCATAATATGTCTGCCTATGGCAAAGTGCGAATTTGGCAACGAGCGGTCGGTGGCACAGATACCTTTAAACCTGACCGTTTTTCCCGCATACTTACCGAATTCCTCGGTCATATCACGGTAGAACAGGGCAAAATCTTCATCCTTGATTTCTATCACAGGCGCATTAATATCAAAGGGCAACGGGTCCTCGATCTCATCGCGCTCAAGCTCACAGTCGGTGTACTCGTAAAAAATCGTGGCACGGCGGGAAATGCCTCTGACTATTTTGTGAAGCTCATTTTTATCGTACTCGGGCTTAACGCGGTTAAAGAAGACGACCTCACAGCTGGTAAGCTTGTCAACCATCAGCTGACGCATATTTGCGTTATAGGTGTGTACGGTGGTGGCATCAACTACCATAAGCTCCTGATAAACCATCCAGTCCTCGGGCATAGCCTCGTAGAACTTCTCCAACTGCCACATTCCGTTATATTCTACCACTACAAGCTCGGCACCCGCTCTTTTCGCAAGTGCGCCCAGTCTGTCGGGAGTCAGCTCATACTCGTTTCCTATCGAGCCGAAGAATACGTTTTTGCCCAAATCCTCAGGGTCGTATTCCTCTATTCCCTCCTCGCAGGTGATAATGAGTATTTTTCGCTCTCCGTCATTGAAGGACGGGTCTTTCATAGTTTCAACTATGAAATTGGTCTTTCCCGCTTCAAGAAAGCCGGTAAACAAATAAACAGGTAACTCCATATTAAACTCCGAACAAATCCTTTATCCTTTCCGAGTCAATTCCCGAGCCGATGACACACAGTCTGCCTATAACAGCCGCGGTACCGAATCTGATATTCTTCTCGCCGGGAACGTAATCGAAATGAATCCACTTTCCGTCCTCGCCGGCAACGATACCCTTGGCGCGCAAAATCATACCGCAGTCGGAATCCTCGATAAAGTGCTCAAGAATATCCGAAATCTCCTCAGAGGTAAACTTCTTTGCAGTCTCGACGCCCCAACTTGTGAATACTTCATCGGCGTGGTGGTGATGATGACCGCCGCATCCGCAGCTGCAGCCTTCACCGTGATCGTGGTCATGATGGTGCTCGTCGTGGCACTCTTCGTCATGGTCGTGATGATGCTCGTCGTGGCACTCTTCGTCATGGCCGTGATGGTGCTCATGGTGGCAACACTCTTCGTCATGGTCGTGATGATGCTCGTGGTGGCAACACTCTTCGTCGTGGTCGTGATGATGCTCGTGGTGGCAACACTCTTCTTCATCGTCGTGATGATGCTCGTGACAGCACTCTTCGTCGTGGTCGTGGTGGTGCTCGTGGTGACAGCACTCTTCGTCGTGGTCGTGGTGGTGCGCGCTTTCCTTTTCAAGCTCAAGCAGCTCGTCCTCCAAAGTATTGCGCTTCTCCATAGCCGCAAGGATATCTTTGCCGTCAAGCTTATCCCATGGAGTCGTAACGATGACTGCATTCTGATTCTGCGTGCGGACAAGCTCAACGCACTCGGCAATCTTCGCATCCTTTGCCACGTCTGTGTGCGACAGGACGATGCAGGAGGCGTTGGAAATCTGATCGTTATAGAACTCGCCGAAGTTCTTCATATACATCTTGCACTTGTTTACATCGGCAACGGTGGTAAAGCAGTTGAGAACAACGTCCTCGGAAAGAACGCCGCCTACGGCGCGCTTTACGTCGGACAGCTTACCTACTCCCGAAGGCTCGATAATAATTCTGTCGGGCGCGAATCTCTGTAGTACATCCCCCAAAGCTTTGGTAAAGTCACCTACCAGCGAGCAGCAAATACACCCCGAATTCATCTCGTTGATTTCAATGCCTGAATCCTGCAAAAAGCCTCCGTCAATACCTATCTCACCGAATTCATTTTCGATAAGCACCAGCTTCTCGCCGGCATAAGCCTCTTTTATCAGCTTCTTAATCAGAGTTGTCTTGCCGGCACCGAGAAAGCCGGAAAAAATATCTATTTTCGTCATTTTACTCATTCCGCAAAAAGTCGCGGTCTCCTTATTTTTTACATATATATTTTATAACTTTGTGTCACGGTTGTCAAGTATTTACCCGTTTTTTATCGGATGAATCTACATTTTTCCGCTATTGCCGAGAAATCAGCTCATTCCCGGAAATCCCCACCCGCGAAGCACCTCGTATACCGCAACCGCAACGGAATTGGATAGGTTCAGGCACCTGAGAGTCGGAAGCATCGGAATACGCAAGGCGCGCTCTGAGTTTTCATTCACCAGCTCCCGTGGAAGTCCGACGGATTCTCTGCCGAATACCAAAAACACTCCCTCGGGATAATCTATATCCGCATAAGATTTTTCCGCGTGAGATGAAAAGAAATACATTTCGGCACCGGGGTATTTTCCGCGCAGCTCGTCAAAGGAGTCGTAATAGCTGACCTCCAGCTTGTCCCAATAGTCAAGACCAGCGCGCTTCAGCGTTCTGTCTGAAATTTCAAAGCCGGTGGGTCTGATAATATGCAGAGCCGCGCCGGTGACGGCGCAGGTGCGTGATATATTCCCCGTATTCTGCGGTATTTCGGGATTGTATAAAACGATATTGATTTTTTTCATTTATATTACCATTCCTTTAGTTCGACGGGTCGTTTGTCTTCGGTTTCCGTAAGGAAATTCGTTCCATCACAAACGGTGTGAAAGACACAAACGACAGTTTGAAAACCCCGTTTTCAAACAAAGTCCCATTCAATTATCGGTTATATTTTAACACAAACGTGACGACTTTTACAATAATACTTGCCATTAAATTTAAAATTTTACATTTTATTATTTATTTTTTGCTTTGCGTATGGTATACTTAAAGAGATAGAATGTATTTGACGGCTGAAATCTGATTTTCCGCAGGAAAGGAACACGAATAATATGGGTTTTTTCAAAACGTACAGCGAGAAGCAAATTAAAAAGATTATTCCCACCGTGGACAAAATAGAGGAATTGGCAGACGTATTCTCCGCCATGGAGGACGAGGAGCTGAGAGCCTATACCGATAAGCTGAAGGGCGATCTCGCAGAAGGCAAAACCCTCGACGACATCCTCCCCGAGGCATTCGCGCTGGTTCGCGAGGCTGACGAGAGAGTACTGGGGAAGCGTCCGTACCGCGTACAGCTCATCGGCGGTATTTTACTGCATCAGGGTCGTATAGCCGAGATGAAGACCGGTGAGGGAAAAACTCTTGTGGCTACCCTGCCCGCTTATCTTAACGCTCTGTCGGGAAAGGGCGTGCATATCGTCACGGTCAACGACTACCTTGCAACGCGCGACAGTGAAGAAATGGGACGCGTTTACGGCTTCTTAGGGCTTACAACCGGTCTTATCGTACACGGTCAGAGCAGAGAGGAAAAGAAGCGCGCCTACAACGCCGATATCACCTACGGTACCAACAACGAAATAGGCTTCGACTATCTGCGTGACAACATGGTTGCATACAAGGAGAGCATGGTACAGAGAGGTCACGCCTTTGCGATAGTGGACGAGGTGGACTCAATTCTTATCGACGAGGCGAGAACTCCTCTTATCATTTCGGGTCATATGTCCGAATCCAACGATTTATACCAAAAGGCGAACGATCTGGTAAAGAAATTCACTAGGTTCGTTGTCAAGGAAGTGGATACCAAGCAGGATTTAGACCAATATTCACAGGACTACATCGTTGACGAAAAGGCGCGCACTGCCGTTCTGACTCAGCACGGTATTGAAAAAGCGGAAAAATTCTTTGGTATTGAAAATCTGTCCGACCCGGAGAACAGAACTATATACCACCACGTGAATATTGCAATCCGCGCTCACGGCGTTATGAAGCGTGACACGGATTATATAGTAAAAGACGGTGCGGTGGTTATCGTCGACGCCTTCACAGGAAGACTTATGCCCGGAAGAAGGTACAATGATGGACTGCATCAGGCTATCGAAGCCAAGGAAGGCGTAGAGGTAAACAAGGAGAGCCGTACAATAGCCACCATAACCTTCCAGAACCTGTTCCGTATGTACGGTAAGCTCTCGGGCATGACGGGTACCGCCCTCACAGAGGAGGACGAGTTCAAGCAGATATACGCCCTCGACGTTGTTGAAGTACCTACCAACCGTCCCATGATACGCGTAGACTACAATGACGAGATATACCGCACGGTGAATGAAAAATACGCTGCCATTGTCAAGCAAATCAAGGCATGCCACGAAAAGGGACAGCCTATCCTTGTAGGTACGGTTTCGATAGAGAGATCCGAGGAGCTGTCAAAGCTTCTCCGGCGCGAGGGTATCGCCCACAACGTACTGAACGCAAAGCAGCTCGAACGCGAGGCTGAAATAGTGGCTCAGGCAGGTGCATTCGGTGCCGTCACAATATCGACGAACATGGCGGGCAGAGGCACGGATATTATGCTGGGCGGAAACCCGGAGTTTTTGGCAAAAAGAGATATGAAGCGTTTGGAGTTCACCGACGAGCAAATAAACGCGGCTATCGGCACGTCATACACCGAAGACGAGGATATTCTCGCCGCAAGGGCAAAGTTCGCCGAGCTATACGCAAAGCATAAGGAGGCTCTTCGCCCCGAAGCGGAAAAGGTACGTGCGGCAGGCGGTCTGTATATTCTCGGCACAGAAAGACACGAGAGCAGACGTATAGACAATCAGCTCCGCGGACGAAGCGGCAGACAGGGTGACCCGGGTGAGTCTAAATTCTTCATCTCGCTCGAAGACGATATGGTAAGAGTATTCGGATCGGCAATGAGAACCGAATCACTCCTCCGAATGCTCGGAAAAACGATGAGCGGCATGGAGGGTATGCCGATTACCTTCGGTATGGCTTCAAAGCTTATTGAAACCGCACAGAGGCGCATTGAAGAAATGCACTTTGAAAGAAGAAAGAACGTGCTGAATTACGACGACGTAATGAATCAGCAAAGAAAGGTCATATACAACCAGCGCCGCGAGGTACTGTTTGAAGACAGCATTGAGCCTACGATAAGAAAGATGATAGTCGACTCGGTTGAGGGATATTTTGACTTCTGCTTCGGTGCAGACGACCCGGCAGAGTGGAAATTCGACACATTTATCCAGCACTACTACGGAAATCTCAAAGACAAGCACGGATTCGTTTACACAGACGAGGAGAAGGCGCACATTGACAAAGCCGCATGGCGTGAAGAATTGGTCGACGAGGCTCTCCGCATTTACGAGAGCAAGGGCAAGGATATACCCGCACCCGTAAATCCGATGCGTGATATTGAGAAGAAAATTCTTCTCTCCACTGTCGACTCAAAGTGGATGGAGCATCTGGAGGCTCTCGACGAGCTGAGGGACTACGTGGGACTGAACTCCTACGCACAGCGAGACCCGGTTGCGACGTACCGCCTTGAAAGCTCGGATATGTTTGACAATATGATTGAGGATATCAAGCAGACGACCGTAGCGAAGATACTTTCGGTAGATATCCGCATGGAGTCCGGAAAACGCAGTGAGGTAGCAAAAATCACAGCTGCGGGTCTTTCGGGCGGACAGCCGCGGACTTCATCAAACAAAAACGTCGCCGCAAGGAAACCCATAACCGTAACGAAAATTGAGCGCAATGCCCCCTGCCCCTGCGGCAGCGGAAAGAAACACAAAAAGTGCTGCGGAATGAATAGCGGGGTGCAGGAATAATGGGCTTCGGTACGCTGTTTATCGGGTATTTTCTTCTTTTGAATATCGTATACCCGGGAATAACGAATATCATTGCAGCTCTGATTATGTCTCTCGGGCTTTACAGGCTGTCGAAAATAAACAAGCCGTTCAAGTACGCCTTTTATATATGTATAGGCTTCGCGGTATTCTCTCTTGCCGACTTCGCCGTTACCATACTGTTTATGTTCATGCCGCAGCTGTCAAACGAGACGGTCACAAGCTATATGACGATGCTGAGGCTGTTTGTCACCTGTATTCTAACGGTATCCTTTCTCTCCGGAATTCAGGACGTGGCTATTGAGGTTGACCTCGAGAAGGTGCCGAAGCGCAGCCGTTATCTTATGTACGCTTCCCTCGCCGTCTATGCTATCTATCTGATTCTGACTATGCCTGCCGTGTCATACCTATTGCCCGAGCAGGTTGCCGCGGTACTGTACGTCATCACGATTTTCGCACAGTTCGCACTGATAATCCTGAATTTATATACGATATTCACCTGCTATGCAAGAATAGGTATGCCCGGCGAGGACAAGAACCGGGGACAAAAGCCATCCCGCTTCGGCTTCGTGAACGAATACAGAAAGCATAAAGCCGAGAAGGAGCAGGAATACGCGGATTACAAGCTTGAAAGATACCGGCAAAAGCAGGCAAAAAAGAAAGGTAAGAAAAAGTGACGGAAAGAAAAAACAAAAGCTATTATTTAAGCATCACCGTAGCGTTGATTTTTTTGCTTAACCCCAACTTCAACATGATAGATATTCTTCCCGATTTCGTCGGATATTTTCTGCTTGCACGGGCAATAGGCGGTTTATCCGAGTTGCTCCCGTACTTTTATGAAACGAAATCGGCACTGACGAATTTGGGCTTCGTTACTCTGGCAAGAATCCCCGCGATGGCGGTAATGTATGCGAATATGTACACGGGCAGGGACATCGTTCCCCTCTTTACATTGGTCTTCTCCGTAATTGAGGTCGCACTGTTAATCAAGGCTGTAATAAACGGTTCCATGGCTCTGTACTACCTCGGCGAGAGAAGCGAGGCAAAGAGTCTTATTTCCCCGCTTAAATTCTTCCGCCGATCGGTCAAGGCAGAGTCGGTAAAAAACATGACGCTGTTTTTCGTAATTGCAAAAGCGGCGCTTAACACGATTCCCCAGTTCTGCCTGCTCAGCAATTCCGACGGCAGTCAGATATCAAAGTATCTGTTCCCGATTCTCGAAATGTCGGGAATGCTTATATGCCTGATACTTGGTATTGTATGGTTTGTTTTCGTGAGAAAATATCTATCTGTAATAAAAAAAGAGGGTCAGATTGCCGAGGGAATCCGTGCTATTGCAGGTGAAGAAAAGCTCGAAAATCTCGAAATGCAAAAGCAGGCAAAGAGCATGAATTACACGCTGATCTTCTTTGCAACAGCATCTTTGTTCAGCTTTGACATCGCTTTTGAGCAGACCAACAACGTCAACATTCTGCCACATTTTATTTACGGAATTATGTTGCTTATTGTCGGTTGGCGTCTGCTTTCATCAAAATACAAGCGTCCGCTTCTGCTAAGCTCGGCAGCCTATATAGTTACCGGTGTAATCGGTCAGGTCTTCACGGGAAAATTCTTTTCCCAATTCTCGTACGTTGATTTAGCAGACAGCAAAGCCGCAAAGAGTGCGTATCTGCCTGTCGAAGTATGCGGGGCGTTGGAATTTATCTTTTTCTTAGCTCTGGCTGCGGTTATGGCGTTCGGATTTCGGGACTTCATAAAAGCTCATACCGGTATTTCCCCGGACAGCGAAAGATACGGCATAACCACCGCAAGAATGCACAAAAAGCTGTGTATAAAGGCATACGCGTTGTTTACGGTTTCTGCGCTTGTGCAGCTTTCAAAGTGCCTTAACACATTCTTTCACGGCAATGTCACTACATATTTTACCGAGACAGCCGAAATACAAACAGAGCCTATGCTCCCCTGGTTCGGCGTAGTTGTTTTCGCCCTCACGGTAATATACGTCGGTTACTCCTTCTATTACCTGTGGGAGATCCGCGATGAGGTCAAAACTAAATACAGCGAAACAGAAAAAGCCTGATATTGAAAAAGCACTTATGTATTGCCGCCGTGCATCATAAGTGCTTTATTTATGCTTTTTTGAATAGTGGATTTTGCGTTTTGAAGCATATCCAGAAAAGGGGCACTGCGAAAAGCAGTGCCTCTATCAATTCTGAATTACAGTCGATTTGTGGATCACGGTGCTCAGACGTGCTTCTTCATTCTTCCGTCACGCGTCAGGATATTTACCGCTTTTTCTTTTGCGGTCACGTCGCTTGGAATTCCGTCACAGAACGAGGCGAAAATCTCAAGTGCGTTGTCACGGCAAGCCTCGATACTGCCGCTGTTCTCAAGGAAGGAATAAATATAAGGAGCGCTGTCGGATATCGACAGATAATCATCAATATTCTGCTCCTTACGGGAGACGAAGGTAGTGAGCTTTTTGATATCCGGGTTGTCCTTCAGATACCTATCGTAAAGCCTTGTTTCTACGGTATCAAGTGAGGCGTACATATAAAGCGAGCAGGCAGAAAAATCCCTGAGTCCCGCAAAGCTGCGAACACCGTTAAGGTCAAGCACCAAAAGAGGTATCTTTCCCATATCAATGACACGGCGCAACTCCGACTTGGGCGTGCCGTACATAAATCCGCCGTAGGTCATGTGCTCTGCCACTTCACCGTTTTCTATAAGCGACAAAAACTCGTCCTTGGAGTAATACAGGTACTCCGCGTCAAATCCGTCCCCTCTCGGCGCTCTGGTAGTGCCGGAGCGGATAAGCGAGAAGCGTGAATCGGAGTCAAGTATTGCCGAAGCAATGGCAGTTTTACCTCCGCCCGAGGGACCTGCCAAAATCAAAACAACGTTTTCTTTCTTCATATCGGCATTATTTATTGGGAACGAGCTTTTCTTTACCGCCCATATAAGGACGAAGAGCCACGGGGATATTTACCGAGCCGTCAGCATTCAGATTATTCTCGAGGAAGGCGATAAGCATACGGGGAGGCGCAACGACAGTGTTATTGAGGGTATGTGCCAGATATATTTTACCGTCCTCGCCCTTCACTCTGATTTTAAGGCGTCTTGCCTGAGCATCGCCCAGGTTGGAGCATGAGCCTACCTCAAAATACTTCTGCTGTCTGGGTGACCAGGCCTCGACGTCAACGCTCTTTACCTTCAGGTCTGCAAGGTCGCCGGAGCAGCACTCAAGAGTTCTTACGGGAATATCAAGAGTTCTGAACAAATCTACTGTGTTCTGCCAAAGCTTATCAAACCATTTCGGCGATTCCTCGGGACGGCAGATGACTATCATCTCCTGCTTCTCAAACTGGTGGATACGGTATACGCCGCGCTCCTCTATGCCGTGAGCGCCCTTCTCCTTGCGGAAGCAGGGAGAATAAGAGGTCAGGGTGTAAGGAAGCTCTCCCTCGGGATTTATGGTATCAATAAACTTGCCTATCATAGAATGCTCCGAGGTACCGATAAGGAACAGGTCCTCTCCCTCAATCTTATACATCATCGCGTCCATCTCGGCAAAGGACATAACGCCGGTAACGATGCCCGAACGAATCATAAAGGGGGGCACGCAATAGGTAAATCCGCGGTCAATCATAAAGTCTCTGGCGTAGGAAATGACGGCGGAATGAAGTCTCGCAATATCTCCCATCAGGTAGTAGAAGCCGTTGCCCGCTACCTTTCTCGCGCTGTCAAGGTCGATACCCGAAAAGCGCTCCATAATATCCGTGTGATAAGGAATGTCGAAGTCGGGAGTGACCGGCTCGCCGAATTTCTCTACCTCCACGTTCTCGCTGTCATCCTTACCTATCGGCACGGAGGGGTCAATAATGTTGGGGATAACCATCATTATTTTAGTTACCTTCTCGTTAAGCTCTGCTTCCTTAGCCTCGCACGCCTTCAGCTCCTCTGCCTGCTCTGCTACAAGCTTCTTTGCCTCTTCCGCCTCGGCGAACTTTTTCTGCCCCATAAGCGCGCCTATGGACTTTGAAACCTTGTTTCTGTTGGCGCGAAGCTCGTCCGCGCGCCTTTTGTTCTGGCGGAGCTCCTCGTCAAGCGCGATAACCTCGTCTACCAGAGGCAGCTTGCTATCCTGAAACTTCTTGCGGATATTCTCCTTGACAGCCTCGGGATTTTCTCTCAAAAACTTGATGTCAATCATTGTTATATCTCCTTATAATTATTAACAAAAAAACCGCCACATACGACGCCGTATGGGACGGAGAAAAACCGCGGTACCACCCAAATTACAGGCAAAAAGCCTGTCTCTTTACCGCCGATAAGGGGGCTGACCCTCGGCTCATCACCGAACGCTCGGAGAGCGGATAACGCGCTGTCACAAACGGCTCACACCTACCGCCGTCTCTCTGTATATGACCAAGCATCGCATTTTCTCCCGTCAATGCCTTATTATTATACACCACGTATGAATAAAATTCAATAGTTTTTTAAATTTTTCTCGGATTTTACTTATGTTCTATTGATTTTTCTTATCGGTTACTGTATAATAATGGCGTTAATAAAAACAAGGAGAAATAAAATGTTAGTTTCCGCAAAAGAAATGCTGGCTAAGGCAAAAGCAGGTCACTATGCCGTAGGTCAGTTCAATATCAACAACCTCGAATGGACAAAGGCAATTCTTCTCACGGCAGAGGAAATGAAGTCCCCCGTTATTCTCGGCGTATCCGAGGGTGCGGGTAAGTATATGTGCGGCTACAAGACCGTCGTCGGTATGGTAAACGGCATGCTTGAGAGTCTCGGCATCACCGTTCCCGTTGCTCTTCACCTCGATCACGGCTCATACGAGCACGCTTACAAGTGCATTGAGGCAGGCTTCTCGTCGGTTATGTTCGACGGCTCCCACTACCCCATTGATGAGAATATCGCTAAGACCAAGGAGCTTGTTGCAGTCTGCAACGAGAAGGGCATCTCCATCGAGGCAGAGGTCGGCTCTATCGGCGGCGAGGAAGACGGCGTTGTAGGTGCAGGCGAGGTTGCCGACGTTAATGAATGCAAGATGATCGCAGATCTCGGCGTTACCATGCTGGCTGCAGGTATCGGTAATATTCACGGTAAATATCCCGCAAACTGGAAGGGCCTCAATTTTGAGGTTTTGGCACAGATCAGCGAGCAGGTAGGCGATATGCCCCTGGTTCTCCACGGCGGTACTGGTATTCCCGCGGATATGATTCAGAAGGCAATTTCTCTCGGCGTTTCAAAGATCAACGTTAACACCGAGTGTCAGCTGTCATTTGCAGCGGCTACGCGCAAGTACATCGAGGCAGGCAAGGACCTTGAAGGCAAGGGCTTCGACCCGAGAAAGCTTCTCACTCCCGGCACCGAGGCTATCAAGGAAACCGTAAGAGAAAAGATTGCTCTTTTCGGCTCTGCAAACAAGGCGTAAGGGGCTTTCGCATTTTGGCATAAACGAACAAAAAGGATAACGGTATTTTAAAAAGTGCCTTTATCCTTTTCTTTTGTTCAGATTATCAAAATAAGGTGGATTTTCTCCGAAAATCTCCGTTCTAATTTGTTTTTTGTTCTATCGCCGTTTCCTCGCTCGGTGTACACTCGTACACCTCTCCCTCGTCAGCCGACGATTTCTGCTCAAAATCCGTTTGCCCCTGTTTTGTCCCGGTCGTTTGTGTCTTTCGTTCCATAGGTGAAGGAACGAATTTCCTTACGGAAACCGAAGACAAACGACCTCTCGAACGAAAGTAACGGATATATTAAGCGGTGGGGACGCTGTTCCCCACCGCTTTGTTTTGCGCTCGGCTTCTTTTCGTCATAATAATCTTACCCTTTGCATAGAATTCTGTGAGAAGAAATTTTTTGAGCCTTTGGCAGAAAGGAACGATATGCAAAACAATACGATTTACACGGATATAGCCAAAAGAACGGGTGGCGACATTTACATAGGAGTAGTCGGGCCCGTCAGGACGGGAAAGTCCACGTTTATCAGCCGGTTTTTAAATACGGTGGTACTTCCGAATATCAAGGACGAGTACGACAGACAGCGCACGCTTGACGAAATTCCCCAAAGCGCGACGGGACGCACGGTGATGACCACAGAGCCGAAGTTCGTGCCCGACGAGGCTGTTCAAATAAAAATAGGCGGAGAGACACAGCTGAACGTGAAGCTCATTGACTGCGTTGGTTATATGGTCGACGGCGCGCTGGGAGGCGAAGAAGAGGGCGAAGCAAGAATGATAATGACCCCATGGTCGGACGTGGCAATGCCCTTTGCCGAGGCGGCGGAGCTGGGCACGGGAAAGGTCATAGGCGAGCACTCCACTATCGGTATGCTGGTAACGACGGACGGCACGATTACCGAGCTTCCGCGCGAGAGCTATATTGCCGCAGAGGAGAGAGTGGCAAGCGAGCTGAAGGCTTTGGGAAAGCCTTTCGCCATAGTGCTGAACTCTGCGAAGCCCGACAGCGACGAGGCACGGGCTCTGGCACACGAGCTGGAGGGAAAGTACGGAGTGCCGGTTGCGCTCGTCAGCTGTCCGGATTTGAACGCCGACGATATCCGGGAAATTCTCGGTCTGGTGCTCGGCGAATTTCCTTTGCGCGAGCTGCGCTTTCACCTGCCCGAGTGGTGCGAGGCTTTGCCGGAGGATCACTCTTTACGGGCGGAGCTGATAGATAAAATAGCCTGCTTCACAGACAAAACGCGGAAGCTTGGCGACGTGGCACGGGCTTTACCCGAGACCGAAGGAATCGAGCTGGTATCGATGGACGCGGGAGACGGCACGGGCGATCTGCGCTTGCCGCTTAGCAGAGAAGTATACTTCAATACCCTCTCCGAGCTTACGGGCCTCCGGGTTTCGGACGACAGAGAGATGTTTGCCCTGATGAACGAGCTTTCCGAAATCAAGTGTAAATACGAGAGAATTGAATCCGCGCTTATGGACGTTGAAAACAAGGGCTACGGTATCGTAATGCCGAGACCCGAGGATATGTCCTTGGAGGAGCCCCACGTGGTAAAGCAGGGTGTGGGACACGGCGTAAAGGTTACAGCCCACGCCGAGACCATACATATGATCAAAGCCGGCATACGCGCAGATCTGTGTCCCGTCGTCGGAAGCGAAGAGCAGGCAGAGGAGATCGTGAAATATCTCATCTCCGAATATGAGGATAACACCGACAAGATTTGGGAGTCAAATATGTTCGGCAAGTCCTTGTACGATATGGTAAGCGACGGAATGAACGTAAAGCTGCAGCACATGTCAGACGAGTCGCGTGAAAAGATGGGCGAAACCCTGGAGAGGATAATAAACGAGGGCGCAAACGGACTGCTTTGTATTCTGCTGTAAAATAACAGTATAATTTCTGTATTTTATTCATTGCATAACCACTTAAATCAATTGTGCGAAAATGAACTGACCGCCGCATTTGCGGCGTAAAGAAACGAAAAGAGCGAGGGCACGGCTTTTGTGTCTTCGCTCTTTATTTATGTAATTGAAGAGTAAATGCTCTTATTCACCGCACGGCTCCTGCCGTGCGGTGAAGGTAATTAAGTGTGGCTCGCGGGAATACGGGAAGCTTTCAGCGACCCGATTGCTTTCCGAAATCACCGAGAACGTCAAGCATTATTGGCAGACGACCTATGCACCTCAGGAGCGTTTCCAATAGTAATCGTCATAAGTGCTTGAAAGATATCTAGCCGCAGTCGAGGGGTCACCTAAATCAGAGCTTGAAATGCTTGTACCGCTTGTTGCCATGCTTGAATCAGAATACCACCAACCGTTCGGGTTTTCAAACGTCACGCTCGTTAGGCTGCCGCATCCATAGAACGCCCTATACCCAATGTTCGTCACGCTGTCGGGTAACGTGATGCTCGTAAGGCTGCTGCACCAAAGGAACGCATAATCTCCGATGCTCGTCAATTGACTGCCCTCACCAAATGTCACGCTCGTTAGGTTGCCGCAATCCCCGAACGCATTATCCCCGATACTCGTTACGCTGTCGGGTATAGTGATGCTCGTAAGGCTGCGGCAATAATAGAATGCAGCATCCCCGATGCTCGTTA
>CAZBQN010000021.1:0-34451 GCA_964494135.1 uncultured Ruminococcus sp. | reverse complement strand
GTTAGGTATTATTTGATGTGTTTTCAAATTACTACCTTATGTGGCGTTAGCATTAGCGTGTTATCCTCAACGGAGAACACGCATCGAGATAAATCCCTCTCGGGATTTTCGATATGCCTGTGACGCAACGCGATATGCCTGCGGCACGATATGTTTGCCTTGCAAACGAGGGATTTATCTCATATCGAATTGGCGCGAAGCGACAATATATCGAGCTTGAGCGCAGCGAAAGCATATCGAGTCACCGAAGGTGACATATCGACAGAAAGAAAAAGCAAGAGCAAAAATAGAAGGTTTTATCCTTTTATCTTTGCTCTTTTCTGCTTGTAATATGGGAATGCTCGCACTCAGGGAAAATTATAAATCCTCTGCTAAGAACATCACCCGTTTTTCGTTTGCTCTTTTTTGATTATATAATCCTTTCTTACGGTATCGCGTTTGCCGCGAGGCGATTAGCGGCAGCCGGCTTCAGCCGAAAGAATGAAAAGGGGAGGAAGAGCCATGCGTTTGAATTTCTCCACTTTTCGGTCTTGATATTTTCCTTCCGTTGTGCTACAATATTTGGGTAAATAAAAAACGGAGAGAAAAATGTCTAACAAAAAACGAAATAACACGACGCATATTACGAGAGCAGAGCGGGAGGCGCAGGCGCGCGCATTGGCTAAAAAGCAAAAAATGATGTCTGTCCTGATACCTATTGCGGTTTTGGCGGTGATTGTCGCCATCGCGCTTGCGCTCGGCTTTACCGTTGGAGGCTGGGGTCGTACTGATACAGCCGATGACGGAACCTACACGCCGGTTGCCACCGACCACGCCGCGATTGAAATTGAGGGCTGGGGCACAATACATCTGGAGCTGTACGGTAACGACGCGCCCGAAACCGTTGCAAACTTTAAAAAACTCGCCGAGGAGGGCTTCTACAACGGCTTGACCTTCCACAGAATTATTGACGGCTTTATGATGCAGGGCGGATGTCCGAACGGTGACGGAACGGGCAATGCAGGTCAATATATCAAGGGTGAATTTATTGCTAACGGTTTCAATAACAAAATTTTACACACCGCAGGCACTCTTTCCATGGCACGCGGAAACAGCTACGACAGTGCTTCCTGTCAGTTCTTTATCACCGAGGAGGATAGCCCCCATCTTGACGGTACTTACGCCGCATTCGGCAGAGTAACCTCGGGCATGGATATAGTGCACGGGATTTGCGATTCGGCAAACCCGGGGTACAACGGCGCGATTGCCCCCCTGGATCAGCCGGTGATTGTGAGCATTACCGTTCATCCGGTGCATTAACTTGTAATATACGTGAAACTGTTAAAGGCGAAGGCACAGAAAAATGCCCTCGCCTTTTTTATGAGAATTTAACACGGGTGCGGTGATAAAAGGCTTTTTACCTGCCGTCCCCACAGATCGGACAGCGGTTATTCCTCAATCGCCGCCCGCTTTTTGTTTATCCTTGCAATAATCTCCATATCAAACTTGGGTGCGCGGTCCTCGTAGGTATAAAGTCCGTTTTTCTCCTGCTCCACGTCGGTGAGCTGGGTGTAACAAAAGCCTAAGAAGTGAGGGTTGTCGAGTAGCGCGTGTGTCAGCCCCTCGTATCTTGCGTAAAACTCCTCCCGGCTTTTGCAGGACTGACCGTAGCTCCAGTCGTCGGTGCGTTCTGACTTATTATTGTCCTGCACGTTCAGTCCGATTCCGCCGTATTCGGACATAAATAGGGGAGCTTTTCCGTCCCACGGCTGGCGAGAGGGTGGTATGAAGTGATTGTCAATCCCCGACCCGGGCTCTTTATATCTCTCTTTCATAGCCTCGGGGTCTTGAACATAGTCGTGAATATCGAAGATGTCGGTTACCACGTGATACCATCCGCTGGTATCAATGCAGGGTCTGGTAGGGTCGTACGCCTTTGTAAACTCGTATACCCGCCTCATCATATCGCAGTAAACAGCGTAACGGTCGGGCTCTGTGCAGAATTCCGTTTCGTTGAAGGGGCACCAGCCGATTACCGACGGATGGTTATAGTCGCGCTTTACCGTATCCAGCCAGTCGGGCAAATAACAGATCAGGTTTGCCGCACATGATGTGTCAAAGCCCCAGCTTCCGTATTCTCCCCAGACCATGTAGCCCAGTCTGTCCGCGTGATAGAGAAATCTGGGCTCAAAAACCTTTTGGTGAAGTCTTGCGCCGTTGAAGCCTGCGTCCATAGAGCATTTTATGTCACGAATCAGTGCCTCGTCCGAGGGGGCAGTGCATACTCCGTCGTGGTAGAAGCCTTGATCCAGCACCAGCCTCTGGAACACGGGTCTGCCGTTGAGGAGAAATTTCCCGTTTTCCAGCTCCACCGAGCGCAGTCCGAAATAGCTTGACACCTCGTCCTCACCAAACGTCAGCTTAAGGTCATACAGCTTTCCGTCGCCGAGCTCCCACAGGTGCTTTTCGGTCAGCATAATCTCCGCCTGTGCCACCGTTCCGACGTTGTTCTTTCTGGCATATCCGACGGGCTTTCCATCATAGAATACCTCTACGGTAAAGTCGCCCCTGCCGCATAGCTCAGCCTGCACGAGTACCGAGCAATTTTCTGCATCCGGGGTGACCCGTGTTGATTTTATATAGCTTTTCGGCACCGTTTCGTACCAAACGGTTTGCCATATACCCGTAGTTCTCGTGTAGAAGCAGGTGTAGGAGTAGTATTTCGGCGACTGTTTTCCGCTGCCTTGCTTCGGCGAGCGGGTGTCATCACGGCAACATACGGTGATTATATTATCGCTTGCGGTCAGCATGTCGGTTATATCGTATTCAAAGGAGCCGTAGCCGCCGACGTGGGGCGCACCTGCCGACTTTCCGTTTATCCATATACGGGTCTCAAAATCAGCCGCACCGAAGTGGAGAATTATCCTCTTTCCGGTGAGCTCTTGTTCAGTGAAGCTGAGCGCTTTTTTGTACCACACGCAGGGCATAAAGTCGGTGATACCGACCCCCGACAGCTTAGACTCGGGGCAGAAGGGTACCGTAATTTCCGAGGCGAGAGTATCGCTCTTGTATAGACCTCTGTCAACTCCGCTGACTGAATAGTCTATTTCAAACTGCCATTTGCCGTTGAGATTTACCCAGTTTTTCCTCATCATTTGCGGATTCGGATGCTCGGGGCGGGGGATAATATTGCTTTTCATGTATGTTCTCCTTTCGGTTTTTTGCTATAAAAAATGCGTCTTGACCTTTTCGGTCAAATATAGTATACTATATAAAATGAGCAAAATAAATACATAATAGTGTATATTAGGTGAGGAATATGAGCAAATTAAGTGTATCCGATGCCGATGTCAAGTACCCTGAGCGCGAGAGTGCGGTTGCCTTTCTTTCCGAGGACGGGAAGCCCTTTTCAAGTGCCGTTATAGGGATAACCTATCCCAATTCCGGATATAGGGTTGAACGTAGCGGGGAAGAGAAGATTACGGTTTTTGAGTACGTTACCGAGGGGCGGGGCGAGCTTGTCACCGAGCAGGGAAGAGTAAGGGTCAAAGCGGGCGACACGTACGTTTTGCGCGCAGGAGAAAGGCATGTTTACTATTCCGACAAAGCCGACCCGTGGAAAAAGCTGTGGGTGAATTACGACGCCGATTATATATCCCCGATGCTTGACGCCTTTGGCATAGGTACGGGCGTATATTCGGGCTGTGATACTAAGGAGCTTTTCGAGGAGCTGCAGATGTTATCCGGAGCTGAAAGAGGACGGCAAAATCTGCCGTTCTACATTGCAGACTGCATTAACAGGCTGGTTCTGTCCATTGCTTCACACAAGGATGCTGAGTGTGACGACGGCTTCCGTATACAACAGATTTTAAAGGCTTCGGTGTATGAAAAGCTGACGGTGGACTCACTGGCAGAGAGAGTAAATATGTCAAAGTCAAATCTTATCCGCACCTTCAAGAGTTACAGCGGCGTCACCCCGTACGAGTATCTTCTCAGACTGAAAATGTCAGCCGCAAAGCTTCTGCTCAGGGATACGAAGATGACGGTCAGGGAAATTTCGGAACGCTTAAGTATATGCGACGAGCATTATTTTTCCTCCGTTTTTTCGGCACGGGTGGGGGCTACGCCTACGGAATACAGGAAAAATGAAAATGGAAAATGGAAAATTGAAAATGAGAATAGAGAATAGAGAATAGAGAAATCCCCCGAAAGGTGTGGGCGAAGGCAATGCTTTCGAGTGCCACATTCGGGGGATTAAACTATATTCTACGTGTTGAAATCGTTGTAATTGTCAAATGCGTTATTGTTATATCCGTTATATCCGCCGTAGCCGTTGTTATTGCGGCTGTTTCCGTTATAACCGTCGGTATTTGCGCGCTTTCTGTTCTTTATAGCCTTCACTGTTACGTAAATGATATATATCGCAATTGCTAAAAGCACAAGACAGATAATAATATCCACCCACGGCAGAGTTCTGCCAAATACGTCCTCCGCATCTTCAACGACTATTACGATGGGTATCTTGGTCTCATCGTAGAATTCCGACAGCGCGCTCTCCACCGTCTCTGCGTTAATGCTGAGATCTGTGTAATTGCGCAGTGCCGCCTTCTTCGTGGTGATAACGTCTTTGTTGAAGGATGAGGAAAGATTGAGACTGCTGATCTCATCGGTCATATCCTCCGCGACCATCGCCAGATTTTGGCTCAGCGAATACTTGTAGTTGGTTGAGTTTATGTTGCGATGCATGGCTTGACCGAGCTTGGTGTACTCATTTCCGAAAAGACGGTTAATGCCATTTCTGATATTGTCGCCGACCCAGCCGATGTAATAATATCCGTTGTTGTCCTCGCCGGTCAGCATTACTATCATAATGCAGTCCTCTGAGTCGAATTCTTCGTAGTACTTGGCGTTTGCATAATCCTGGAATGCTTCCTCGTTATAGTTGACCGAGCCGCCCGCGGCAACCGAAGAAATTGCAGATCCGAAAAGAATCGAGATGAAGATAGCCAGAATAAGCAGTATGATTATGGGGAAGAGCAAAATTCCTAAAAGTCCGCCTCCGAAAAATATGGGCGGTCCGAAGAAGAACCTGGGTCCCCAGAAAAATCCTCCGTGAAAATGGTGATGATGGTGTGGGGGTCTGCCGCCAAATCCGCCACCGCCGAAGCCGCCTCCGCCTCTGCCGCCTCCGAATGAACCGCCGGCACCGCCTCCGCGTGCCCTCCGCCTCCGGGTCCTGCCATAATTTTAAATCCTCGCTTTCATAAGTTGTTTTTTTGAGCCTATTGTACATCACGGTTTTTGCAATGTCAATATAAGACTTGTAAATTTTTGATTTCCGTGCTATAATGAACCATAATTTGGGACGAAAAACCGCGTAAGTGAGGTAGTACTATATTATGAAAAGAAAGATTTTGACGTTGATTTTTGTTTTGGCAACGTGTGCGAGCATGGTATTTTTGTTCACGTCCTGCTCCGTCGGCGACTCCCACAGCGGAACCGTAGTTGAAGACGGAATGACCTTTACCCTGTCAGGGGACAAGACCTATTACATATTGACGAAGCTGGACGGCGTCCATGAGTCGGGTATAGCCGTTCCGAGCAAGGTCGAGGGCTTGCCTGTCGGGGAGATAGCAGAGGGCGTGTTCAGCGCAGAGGAGAACCCGGATATTGCCTGCCTGTACAGCATACAGCTTCCGGCAAGCGTAATGAAGCTGCCTGAGGGCGTGTTTTCCGACTGCTATCCGGTGATTATCTACGCGGAAGCTTCCGCCAAGCCCGACGGTTGGGCAGAGGGATGGAACTCGGGTAATACGGTTTTCTGGAACACCAAGGAGGCTTACACCGACGGGCAGGGTGTGCAATACCTGATAGGTGCTGACGGCAGTGCGACCGTCTTCGCCTTCGGCGGTGAGACCTCGGAAATAGTAATTCCCGGCACGGTCAAGGGCTGTACGGTAAAAAGTATAGGTGAATTCGTATTTTTCACTAATGCTTCTATTACCTCGGTCACGCTCCCGGATAGCATTACGACTATCGGTCAGAGTGCTTTCGACACCTGCACTTCGCTAGAGAGTATCAATATTCCGAGCGCTCTTACAGAAATCGGCAAAGCAGCCTTTTATAACTGCGCATCCCTTAGCAGTATCACCCTGAGTAACAATCAAGTCAAAATAGGCGATGAGGCATTCTACGGCTGTCGCGGTATTACTCGGTTCGTGATTCCCGAGGGCGTGAGTGCTATCGGCAACAGTGCGTTTAACTATTGCACGTCCTTGGTAAGCATAGATATACCGAACACGGTTAAGAGCATAGGTGACAAGGCCTTCCGCAACTGCGAGGCTCTTGAGAGCATCAAAGTTCCCGACAGCGTAGAGAGCATTGGTGCAGAGGCATTCCTGGGCTGCACGTCGCTTGGGAGCGCGTACGTGGGAAAGGGGGTGGACGTGCTTTCCGAGTCGCTGTTCCGCGGTTGCACCGCCCTTTCCGACGTTACTCTGTCAGAGGGGATGTTGCGTATCGGTGCCGCTGCCTTTGAGGGCTGCGTCGGTCTTGAGACAATAGAAATTCCGAACAGCGTGACGGGCATCGGCGACGGTGCCTTCAGATACTGTTCCTCGCTTGTAAGCATGGTAATTCCGGGCAGGGTGACGAGCATCGGCGAGTCGGTATTCACAAACTGCTTCGGGCTCACGAGCGTCACAATATCCGACGGCTGCAGGAGCATCGGCAGTTACGCTTTCCTGAACTGCACGGGTCTTGAGAAAATCATTATCCCTGATAGTATTACGAATATGGGTTATAAGGTCTTTGCCGGATGCTCGAATATCACGGTCTATGCAAGGTTGGAGAGCCAACCCCGAAGCTGGGATTCCGAGTGGAATATTACCGAGGTCCCTGTCGTATGGGGCTACACAGGTGAATGATCTCATCACCGGAGCGCGAAGGTAAAAAATACTCAAAAAAGCGAAGTAAAGACCGCTCCGAAAAGTGGGCGGATAAGCAATGAAAAAACGGCGGTTTGGTGTTTTCCTTTCCGCCGTTTTATTATTCATATACCTGCCGTCACACCGTCTGTCTGTGCCTTATCGGTTCGTTCGGCATACTGTGATGCCGGCGGCTGTGCCGTAATATGCGCCGGTTTTGTCGTAAACCACGCTGTATTCCTTGCCCCCGACCCACAGATTTTCCACCTTGAAATGATCCCAATCTTCGGGTATCCTCGGATTGACTACGATCTGTCCGCCCTTGACCTTCAAGCCCAAAAGCCCGGTCAGCACCAAATCACAGAAAGCGGAATGGTTATAGTCCTTGCCCCTTTCAAAACCGCCTTTTTCGGCTAGCCAGCCCCAGTCTTCAAGGATGTCCCTTGAGCACCAGCGGTTTGTCCGAGGAGATTTCACCTCGTCTATCCAACAAACACGCTTGTCGTCGTCCAAGGTCAAATAATGGCTCTCGGCATAGGTCTTTAAGGCTCTGTAAAAATCCTCGTTTCCAATCGTCTTCTGCTCGTAATTTTCCAAAAGACCCAGCATGGCGTACAGCGTCTCGGAGGTTGCAAAGGGCCAGATATAGCCGTTCCAAAGACATTCGTGGTTGCATTCATAGAGAAATCTCGGATGTCTCTGTTCGCAGGTGGTAAGACCGTAATCGCAAAGAAAGCCATCGGTTTTCTTCAACTCCTCAAATGCGGAGTCATACCCCTCGGGGGCAAGCCCGAACCACCAGGGAATATATCCGATAAGCTCCTTTGCGCGCTGGCTCTCGGGCACCTCCCCGTAATCGGGATGCACGCTGTCGATATCGTAATGTATTGCACGGTAAAAACCGTCGTTCCAAAGAATAGAGTTTATCTTTTCCTTTATATCAAGGTATTTTTCCTTGTACTCGCGTGCGATGTCCGCTCTTCCGGCAAGTGCGGCGATTTCCGAGAGTGCTAGGGCGTTTGCCGCCATATAAGAATTGAGCGTCGGACGTATTCCTTTTTGAGGAGTCAAGTCCTGCGTCGTTCCGCTGACGCTGTACTCCATGGCATCTTTGTCGTCCAAGGACCAGAACAGCCCCGAGCCGCTCGCGTGATCTTGCGCGGTTTTTTCATAGTATGAGATAAGCAGCTCCAGATTTTCCACCGCAAAGGAAAAATCGTTCAGGTGAGAACAAAGCTCGTATACGGAGTAGATTATCCAACTGCTGTAAAGATATGTTTTGCTCTTGCCCGTAAGCCAGAATTTCAGATAGTCTTTCAGTATCTCCCCGCCGCATTTCAGCCATTTCCCCTCAGAGGTATGGAAGCCGGCGGCGGCGACTATGGTGTTGTGTTTGCCTGCCCAGGGCACGGGAGGCAGAAATTCCGTCACGACGTAGCCGTCCTTGGTGCTTTTGACGTGCTTTCTGTACACCCACCAGCGGAAATAATAAATCTGTTCCAGGGTCTTGTCGGGAATGTCTATCATCGGGACGTTTTCTTCAAGCCACGCCTTCGCGTGCTCGTTGTCTATCAACTGCTTATAATATTCGTTATCATCAGCATTGAACTTGTCTATGTATTCGGAAAATTTATTTTTCATAGTGTGTCCTCACTTTATTTAATCTGTTCAAATTGATAATAAGTCACAAAGCCATTGACTTGACCGTGATTTTGTGCTATACTGCAACCAGCTTAAAGATAATAAGAGGTCAGGGAAATGCAAATCAGACGTGCAAAACAAACCGATATTGACGGCATCAATTTTCTGCTCAGACAGGTGCTTGAAATACACGCGGAGGGCAGACCGGATATCTTCATCAAAGGGAGAAAGAAGTACTCGGACGCCGAGCTGAAGGACATAATCGCCGACGACAATACGCCGATATACGTGGCAGCGGACGATGACGGGCGAATACTCGGATACGCCTTTTGCATATATCAGATAACGAAAAACAATTCCATTCTCCGGGACAGAAAAACGCTGTACATAGACGACCTGTGCGTAGACGAAGCCTGCCGAGGCAGGCATATCGGAACGGCTCTGTTTGAATACGTCAATGGGGTATCCGAGGCTAACGCCTGCGACAGCATAACCCTTAATGTCTGGAGCTTAAACGAGACTGCAATGAAATTCTACGAAAAATGCGGATTTACGCCCCTGAAGACGGTAATGGAGAAAAAGCTTAAATAAGGAAAAGGTCCTTTTTGTCTATTTCGGCAAGACCGATATATTCATTGGTGGCAGTTCTGCCGTTGTACCACAGCATCCACTTGCCATCCTTCTCGTTCCATATAACGGAGGGCTTGTAGCACGCCTCGGAATCCCACGCGCCCGCATCGGGACTGACGATGGGATTAAGCGGAGATTTCTCCCAGCCCACGATACCGTCTTCAGACCTTGCAACGCAGATACGTGCGGTGTCGATATTTTCATAGCCTATGTAGAAAATGTAATACCAGCCGTCTACCTTCACCACCTGACATCCGCCGACTCTTTCCTGCTCGTAGAATTTCGACTTGTCGCTGACGATGATGGGATTAAAGCGTTTCTTCGTCCAATTGATACCGTCCTTGCTTGTAGCGTAGGCAAGCACGTTGGGCTCGTAGGTCTCGCCTGCGGAATACCACATTCTGTATTCACCGTTCTCGTAAAGAACGCAGGGATTCATTACCGACTCGCCCTCCCAGGGGTATTCGGAAATCATAATAGGTTCGCTGAATTTACGCTGAAAATTAATTCCGTCCGTGCTTTCGGCGTAACCGATGTAGCTGTGTCCGCGCGCCTGACCCGTGTACCACATTTTGTAGATGCCGTCCATCTTCAACACGCAGTTGCGGTTTATATCGTCCTCCCAGCCGGTGGAGAGGTCGTTCCCGAGCGTTATCTGCGGCTCGCTCCAATGCACTCCGTCATCGCTGAAGCAAACCGCGCACGCCTTTTTTCTTCTCCAGGAAAAGTCCATTCTGTATTTTCCATCCTCACGCGTGACGTAAACGTCAAAGGCGGTACCTATATCTCCTCCCCCGAATATGGGGTTTGCCGGGTGTTTCTTGAAATTTTCCATTTTTGCAAAAATACCTTTCTGTTTTATTTGGCTTTTTTTCGTAATGTATGCTACATCATTATATAATCTGCCGGTTAAAAAGTCAATGACTAAATAAAAAAATTGTGCCCAAAATTGTGGCTTTAAATAAGAAACCTGCGGCTTTGGGGCACAGTGCAAAAAAGTATCGGAGCAGGGCAATTACGCGGAAATTTCTCAAATCGAAATTCACTTTGGAAATTTCATACAAGAATTCAAGAATTCAAACTGCGCATTCAAACTGCGTATTTTTCCTCTTGACAAAGGCGAAAAAATGTGTTATTATGATCTGGTCAGATGAAGCACAAGGCGCATCGTAAAGCACCGGAGTGCATTATTCTTTAAATTGATTAGTAGATTACAATCCAAAAGGCTGTAAAGGAATATCTCGTCAAGGACGGGGATACCCGCACTCGTCGCTTACAAGCGAGCTTGACGCGGCTTCGTGGGGTATGCGAAGCGGATTCTGAAAAATAAATTTTTCAGAGCCGTGTAGATATTCTCTGCATATAACTGCAGCCCTATGGGTTGCAGTTATATGCAGGAATATCGAAGCGGTCACAACGAGGCGGTCTTGAAAACCGTTTGCCCAAAAGGCACGGGGGTTCGAATCCCTCTTCCTGCGCCAAATCATTATAATCCGAACCCGAAACCGATTTTACTCGGCGGAGCGTTCGGATTTATTTTTTATCTATGAAAGAAGCGTCGTTATATTGATTTTTATCTTTCTTTGTGGTATAATGGTTGTACGATAAACAGTAATTTAACTTTGGAGTAATGTGTGAAAGAAGTAAATAAAATCTTTAATTTAATTTCTGGTATAGGTGCTATTATTTTAGGGGGTTGGTTTATTATCTTACCCTGTATTGAGTGGCAAGGTTTTGGAATAGAACTTACTTTCATTAGCAATTTTTTTAGTGGAATATTTTATTTCGTTAGTGGAGTTTTGGTATTACTAAAAATTAAGATACCACATTTACTGTTTCTTATGCCGTCATCTCTTTTAATTATAGTAATGCTTGGCTCGATAATCTTTCAACAAAGGTTTGTCGGAAATATGCTCTTTCTACATTTATTAAATCCTTTATTTTCTATGTTATATACACTATTTTTAACAATGCAAGAGTGTAAATTGCAACTTGTTCCGATTACCATTATTCCTATTTCCATTTATTATTTATTTTCTCAAATTCACGGCATTATTACCCAAGATTTTATACATTCATTTCTTGACCCCATTCAAATGGGTGCAGGCATAATGGTAGCCATTGTAATCGGTGGCGCATTAGGCAGTATCGCTATCGCTTATGGGTTTTATTTTCTCAATAAAGTCATAGTGAAATTTGTTTATAAAAATTTTGATAAAAATTAAATTTCAATTTATTCGTCTGTGTTGAATAAAGCCATCTATTCGAAATTGAAGTGTAGCTCACTACACTTAGCAAGCTAAGCTGCGTTCGCCCTACGGGGTTTACCCACACAAAAATAAAGGGTTTTAGGGAAAGTATTCCCCTAACGAGGACGAACGAAGTTCGGCAAGTGGCAAGCCACTTGCGTACCTCGCCATACTAAAACAAGAAGGTCAGAAAGGAAAATGAAAGCCGTTATTTACGCCCGATATTCAAGCGATAATCAACGCGAAGAGAGTATCGAAGGACAACTCCGCGAATGTATGGAATATGCAAAATTTAACGGGATTGACGTTATCAATTCCTACATTGACCGCGCATTTTCGGCAAAGACAGACCACCGTCCGGAATTTCAGAGGATGATAAAAGACAGTTATAAGGGCTTATTTGACATCGTTCTCGTGTGGAAATTAGACCGTTTTGCCCGCAATCGTTATGACAGTGCGCATTATAAAGCCATACTCAAACGCAACGGCGTTAAAGTTCTTTCTGCCAAAGAAACCATTTCAGAAGGCTCGGAAGGCGTACTATTGGAGGCTATGCTTGAAGGCTATGCAGAGTACTATTCTTTGGAACTTGCGGAAAAAGTAAGGCGAGGATTGACTGAAAACGCATTAAAAGCAAAAGCTAACGGCGGCACACGCACATTCGGTTATACCGTGGACGAAGAAAGGCATTATCAGATAGAGCCGCCCGCCGCGCTAATCGTGCGTGAAATATTTCAAATGTATGCGGACGGAATGACAATGAAACAAATCAAAGACAGCTTGAACTCCCGCGAACTAACCACTTATCGCAGTAAAGAGTTTTCGTTCAATGTCATACAACATATGCTTTCAAACCGTAAATACATAGGCGAATATCGTTTCGGAGAAGTTACAATTCCGGACGCTATGCCCGCCATCGTGGACAAAGCATTATTCGATAAGGTCCAGCAAATGCTTGCCAAAAACAAGAAAGCCCCCTCTCGACATAAAGCCGAGGACGATTATTTGCTTACGTTAAAATTACGATGCGGAAATTGCGGAGCGATAATGAACGGCGAAAGTGGAACAAGCCACACGAATAAGACCTACCGCTATTACAAATGCGTGAACAGCCGTAAAAAGACCTGCAAGAAAAAGCCGATAGCCAAAGAAAAAATAGAAACAGCCGTCATTAAACGTATTATTCAGTTTTTAGAGGACGAAAAAGCAATAGACGAGCTTGTAAAAGCAGTTTATGAATTACAATTTGCGGAAAATACCTTTATCCCGAAGTTAGAGGAACAGATAGCCGAAACGCAAAAGCGGATAGACAATCTGATTAAGGCGGCGGAACAAGGTTTTGTTTCAGAGTCGTCGGCGAAGCGATTGAAAGAGCTGGAAGAAACAAAAAAACAGCAGGAAGTCGCGCTCATACAGGAGCAAATCAAGACGCCGCTATTCACGACAGACCAAATCGCCTTTGCGATTTATAAGTTCAGACAGTTAGATTTATCCACGCGGGAAGGTAAACAAGCGTTGATAGACGGGTTTGTAAATGCCGTTTATCTCTACGACGACCACGCAAAGCTCATTCTGAACTACAAAAACGATACGAAAACCATTACCCTTGACGAGCTTCAAGGTTCGGATTTTAATTCGGTCTCTGCGCCATAAAGAACTACACCATCCCTCGTGGATGGTGTAGTTCTTTATCTCGTAGAACGAGAGGCGGAGAAGCCGCCTCTGCAAGTTAAAACTTGCAGAATGGGGTTCGCATTTGAGCCTTAGAGCGCGGCAAGCTTGCTTGTAAGCGGCGAGGCGAAAAATCTTCGCCGCAGGCGAATACCCCTCTTACAAGCCACCACTCATCGCGGTTGTTTTTTTGCTTAGGTACGAGAGTATTCTAACGCCCATCTGGTAACTATTCGAGTCGCAGAATTGTGTTCGTATTTGAGCCTTAGAGCGCGTCAAGCTCACTTGAAAAAATTAGTGAAAGATGATATAATAAACTCACGAGTTTGCTCCCATAAGGAGCAAACAGTAAAGCTCTGCTTTACAAATTATAGATTTTCGTGAGTTTATCAACATAAAGGCGAGCTGTGCCAAGGCACACTGTGGCGGTTTAGCAAACCGCCGCGAAACATTCACTGCGTTAACGTTTCGATTTCGCTTTTGTAATATAACTACTATATGAGAGGCAGGGATAATATGAACGAAGCTTTTCATCAAAATCTAAAAGATATTTTTGCAAAAATCAGCTCTCTTTTTACATTGAATCCTTTGGATTATAACAAGTTCGATGCCGTTGTTGAGGATTTGAAAATCTCCGGAAAACAAATTGCGAAGCATGGAAATAAAATGGAACGAAAATTGTTGCCGTACTGCATCGACGCTCTTCTCAAGTTTATCGAAGAGGGCGACAAAGAAAAAATATGCAGCTTTGCTGACTTATGTCACGACATTCCGGATATATTTTTGGGTATGAGGAATTTCTATTCTTTCGGAAAGGAAATTAAAATGTTTAACGAGAAGTACCGGGAAGACTGCTTTATCGATATGAAAATTACCCCGTATTTTTCAAAGAAGGCTCCTAAAAACTTCTTGGAATATTTCTCACCCGAATCTGACGAAGAGTTCAGGGCTGAACATCCGATAGGCTATGGTGTTCTAGTGTTTTTTGGTATTTTGGCGTTTTTACTTCTGTTAATACTTTATTTGATATACTTATGCCTTTTTGATAATAAAAGCGCGGGCGGTTGGCCTATGCTCGGGATACTCGGATGTTTTGTGATGGGTGTCGGTTTGTTCAATATCGTTGCCGCGTTTATTCATCAATATCTCGGTCACAAGTTAACCGCGATTTGTTTGCTTGGCGGCGGAGCCTTTGTTGCCCTGTCAATTTTTATGACGTGTCACACCGAGCTTTACGACGAGAAGGTTTCTCTCTTTTATTTCCTTTCTCTTACTTTTATGCTCTTACCTGCCTTCTATTACGTCGGGTTCCGCTTTGAGGTCGGAAATTGGTTGAAAAAATCAAAGCGCATAAAAAATTCGGAATTTGATAAATTGACAGAGGGAAAGAGAAATTTTTGGTGGTATGAAGCTTTGCACGAGAAAGTCAATATGGGTTTTCTGTACTATCTCAATAAGGCGTTCACGATTTTCTTCGCTCTGACCTTTGTCCTGACCTTGCTGACCGGATTTATAAAAGAAATGTCTCTAATTCTTTGTCCGATGCATGTTATTTTGCATGTGTTAACGGCATTTATGGTTATGTTTTACTTAATTCAAAACAATCTCGCACTTTACGGCAAGCCCTTCGTTCTTTTTGCCAAAAAAGGCAGACGCATAGATTCGGTTATAAAAGATCTGATCATGGTGCTGTTTACTCTTGCCTTAGCTTATGTAAACGTGATGCTTGTCGGGGATATATGGGGAGTGGAAATTCCTCACTTATTACAGTTCCGCCTTTAATATATAACTCGGACCTTTGCAACGGATACGCAATAGCCTTCTTATGTCGCCTCAAATTGTTATATAAACTAGAGCTTTATCACTTGATAAATTGTGACTCATGTGATAAAATAAAATGGAAGACAAAAAAAGAAGCGCAACACAACTAACACATTCCTATGTACGGAGGGGAAAATGAGAAAAACGAAGATTATTTGCACGATAGGACCGGCGAGTGCCAACGAGGACACGCTGACACGGATGTGTATGGCGGGCATGAACGTGGCGAGGCTGAATTTCTCCCACGGAACGCACGAGGACCATCTGGAGAAGATGAATCTGATAAAAACCGTCCGTGAGCGGCTGGATTTGCCTATTGCCATAATGCTTGACACGAAGGGACCGGAATACAGAATAAAGACCTTCAAGAACAAAAAAATTACCCTGAACGACGGCGACAGCTTCGTCTTTACCGACGAGGAGTGCGAGGGAGACGAGACCCGTGTATCGGTTTCGTACAAGAATTTGCACAATGAGCTGACACCGGGCGACAGAATTCTAGTAAATAACGGACTCGTTATTTTCGAGGTCGAAGAAATCGACGGCAGTGACATAAAGTGCCGTGTTATCACAGGCGGTGAGCTGTCAGACAGAAAGAGTATGTCCTTCCCGGGCAAGGTGCTGAAGCAGGAATACCTGGGCGAGCAGGACAAATCCGATCTGCTCTTCGGTATCGAGCAGGAGGTGGATTTCGTTGCCGCGTCCTTCGTATCCTGCGAGGACGATATAAAAGCGGTGCGCGATTTTCTGAATGAAAACGGCGGCGAGGACATAGATATTATCGCCAAAATCGAGAACCGCGCAGGTGTTGACAACATTGACAGTATATGCAAAATTGCAGACGGAATTATGGTTGCAAGAGGCGACCTGGGTGTGGAAATTCCTTTTGTTGAAGTGCCCGCAGTGCAGAAATATCTTATCAAAAAATGCCGCCTGCTGGGCAAGCGCGTTATTACCGCCACCGAGATGCTGGAGAGCATGATTACCAACGCACGCCCCACCCGTGCTGAGATTTCCGACGTTGCAAACGCGGTTTACGACGGCTCGTCCGCTATTATGCTGTCGGGTGAAACCGCCGCAGGCAAGCATCCTGTCGAGGCTGTCAAGAGCATGGCGGAGATTGCCGAATTCACCGAGCGTGGCATAGATTACAAGGCTTGGTTCCTGTCCACGGAATTCAAGATGAGAAACAATATTGACGCCGTATCTCACGCCACCTGCGCTATGGCGGTTGACACCGATGCCAAGTGTATAGTAGTCAGCTCCATGAGCGGACAGACCGCGAGAATGGTCAGCCGCTTCCGCTGTCCCGTTGACATTATAGGTATGACGACCAACGAGCGCGCGTGGAGAAAGCTAAATATGTCCTGGGGCGTCACCCCGGTCATCAGCGAGGAATTCAACTCAATTGAGGTGCTGTTCTATAAAGCACTCGGCGAGGCGAAACGGGTCAAAAAGCTTGTCAGAGGCGACAACGTGGTCCTGACAGGCGGTCAGATAAACGGCAGGCCGGGCAATACCAATATGATAAAGCTTGAAACGGTGAAATAATACCGGAAATCCCGAGGGAAAACTGACGAAGATGACAAAACAGTACGATTTGATTGCCTTTGACCTGGACGGAACGCTTACCGACCCGGCTCTGGGGCTGACTACCGGCTTTGAGTACGCCTTCCGCAAGCTGGGGATTGACGCCGGAGATAAGCAGTCGCTATGCAGATTTATAGGACCTCCGCTGCTTGAATGCTGGATGAATGAATTCGGCTTCTCTCACGAGGAGGCAGACCGCGCCATTGAATTGTTCCGCGAGTATTACACGGTTTACGGCTGGCGAGAAAACAAGGTCTACGACGGAATACCCGAGCTGCTGCGGAGCCTTAGCGATGCGGGGAAGAAGCTCGTTGTTGCCACCTCGAAGCCCGAGGAGCAGGCGAGGAAAATAATACGCCTTTTCGACCTTGAAAAGTATTTTGTTTACGTCGGCGGTGCGGTATCGCACCGCATCCGCGCCACGAAGGCAGAGGTGCTGGAATACGCCATAAGGGAGGCGGGGAATATTCCCCGTGACAGGTGTATTCTGGTCGGCGACAGACGCTTTGACGCAGAGGGCGCCGCAAAGCTCGGGATTGATTCTCTCGGCGTGCTTTACGGTCACGGCTCCGAGGAGGAGGTCCGCGGGGCAGGCTTCACCTACGTCGCGCGCAGGGTAGAGAATATAAAGGATTACCTTATATGAATGAATATGAAGACGGCAAAGCTCGGAAATGCGAGGATAAACCGGAGAACAGAGGATAAATCGGATGAATAAAAAACAGGCGCGAAAAGACAAACGCACTCGCTCGCAAGTTGCGAGAGGGTGGCTGATATTCTGGACTCTGTTTATCGGTATAGGCGCTGTGGGCGGAGCGGCTATGATGCTTTACGACCCCGGCGGAAAAGCTGTGGGAATGGATGCCATGCTGCCATATTTTCAGGTGCTTCCATTTGCGGACGTGCTGTTCGGAAACTTCATTTTCTCCGGCTTCGCCCTTTTGATTGTCAACGGCATCACAAACCTGACGGCGGCGCTTCTGCTCTTTATGAAGAGGAAAATCGGTGTTATTCTGGGCGGTGTGTTCGGTATCACGCTGATGCTTTGGATTTGTATCCAGTTCGTGATTTTTCCCATGAATTTTATGTCAACGATTTACTTTGTCTTCGGCTTCTGTCAGGCTGTTACCGGATATGTGGCATGGGTGTTTCTTAAACAGGAGGAGTTCCGCTTTGATGCATCGGATTATCCGAATATCAGCGAGGACAGCAAGCATCTGGTGGTGTTTTTCTCGAGAATGGGCTATGTGAAAAAGCAGGCGTATGAGTTGGCAGACCGTACCCGTGCTGAGATTTTCGAGATAAAAACGCCGGAGCACACCGAAGGTACAGCCGGCTTCTGGTGGTGCGGACGGTTTGCTATGCACCGGTGGGCGATGCCCATTGAGCCGCTCTCGGTTGATCTTGGCAGATATGACCGTGTGACAATATGCTCACCCATTTGGGCTTTCTCCCTCTCATCACCCGTACGGGAATTCTGCCGTCAGGCAGCCGGGAAAATCAAATCGGTTGACTACCTGCTGGTACACCACACTAAGGGAAAATATGAATCCGCAGCTCGTGAGATGGACCGACTTCTCGGTATTACACACAGCTCTTGTGTGAATGTGTGCTGTCGCAGGGGTGTGTTTTTGAAATGAAACACCGAAAATCATTTGGGATATGACGTTGATCGGTATTTTGTAAAGGCGGAAAAGACTATGGCATTTGATTTTAAGAAAGAATACAAGGAGTTTTACAGTCCGAAGAATAAACCGGAGATTGTTGACGTTCCTCCGGCAAATTATATAGCAGTAAGAGGCACCGGCAATCCCAACGAGGAAGGCGGAGCGTATCAGCAGGCAATCGGGGTTTTATATGCTGTCGCGTACACCTTGAAAATGAGTTATAAGTCGGATTATAGAATAGAGGGATTTTTTGAGTATGTCGTGCCCCCTCTGGAGGGCTTTTGGTGGCAAGAGGGTATCTGCGGCATCGACTATTCGGACAAGTCAACCTTTCATTGGATTTCCGTTATCCGTCTGCCGGATTTTATTTCCAAAGCAGATTTTGAATGGGCGATCAAAACTGCCGAGAGTAAGAAAAAGCTTGACTGTTCCGAGGCGGAATTCTTAACCGTCCGCGAGGGGTTATGCGTTCAGATTATGCACGTCGGTCCCTTCGACGATGAACCTGCAACGGTTGCCTTAATGGACGAATACATAAAGGAAAAAGGGTATGTCAACGATATTACCGACGAACGGTTACATCACGAGATCTATATGTCCGATGCAAGAAAGGTTGCTCCCGAAAAATGGAAGACCGTGATAAGACACCCGATAAGAAAAGCGTAAAAGCTTGCGAGGTGATTTTGCGCAAGCGGGCAAAGGCTAAAGAAAAAAGAAAGAGGAGTGGCGCGTTACCATTCCTCTTTCACTTTGGCTTTTCGTTATGCCGGAATCAGTTGTTCTCGGCCTTCTTTGCAACTACCTGTACGTTCTTGTAATAACCGCAGCTCTTGCAAACGCGGTACGCGAGGTTGTACTCGCCGCACTGGGGGCACTTTACAAGATTTGTAGGAGCTTCAAGCTTCCATACGCTGGAACGTCTCTTGTCTCTTCTTGCTTTGGAAACCTTTTTCTTCGGTACTGCCATTGTTGATTACCTCCTGTTTGAGTATGCGACATGCGCATTCTCGGTATATGTTTTATTTATTTTCATTCTTCATTTTCTCGAGCAGACGCTCAAGAGGTCCTGCAATTCTCGGGTCGCGGTCCATCGTGTCGCAGCCGCAGGTCTCTTTGTTGAGATTTGCGCCGCACCTGGGGCAGAGCCCTTTGCAGTCTTCCTTACACAGAAATCTGTAAGGAAATTCAATTTCCAATTGGTCGCGGATAGGCTCGTTAAGGTCGATAAAACCGTCGTTGATGATAACGTAATCGTCCAGCCTGTCCTCAGTGACGTCGGCGAGCAGCTTCTTGGGAGCAACGGTTTTCTCAAGGCTCAGGGAGAATGTGCCTGCCACCGGTTCAAGACATCTGGCGCAGAAGGAGTGGTAGTCAACCGTCATCGTCAGAGTCAGCCGCATGTAGCCTGCAGTGTTCGTAATCTCACCCTCTACCTTCATGGGAGAAGGAAAACTCGTGCCGTGTAAAATACTCGCGGTGTCATCGGGGTCGATATCAAGCATTTCTTCGTAATCAAAGGTCAGCAGTCTTTCGCCTGCCAGAAGTCCTCTCAAATCGAGCTTCACGCTGATACCTCCCTCATTTTTTGCGTATGGGCATAGTTTAGGCTATGTCGCCCCAATTTCGCACATCATATTATATAATCTTTTCCGCTGTTTGTCAAGGGCTTTTTTCTATTTTGCGAAAAAACTTTTGTGAAATCTCAACAAACGAGGAAAGACAGGAAAAAAGCGGAAAAACGTACGCCGTACCGCCAAATAACCGATAATATTTCCTCTCTGACGATTGACAAGCGGAGTGCGATATTGTATAATAATCCTGTAAAAAACGCGCAAGCGCGCACAGGGAGGGACGCTCTGATGATGACTGATATCGAGATTGCACAGTCGGTGAAGCCGAAGCACATTCTGGAGATTGCAAGGGAAGCGGGGGTCGATGAAAAATACGTCGAGCTCTATGGCAGCCATAAGGCAAAGCTGGACCTGTCGCTTCTTACCGACGCGAAGGATAAGAAGGACGGAAAGCTGATTCTTGTAACCGCCATAACACCCACACCCGCCGGAGAGGGGAAGACCACCACCACCATCGGACTTGCCGACGGTATGAAGCGTATAGGCAAGAGCGTCGCGGTAGCTTTGCGCGAGCCTTCTCTGGGACCCGTGTTCGGAATTAAGGGCGGCGCGGCAGGCGGCGGCTGGGCGCAGGTTATTCCCATGGAGGACATCAACCTGCATTTCACGGGCGATTTTCACGCCATCGGCGCGGCTAACAATCTTCTTGCCGCAATGCTGGATAACCATATTTATCAGGGAAATTCCTTGAACATCGACCCGAGGCGCATCACCTGGAAGAGATGCGTGGATATGAATGACCGTCAGCTCCGCTATATTACCGACGGACTTGGAGGCAGGGTCAACGGTGTGCCCCGTGAGGACGGCTACGACATTACGGTTGCATCGGAGATTATGGCGGTGCTGTGTCTTGCAAGCTCGCTTTCCGACCTGAAAGAGCGCCTGGGCAGAATAATCGTGGGCTACACCTACGACGAGCGCCCTGTTACCGCTCATGACCTGAAGGCGGAGGGCGCAATGACCGCACTTCTGAAGGACGCACTGAAGCCCAATCTCGTGCAGACGCTTGAAGGCACGCCTGCCTTCGTTCACGGCGGTCCCTTCGCGAATATCGCCCACGGCTGTAATTCGGTTATCGCCACACGCACCGCAATGAAAATGGCTGACTACGCCGTTACCGAAGCAGGCTTCGGCGCAGACCTCGGCGCGGAGAAATTTCTTGATATCAAGTGCCGTATGGCAGGTCTTACTCCCTCTGCGGTCGTAATAGTTGCTACTGTCAGAGCGCTTAAAATGCACGGCGGTGTGCCGAAAACCGCGCTGGCTGAGGAAAATCTCGAAGCACTCGCCGCTGGTATACCAAATCTTTTGCGCCACGTTTCAAATATAAAGAACGTGTACAAGCTCCCCTCGGTCGTTGCTGTCAACCGTTTCCCGACCGATACCGACCGTGAGATTGATTTCATTATCGAAAAGTGCCGCACCCTCGGCGTAAACGTCGTGCTTTCCACCGTCTGGGCTGAGGGCGGAAAGGGCGGCGAGGCTCTCGCCCGTGAGGTCGTAAGGCTCTGCGAGGAAGAGAAGGGAGATTTCACCTACGCCTACTCTCTTGACGGAACTATCGAAGAGAAGATAGAAGCGCTGGTAAAGCGGATTTACGGCGGCGCAGGGATAAGCGTCTTGCCTCAGGCGAAGAAGCAGATTGCCTCCCTTACTGCCCTCGGCTTTGACAAGTGCCCCGTATGTATGGCGAAGACGCAGTACTCCTTCTCGGACGACCCGACGAAGCTGGGGGCTCCGGAGGGCTTTACCGTGACCGTAAAGAACGTTAAGGTTTCCGCAGGCGCGGGCTTCGTCGTCGCCCTGACCGGCGATATTATGACGATGCCCGGACTCCCCAAATCCCCTGCGGCAGAGCGTATTGACGTTACCGACGACGGAAAAATTACAGGGCTGTTCTGATTGAGCCCGGAGCAAAAGCACGGTTTATAATTCCAAGACTTTTTGACAGAAGCGTGACCCCGTGTCGCGCTTTTGCTCTGTAACGCTTTGATTTATGTAAATAATTATTGACATAAGGAATTTGTAAAAATGAAGCTGATAATCGCGTCAAACAACAAGCACAAGATATACGAGATAAAGAAAATTCTCGGAGGGAAATTCGACCCGATATTATCCATGTCCGAGGCAGGCATCGACACAGAGGTCGTAGAGGACGGGAGTACCTTTCTTGAAAATGCAGAGAAAAAGGCTGTCGAAATAGCGAAGCTGGCAGGTGCTCCCGCCCTTGCCGATGACAGCGGTATTTGCGCCCATGCCTTGGACGGTGAGCCGGGAATTTACAGTGCCAGATATTCGGGCGGTCACGGCAACGATACCGAAAACAATAAGCTCCTTCTGCAAAGGCTGAAGGATAAGGAAGACAAGGGCGCGCATTACACCTGCGCCATGGTGCTCGCGTATCCCGACGGGCGGCAGATTTGCGCCGAGGGCTATATGTACGGCACTATCACCGATGTCCCGCGCGGTGAGCGAGGCTTCGGCTATGACCCCATCTTCGTTCCCGATGGGGAGAGCCGTACCGTTGCGGAAATGTCCGACGAGGAGAAAAACGCCATCAGCCACAGAGGGCGTGCGTTGGAAATTCTCTTGCAAAAGCTTTGCTAGGAGGCGCTTGACTATGCCCATAGACGTTGTACTTCTCATTATCGAGATCATAGGTATCGTATCCTTTTCCATTTCCGGCTCTCTCGTCGCCATAGACAAGGAGATGGATTTTTTCGGAGTCATTCTGCTTGCCATTCTGACCTCCTTCGGCGGCGGTATTACAAGAGATTTGATACTCGGGATAAATCCGCCCTTGTTCTTCAACGAATTGCTGCATCTGGTTGCGGTGTGCGCCGCGACTTCCGTAACCGTTTTCGTTCTTGCGTCGATATTTAAGTGTTGGTATATAAAGAAGGAAGAGTTGGTCATCAGAATAAACAACTATATAGACGCCCTGGGACTTGGTGCCTTTGCCGTTTCCGGTGTAAAGATCTGTCTTACGGTATGCCCGGAGGGAGGCGCGTTTCTTGCCGTATGTATGGGTCTTGTCAGTGCCATAGGCGGCGGTATGATAAGAGACGTGTGCCTGGGTACGATTCCCTTCGTCTTTAAAAAGAGAATATACGCTCTTGCCGCCCTGGGAGGCGCAATAGTGTACTACCTGATTTACGTGGTTATCTTTGACGGCGGCACAGCCGGCGATATATTCGGCAGTATTTTTGGCGTTGTGTTGGTATTCTTTATCAGAGTGCTGGCTACGACCTTCAAATGGAATATGCCGAAGGCTATCAAATTTGATGAAGTGGATAAGTGGTAAAACAAAGGAGAAGCGAAGAATTGTTTGTTATCGATGATGAGGTGAAGAAAACCGATTTGGGCGGGGGCGTGTCAAGAAAAATACTCGCCTATGACGAAAATATGATGTCCGTCCGTGTGAGCTTTGAGCGCGGCGCGGTGGGGAGTATGCACTCTCACCCTCACACACAGATTTCCTACGTTTTACAGGGACGCTTTGAGGCTACCGTGGGAGAAGAAACGCGCATCATCGGTCTGGGCGACACGTATATTGCGCCGGGGGACGTTCCTCACGGGGTAGTCTGCCTCGAAAAGGGCGAGCTGCTCGACGTGTTTACTCCGTGCAGAGAAGACTTCCTGACGAAGTAAAAAGTTGCTTTGTGAGGAAGTTCCCGTATGTCCGTAGGAAAATGCACCGCCTGAACAGTCCCGTCGAATAAAAAGCGGACTGCCTGAAAATACCGACAAAAAAACGGAAGTGCGCAAAATCTTTTTGTATAAATGTCAACAAAAATTTATTTTTTGCAAAAGGTATTTACAAAGAAAATATTTTGTGTTATAATTTACACTGCCTGTTGCTGTGTTGCGTGTATGGCACTGCTCCGCTTTGGCATAGACCCTTGCGTAGCTTTAGCGTTTCACCCGCACGCCTCTCGGCTTCGGGAAATATTATAAGAAAGGTGAAAAACAATGATTTCAAAGGAAACAAAGACCGCCCTCATTGAGGAATTTAAGATCAACGAGAGAGATACCGGTTCTCCCGAGGTACAGATTGCTATTCTCACAGACAGAATTAACAGCCTTACCGAGCACATGAAGAAGAACCCCAAGGACTTCCACTCTCAGAGAGGTCTTTCCAAGATGGTTGGTCACAGAAAGCAGCTTCTTAACTACCTCGCTAAAAAGGATATCGAGAGATACAGAGAGGTTATTAGGAGACTCGGTCTCAGAAAGTAATTCGTTTACTTCCCGGGATTTATCAAGGACGGGAACGGATGCCTCTGTTCCCGTCATCTTTTTTAGCTACCAAAAGAATTTTATAAAAATCGGGGTCGAAAGTAGCAGTTAAATACGCGTTCGGTGCCGAGCGTATATTTAAGTGCTATGCTCGTACCTCGGAAAAAAACAAAACGGAGGATATGAAAATGGTAGAAAAATTCAAGACTTTTGACAACTACAGAGAGTACACCTACGAGCTTGCAGGCAGACCTCTCGTAGTAAAGACCGGCAAAATCGCAGGTCTTGCCAACGGTGCGGCGCTTGTTCAGTACGGTGAAACCACCGTTCTCGCTACCGCGACCGCTTCCCCGGCTCCCCGAGAGGGCATTGATTTCTTGCCCCTGTCGGTAGATTACGACGAAAAAATGTACGCTGTGGGTAAGATCCCCGGCGGCTTCCTCAAGCGTGAGGGTAAGCCTACGGAGAAGGCAGTGCTTGCGGGCAGAGTTATCGACCGCCCCATCCGCCCCCTTTTCCCCAAGGATTTGAGAAACGATATTTCGCTTCTGCTCACCATTATGTCGGTTGACCCCGACTGCTCACCCGAGATCACCGCTATGATCGGTGCGTCCATCGCCCTGTCCATTTCGGACATTCCATGGAACGGTCCCATCGGTGGCGTGTTTATGGGCCTTGTGGACGGCAAGCTTGTCGTTAACCCCAATGCGGAACAGAGGAAGAACAGCGACCTTGAATTGACCGTTGCCGCGTCCAAGGAGAAGGTCGTCATGATCGAGGCAGGCGCAAACGAGGTTGACGACGACACCATGTTCGAGGCTATTATGATAGCTCACGAGGAAATCAAGAAGCTCGTTGATTTCATAAACGGCATCGTCGCCGAGATAGGTAAGCCTAAGTTCGAGTACGCCTCGGGCGAGCTTGACCACGATATGTTCGACGAGATTTTCGCATACTGCGAAGCGCGGGTTATGGAGGCTCTTGACACCGACGACAAGAACGTCAGAGACGCAAAGATGCAGCCCATTATGGACGACATCGTTGCAACCTTTGAGGAGAAGTACCCCGACATCAAGGTACAGCTTGCAGAGCTTATCTACAAAATTCAGAAGAAGATTGTCCGCCGCTGGCTCCTCGTTGACAAGAAGCGTGTTGACGGCAGAAGAATGGACGAAATCAGACCTCTGGCATCCGAGGTAGGCGTAATCTCCAGAGTACACGGCTCGGGTCTTTTCACCAGAGGACAGACTCAGGTCCTCACCATCGCTACTCTCGGCACTCTTTCCGACGCGCAGAAGCTGGAGGGACTTGACGACGATACCGCAAAGAGATATATGCACCACTACAATATGCCCGGCTACTCCACCGGTGAGGCAAAGCCCCTGCGTAGCCCCGGCAGACGTGAGATAGGTCACGGTGCTCTCGCAGAGCGTTCGCTCATTCCCGTGCTTCCCTCCGAGGAGGAGTTCCCCTACGCTATCCGTCTGGTTTCCGAGGTCGTAAGCTCCAACGGCTCTACCTCTCAGGGCTCCGTATGCGGATCTACTCTTGCTCTTATGGACGCAGGCGTTCCGATCAAGGCTCCCGTTGCGGGTATCTCCTGCGGTCTTATCACCGCCGAGGACGGCTCCTGGGATACGATGATAGATATTCAGGGCCTTGAGGACTTCTACGGCGATATGGACTTTAAGGTTGCGGGTACTCACAAGGGTATTACCTCTATTCAGATGGACCTGAAGATTGACGGTCTTACTCCCGAGATTATCAAGCGCGCTCTTGAAACCACCCACCAGGGCAGAGATGAGATAATCGACAAGGTTATTCTTGCCGCTATCCCCGCTCCCCGTGCCGAGGTTTCTCCCTATGCTCCCAAGATGATCACCATGCACATCAACCCCGACAAGATTCGTGAGGTTATCGGCACAGGCGGAAAGGTAATTCAGAAGATCGTCGCCGACACCGGCGCGAAGATCGATATCAACGACGACGGCTCGGTATTCATCGCCGCTGTTGATAAGGCTTCTGCCGACAAGGCTAAAGCTATTATCGATGCCATAGTATTTGAGCCTGTCGTAGGCGAGACCTACGAGGGTGTCGTTACCAGAATTATACCCATCGGTGCTTTCGTTGAGTACGCGCCCGGCAAGGAGGGCATGGTACACATCTCCAAGCTCCAGAAGCAGAGAACCGAGAAGGTCGAGGACGCCGTCTCGGTCGGCGACACCGTAAGAGTCAAGTATCTCGGCACCGACGAGAAGGGCAGACAGAACCTGTCCATGCGCGACGCTGATTGACAATAAATAATTTAAATTAAATGAAGAAAAAAATTCAGAGCCTCCCGAGGATTTCCCGGGAGGCTCGTTGCGTATTGAGGTTGATAATACTTCTATAGACTTATCCACAAAAAACAGGTAAAAAAGATGCCATAACGGTATCGTTATTTCTTTTTTCAATTGTACTATCATTCGTTTTTTGTCGAAAAAATGACCGATTTGTGCCTCTTTCGCCGAAACACTTGCAAAATTATAGCAAATATGATATAATAAATTCCCGGGTTTGCTCCTTGTAGTAGCAAACAGTAAAGCGTTGCTTTACAAATCAGAGATTTCCGTGAATTTATTAACATAAAGGCGAGCTGTGCCAAGGCACACCGTGGCGGTTTAGCAAACCGCCGCGAAACATTCACTGCGTTAATGTTTCGCCTTCGCTTTTATGATATAATAATGCTATGTGAAGTAAAAAGTAAAGGTTGGTGGTTATTATAATGACTTTTTCCGAAGCAGTTAAAAAAATTCGTAAAGAACGCTTTTTAAGTCAAGAAGATTTTGCTAAAGATATAGGTGTTGCATTCTCTACCGTAAATCGCTGGGAGAATGGGAAAAATGCGCCGAGCTATAAGACTATGAAATTATTAAACGATTATTGCAAGCAATATTCAATAGATGTTTCAATAGTGGATATGGAGGTATGAAAACGTGGGATTACCGACCAATATAAAGACATTGCTTTCGGGTAATGTTGTCGAATGGGCAAGAATTGAATTTAAGGAAACTTGGGATGCAGAAGCATCGCTAAAAACAATCTGTGCTTTTGCCAACGATATTGATAACTGGGGCGGTGGGTATCTCGTCATCGGTGTCGAGGACAAAGACGGCAAGCCGACAAATTTGAAAGGTGTTCCCTCGGAAAAGGTTGATTCTTATCTGAAAGACTTACTCAATAAGTGTAAACAAATTCAGCCGGAATATATGCCGATTACAGAAGTGGTTGATTACAAAAACAAAAAATTTATCGTTGTATGGGCGCCCGGTGGAATTATTCGTCCTTACTCTTCGCCAAAGTCTATGGCAAAAGGCGACAAAGAGAGAGTATATTGGATTCGTAAAATGGCAAGTACGATTGCCCCGACAGAGGAGGAAAAACGCGATTTGTACAACCTTGCCAACAATGTTCCTTTTGATGATCGAATAAATCACGAGGCAGATATTGCAGACCTGAATATCACGCTGATCCAAAGTTATTTGAAAGAAGTTGGCAGTTCCCTCTATGAAGAATCCAAAACAATGGATTTTTTAGATTTGTGTAAGAGTATGAATATAGTGAACACACTTCCCGAATATACCAAACCAAAAAATGTGGGACTTATGTTTTTCTGTTTAGACCCACAGCGGTTCTTTCCGTATGCACAGATAGATGTTGTTCAGTTCCCGGATGGGTTGGGCGGCGATACGATTATCGAAAAAATCTTCAAGGGGCCGCTTCATCAGCAGCTCCGAGAAGCACTATTGTATATCAGCAATACGATTGTTCAAGAACGTGTTCAGAAATTGCCCGAAGTTGCCGAAGCAAAAAGATTTTTCAATTATCCCTATGAGGCAATAGAAGAAGCTCTTGCAAATGCAGTTTATCACAAAGGATATAACGAACGTGAACCGATTGAGGTTCGTGTGCTTCCGGATAGAATTGAAATCGTTAGCCATCCGGGTGCGGATCGTTCCATTACTATGGATGGATTAAAGAATTACCGTGTGTTTAACCGTCGCTACCGCAACAGACGTATTGGCGAATTTCTGAAAGAATTACATTTGACAGAAGGACGAAATACCGGATTCGGGAAAATCCTCCGTGCGCTTGAAAAGAACGGATCACCGAAACCTCTTTTTGAGACAGACGATGAAAGAACATCTTTTGCCGCAACATTATTTATCCATCCGGGATTTGAAAAAAGTGCGACAGTAGATACCAACCAAAGTGCTAACCAAACTGCTAACCAAACTACTGACCAAACTACTGACCAAACTACTGACCAAACTACTGACCAAACTGACCAAACTACTGACCAAATCAACAATGAAACTGTTGAGGAACAAATCCTATTCCTTATTAAGCACAATCCGAGAATCACTCAGGCGCAGATTGCGTATGAATTGGATGTACCAAAGAGTACGGTAAAATATTATTTTGGTAAGTTGAGCAAATCAAAAAACATAAAAAGAGAAGGAACTGTCCATAGCGGTAAATGGATTATTCTCTAAAATAACTCCTTAAACGATAACGGGGAAAGAAGATACCATAACGGTATTATCATTCCCCATTTTTTAATATTTCTGTAAATTCCGAAGCGGACTGACAATAATTAACACAAAAAGGCAGAGCCCCCGAGGATTTCCCGGGAGGCTCGTTGCGTAGTGAGGTTGAATAACAGGTAGAGCAAAATGTTTTGTTTATGATTTTGTCTGCGTAATCCGAAAGGAATATAAACCGGGGTCGTTGCGCCTTGCAATCTACGATTGCGACGACCACGTGAACCGCCGTCGGTTTAATATAATGCCGTGTCAACAAAATGCGGAAGAAATTACATCTCGATAGGGGGCACTGCGCAAAAATATCACTTCGCAAAGATATCATTGTGCAATGATATCTTTGCCCTCTCTTTCCTGATTTTTGCGCCAATTTCCGGGTGCCTCGCCGAATTCTTTTTTGAACGAGCGGGAGAAATATTCCACGTCCGGGTATCCGCACATATCGGCAATCTCGTGTAAAGGCTTGTCTGTGCTTATGAGCAGCTTTTTCGCCTTTGACATTCGCTTCCTTTTTACGTAGCTCATTACCGAATAGCCGTATTCAGCCTTGAAATGCTGTGTCAGAGTTACCGTACTGCAATGCAAATTCCAGCTGATGACGGGCAGAGTCAGCTTTCCTGACAGATTATTCCTTACGTATTCCTTAGTAAGCTCTCCGAGAGTCGGTTTTTTCGTGGGTAAAAGACCCTTTGATTCTATGTATTCGGCGAGAATTTTCAGCATATTGAAGTAAGCTTCTGCCTGCGACTTCGTGAGTCTTCGGAAGCATTCAAGCGAGACGCCCACACTCTCACGTGATAGCTCGGGAATATATTCCCTTGCTTTTTCGGTTATCTCGTCAATGGCTTTTTCGTCAGAGTCACCCTCGTTTACGATACCCATACTGCAAAGGACGTATCCCGTGATTTCCTCCTCTGAACAGAGGGGGATAAAGGCTTCGGTAATTCCGAAAGGGCAGAGGCATATATGACCGCTTCTTTGCTTCTCGAGAGCCGTGATGTTGTTCCTGTCAGAGGTGCGGCAGCATTCGAGGCATCCCGCGGATTTGTGTATCAGCGAGCAAAAGCTGTCTCCCTGATACCGGAAGCCTGCCAGAGGGTGGAGATTGCGGTCGGTGACAGATATTTCCATACCCGAAATTTGATAAAAAGTATGCAGAATATCACTTAGCCTCTGATTTTCCATTTTTCTCGGTTTCCTTTCTGTTTTATGCGGATTTCAGCGTTATACGACGGTTGTTTTGCGTATATTATAGCATATTGCTTTTGTTTTTTCAATATGAAAAAAATAATCCGACGAGTTGCCCTCCCCGTTTTTTGCGGAGGCGGTGAGAAATAAATATTTATCAAATTTTCATTAACTTTGACCGATTATTCATTTCCCGAAAAGCAGTCAGTTGGTATAATGATAACAAACAATAAAAACGTAAAGGATGTGACTTTTATGAAAAAACTTGTTACTGCTGTTATCGGTCTTGGTATGGGTGCTCTTCATTTGAAGGGTGCTATGGAATTCGGCTCCGAGATAGGCGCGATTTGCGACACGGATGTCGAGCGACTTCGCAAGGTCGGAGAAGAGAATAATATTCCCGTGGAAAAGCAAACTACCGATTATATGGATATCGTGAATAATAAGGAAATAAACACGGTTATCATCGCAACTCCCGACCAGCTTCACAGAGAGATGGTCGAGAAGCTTCTCGACGCCGGAAAGAATATAATGTGCGAAAAGCCTCTGGCACTGGTAAGAGAGGATATCGATGCAATAGTCAGAGCTGTTGAGGCTCATCCCGAGTGCCGTTTTATGGTCGGTCAGATTTGCCGCTTCACCCCCGCGTTCATTAAGGCAAAGGAGCTTTACGACGCCGGCAGGATAGGTGAGCTTTATTTCGTCGAGTCCGAGTATGCTCACGACTACAAGCACATGTTTGACAAAGATCCCAAGAACTGGCGTTCAGACCCTGTCCGTCACGGTGTTGTAGGCGGCGGCTGTCACGCAGTCGACCTGCTCCGCTGGATTGTAGGAGAGGACCCCACCGAGGTTTTCGCTTACGGAACGCATAAGCTCCTGCCCGACGTTACATACGATGATGCTACCATAGCCCTGCTCAAATTCCCGGGAAATATTGCCGGAAAAGTGTTCGTGTCCACCGGTTGCAAGCGTCCGTATACTATGAGAACGCTCCTCTACGGTACCAAGGGTACGCTTATTTTCGATAACACTTCTCCTACTATGGAATTCTACGAGACTGATGAGAACGGTAATACAAAGCCTGTGCAGATCGTTGATGTTAAGCTTAATAACCACAACGCAAAAGAGGAGTATGCCGCCTTTGCGACAGCTCTGCTTGAAGATAAGCCCATCGAGATGAGCGTGTACGAGGGCGCAAAGACGATTGCCGCATGTCTTGCAATCGTCGAGTCTTCCGTCAGCGGTGAGAAAGTGCATCCCGACTATAATTTCTCGTAATAATATGTAAAAAAAGAAGAGCCGTGTCACACGTCTTGTAAAAAACGAGGTGCTTTGATACGTCTTTTTGTGCATTTATATAAAATCTTTGAATGTCAGATTTGTTTTGTATAAAATATGACAAAAAATACTTTTATTTTTGTTTAAATATTGACTTTTATTTGTCAAAGTGCTATAGTATAGCATAGTGACATTTATACAGTTTTTCCTATTATTATTTAAAAAATAAAAAATCAGGAGAGGGACAAAAAATGAAGAACAAACTACTCAAAACGTTGACACCGCTAGTCCTCGTTGTGCTATTGATAGCAACGTTGACATCGGTGTTCGTACTTACCGCAGGGGCGGCGGAAAATTCTGTTACGATCGGATTTAGTGGAGGATCTGGAACAAATATGGATTCGATTCCTTTTTCCGATGAAACAACCGATGTGTCTGTTGTGTTTGAAAAGAACACCCATACCACTTCTCCTCGATGGGATAGTACCTGTGTCCGTTTCTACGGAACAGCTTCGGTGACTAACTCAATGACTGTTTCTGTTCCAGATGGATATGAAATCAAAACTATCCAGTTTACGATGAACGGAACGTACACACTTTCAAAAGTGACACCTGATAGCGGAACAATCAGCGGCACTAAATGGACAGCAGATAGTAATAATAGCACGAATTCTGTTGTTTTCACAACAACTGCTCAAACTCGTATTGAAGGCGTTACCGTTACTTATGCATCAGTTGAAACCGGCGGTGAAGTACCGTCCGAATGTCCTCACGACATCAATGAACCAATCGGCGAAGCTAAAGAAGCAACTTGTACCGAAGACGGTATTACAGCAGGCTTAAAATGTTCCGAATGCGGAGTAACCCTTGAGGCGCAAACAGTAATCCCTGCAACCGGTCACAATTTCGAAAATGGCGTATGCACAGAATGTGGTGAAAAACAGCCTGCAACAATTACGATAGACAGAGAATCATTCGGAGAAGTAAGCGGAAATTATGGTTGGTATGATTGGTCTGATACGGCTACTACGGGAGAAACGATTAAAGGTTCCGGCTATATATATGCGATAACAGCTTCTTCTATCCAGATTAATGTTTCCCAAAATAATGGATACTGTATATTCAATACTGATGCTCTCCCGGGCAAGATTGTTTCAATAACTTTGACTGCGCAGAAAACAACATACCGCGATTTTTACGTTTTGACTTCAGCTACGCCTTATAATAAGAATTCAACTCCTGATACATCAAGTGCTACTTCAAAAAATGTTACCACATCAGGTGCTACTTGGGAGTTTGACACTACAGATAGATACTTTGCAATTGTCGTTACAGGCGGTGCAGCTTATCTGTCCTCAATTGAAATCACGTACGAGGTTTGTTCTCACGCCAACACTGAAGCAATCGGCGAGGCTAAAGCGGCAACCTGTACCGAAGACGGCATTACTGCCGGTTCGAAATGCTCCGACTGCGGAGAAATCCTTGAGGCGCAAGCAACAATCCCTGCAACCGGCCACAAAGATGAAGACGGTAACAACGTATGCGACGTTTGCGAAGTAAGTCTTTGCACAGAGCACGTTTGGGTTGCGGCGATGTAAAGGTTGAAGGCGACTGCACGACGGATAGAGTGGTCGCTCAGGTTTGTGAAATCTGCGGTGAAATCGGCGAAGACGAGGTTACCGCCGCTCCCGGTCACACCGAAGTTGTTGACGCGGCAGTTGCGGCTACCTGTGAAGCAACAGGTCTTACCGAAGGCTCTCACTGCTCGGTTTGCGGCGAAGTGCTGGTAGCACAAGAAACTGTTGCAATTATTGACCATATCTATGAAAACGGCTCTTGTACAATGTGCGGCAAAGCAGAGCCTGTTATCCCCTTCAAGGTCGGTGATATTGTTATTTTCACAGGCTCCATGTCTGACGGAACGAAGTATGAACTCTCAGAGTTTGGAAGCAGTGCAAAATACGGAACAGCTGCGAAGTACACGGATGTTCCCGCAGGAACGTTCCTCATTACCGTTGTAGAAGGAAATCAAAGTGGCACGTTTGCGTTCAAAAACGGAAATAACTACATTGCGCTTAACGGCTCGGATTTAAAACTTTCCGAAACGCTTGACGACGACGCATCTTGGCTTGTTGAACTTGATGAGGGTGGCAATTTAGTTATTAAATCTTACTCTAAACAGGCTAATATGATCCAGTTTAATGCAAGCAGTCCTCGTTTCAAGACTTATACAAGTAAACAACAGCCTATTAAGGTTATTAAAGTACCTACTCTCATCACAGTCGGTGCTTCTCTCAACACCGGTGTCAAAATCAGAGTTACATACAACATTCCCCAGGCTTGGTTAGACGATAACGCAGGCGCAAAGGTTGTCTTTACCTGCGAAGGTGAAACAAAGGAATTTGATGCGGTATCCGGTTCAAATACCTACTATGTAAACCTTGCATCTCACCTGATTAGCAAGGCAATTACCGTTCAGATCGTTGACCGTGAAGGCAATGCCTTGACAGCGTCGGAAGCCGTGAGCCTCAGCATTTACAGAGCAAAGCTTGAAGCTGCCGATTTGGAAACTCTCAAAATGACCGAAAATCAGAAGGAGAAAGCTCTCGCCCTTATCGATGCTGCACTTACCCATTCTGATTATGCAAGCGGAGCACTTACAGAAGATATCGAACTTACTGATGAAGAATTTGTTGCTTCGGGCGTTGTTAATAACTTCGATGGTACAATAACAGTTAAAGCAAATCTGAGCGCAAAAATAAAGCTGATAATTGGTATCACATCAGAAACAGCACCTACCGTTACCGTAGACGGACAGGCAGTTGAGTGCGATTTCACGAATAACGTACTTACAATCGGCGGTCTTTACCACACTAAGTTCAACGACGAGATTGTTATATCCGTTGGAGAAACCGAAGTGCTGAAGTTCACCTTCAATTCCTATCTGAAAGCAATATATTCCAGTGGTGCACTCGACAAGAATCTTGCGGCGGCAACCTACCTCTACGGCGTGGCTGCTGAAGCATATATCAGTGCGGAATGAGAAAAATAATTTCCATAATTCTTGTGGCCGTTTTACTTATTTTATCTATGACGGCTTGCACAGAAGCTAACAGTAACGACGACGGGTCTAAGGACCCCACCACGGACGATAACAACGAAGGCAATCCCGACGAGGGCAATCCCGATGAGGGTAACCCCGACGAGGGCAACCCCGATGAAGGTAACCCCGACGAGGGCAATCCCGACGAGGGTAACCCCGACGAAGGTAACCCCGACGAGGGCAACCCCGATGAAGGCAACCCCGACGAGGGCAATCCCGACGAGGGTAACCCCGACGAAGGTAACCCCGACG
>CAZBQN010000020.1:0-39244 GCA_964494135.1 uncultured Ruminococcus sp. | reverse complement strand
GCGTAACGAGCATCGGGTCTAGTGCGTTCCGTTGGTGCAGTCGCCTTACGAGCATCACTATACCCGACAGCGTAACGAGCATCGGGTCTAGTGCGTTCCGTTGGTGCAGTCGCCTTACGAGCATCACTATACCCGACAGCGTAACGAGTATCGGGGATAATGCGTTCGGGGATTGCGGCAACCTAACGAGCGTGACATTTGAAAACCCGAACGGTTGGTGGCGGTCGACTTCAAGCACTGCGACCAGCGGTACAAGCATTTCAAGCTCTGATTTAGGTGACCCCTCAACAGCGGCAGAATATCTGACAAGCAATTATTGCAATCGCTATTGGAAACGCTCATGAGGAACGTAAATTTTTATACGAATAATGCTTGAAGTTCCCGGTGCAGCCGAAAAAGCAATCGGTACACCGCAAGCTTCCCGTATTTTCGCAAGCTTCCTTAATAAACCTCACCGCACGGCATCCGCTGTGCGGTGAGAAAGTGCGTTTTCTCTGCAATTGTAAAATAAGCATTGTGAAAAAAAAGAAAAACAGCGGCAAAAGAGCGAAAACGAAAATATCCCTCCGGTAAAGCGTGATGTTCTTAGCGGAGAAATTGTACTTTGACAAAAGCGCAAGCATCGCATTTGTCCAGACAAACGCAAATCGGGCTAAGCCCAACCCCTTAAACGACAGAAAGAGAGAACAAATCGGTTTTATAGCCGAAATGTTCTCTCTTTTTCTGTTGGTTGAATGAAATCGTTGCAAGCAACGATGAAATCTTCGCTTTGCTCAAATGAAATCCAAGGGCAGGACCTTGGATGAAATCAAATCCGTCTAAATACAACCCTGCGAAGCAGGATTTCATCGCGATAGCGATTTCATCCACCGTTGGTGGATTTCACCCGTCGAAGACGGATTTGATTGCGTGTTCTCCGTTAAGGATAACACGCTAAAACGGCGGGATATTATTTTTGAATATTGCTTTCGGCAAAATTCATCTTTAATTTTATCTGTCTTCTCTGTAATAGTTGACACCGAGTCCTGCCGGAGGCTGATTTTCCTTCTTGTTTCGGATAGAGGTGAAGATAAGCACCGCTATTGTAACGAGATATGGGAGCATCTTGAATATTTCCTTGACTGCGAGAGAAATACCGGGAATATATTCTGCGGCAACGTAGAATGCACCGAAGAGAATGGAGCAGAAAATGCCGGGGATCGGCTTCCAGTTCGTAAATATAACGAGCGCAACGCAAAGCCAGCCGATAGCGTCAATAACGTATTCCCAGTTTCCGTTGAGGTAATCCATTACGAATACCAGACCGCCGAGGCTTGCCAGCGCACAGCCGACGCAGGTGGAAATATATCTGTACTTTGTGACGTTTATACCTGCCGCGTCGGCAGTCGCGGGATTTTCGCCGACAGCACGGAGATTGAGACCGACTTTTGTTTTCTTAAGTACGAAGGCTGCCACTATCGCTACAGCTATAGCCAGATAAATCATAATACCGTATGATAAGAACAGCTCTCCGAACCAGCCGAGATTGTCCGCAAAGGGCAGATGCATACGAAAGAACTTCGCACCGGCCGTGAACTTGTAGTTATCTACGTTCGCTATAATAAAGTCTGATATACCGATACCGAGTGTGGTGATCGCAAGACCGGTTACGTTCTGATTGGCATGAAGCGTAGCGGTCATAAAGCAGTATAGAAGCCCCATGAGCGCGCCGCCTATAAGAGTTGCTATAACCGGAATAAGAATAGCGAGCGGATAAATCATATTTGCCCTGCTTCCGGCAATGTCAAAGTACAGTGTTTCCGCGGCACATCCGAAAGCAGTGCCCACGCACATAACACCGGGAAGACCAAGGTTCAGGTGCCCTGATTTCTGCGAAATAGTTTCACCCGTTGAGCCGAACAGGAGTACCATACCGAACTTGATAGCACTTACCAAAAAGACTACAAATTTCATTATTTCGCATCCTCCTTTACAGCCTTACCGTCGGTATTTTTCTTTCTGAAATTAACCTTGTAGTGAATAAAGAACTCACAGCCGATAATGAACAGGAGAACGATACCGATGAAAATATCGGCTATCGAGGTATCAAGACGGTATATATCGCCCATATAACTCGTGCCGCGCTGGAGAAATATGACGAGAAATGCGGTAAGCACCATATACAGGGGATTGAATTTGCCGAGCCAGGACACGAGGATTGCCGTAAAGCCCTGACCTCCGGTTATTGTTGAGGTAACGGACTGGCTGCCGTTGGCTACCAACAAAAGCCCGATGAAACCGCACAGACCGCCGGATATAAGCATAGTTCTTATAATTACTTTTGGTACGTTGATACCTATATATTTTGCCGTTTTTTCACTTTCGCCGACTACGGAAATCTCGTATCCGTGCTTGCTGTAACGGAGATATACGTACATAGCCGCACAGATAATAGCCATGATAACTATATTGAGAAAATACGGACCGTCAAACATTTGGGGCAGGGCAAATTCGGGCATTGGGGGAAGGTTGCCCTGTTTGTCTCCGAACATTTTTAAGAAGAACAAAATCAATTGGAGCGCGATGTAATTCATCATAAGAGTGAACAAGGTCTCGTTGGTATTCCATTTGGCCTTGAAGATTGCAGGTATAAGTCCCCATATCGCACCTGCAAGAATACTGAATATCAGCATTAGAATAATCAGGACGGGGAAGGGGACGGAGTTACCGATGAAAAGCATAAGTGCTGCCGAGGTCAGAGCACCTGCCATGACCTGACCCTCACCGCCGCAGTTCCAGAATTTCATTTTGAACGCAGGCGTCAGAGCCAGCGATATGCCGAGAAGGATTGCCGTGTTACTGAACAATAGCCATGTACGCAACGGTGTGCCGAATGCGCCCTCAAAGATAGCACCGATAGTAACGAAGGGGTTTTCCTTAGCCAGTATGACTATCAGGACGGACATAATCACGAAAGCAAGAAGTATCGCACAAGCCCTTATACCGACCGTGTATTTCCAATTGATATTTGCGCGCCTTGTGATATGAATAAGCGGCTCCTGCTTTTGCTTTTTCGGTGCGTCCTCGGCAAGGCTTGTCTGTTCCGGCAAATTCGGTTCCGTCACGCACTCGCCTGTCTGCTGCTTGTTTTCCGACTCATTCATTGCACTCCGCTCCTTTCACATTGGTTTTCGTCATCAGAAGACCTATTTCTTCTTTCGTAGTCGTTCTTGCATCGACGATACCGGTCACCTGTCCCGATGACAGTACCATAATTCTGTCGCACAGGTCGATAAGCACGTCCAGGTCCTCACCGACGAAGATTACCGCGACGCCGCTCTCCTTCTGCTTGTTCAAAAGGTTGTATATGCTGTAAGAAGCGTTTACGTCAAGTCCTCTTACAGGGTACGCCGCCATAAATACCGAGGGAGCCGCGGCAATTTCTCTGCCGACGAGCACCTTCTGAATGTTACCGCCGGACAGCTTTCTGACCTGCGTGTATTCGTCGGGTGTAATAATGTCAAGGTCCTTTATCAATTCCACAGCCAGATCGTGGGGCTTCTTTCTGTCAACGAAAAACGTCTTTCCGCGCTTATATGAACGGAGCATCATATTATCTATGATATCCATATTTCCCACGAGTCCCATGCCGAGTCTGTCTTCGGGGACGAATGAGAGGCGGACTCCCAGCTCGGTTATCTGTAAAGGAGTCTTGTCTCTGAGGTTTTCGGCAATACCGGTTTCGGGATTGTTGTAGGTAATCTTTCCCGAGTCAATATGGTACAAACCGGCTATGGATTCCAGGAGCTCACGCTGTCCCGAGCCTGCAATTCCCGCAATTCCGAGAATTTCACCCGAGCGTGCGGTAAAGCTGACGCCGTCAAGTACGGTAAGTCCCTCGTCGTTTTTACTGCATATATTTTCAACGACCAGCCTGTCCTCGGGATTTTCGGGCACGGTGCGTCTTATATTCAATTCAACCTTTTCACCCATCATCATCTCGGTGAGCTCGCGTTCGTTGGTTTCTCTTGTATTGACCGTAGCGATATGCTCGCCCTTTCTCATTACCGCGACTCTGTCCGAGATGGACATTACCTCGTTCATTTTGTGAGTGATTATGATAATGGATTTGCCGTCATCCCGCATACGGCGTAAAATATCAAACAGCTTATCTATCTCCTGGGGAGTGAGAACCGCCGTAGGCTCGTCGAGAATAAGTATATCGGCACCCCGATAGAGCACCTTGATTATCTCAACGGTCTGTTTTTCGGATACGGACATCTCGTGTATCTTTTTCTTGGGATTAAGCTGAAATCCGTATTTTTCCGCAATTTCCGAGACTCTGTCATCAATTTCGGAAATCTTGTATTTTTTGCCGTCGTTAACACCGAGTACGATATTTTCGCTGGCTGAGAATACGTCCACCAGCTTGAAATGCTGATGAATCATTCCTATTTTGTAGTTTAAAGCGTCCTTCGGCGATGATATCACGGCAGGCTTTCCATTGATGAATATTTCGCCCTCGTCGGGGTAGTAAATTCCTGCAACCATATTGACCATCGAGGTCTTTCCGCTTCCGTTTTCGCCGAGAATCGCAAGAATTTCACCTTTGTAAAGGGTAAGATTTACGTTCTTGTTTGCGTGCTTTGAGCCAAAGCTCTTTGAAATGTTTTTTAATTCGAGAGCAACAGTAGGTTCCACTTGTTTCCTCCGTATAATGTTCAACGTCCTTGCAAGGAAAAACAACAGCAGGCGGAGCGGTTCAGCTCCGCCTGTACGGCAATGAGGATTCTATCCTCGATTTAAAAATCAGTCACCATACTCCTGGTTGAGAAGAGTGATACCGTCAATTCTAAGATCAAAGCTTGGAGCGGAGATGGTCTCGGACTCGTGGAAGTAACCGTCGGAAATAAGGTCGTGAGTGGGAGCCTGTCCGCCAACGGTGAAGTTGTCGGTATCGAATACCTTGACATTACCTGCCTTGAGGTCTGCTATTGCATTCTTTATGGCATCAAGAGTACCATCGGCAGCAACGTCCTGGTTGATACCGGTGAGAACTACGGAGCCTTCTGCAATACCGCCGCACCAGTTGGTAGCGATTTCGGTACCCTCGGTGATGCACTTTGTAATATAAACGTAGTAGGGAGTCCAGTTAATAGCGGAGGAAACGATGAATGTCTCGGGGCAAGCATCGTAGGTGCTGCCGTTGTAGGAAATGTTGGGAACGCCTGCCGCCTCGCAAGCACCGGGTGCGCCCATGGAGTCTGCGTGCTGGCTGATAAGAACGCAACCTCTTGAAATGAGAGCCTCAGCAGCGTTCTTCTCTGCGGTTACGTCATACCATGAACCGGTGAACTGAACATCCATGGTAACGGTGGGGCAAACCGACTTTGCGCCAAGGTAGAAGGAAGTGTAACCGGAAATAACCTCTGCATAGGTGTAAGCGCCGACGTAACCCATCTTAGCCTGATCTGCGGTTATCTCGCCTTTCTCAATCATCTCGTTGAGCTTAAGACCTGCCGCAATACCTGCAAGATATCTGCCCTCGTAGATGGAAGCGAATGCGTTGTGGAAGTTGCTGAGTCCCTTGCTCGCTGCGGTAACGCCGGTAGCATGGCAGAACTCAACATCGGGATAAGTCTCGGCAGCCCGAGCGATGTAAGGCTCGTGACCGAAGGAGTTGGCGAAGATTACGTCACAACCCATACCTACAAGCTCTACCGCTGCATCGTAGCAAGCCTCGGTTTCGGGAACGTTTCTCTTGATGATAACCTGAGAATTCTTAAGTCCCAAAGCCTCCTGGAATCTGCCGGCTGCTTCAATGAAGTTCTTGTCGTAGGTAGATGACTCATCGTGCAGACAGATGAATCCGATTGTGAAATCGTCCCCGACCTCGAAATCGGCATTGACTTCGGGGATGGCAAGAGGGGAGTCACTCATGCCGTTGGCATCGGAACCGCCACAGGAGCCGAGAATCAGACCCATCGAGCATACCATACATACGGTGAGCACAAGCGCGAGAATTTTCTTGAACATTTCAATGTTCCTCCGTAAAATTTTTTTATGTTTCTGGGGGGTTAACCCCGGATAACCTTTTTCAAAGAGCAATATCAGCCGAATTTTACTCCGTTTGTCTGATCCATGGAAATAATTTTAGCAAGCGACTCAATTCTATATCCCGCCTTGCGTATCTCGTCGCCGCCGCCCTGATAAGCTTTCTCAATTGCAATCCCTATTCCGGCAACGGTAGCCCCTGCCTGCTCAACGATGTCGATAAGACCGTGAAGCGCGCTTCCGTTGGCAAGAAAGTCGTCAATTATAAGGATTCTGTCGTTTTTGTTTATGTACTTCTTTGATACCATAACGTCGTAGGTAATTCCCTTGGTATAAGAGTACACCTTGGTTGCGTAGCAGTTATGGCTGAGGTTAAGGCTCTTGGACTTTTTCGCAAAAACAACGGGCACCTTGAAATGCAACGCCGCAATGCAGGCGATGCCTATACCAGATGCCTCGATAGTTAGTATTTTCGTTATGTTATCGTCTTTGAACAGTCTGTGCCACTCTGCGCCGCACTCAGACAAGAGCTCTACGTCAATCTGATGGTTGAGGAAGCTGTCCACCTTCAGCACGTCTCCGGGTAGGATTCGTCCGTCTTTGCAAATTCTTTCTTCGAGAAGTTTCATATCTGCTCCATTCCGCCTTTCGGCCTTTCGGCTTTTCGCCGTTTTGTTCTCCCATTTTACAAGGATTTCCTGAGAAAAGGCAATAATATGTTTTCCTCCTACATTATACAATATTATTCTCGCATTTTGCAATAGGTTTTTTTCGTTTTCTTGAAAAAAACGGCTTTTTGGTAAGACTGCTGATTTAACCGTTGATATCCGACCAATCTATTGGTGAAAAACCCTTGGAAATCAAAAAATCGTTTGCTTTCGAGAAGTGCCTGCATCCGAAAAATCCGGCGTGCGCCGACAGAGGACTTGGGTGGGCACATTCCAGTACAAGATGCCTTGGATTTGTGATAAGAACCTTTTTTGCTCTTGCGTTGGAGCCCCACAGCATAAAGACCGCGGGCTTGTCCTTTTCATTTAAAAGCTCTATTATTCTGTCGGTCAGAATTTCCCAGCCCTGTCCCTTATGGCTCTGCGGTGAAGCTTCACGCACCGTCAGCGTTGTGTTGAGCAAAAGCACGCCCTGCTTTGCCCAGCCCGTCAGCTCGCCTGTCTTTGGCTCGTCAATTCCCAGGTCGCTTTTCAGCTCCTTGAATATATTTTTGAGCGAGGGAGGGGGAGGGGTACCCTCTTTTACGGAAAAGCACAGACCGTGAGCCTGCCCCGCTCCGTGATAGGGATCCTGTCCGAGTATCACGACCTTCGTATTTTCGTAGGAAGTGTATTTCAAAGCGTTGAAGATATCATTCATCGGCGGATAAACGCGGCATGAAAAATATTCCTTCTTCAGAAATTCCCGAAGCTTCAAATAGTATTCCTTTCCGAACTCATCGCTCAAAAGGCTGTCCCAATCGTTTCCTATATGTACCATGCCGTCCTCCGTCACCGAATACAGATATAACCGATTGTAACACAAACCGACAAAAAAAGCAATAACGGCTGAGGCGAAAAACGAAAAATAAAGCAAAAAGTGAATTCCAAAAATAAATTCCACGGTGGAACATACTTTGAGATTTTATGAAATAAAGCAAAAACGGTGCAATGAAAGCCGATTTTTCTCTTTGCTCGGCTTTATACATTGCACCGCTTCGGGTTTATGTTTTCAGAAAATGCTTGCGATTACTCTCTTGCAGTCGGGTGGCGAATACTGCCAGGAATCTATGTGAGTCACCGTGTCAACGTCAAGGAAGTATTCCGGCGGCTCTGCACAGACGGGCAGGTCGTGAGTGTCAATGATTATGAGCTTTATTTTCATCTTTTCGGGAATGATTGATTTTATGTACACCGCCGCTGTCTGTCCGGGGTAGACGTCGTCCCGGTATTCGGCAAGACCTGCCAGATTGGGCTTCAGCTCCACGAAAATTCCGTAGTCCTCTACGCTTCTGACAATTCCTCTGACCGTTTGCCCCTCGGTAAAGCAGGCGGCGTTTTCCTCCCAGCTGCCCAAAAGCTCCTTTCCGGAAACGTATATTCTGCCTCTGTCGTCTATACTCTTTACAACCGTGTAAATGCTGTCGCCGACGGCACATCTTGCAGAGGGATGGGATATTCTTGATACGGAAATACAGTCTATGGACATAAGCGAGGTAATACCGCATCCTATATCCACGAAGGCTCCGAAGCTTTCGAGGTGCGTCACCTTTGACGGAATAATATCGCCCGGTGTCAGGGTAGAAATATAATTTTGCATACATTCGCTTTGCGCCGCACGGCGTGACAGGAGAACCGACGTTTCTCCGGATGCGGTTTTCTCAAAGCCCATAACCTTGAAGCATACCGTTTTTCCTACCCGTGTAAGTATGGCTATATCCTTGTTTTCTTCTCCGCGGCGAAGAAACTGTACCTCGTCCCTCGGTATAACTGCCTTGATTTTAGAGCCGAGTTCAATATGCAGATTATGATTATGGTCGCACAGCACCGCAGGTGCTTCAAGAATAATTCCTCGCTCCAGAGCCCGCGACAGCCCTTCGAGCGATGAAATATATTCGTAATTTCTGTGCGTGGAAATCAACATTCCCTCAGGCTTGTATTGGTTCATTTTTTCACCCTTCTTCTTTATACAGCTACTAGATGCTATGACGGTGAAAAATAAAATATTCCGGATTTGTCTGAAAAGGGAATGCTTTTGTCAATACGGCAACGGCATCAGCCTATTGCTCCGCCTCCGCCCCCTCCGAGACCGAAGCTTACCTGAATGGCATTGTTGACCCCTTGCATGGTTTCTTCGTCCAGGTGACCCATTTTTTCTTTAAGTCTTTTTTTGTCGAGAGTTCTTATTTGCTCCAGCAGTATTACACTGTCCTTAGCCAGCCCGGCCTCGAGACCGGGTATGTCTATGTGTGTCGGAAGCTTGGTTTTACCCATTTTGGACGTAATTGCCGCCGCTATTACGGTGGGGCTGTATCTGTTTCCTACGTCGTTTTGTACGATCAGTACCGGTCTCAGTCCGCCTTGCTCGCTTCCTATGACGGGACTCAGATCGGCGTAGTATATGTCTCCGCGTTTTATGTTCATTTTTTCATTCCTTTCGGCAATATATGAATATCCGCACGGCACTGCCGCATCATGCACGGTGCGTCCATATATATTTTGCCTGCTTTTCCTTTTTTTAAAACAACCGAGAGAGAATTTTTAAAAAACCTTTGCGGCTTTTATCCTCTCAATACAGTTTATGCGTTTTAAGAGAAAAGCGAAATAGTAAAACTGATGAAAATCGACAGCATTATTTTTCCTTAAATATAATATAAGGATTTAACCGTAACATTAAATATAATACTTCATTTGCAGAGTTTAAAAAAATCTGCCGACGCCGCAGAGAAGAAAAACTCCTGTCCGACACAGGGTAGGACAGGAGCGCTGTGAAATTTTGTACTCAGGCGTTGCTTTCCATTTTCTCCTCGTTACCGCTTTGGAAAAGCAGGGATATGCACCAAATGCCCGCCAGAGCTACTATCGTGTATATAATCCTCGCGAGCACGGTTCCGGCACCGCCGCATATCCAGGCTACGGCGTCGAAGGAGAACAACCCTACCAAGCCCCAGTTGAGTGTGCCGATGATGGCAATTATCAGAGCTATTTTGTTCAGTACCATTTGTTTTATCCTTTGCTTTTTGTGTCGGAAATAGCATGGGAGGACGTCGAAAAAGACCTTCTTTTTCATTGTCCGCCATTGTCCGACTGAATTCGCGGCTGTATTTCTGCCGAAATATAATATTCGAATACGCGAAATACATACGCATATATAGTTTGTCGAAAACGCTTGCTTTTATACTATTCGTCAAAGCTGGGGATTGCCTCGCCGAAAGCGTCGCGCAAGGCCTCGAGTGCCTTTTTTTCAATTCTTGATACGTACGAGCGCGATATACCGAGATGCTTCGCAACCTCTCTTTGCGTCAGCGGCTGGTAGCCCTTGAGACCGTAACGCAACACGATTATTTCCTTTTCGCGCTCGTCGAGTATTCCTTCAACCAGCTCTCTTAGCTTGTCAATGTGGGTTTTGATGTCAAGCTCGTGCGCGATGTCTTCCTCCGAGCTGATTATATCCATGTATGTAAGCGGATTGCCGTCCTTGTCAATATCAATCGTGTCGTTTATCGAAACCTCATTTTGCAATTTTTTCCTGCTTCTGAAATACATCAGAATTTCATTCTGCACGCATTTTGCGCCGTAGGTGGCGAATCGGGTTCCGAATTCGCTTTTAAAAGAATCTACCGCTTTGATAAGTCCCATGCTTCCCACGGATATCAGCTCGTCGATTTGTGAGTAGTTTGAATAATATTTTCTGATAATATGAGATACCAGGCGCAGATTTCTTTCAATGAGGATATCTCTTGCTCTTCTGTCGCCCGCTTTTTTTCGCTCGAACAGCTGTGCTTCCTCGTCCTTTGACAGGGGAGGCGGAAAGTTTTGCATTTCCTCAACCCCGAGGATGAGAGAAATGAATTTTACAAGATTTTTAAAAAGCCCGGTCATATATACCTCTCTGTGCGAAATGTCGCTAAGGTATTATATGCAGGGCTTCGCAACTTATTTTCTGCTTGCGAGAATTTCAGGTGTAAGTATGATATATCCGCCCTCCTCGGCGGTGGAAATCAGATTGTCACCTGTAACTTGGCGGAATTTCTTGTTTATTACCGATATGTGAGTCCGTATACTTGACGGCTCAGGCATTCTGGTGGGCTTGAAGGAGTAGCGCAGTATGTCTTCGGATCTTTGCGGCACGGGATATGATGCCATCAGGTAGCGCAGCAGCATGGTCTCGGTTTTCGTAAAGTGCAGGGGCGTGTCGAAAAACAGCACACGTTCTCTGTCCGCTCCGGCGTATAAGCCTGCCAGAGCATAGCAACCCGGCGGTATCAGACCGAGCCTTTCCACCGCGTCTATCAGACGATTTGTCATCTTGACGTAGTTGCCGTCAATCCGGAGCGTTCCGTCGTACATCTCGGACGTCGCATCGCAACGGGGTTCACAGCCGTCCAGAAGTGCAAAGACCGGTGTCTTTTGTGAGTATGCACGTATGTCGGAAAGTCCTGCAAGGTCGATTTTGAGATACAGCTCCTCCATTACCAGTATTGCACGGTATTTTGATGAGTATTCCTTGTAAAAGCTTCCCGTCGTGGCGGCGGTTGCAAGTATACCCATATGCCGGAAAATTTCCGACAGCGTCTGTGCTTCTTTGGCGTTATCGTTAAGAATAAGTATCATATTGTTATCTCCAATCGGTTACATTTTAACCATTTTTTTGCTTTTTGTCAATCTTTAATTCTTTTTGTCAATCGGCGGTTGACAAAAAGCTGTCCGTGAGGGTATAATTAGAATAAAAAAGCGCAGGGGGCGGTTTTTATGAAAACTGTTTTGATTACGGGCGGTGCCCGGGGAATAGGACGCGCAATGGTAGAGCGCTTTGCTTCTGATGGGTGGCAGGTAGCCTTTACCTACGTAAACAGCAGTGAGCAAGCCGAGCTTTTGTCCGCGAGTACCGGAGCTGTTGCAATACGGGCAGACTCCCGGGACGCAGACGCTTCGGTGAGTGCCGTCAGTAAAACGCTGGAGTGCTTCGGCAGAATAGACTGCCTTATAAATAACGCCGCCGTGTCTTCTTATTCGCTTTTGACGGACCTGACGCTTGACGAGTGGCATGAGTGCATCGATGTAAGCCTGACCGGTGCTTTCATTTATTCCAAAGCGGTTATTCCGGATATGCTGAAGAGAAAACAGGGAAGAATAATAAACGTAACCTCCATGTGGGGCGAGGTCGGCTCGTCCTGCGAGGTTCATTATTCTGCGGCAAAGGCAGGCTTGATAGGCTTCACCAAAGCACTTGCAAAGGAGCTGGGACCTTCGGGCATTACCGTAAACGCCATAGCTCCCGGTGTCATAAACACCGATATGAATAAATCGCTTTCAGAGGAGGATTTGAATGCGCTTTCGGAACAAACGCCTCTTATGCGTATAGGCGAGCCCTGCGAGGTAGCCTCGGCGGCGGCATTTCTTGCAAGTGAAGAAGCGAGCTTTATCACCGGTGCCGTGCTGAACGTCAACGGCGGCTTTGTTGTTTAGTTTTGTGCCGTGAAATTAAAATACCGTCTTTCCGGCTTGATTTAACGGTGAATTTACCGTTTGGCATAAGCCGTCGAAATAAAAATAAAAGAAAACTATTGCTTTTTTTAAAAGAATATGCTACAATACCAAGTGTTAATTTAATATCCGTGTGTCAGACGGAGCCATACCAGCCGGGGCGGTAGCGGTGCCTTGTACCTGAAATCCGCTATAGCAGGGGTTCATTCCTTTTCCGAGGGCTGGTCTTGTGTAGTCTGCACTGTCATTTTTCTGCGTTGAGGGATGGGTCTTACGCAATCCGAGGCTGTGAACCATGTCAGGTGGGGAACCAAGCAGCATTAAGCGGTTTATCGGGTGTGCCGTGAGGAAGCCTGTTCGGAGCAGAGGTGGCGGTTACCGTATGTAAGGTCATTTTCGACGATTGGGTGTATGGCTCTTTTTGACATACGGATTGAATTACAATTGAGTATAGAACCCATGCGCGTATGCGGTCGGACGCGATACCGCAGCCGCGCGTTTTGTTTTTTACGGAGGTAATATGTCCGATTACAGAGCACTGTACCGTAAGTGGCGTCCCGTTGACTTTGACGATGTGTCCGGTCAGAGCGCCATTACGGACATTCTCAAGTACGAGGTTGCAAACGACAAGCTTTCTCACGCATATCTGTTCTGCGGCTCTCGCGGTACGGGTAAGACGAGCTGTGCCAAAATACTTGCAAAGGCCGTGAACTGTCTTAACCCTCGCTCCGGCAATCCCTGCAATGAGTGCGAGGCTTGCAGAAGCATTGATGCGGGTACCGCCACCGACGTAATTGAGATGGATGCCGCAAGCAACAACGGTGTAGACAACGTCAGGGATATGAAGGATGAGATTGCCTTTACCCCGGCTATGCTCAAACGCCGCGTCTATATTATAGACGAGGTCCATATGATGTCCGGCTCTGCGTTCAACGCTTTGCTTAAAACTCTTGAAGAGCCTCCGTCGTACGTCGTATTCATTCTTGCGACGACGGAGTTTCATAAGCTTCCCACCACGATAGTTTCCCGCTGTCAGCGCTTTGACTTCCGCAGAATATCCACGGATGATATTGTAGCAAGGCTGAACCTTATTTCAAAGGCCGAGAATATCGACCTTACCGATGACGGTGCCAGGGTTATTGCCCGAGTGTCCAGAGGCGGCATGCGCGATGCGGTCAGTCTTCTCGAACTCTGTGCCGGCACTCGCCGACAGGTTACCGCGGATTTGGTATTTGAGACCGTCGGCAGCGGAAACAGGTACAGCGCGTACAGACTTATCAGAGCAATTCTTGACAAAAATTACACCGAGGTGTACTCCACCGTCGGTGATGTCGTTATGAAAAGCGGCGATATATCGGTATTCTGGCAGGAGGTTATTGACTCCTATCGGGATATTATGGTAGTAAAAAATACGGACAGGGCGAAAAGCTTTCTTGACCTTACCGATGCGGAGTACGAGATGCTCGTCCCGCTTGCCAACGAGTTTACAGCCTCCCGCCTTGCATACCACGTTTCGCTTTTGGAAGGGGCTATGGCTGATATGCAGAGAGCCTTCAATTCCAAGCGCTCTATTGCCGAAATAACTCTGACGAGAATGTGCGATGCGACCTCGTCTCAGAGCACAGAGGCTTTGGCACTCCGAATTGATGAGCTTGAGCGTGAGCTGTCGAAGATGAAGCTGGGTGTAGCCTCGCCCGTCATAGTCAACGATTCCGACTCGGTGAAAATAATGCCTCCGGTAAAGGAAAGCGAGCCTGAGCCTGCCGTGACCGACAACCGCTCGCAAAGCCCCGTCAAGTACGAAAAGTGGGGGAGTGTCGTCGAGCGTATCGGCGAGCTTAAAATATCGCTTTCGGTCAAATTCGCAAAGTCTGTTGCGCTGAGATCGCCTGACGGCAGCTTTATCATCAGACTGAATTCCTTTTTTGCGTCGAGCCTTGCCGAGAGCGACACAGACCTGGCGCTTCTTCGCGGAGTCATTGGTGAGATGGAGGATATTCCCCCGTCTGACGTTAAGCTTATAATCGAGCCGCTTAAGGCGGGTTCATCGGGAGATTTTGCCGATGAAGTAATTTCCGGTATAGACCAAATTCACAATTCCAAATAAAAATTGAAAGGTAATATAGAAATGAAAGTCAGAATTCCCAACAGCGGCGGACCATCCAATATGCAGGCGATGCTCAAGCAGGCGCAGAAAATGCAGGAGGATATGGCAGAAAAGCAGGCAGAGCTTGAAGCGCGCGAGTATGATATTTCCGCGGGCGGCGGCGTTGTTAACGTAAAAATCAACGGTAAAAAAGAAATTCTTTCGGTCAAGCTGGCTGAGGAAATAGTAGACCCTGACGATATCGAAACTCTTGAGGATCTTATCGTTGCGGCTGTCAATGAGGCTATAAAGAAGGTTGAGAGCGATTCAGCCGAGGAAATGGCTAAGATTACCGGCAGTATGAATATTCCCGGTATGCCCGGCGGACTTTTCTGATAGAACATGGCAGAATATATTGCGCCTATTCAAAGGCTTATCGAGGAATTCAGAAAAATCCCCGGCGTAGGTGCCAAGACTGCTGCCCGCTATGCCTTTGCCACTCTTAATTTCACGGATGAGGAGGCTTTGGCATTTGCGGACGCAATTCTCGGTGTCAAGCGCGACGTATACGAATGTCCGGTATGTCACGGCTTGTCCTCTTCTGACGGGCTTTGCGACATCTGCTCATCCCCTGACAGGGACAAGTCGGTGATTTGCGTCGTCGAGAGTGCCAAGGACGTTATGACCATGGAGCGTATTCGAGGCTTCCGCGGCGTGTATCACGTTCTGGGCGGAGCGCTTTCTCCGCTTGATAACGTTACTCCGAAGGACTTGAATATTGATTCTCTCGTTTCAAGGGTTTCCGACGGGGAGGTCAGTGAGGTCATTATAGCCACCAACCCCACTCCCAAGGGCGATACTACCGCTATGTATATAGTTCGCCTGCTTGAGGGAACGGGTGTGCGCACCTCCCGTCTTGCCTACGGTATTCCGGTCGGCGCCGATATTGAATATGCCGACGAGGTCACGCTTATGCGCGCCATGGAGGGCAGAAGATTTTACAATAACTGAAAACCGAATAGCTTTTTAAACAGTCGTGTACTTGTACTTCAGACGGAGATTGTCGGCAATCATTGCGATAAACTCCGAGTTAGTGGGCTTGCCGCGGCTGTTTTGTATTGTATAACCGAAGAAGGAGTCAAGAGTGTCAATATCGCCTCTGTCCCATGCTACCTCAATTGCGTGGCGTATGGCTCTCTCTACTCTGGACGTGGTTGTACCGTATTTTTTGGCTACCGATGGGTAGAGAATTTTCGTTACCGAATTGATAACGTCGGCATCCTCCATAGTCATAAGTATTGCCGCGCGCAGATACTGGTAACCCTTGATATGCGCCGGAACACCCAGCTGATGAATGATTTTCGTTACCTGTGCCTCCATATCTATCACAGAGGGCGTGCCGTTTTCCCGGTCGGTCTTCGTACCGCTCTGCTGACGTAAGAGAGATGCCACGTGTGCCGAGAGGGAATTGAGATCAAAGGGCTTTAATATACATATATCCGCACCTGCTTCGGATGCTTCGACGAGTATGCTCTGCTTGCTTATAGGCGACATCAGAATAAAAGCAGGTTTTTTGTTCAGAGTCATATTGGCGGTTTCGCGTATGATTCCGATGCCGTCAACACCGGGCAGCCACAGGTCGGTTATTACAATATCGAATCCGCCCGACGCTATCAGCCCTATGGCACACTCGCCGTTGTCGGCTTCGGTTATGTAGTGAGTGCCGTTTTTTGTCATAAACTCGGTAATGCGACGCCTTTCATCCGCATTTTCCATAGATAGTAGAATTTTTGCCTTTGCTTCCATTTTGTTGCTCCTTTTTTTGATTTAAAATTGGTTAAAATTGGAAATTTCCGAATTCAACAACATTTTACCACATCACTCAGGCAAAATCAAGGGTAAAAAAAGCGAAAAGTTTAACGAAAAACATTGCCATAAAATGGTAAATATTAACAATCAACCAAAAAGCGAAGCGAGTATTTTGACGTATAAAAAAGTGATTTGTCGTTCTTTGTAACAAAAGTCGGAATTATGAAATCCCACGTTTTTCTTCTTTGAGTTATATCTTCGAGCGCCGCATCTTTTTTTGCAAAATTACCGCGCATATTGCTTTTTTATTCTTAACAATGTATAATCAGCTTAAAGAAAAAATTTAGGAGTGTAATCAATATGAAGGCCTTATATATTTCCCATCCCGATTTTGCAGAGCTTTTACCTGTCAACGTTTACCACAAGGAAATGGAAAAGCCCGATATGCCCACCCATCCCGAGAAACTGAAAAACAGGCATATTCTTTACAGAAAGAGCTTTGAGCTTGAGAGAGCAGAGCGAGTCATTCTCAGAATCACCGCGGACGATTATTACAAATTATATATAAACGGAAGCTTTGTTACGATGGGGCCTGCCGCTTCGTACCCGAATTGTTACAGATATAACGAGCTTGACGTCACAGAATTTGTAAAAGAGGGACGAAACGTAATAGCCGTGCATACCTATTATCAGGGGTTGATCAATCGCGTGTGGGTATCCGGTGATTTGAGGCAAATGCTTATGTGTGAGCTGATAGCCGACGGCAAAACAGTTTTGGTCACTGACGAAAGCTGGAAATGCACCATTCATACCGGTTACACCGCCATGGGCGTTCTGGGATACGATACCGCCTTTGCCGAGTGCTACGACAGCCGTGCTGCCGAGTGCTGCTTCTCCCGGCCGGATTTTGACGACACCGGCTGGGGATTTGCAAAGGAGAAAAAAAATAACGATTATAAGCTGGTAAAGCAGGAAACCTCTCAGCTTGATATATACGACGTCCTGCCGAAGCTTATCGAGAAAACCGATTACGGATACTTCCTTGATTTCGGCAGGGAAGCGGTTGGCTATCTTGCACTGACTGCCAAGGGCAACCCCGGCGATGAAGTTGAGCTGTATTTCGGAGAGGAGCTTAGCGAGCAGGGAAGAGTCCGCTACGATATGCGATGCAACTGCGTTTATCACGAGCGGTGGATACTTTCCGGAGGTACTGATACTCTTAATCAATTCGATTACAAGGCGTTCAGATATGCGGAAATACATATGCCGAAGCAGGCGGAGCTGATGAGGGCGGCTTTTACCGTACGTCATTATCCTTTCGCTCAGCGCGCAAGGTACGATACCGCTGACCCGCGTCTTCGGTCGGTTATCGAGCTGTGTATTGACACGGTCAAGTACGGAACACAGGAGAACTACGTCGACTGTCCCACCAGAGAGAAGGGGCAGTATCTCGGCGACGTTTCCATTGCGGCACGCGCACACGCTATATTGACAGGGGATGCTTCGCTGATGAAAAAGGCGGTGACCGATTTCTGCAATTCCGCATTTATTTGCCCCGGTATAATGACCGTTTCCTGCTGTTCACATATGCAGGAGATAGCCGATTATTCTCTCCAGCTTGCCGCACAGGCTGTTTGGCTCTATCATTTTGACAAGGATATTGATTTTCTCAGATACTGCGAGCCGTATCTGACCGGAGTTTACGATTACTTTTTGAAATTTACCGATCCCAGAGGGCTTGTACACGGGCAGACCGAGAAGGTTAATTTGGTAGACTGGCCGGCAAATCTGCGCGACGGCTACGATTTTCCTCTTGATATTCCGATTTGCGACGGCTTCCACAACGTTATAAACGCCTTCTGGCTTGGCTTTATTGCTTCGCTTGATGAAGCGTATACCATTCTCGGCAAGCCCGTGACGGGTATGTATGATAAGGTAAAGGCTTCGTATATTGAAGCGTTTTATTCACCGGAGCGCGGCTTGTTCTGCGACAGCGAGGCGCGCACACACTCTGCCGTGCAGTCAAACGTTTTGCCGCTTTTGTACGGTGTGTGCGACGGTGACGAAGCTCTTATCGACCGAATTGCCGAATTCATTAAAGAGAAACGTCTGACGTCTATGGGTACGTATATGTCCTATTTCACACTTGCGGGACTTATGAAGCACGGCAAGCGCGAGCTGGCATTGGAGCTGACTCTGGACGAGGGCTGCTGGCTTAATATGATAAAGGAAGGTGCCACCACCGCTTTTGAGGCGTGGGGCAAGGATCAAAAATGGAATACGAGTCTTTTCCATCCCTGGTCGGTAGCGCCGCTTATAGTCTTCAACAATGATTATAAAATTCACTAAAACTTAATAAAATCTTTTATAATTTCTATTGCAAAGCTTTAATCCTTGTGGTATAATGTAGTCGTGAAAAGTTGGCTTGATTGTAGCCGAAATTCTGACAGTAATTAAATATAAGGAGATAAATTATGAACACCAATGTAACAAAAAACAAATTTGTTAACGAGTGGATTGCCGAGATGGTAGATCTCGTTAAGCCCGCCGACATCGTTGTTATCGACGGCTCGAATGAGCAGGCAGAGGCTCTCCGTGCAAAGGCTTGCGAGAGCGGCGAGATGATAAAGCTCAACCAGGACTTGCTTCCCGGCTGCTACCTTCACAGAACCGCGATCAACGACGTTGCACGTGTTGAGAACAGAACCTTTATCTGTACCTCCAAGAAAGAGGATGCAGGTAACATCAACAACTGGATGGACCCCAAGGAGTGCTATGCAAAGCTGTCCAAGCTCTATGCAGGCTCTTACAGCGGCAAGACCATGTACGTAATTCCTTATTCCATGTCCGTAGTAGGCTCTGACTTCGCCAAGTACGGTATCGAGCTTACCGACTCTATCTACGTCGTTCTTAATATGCTCATTATGACCAGAGTAGGCAGCAGCGTTCTTGAAGCTCTCGGTGAGAGCCCCGACTTCATCAAGGGTCTGCACGCTAAGGCTGACCTTGACGAGGAGAAGAGATACATCTGTCACTTCCCCGAGGACAACACCATCTGGTCTGTAAACTCCGGTTACGGCGGAAACGTTCTTCTCGGTAAAAAGTGCTTCGCTCTCCGTATTGCATCCTACCTCGGCAGAAAAGAGGGCTGGATGGCAGAGCATATGCTTATCCTCGGCGTTGAGTATCCCGACGGTGACGTTAAGTACATCTGCGCGGCTTTCCCCTCCGCTTGCGGTAAGACCAACCTTGCCATGCTTATTCCCCCCGCTCTTTACAGAGAGAAGGGCTATAAGGTATGGTGCGTAGGCGACGACATCGCTTGGCTCCGTGTAGGTAAGGACGGCAGACTTTGGGCTGTCAACCCCGAGAACGGCTTCTTCGGCGTTGCTCCCGGTACCAACGAGCGCTCCAACCCCAACGCGCTTGCAACCTGTATGCGTGACGCTATCTTCACTAACGTTTGCCACAACCTTGACGACAACACGGTTTGGTGGGAAGGTCTTAACGATAATCCTCCCAAGAACGCCCTTAACTGGAAGGGTGAGAAGTGGGATTACACCAAGTATGACAAGAAGGATAAGGTCAACACCTCCGGTGCGCATCCCAACTCCAGATTTACCGCTGTTGCGGCTAACTGTCCCTGCATTTCCGATAAGTTCAACGACCCCGCAGGCGTGCCCATCTCCGCTATCGTATTCGGCGGCAGACGTGCAAAGACCGCTCCCCTCGTATATCAGTCCACAAGCTGGCAGAACGGTACCTTCATCGGCTCCATCATGGCATCCGAGACTACCGCGGCTGCAGCAGGTGCCGTCGGCGTAGTTCGCCGCGACCCCATGGCTATGAGACCCTTTGTAGGCTACGATATGGGTGACTACTGGGCACACTGGCTCGATATGGGTAAGGCAATTGCAAATCCCCCCAAGATTTTCCACGTTAACTGGTTCAGAACCGATGACGAAGGTCATTTCATCTGGCCCGGCTTCGGCGACAATATGCGCGTTCTTATGTGGATTCTCGCCCGCTGTGAGGGTAAGGTTTCCGCAGTGGAGACTCCCATCGGCTATCTCCCCAATCCCGACGACATCAACATTGAGGGGCTTGACATTTCCCGCGAGACTCTCAAAGAGCTGCTCTCGGTTGATAAGGAGCTTTGGCTTGAGGACTGCCGCGGTATCCGTGAGTTCTACGCTCAGGTAGGCGACAGAGTTCCCGCAGAGCTTTATGATGAGCTGAAGGCTTTGGAGGACAGACTTTCCAAGTAATTTCCCAAAATAACAACAAGGGAGAGAATTATGAAGAAGATAATACTTTTTCTCGTGATTCTGGTATTGCTCGTTTCAATACTGACTGCTGTTGCGGTGATTACGACTCAGAATAGCGGCGGACCGACGGATGACGGGCAGAACAATAACGGAGGTCAGAACGGCGGCGGAAACGAAAACGGTAACGGAAACGGCAACGAAAACGGCGGCTTCGATACTCCGATAATAGATATTTAATCTGAATATCAAATCTGTTTTGGGGACAGCTTTGGCTTTTTGCCGAGGCTGTTCCTTTTATATCGTCAACAATGTGTAAAGTACTGCGGTGATAAGCGCGGAAATAGCACCTTGTGCCAGCTTCAGAACAAAATATTTTCCCAGCCTGAGGTCGGTGCCCTGTAAAAAATAAGCAGACTGGAGCATTACCGATATACCGCCGAAGCTGAGGGCAAAGCTGGAAAGAGCTAGGGCAAGAAGGGGCGAAAGTGGCGCCTCCGTGGCAAAAAATTCTACGCCGGCGGTAACCTCAAACAGAGCGAGCGCGGCATATTTCACAGGCGTAAAAACACAGTATTTTTTTACGATTCCTCCTATTGAAGAGAACAGCGCAATAAACGCACAAACTGTAAGACATGAGCTTGCAGCCGAAGTTACACTGCCTACAATATTAAAATTCTGCTCGTTTATAAGTTCTGAATTTTCATATTTCCCGACTTTTCCCCGTGTCAAAAGACCTAATATCAGCACTGAGGCAATGACTGAAACAAACAGAATTACACCGATTTTCATATCCCGGAATATTCCTCCGCCCACAGCCCCGATAACGAAGGCGCAGGAAGGATTTGAGCAATAAGCGGAGAGTCTTTCCGCTTCATCCTTCCTTAAATTTCCGTCGCTGTAAAGCCCTGACACCGCCTTCACTCCTATCGGGAAGCCGCATATATTGCCCGTAATAAAAGCGCGCAGAGCTATTTTGGAAACTCCGAAAATTTTTCTGAACAACGCTCCTAAGGGTTTTATGTTTTCCGCCTGACCGTAGCACATATAAAGGTCGGATATTATCATGAAGGGCAGAGAGGTCGGGACTACTCTCACAAGGGCCAGCGTAAGCCCCTCCAGTACGTACTCGCCCACCTCTTCGCTGAGAAAAATTATATACGCTCCTATTGCCGCCAGCGAGGCGAGACCAATGAAAGACGGGGATATAAAACGGCGGCGCGCTCTGATTTTGCGTTCCGAGGCTTTTGTATTTGTCATTATTTTCTCCCACTTAACATAGATTTTTAATACAGTTTTATGAGAGCGGGGGGATAAAAATGACCGGCGGGGAGCAAAGAATAAAAAAAGAAGCCTCAGGAGGTGAGAAAAAATACTCCTTCGGAAAATCATGTTTTTCCTTGCAGATGAAGAAAAATAAAAGAGGTGCGGCGGTGGTAGTAGGAGGAATAGTTGCGGTAGCGTCGCTCTGCGACGATGAGATATGTCTGCTTTCTCACGGAGGCAGACTTACGGTCAGAGGCGAGGGCTTGAAGCTGTTGACGCTGGAAAACAGAACGCTTGAGGTATTCGGTAAAATCACCGAATTGAATTTTTAATATGGTTAGGATTAACGAGCTGATTTTCGGATACAGAGACGTTCGTATATCCGAGGGAAAAATGACTTCGGCTCTGAATCTTTTGCTGAAGCTCGGTATTTGCGCCGAGATTTGCTCTCCCTCGGTTATTCGTATGAAATACTCCGATTCGAAGGTTTTTTTTAAAAACGGCGGCAAGCTGCTATCCGAGAGTATTGGCGAGGTTAAGGGCGTACCCGGATTTCTCGGCAGAGCAAAAAGGTCGATTGCGGTAGTTATAGCACTGGTTATATCTCTCGCCGTGTATTTCCTCGCGGGCGAGGTAGTATGGGACGTACGCACCTCCGGTACTGAAAATCTGTCCGAATATGAGGTTGAAGAGGCACTCCGCGAGGCAGGCTTCGGAGTCGGTAGCCTATGGCGCACGGTGGATAAAAACCTTGTGGAAACCGAAGTTCTTTCCTCCTCCGACAAGATAGGCTGGATAAGCATTAACCGCCGCGGAACGGTAGCGTACGTAGACGTCAGGGAGAAGCTTCAGAGCGCAGAGGACGGTGCGGGCGTGGGATATACCAATATCGTTGCAGACCGTACCTGCGTCATAGAGTCGGTGACTGTTACTAAAGGGAGGGCGGTAGTTAAGGCAGGAGACGTCGTTCGGGCGGGCGATATTCTGATTTCGGGTATTGTCGAGGGCGCGGACGGAGCGGAGCTGTGCCACGCCGAGGGCGAGGTTATCGGCGTTTGCCAAGACAGCATATTGACGGTGGTAAAGCAGTGCGAGGAGGTCACTTCGCTTGCGGCGCCGTATACGGCAGAACTCTCGCTGAATTTTTTTAATTTAAATATAAATATTTTCAAAAGATATGGAAATTCAGACTCGGAATATGCTATAATGAAAAATGAGGAAAGCTTTGTGCTTTTCGGACGCTACCGTTTGCCCTTCGGTTTTTCCGAGACGCTGTATGCAGAGAAGAGGACCGACTCCGTGACCTATTCGGAAGAACAGATGGCGGAAATTGCCAAGCAGAGAATGAACAGACAGCTTCATACTCTCCTCGGAGGCGGTGATCTTTTGAAGCTGAGGAGCGAGGGAGAGCTGACGGAGAATGAGTACCGGCTGACAACCTACGTGGTATACGCGGTGTCGGTGGGGACGGATAGCCCTATATATGCAGATTAAAATACTGCCCGAAATCGCGGTGAACAGCGGCGTGCGGCAGGGAAGGAGATACAGGTGACCGAAAGAATAGTAATGACCAAGTCAGACGAGGCGACGTCCGCTTTGTTCGGTGCTTTTGACGTCAATGTCAGAATGGTTGAGCGCGCCTTTGACGTGCGTGTCAGCAACAGAAATACCGAATGTGACAGCGGAGATGCCATAGTCGTCAGCGGAGAGCGCGATAACGTTGATAACGCAGTAAAGGCACTTGAATATATGAAGCTGATGGTCGGAAACGGAGAGACTTTAAGCGAGCAGAGCGTGGAATACGTCATAGGCTTGGTTCGTGACGGCACGGTTGAGATCACGGAGGATTTTTCCACCGACGTTATCTGTATCACCAATAAAGGAAAGCCCATCAAGGCAAAAACCATAGGCCAGAAAAAATATATAAACTCCATAAAGCAGAACACGGTAGTGCTGGGGCTCGGACCTGCCGGCACGGGTAAAACCTTTCTCGCCGTTGCCATGGCGGTGGAGGCATTGCGCGATAAAACCGTCACTAGAATTATCCTGACGCGCCCTGCCGTTGAAGCTGGAGAGAGACTGGGATTTTTGCCGGGAGATCTGCAGAGCAAAATAGACCCGTATCTGCGTCCGCTTTACGACGCGCTGTATGAAATGCTCGGGGCTGAGAATTTCCAGCGTTATATGGAGCGTAACACCATAGAAATTGCTCCGCTTGCCTATATGCGAGGCAGAACGCTTGACGATTCCTTTATCATCCTTGACGAAGCGCAGAATACCACGCCCGAGCAGATGAAAATGTTTCTGACAAGACTCGGTAACAATTCCAAGGTGGTAGTCACGGGAGATATGTCGCAGACCGACCTGCCGAGAGGGGTAAAGAGCGGTCTTGCAATTGCCGCGTCAATACTTAAAGGAATTGAGGGCATCGGAATTTTTGAGTTCTCCGAGCGCGACGTAGTCCGCCACAGACTGGTGAGAAAAATAATATCCGCATACGAGAGCTACGAGAAAAGCGAAGCGCAGAAGCGGGACAGGGAAGTCTTAAAATACAGGAGGGAAAAAAAGGGTGGCTAATAAGCTTTTTATAAACTTCAGTGCAACCAAGGTGTTTTTCGAGGTTGATTACTATCTGAAGTCCGCAATACGCCGCGGGATACTTGCAACGCTGGAGCACGAGAACTTCGGCTACGATGCCGAGGTTTCGCTAACTTTTTGCGACAACGAATACATTCACACTCTCAACAAAAAATACAGAGACGTAGACAGCCCCACCGACGTTTTGTCCTTCCCTATGTACGAGGGCGGCGATTTTCCGGAGGAAGAATGTGGAAACGGGGCATTGCTCGGCGATATAGTGATCTCCTTGGAACGGGCAAGGGAGCAGGCGAAGGAGCTGGGACACGGTTTTGTGCGCGAGGTGGTTTTTCTCTGCGTTCATTCAACTTTGCATCTTTTGGGCTACGACCACGTGTTGTCGGCAGAGGAGGATGAAAGACAGTGCCGGGCACAGCGCGAAATAATGGACAAGCTTGAGTTTTAGTTTTAAGAAAGACGGAAAAGACAGGATATGAAAAGAACTGCATTTATAGCGATAGTGGGACGCCCCAACGTCGGTAAATCCACACTGCTCAACAGCATAGTAGGCGAGAAGGTGGCTATCGTATCAAAGAAGCCGCAGACTACCAGAAACCGAATAACAGGTATTCTCACGAAGGGTGAGGACCAGTACGTATTTCTTGATACCCCCGGTATGCATAAGCCGAGAAACAGACTCGGCGATATTATGGTGAAATCCGCGTCAACTACCCTCGGCGGTGTCGATTACGCCGTCCTGGTTGTGGAGGCTAGAGAGTCTGTGGGAGATATCGAGGAGCAGCTCATCAGGCGCTTTAAAGAGGACGGAATGCACGCGATTCTGGTAATCAATAAAATTGATACGGTACGTCCTGCCAATATTGCAAAAACGATAGCTGCGTACGCAGAGGCGTTTGATTTTGATGCGGTAGTACCCATGTCTGCCAAAAACGGCAAAGGGGTAGATATACTGCTCTTCGAGTGCGAGAAGTATCTCACTGAAGGCGAGTGGATATTCGACGAGGATATGATAACCGACCAGCCTGAGAGAAAAATGGTCGCCGAGATAATCAGGGAAAAGCTCCTTCGCACCCTTGACGAGGAGATACCTCACGGCACTGCCGTTACTATTGAGGAATGGTCTGAGAAGCGTGGAGTTGTGTCTATCAGAGCTGAAATATACTGTGAAAAGGCATCGCACAAGGGTATTATCATAGGCAAGCACGCCGCAACGATAAAAACCATAGGCAGTCACGCGAGAGAGGATATAGAAAAGCTACTTGACGCCAAGGTTTACCTTGATTTGTATGTAAGAGTTAAGGAAAACTGGCGTGAAAACGACTTTAATATAAACAGCTTCGGACTTCGCGAGGACGACGGCGAATAATGCTAAGCGAAGTAAAAGGGCTGGTGCTGCGCACGACTGATATAAACGAGAGCGACTGCATGCTCACTCTGTACACGGCAGAGCGCGGCTTGATTTCCGCCATGGCAAAAGGGGCGCGTTCGGTGAAGAGCCGAAAGCTGGCGGCGACGGGGCAATTCTGCTATTCATCCTTCGTGCTTTTCGAGAGGGGGGACAAGCTGTGGATTCGCGAGGCAGAGCTGATAGAGAGCTTTTACGGCCTGCGCGACACTATAGAGAGAATGGCACTTGCGGGCTATGTCGTCGAGGTGCTCTCCGACGTTGCCACCGCCGAGAGCGACGGGGATATGCTTCGCCTGACTCTCAATACGCTTTACGCCATAGCTTCGGGGAAGTACGGGCTTGACAAGGTGAAGGGCGCGTTTGAAATGCGGCTGTGTACGGTTCTCGGCTTTATGCCGTCGGTGCTCGGTTGCCACAGCTGTGACTGTAAGTCGGGAAATTTTTATTTTGATATAATGGCAGGCGCGCTTCAATGCTATGACTGCCATAAGAAGGCGGAACAGAGCGGTACGCCCCTCACTCAAGACCACGAGAGTCATATCGTCCGCTTGCTCTCCGAGGGGGCGCGGGTTGCGCTTTGTTACGTTATATACTGTCCTCTTGAGAAGCTGTTTTCCTTCAGCCTTGACGGAGAGGACATGGATTTGTTTTCCGGGGCGTGCGAGTCATATATAGTTAATCATCTTGAGAGGAGCTTTCGCTCTCTGGAATTTTACAACGAGGTAAAGAGATAAATGAAATATACCGGGAAAACCCTCAGCACTCTTGAGTTTGACCGAATCAAAGCGATGCTCGCCGACTGTGCCGCCACCGACGGTGCAAAGGCACGTGCCCTGTCGCTTATGCCGGTTGACGAAATCGAAACGGTCATAGACCGTCAGTGCAAGACCGAGGACGCAAAGCGGCTGATAAACGCCAAGGGCTATCCGTCCTTCGGCGCCCGTGACGGCGTCGTCGAGGCGGCTGACAGAGCTTATAAGGGAGCAGTGCTGTCAACGCGCGAGCTTCTTGATATCGCGTCGCTTTTGCGTTCTGCTTCGGCAGTGCTGGATTATATAAATACCGATATGCTCTTTGAGACCTGTCTTGACCATATTTTCAGACGTATGCTCACTAACAAGCCTTTGGAGCAGAAAATAACTCGCTCAATTCTTTCTGAGGACGTTATAGCCGATGAAGCAAGCCCGGAGCTTGCCGACATAAGAAGAAAGATAAGAGCGACCAATAACAAAATTAAAGATACTCTGCAAAGCTATATGGGCGGTGTGCGCCTTAAATATTTGCAGGAGAATATCGTTACGATGCGTAACGGGCGATACGTCGTTCCGGTAAAGCAGGAGTACAAAAACGAGCTGAAGGGCTTGGTACACGATACTTCCGCGTCCGGTGCCACTCTGTTCGTCGAGCCTATGGCTGTCGTCGAGGCGAATAACGAGCTGAAAGCGCTTTCAAGTGCCGAGACTCACGAGATAGAGCGTATACTGTCCGCGCTGTCAGCCGAGGTTGCCGAATTTTCGTCGGCAATAGCCTCGGATTATCATAACATAAACGACTTGGCTTTCTATTTTGCCTCGGCAACCTTGGCAATAGAAATGAAAGCGGAGAAGCCCATCATCACGAAGGAAAGGGTAGTTGAGCTGAAAAGGGCAAGGCACCCGCTTATTTCAAAGGAAAAGGTCGTTCCCATTGACGTGTCGGTGGGTAAGGATTTTGACACGCTTATCGTAACGGGTCCCAACACCGGCGGTAAGACCGTAACGCTGAAAACCATAGGTCTTATGACTCTTATGGCGCAGTCGGGACTTCAGCTTCCCGCCTTGGAAAGCTCGCGGGTCGGAGTATTTTCCGACGTTCTCGTCGACATAGGCGACGAGCAGAGCATAGAAGCCTCGCTGTCTACCTTTTCATCCCACATGGTAACCGTGTCGGAAATTCTCGGTGCTATGGGAGAGCGGTCTTTGGTGCTCTTTGACGAGCTGGGCTCGGGTACCGACCCGGTAGAGGGTGCGGCACTGGCAATAGCCATACTTGAACAGGCGCAAAAATCCGGTGCGCTCACCGTTGCCACGACACACTATTCGGAATTGAAGGTTTACGCTCTTGAAACCGAGAGGGTGCAAAACGCATCCTGTGAGTTTAACGTTGAAACCTTGCGCCCCACCTATAAGCTGGTAGTCGGGACACCGGGTAAATCCAACGCCTTTGCCATATCCGAAAAGCTGGGTATTCCGGATGAGATAATATCAAGGGCCCGGGCGTTTATCGAGCGCGATAACAAACGCTTTGAGGACGTTATTGAAAGGCTTGATACCAACCGCATACAGATGGAAAAGGAACGGGACGAGGCAGAAAGACTGCGTGTCGAATACGAGAGGTTCAAGACTCAAAAGGAAGAAGAATTAAATAAGAAAATAGAGAAAAATGAGCTGGAAATTCAAAAAATGGTGCAAAAGGCTCGGCAGATTTTGGACAGTGCCAGAGCCTCCAGCGAGTTTGTATTCTCTCAGCTTGAGGCTATAAAGAAGCAAGAGGACCGCCAAAGACGGGACGAGATGATAAGCTCTGCCAGAGAGGAAATGCGCCGCCGCTTCGGTGAGAGCGAGTCGCTCTTTGAGGGCGTCAATATCAAGGAGGTATCGCTTGATGACGACTACCGTCTCCCAAGACCCCTTAAGGTCGGCGACAAGGTATATCTCGTTACCGTCGGCAAGGAGGGAGTCGTTACCGCCCTCGGCGACAAGAAGGGACTGATATCCGTCACTGCCGGTATTCTGAAAACGAAGGTCAGCGAGGATAAGCTGCGCCTTATTGAGGGCGACGTCAAATTCCGCCGCAAGGACGACCCGAAGCCGAAGGTGAGCGAGGGCAAGGTGAAGAAATTCGTCAGCTATGATTTCTCGCCCGAGATTGACGTGCGCGGCATGATTGGCGACGATGCCTGGTTTGCAGTTGATAAATACATTGACGACGCAATGCTCGTCGGAGTGAACAGCGTCAGGATAATTCACGGCAAGGGTACGGGTGCGCTTCGCGCAGCGCTTTGGAAGTACTTTAAGTCGGATAAACGTATACAGAGCTTCCGTCACGGAGCCTACGGCGAGGGTGACGCGGGAGTTACGGTATTGGAATTAAAAAAGTAAGGAGTTAAAAATGAATTTTCAGCCACTCAGAGAATTTCTTGACTATTATCTTCCCATGCTCGGTATTCCGGGCAGCGATACGGTTATTTACAGAGATCACCAGGAGATATTCAGGCATACGAGCGGATATGACAGCCTGCGATTTCGCACGCCGGCAAGGGATAACGCTCTATACCATATGTATTCGGTTACCAAGGTGTCAACGGCGGTAGCGGCAACACAGCTTATTGAGCGAGGCGAGCTGCTTGCAAGCGACCCGCTTTACGCTTACTTTCCCGAGTTCAGGGACATTAAGGTTAAAAGGACGAATTCAGACGGCTCGGTTGATATCATTCCTGCCAAAAATACGCTTTTGGTACAGCATATTCTCACTATGACCGCAGGTATTGATTACAATCTTGACCGTCCCGGTATCCGGAGAGTCAAGGAACGCACCGGCGGCAGATGTCCCACCCTTGAGACGGTAAGGGCAATGGCGGAGGATCCCTTTGATTTTGAGCCGGGCACCCGTTTTCAGTACAGTCTTTGCCTTGACATTGTCGGAGGTCTTGTAGAGCTGGTCAGCGGAATGCCCCTTAGCAAATATATGAAGGAAAACATATTCGATCCCCTCGGTATGACTCATACTTCTTTTGGTATGGATGAGGAAAAGCGCAATGTGCTTGCCACGCATTACGAGTACGACAATATAAATAAGCGTGCCGTTGAAATACCGGTAGACAGAAATCAATTCAATCTGGGTTCGGAATATGAGAGCGGCGGCGCGGGATTGATTTCCTCTGTCAGCGACCAGATTCTTCTTGCCGACGCTCTTGCAAACGGAGGAGTGGGTAAGAGCGGTAACCGTATCCTTTCAAGGTTCGGTGTCGACCTTATGCGCTCAAACGCCCTTGACGAGAGGGTTCTTCCCACGTTTGATTGGGATCATATGAAGGGTTACGGATATGGCTACGGTGTACGCGCAAATTTAAATCCGGCTTCGGCAGGCAATCTGGCTCCGGTAGGTGAGTTCGGATGGGACGGCGCTAAGGGATCGTATATGTCCTGCGACCCGGAAAACCGTCTTGCGATGTTCCACGCCGAGCATATGGGAGGACTTAACGCAATCGTCCACCCCAGGCTTCGCAATCTTGTATATTCTTGTCTTGGGAAATAATATGAAATACGTAAAAATAAGGTCCGATCTTCCTCGGGAGAAGCTGCTTGAAACAATCCGCGACAGCGAGTTTGTCAACCGCGACGTGCAGTTCAACAGCAACAAAGGAAAGCCGCAAATGAACGTAAAGGAAAAAGGGAACAGGCTTCGCATAACCTGTTCTTATATCGGCGGCGCCAGTCGTGACAACGGTTTTTTGGTAGGTACTTACTTCACAGGAAAGCTGACAGAGCGCGACGGCGTGACCACCCTCAGCGGTTGGCTTTTGACAGCACCGATCTATCACCTGGCACTGTTTGCGATATTAGTCGTTTTTGTCGTTCAGTGCTTCCGCCTCGGCGGTTTTAATCCCGTGCCGATAATACTTTTTCTGTTCAGCATATTTATGTTCAAGGATGAATACCGCAAGCAGGGAATTATATACAGGTATCTTCTGCGCGCCTTCCGCAAAGCGGATAACAGGGAGAATTAAAAGGAAAGCCGCGGTTTTTATCCGTAGCTTTTGAGGATTTTAGTAATGAACAAAGAAATTGATATAACCGGTGTTGTGCTGACAACCGACAGACTGATACTCAGACCGTGGCGTGAGTCGGATTTGAATGACTTTTACGAGTACGCCGGCGTTGACGGCGTAGGTCAGATGGCAGGTTGGACACCGCATAAAAATATTGAAGAGTCAAAACGGATACTTAATAGCTTCATATCTGGTAAGCGCACCTTTGCATTGGAGTATCAAGGTAAGGTTATCGGCTCTTTGGGAATTGAGGAGTACAGCGAGAAAAACTATCCCGAGCTTTCAGACATCTTCGGCAGAGAAATCGGATACGTTTTGTCAAAGGAATACTGGGGACGGGGCTTGATGCCCGAGGCTGTAAACGCGGTCATTAAGTATTTGTTTGAAACGGTGAAATTGGATTTTCTTCTGGTAGGGCATTTCAGGTGGAATAAGCAATCAGCGCGTGTGATTGAAAAGTGCGGCTTCAAATACGTAAAATCCGTTAAGTACGAAACGAGATATGATACGGTAGAGGATTCCGACGAGAGTATTCTGTACCGCTCGGATTTTTTGGCAGGAAAATGACATTCGGCGTAAGCATCCCTTGCGAGAACGAGCAAACAATTCAGGTATTATGTGGGAGGAACGCTTGTGGACGGTAAGAAAATAAACGGAATAGATACCTCTTATGACGTGAAAGAAATAATTGCCATAACCCGTAAAAAATACAGAAACAGTATTTTGCTTTCAGTGATATTTTTGGGTTTGCTCGCCATATCCGTTACCGCCGCAGTTTTGTACAGCACAATTATACCGGTATTTGTTGTTTCCGTAATTCTTGCGTGTGTTTCCGTCTTTGCGTGTATCGGACAGATTAAAAAAATCAGACTTTCTGATTGTAATAACTCCTGTGGCAGAGTGGAATATGTGATGAGAGAGTGTGTGCCGGTGCGCGCAATAGCCGGGGGAGTAGGGTTATTCAGAAGAAGATATGACAACTACATAAAAGACACCGTCAGAATTACAGTTTACATCAAGGAAGAAGATAAGGTTTACGCTTATCAGTTGAATTCTGTAACCGAGAAGCACGCGGATTATTACGAAAGCACTGACGAAGCCTTGCATATCATGGGCGCACCGTACCCTGTGAGTATTGAGGCAGAGGGCGAGAGTTGGCTTTGCCCGATATGCGGAGAATTTAATCCTAAGGGTGAGCGCAGGTGCAGCAAATGCGGCGTCAAGGTGTTGAAATAAAACAGACATTATAAATTAAACAATTTTCGGAGGGATTATGGCAGAGCTTTGGGATGCGTATGACCGGAATTTCAATAAAATAGACGGTGTAACCGTCGTCAGAGGCGAGCCGATTCCGAAAGGAATATATATTTTGTCCTGCGATATAATCGTCAGGCATACCGACGGTACGTACCTGCTTATGAAACGTGACCCCGGAAAGATTTACGGCGGAATGTGGGAGCTTTCAGCAGGCGGAGGCGTGCAGACAGGGGAAGACCCGATGACAGGCGCCGTCAGGGAAATGCGGGAAGAGACCGGCATCGTTACCGAAAATATCAGAGAAATAAAGCGGTACGTAGATGACGAAAAAGGAATACTCTACTTTTTCTTTCTTGCAGTTACCGATTGCCCCAAGAATTCGATTACTCTGCAAGAGGGCGAAACAGTTGATTATAAATGGGTAGATAAACAAACCCTGCTGTCCGCCGATAAAAATGAGATTATACCGGAAAGACGGTTAAAGCTGATAGGTGAATTTAATATATAATTATTTCTTCCTTTTTCATCACGGAATTACCGTCAATATTCCGGAAAAACAAAAAGCTACGGAGTCTTGCTTCGTAGCTTTTTCAGATATATTGTATTAAAGAGTAGCCGCCATGACTGCCTTGATGGTATGCATGCGATTTTCGGCTTCTTCAAATACGATGGACTGCTCCGACTCAAATACCTCGTCGGAAACCTCCATATAAGCTCTGTTGAACTGCTCGCCGACCTGCTTGCCTATGGTCGTGCCCAGGTCATGGTAAGAGGGCAGACAGTGCATAAAGACTGCGTCTTTATCAGCCATAGCCATAATATCCTTCGTTACGGCATAAGGGGAAAGCTCGCCTATTCTCTCCGCCCAAACCTCCGTCGGCTCACCCATGGAAACCCAGACGTCGGTATATATTACGTCGGCGCCCTTTGCGGCTTCCTCGGGGCTTTCGGTGAAGCGGAGCGTAGCACCGCTATCCTTTGCCAGCTTTTCGCATTCTGCGATCAGCTCCGGGGCAGGGAAGTATTTTTTCGGAGCGCAGGCTGTGAAGTTCAAGCCCATCTTTGCACAGCCCACCATCAGCGAGTTGCCCATATTGTATCTCGCGTCACCCATATAGACGAAATTGATGCCTTTGAGCTTGCCAAAGTGCTCTTTTATCGTCAGGAAATCCGCGAGAATTTGCGTGGGGTGAAATTCGTTTGTAAGACCGTTCCAGACCGGAACCTTGGAATACTTTGCCAGAGTTTCAACTATTTCCTGCTCAAATCCGCGGTACTCTATTCCGTCATACATTCCGGCGAGAACGCGCGCGGTATCCGCAATAGTCTCTTTTTTTCCTATCTGCGAGCCGGTGGGGTCAAGGTATGTGACGCCCATACCTAGGTCGTGCGCCGCTACCTCAAACGCACAGCGTGTACGCGTGCTCGTTTTTTCAAATATAAGCGCGATGTTCTTTCCTTCGCACAGGCGGTGGGGAATACCCGCTTTTTTCTTTGCCTTCAGCTCGGCTGCAAGGTCGATAAGACCCTCGATTTCGGGAGCAGTGAAATCAAGCAGCTTTAAAAAATCCCGTCCTTTAAGATTTATCATTATAATCTCCGTTCCGCCACGAAGCTGTGGCATTGTTTTTTGCCTGTAAATATTATGCAAGCTCTGCGGCTGCTTCCTTGATGACGTTAATTGCCCGCTTCAGCTCTTCCATCGGAATATTGAGAGCCGGGAGAAGTCTGAGCTTGTTCTTCGCTTTGATGGGAAGCACGCCGCGCTTTGTACACTCTGCGATAACCGCATTGACATCTGCTTCACATTCTATCCCCAGCATAAGTCCCATGCCGGTAACATTTTTAATTCCCGGGGCATTTTTCAGGGCAGAAAAGATATAATTCGACTTTCCACGTACCTCAGCCAGCAATTTTTCGTCAATTCTCGATATGATGCTGACAGCTCCCGCCGCCGCCAATGGGTTGCCGCCGAAGGTGGAGCCGTGGGAGCCCTTAGTCAGCGTGTTTTCCACCTTGTCATAGAGCATCGCCGCACCGATGGGCAAGCCGCCGCCCAGTCCCTTTGCCGTAGTGACGATGTCCGGCTCCACGCCGTAAGCCATATAAGCGTAAAGATAACCGCATCTGCCATTACCCGTCTGTACCTCGTCAAAAATCAGAAGCACATCGTACTGTAAGCACAGCTCCTTGACGCGCCTGACGAAAGCTTCATCAAGGGGGAGAACACCGCCCTCGCCCTGAACAGGCTCCATCATCACCGCACAGCAGGGGTTGTTCTTCAGAAGCTCCTCGACGCTGTCCGCATTGTTGGCTTCGGCATATAAAAAGCCGTCAGGAAAGGGTCCGAAGTCGGTGTGAAATACATCCTGACCCGTCGCCTTCAGGGTTGTAATCGTTCTGCCGTGAAAGCTGTTTTTCAGCGTTATGATATTGTAATCTCCCTCGCCCTTCGTGTCATGAGCCCATTTGCGCGCAACCTTTATTGCGCATTCGTTTGCCTCGGCACCCGAGTTTCCGAAAAAAACCTTCTTCGCTCCCGTCTTTTCGCACAGCAGCTCTGCGAGCCTTGCGCAAGGAGCAGAGTAGTACAAATTTGACGTGTGCTGTAGCTTTCCCATCTGCTCGGTTACGGCTTCCTGCCACACATTGTCGCAGACACCGAAGGTGTTGACTGCGATTCCCGTGCCCAGGTCGATGTATTCCTTGCCGTCGCTGTCGTACAGGAGCGATCCTTTCCCTGACACAAGCTCCAGGTCGAAACGCGCGTAGGTGTTCGCCACGTACTTTTGGTCTGTTTGCTTTGTATTTTCCATCGTTAATCCTTTTCCTTAACTACCATCGTGCCCGCGCCTTCGTTTGTGAACAGCTCCATCAGCAGTGCGTGGGGGACGCGTCCGTCAAGTATCGTTACCTTGTGTACACCGCGCTCTATCGCTTCAAGACAGCATTCTACCTTAGGTATCATGCCGCCCGAAATCGTACCGTCGCTGAAAAGCTCTCTTGTTTCATTTATATCAAGGCAGGGAATTATAGAGGTGCGGTCGTCCTTGTTTCGCAGAATTCCCTCGATATCCGTCATTGTTATCAGCCTGTACGCCTTCATTTCAGCCGCAATATATGCTGCCGCGGTGTCTGCGTTTATGTTGTACACGTTGCCCTGCTTGTCACAGCCTACTGTGGATATTACGGGAATATAGCCGCCTGCGAGCAGGTCGTCTATAGGCGTTACGTCAACTCCTGTTATCTTACCGACGTATCCCAGTCTTTCGTCCTTCATCTCGGCTTTTATCATGTGACCGTCAATGCCCGAAAGACCTATGGCACGTCCGCCCTTTGTCTGGAGCAGATTTATGAGGCTCTTGTTAATTTTGCCTGCCAGCACCATCTGTACGATTTCCGCCGTTTCCTTGTCCGTCACGCGCAGACCGTCTACAAAGACCGACTCCTTGCCGACCTTTTTCAGCATATCCGTGATTTCCGGACCGCCGCCGTGTACGAGCACTACCTTTACGCCTACCAGGTGTAAAAGCACTATGTCCTCCATGACCTGGAGCTTCAGCTGCTCGTTAATCATGGCGTTTCCGCCGTATTTGATAACTACGACCTTGCCGTTATATTTCTGTATGTAGGGCAGAGCGTTAGTCAGTATTTCGGCTCTCTGTGCATTATTTATCTGAATGTCCATTTTCTTCTCCCGGAGTTATCAGGTTCTGTAATCGCCGTTGATCTTTACGTAATCGTAGGTCAGGTCGCATCCCCACGCCGTAGCCTTCGCATCTCCGTCGCCCAGGGTCACCTTGATGAGAATTTCATCCTCAAGAAGAATTTTCTTCGCAACTTCCTCGGAGAAGTCGATTCCCGCGCCGCCCTTGCAAACTTCAATTTCTCCCGCATTGGATACGAAAGAAACGCCTACCTTGTTTATATCGACCTCTGCACCGCTGTAACCGATAGCGCACAGTATGCGTCCCCAGTTTGCGTCAGCACCGAACATGGCAGCCTTTACAAGGGAGGAGCAGATGACGCTCTTTGCAATGATCTTCGCATTTTTTTCATCGGCTGCACCGTCAACCTTACATTCGAGCAGCTTTGTTGCGCCCTCGCCGTCTGCCGCAATTTTTCTGCACAGATCGGTGGTAACGGTATTGAGTGCGGTCATAAATTCGGTGAAATCCTCGCCCTCGCAGGTGATTTCCGCGTTGCCTGCCATACCGTTTGCCAGCACGGAAACCATGTCGTTTGTCGATGTGTCGCCGTCCACGCTTACCATATTGAAGGTACTCTTTACGTCGGTTGAGAGAGCCTTGTTAAGCATCTCGGGGGAAATATTGCAGTCGGTGGTGATAAATACGAGCATGGTCGCCATGTTGGGGTGGATCATACCCGAGCCCTTTGCAATACCGCCCATTCTGCATTCCTTACCTCCGGCGGTAAAGCTGACTGCGATTTCCTTGACCTTCGTGTCGGTGGTCATAATACCCTCTGCCGCGGAAAGGCTTCCGTCCTGTGTCAGTCCCTGTGCAAGAGCTTTCATTGAATTTGAAATAGGTGTCAGGTCCAGAGGCTGACCGATAACCCCTGTTGAGGCGACGATAATGTTTTCGGGCGAAGTGTTAAGCTCCTTTGCGGCGAGAGCACACATCGCCTCGGCAATCTCGATTCCGTTTGCATTACATGTGTTGGCGTTACCGCTGTTGCATATAATTGCTTTTGCATAGCCGTCTGCAATATTGTTCTTCGTTACCGTAAGAGGTGCACCCTTTACCTTGTTTGTGGTGTAAACCGCCGCCGCAGAAGCGAGCTTCTCCGAAAAAATAAGGGACAAATCCTTCTTAGTTTGATTTTTTCTGATGCCGCAGTGCAATCCGTTTGCGAGAAATCCTTTCGGTGCGCATACACCGCCGCTTATTACCTTTATCATTTTTCTATCCTTCCGTCACTAAAAATCAGATTTCCAAGCCGGTCGCTTTGTCAACACCCAGCTTTATGTTCATACATTCAACAGCCGCGCCCGATGCGCCCTTGCCCAGATTGTCGTATCTGGCTACCGGAATTATTCTGTCGCCGTTTCCGTATACTTCAACAGTCATACAGTCCTTGCCTGACAGACTTGCCGCCGAGAGGAAGCCGCCCTCGTCGCACCCCTCGCAGTACTTGACAATCGGAGTGCTGTACAGCGACTTGTATATTTTTTTAATATCTTCGGCGTTTCCGTATTGCAGCTGAGAAGCAAACAATGGCACGGTTACCTCCATGCCCGAATAAAAATCTCCGACGATAGGGCAGAATACGGGTGGATTTTTAAGCCCGGTTATGGCGGTCATCTCCGGCAGATGCTTGTGCATTTGCCCTATTCCGTATTGCCTCGGTGCTCCGAAGAGGGGAGATCTATCCTCCGATTCATACTCCGCAATCATCTTTTTGCCTCCTCCGGAATATCCGGTCAGAGAATGAACCGAGAGCAGAGCATCCTCCGGCAAAATCCCTGCCTTTACAAGCGGGTACACCAGTGCAATAAATCCGCTGGCGTGACATCCGGGGACTGCGATCCTGTTTGAGTTTTTGATTTTATTTTCAAACTCCGTGCCCAGCTCCGGCAGACCGTAAGCCCAATCGGGGTTTGTTCTGTGCGCAGTTGAAGCGTCAATGACAACAACATTATCATTCGTTATCATGGAAACAGCCTCTTTTGCCGCATCGTCCGGCAGGCAGAGAAAGACGATATCTGCCGAATTGAGCATTTCACGTCTTGCATCCGACGATTTTCTTAACTCCTCCGACAGTGAGATTATTTCTATGTCATCCCGTCCTGAGAGCCTTTCGGATATGCGCAGTCCGGTCGTTCCCGCCTTGCCGTCAATAAACACCTTTTTCATATTTATGACCATACCTTTCCGCTGCGCTACAAGGCACAAAAAGGCATGAAAACCCGTGTGCCATAACACAGCATTAAAAAATGTGTTAAAATATTGCTTGAGAAAACAGGTACACTACAGAGTACGTGGAGGTGAATGGGCACAGCGAAAGCTGAACCGCATATTTATGTGTACCGACAGCTCTTTCAAGCACAAATTTGTGGGACTGTGAATCCCGTAGACTTATCTTTGGAGAGACTAACTACTCGTTTTTCAGTGAGCTGTCAGTCAATGCCTGTTTTCTTAAATACATATGAGAGGACGGTATTATGCTCAAAATCGTTTACCCTATCTGTTGCGGCTTAGACGTTCACAAGGATTTTGTGTACGCTTGTATCGCTACAACTAAAAACGAAGTCACTACCTACAAAAGTCAACGCTTTTCAACCTTTACAAAAGGTCTCCGTGAGCTGTTATCTTGGCTTTTGTCAAACAACTGCAAGGATGTTTGTATGGAATCCACAGGAAAGTATTGGATTCCTGTTTACAATATCCTTGAAACTGATTGCAAGATCGTTTTGGCACACCCGAAGTACGTCAAAGCAATTCGTGGCAAGAAAACCGACAAGAAAGACGCTAAATGGATAGCGGATATTTTCAAACACGATCTTGTTTCGGGAAGTTTTATTCCTCCTGCGGATATTCGTCAGCTTCGAGATCTTGTTCGTTACCATACGAAACTCACCAACTTTACCACAGGAGAAAAGAACCGCGCTCAAAATTGCTTAACTGTTTCCAATCTAAAACTCGACAGCGTTTTTTCGGACGTTTTCGGCAAGGCTTCATCCAATATCATCGGTCACATCCTCGCAAATCCGTCGGAGAAACTCTCCGATGTGTCCGCTTTCAGAACGAAGGGTATGAAAGCAACCGATGAAGAAATCATTGAAGCTGTTGACGGTGCAATGTGTCGCGAGCAATCCGAAAAACTCCGTATTATCCGTGAGCATATGAGTAATCTGGATTTGTGTAAATTGAATCTGCAATCGCTTATTCTGTCTACCGCTGAGAAATATATACCGGAAATTGAACTTATCTGTACTGTTCCCGGCATGGCGACCTTCTCTGCAATCTCCGTAATTGGCGAGATTGGCGTGGATATGTCAGTTTTTCCAACATCCAAGCATCTTTGCTCTTGGGCAGGACTGACACCTCAAAATGACCAAAGTGCAGGTAAGAAGAAAATTACTCGCATCAGCCGTGCCGGAGTATATATCAAACCATTGCTGGTTCAATGCGCTTTGGCTGCTATTAAGAGCAAGAATAAGCATCCGGAAATCTACAACCGTTACTGTGCATTGAAAAAGCGCAGAGGTCACAAAAAAGCCATCATTGCCATTGCCAGAACGTTGCTTACAGCTATTTACAACATTCTGAAAAAGAAAGAGCCCTACAAAACCGAGCTTTACGCTCACTCATACGACACTCCGCCGGAACACCGAGCTGTTTCCGTGGAGGAGGCTATCTTTATTCTGCAACGGCAAGGCTATATCGTGACGCCCTGCGCCACGTAAATTATACCACATTTCTTCCAATTTGTAAATATCCTTAAAGACACTTTTTCGGGTGCCTTGCCTTTTTGCGCTCTTTTTTATTTCCC
>CAZBQN010000019.1:0-39387 GCA_964494135.1 uncultured Ruminococcus sp. | reverse complement strand
CACTTTTTCAGTGCTTGAAATTTCATGTTGTTCAATTTTCAATGATCAAATGCACGTTTTTTACAACGAGCTTTTGTATTATACACAATTATTTCACGTTTGTCAAGGGTTTTTTAAAATTTTTTTGTATTTTCTGAAATCATTTATTGAATAACTAAGATAAGGAGGTGGAAATTTGACAGCTATTCTTGTAAGAACAATAATTATTTACGTAATACTAAACGTAATGCTCAAGCTTATGGGAAAAAGACAGATAGGCGAGCTGGAGGTCAACGAGCTCGTATCCACGCTTCTGATTTCGGAAATCGCATCCATACCCATAAGCGAGCCCGGCGTTCCTCTGTTGTCGTCAATCATTCCGATTTTGTTTATATGCGCACTGGAGGTTGCAATATCGGCTATCAAGACCAGATGTGCAGGTGTGAAAAAGCTGGTCGAAGGCACGCCGGTATATATAATATATAAAGGAAAGCTACGACAGGACATTCTGGCTGAAAACCGTATTTCAATAAACGAAATTCTGACGGAAATGCGAACTCAAAGCATAGGAGATATAAGCGAAATAGAGTACGGTATTCTTGAACAAAACGGAAAGCTATCTTTATTCAAAAAGGATGACAAAATCGCGCATCCTCTGATAATAGACGGCAGAATCTACTCGGAAAATCTGAAAAGACTGGGTCTTGACGAAAAATGGCTTTTAACGAAGCTGCGCGAGGAAAAACTCAACTTTAATGATGTTTTTTTACTGACCGTCGACGATGAAAGAAATATATATACGATAAAAAAGGATGATGAAAAATGAAGTCTATAATAGGGTCTGTATCCACCTTGATAATTCTTATACTGACCGTAATTGGGGCGACTGTACTGCTCGACGCAAAGACGGCGGCGCTGATAGATGAAATTTCATCGACGGAAGACAGTGAGGACGAGATTTACGAATTGTATGAAAAGTACCGAAAGGAGGAGTGGATACTGTCTTTATGCGTATCCGACGACCTTCTCTACAACACTGAGGATGCCTTCGGAGAATGGAGGGAAAGCGTGAAGAACGGCGCATCCGACACATCAGGCTCTGCAAAAAGCCGCCTGATACGGAATCTGTCACATATCAGACGGCTTTCGGGATTTAATTTGAAATCGATTTTTTAGAATTCGGTTTAAACGAACTCGCTCATATCCTCACGGTATGCATGGGTGCGAAGCACCGAATAATACTCTTTCGTCAGGTCGGGGTTTGAAAGTATGCCGACAGAAGAACGAAGTGCCTTCAAGACGTATTCGGGATTCAGGAAAGCCGAAGCGTCTGCCGACAAAACGAGGCTCAGACGTATTACACCGTCCTTATATTCGGACTTACATGATTTTATCAGAGGTCTGATATCTGCAGTTACGGTAGGCTCGCCGGGCTTTGTCTTCTTCTGTACTATAACCCGCTCATCGAGCAGAGCCTTGGAGCAACGCTCTGCCATCTTCTCATCCGCCCCGTCGGTAGTGATATCAATATCATAGGAAAGCCACTTCATATCCGTCAATTTGGTATCGGGATAATATGCTTCGATAACCTGCATTTCATCTGTCATATTCGCATTGAGCTTTGCTTTAGCCTCCTCGGGCTCAACCCGCTCAACAAGGCGAACGTCCATATACTCGCACAGACTCTCCGTGCCGATAGACAAGGGAGCGGCAAATATCATCTTGGGCTTGGGATTGAAGCCCTCGGAGTACCAAAGCGGAAGTCCTGCCCTGACGATTATCTTGTTCATGGTGCGTACCAAATCAAGGTGTGAAATATATTGAAGCGAGCCGACTTTTTTGAACTTGACTCTAAGGGTCAGGTAGGGTTTATTCTGCATCATTTGCACCATCTGTTCTTGCCCCCCAGTTTATTTGCTCCGCAGCCCGAGCAATGCTCGGCACAGGATGGAGTAGTCTGCCCACGATAAGCCTTCTCCCTCTCGCGAAGAAGGAAGGCTTTTGTCACGCCGCAATCTATCATATCCCAAGGCAAAACCTCGTCAAGACCGAAGCCGCGCGTCGTATAGTAGTTCGGGTCAATGCCCGAGCGCTCAAAGGCACTCATCCACTTGTCATAGTCAAAATACTCATCCCACGCGTCGAACATAGCTCCCTCGTCGACGAGCAAGGCGATGGCAGGCGCAAGCCTCCTGTCGCCTCTGGCGAGAACCGCCTCAATAAAGGAAACCTTGGCATCGTGGTAGGTATAGCGGACTTTTTTATCCGTGATACAGTTTCTCAGATGCTCCTGCTTATCCATCAGCAGCTGGTAGCTATCCTGCTTCTCCCACTGGAAGGGCGTAAAGGGCTTAGGCACGAAGCAGGAAACGCTGATAGTCACGCTGACACCTCGGGGACGCTTGTCCTTTGGGAGCTTGTAATACTCCTTGACAACGCTTTGCGCCAACGTCGCAATCCCCTCAATATCCTCGTACGTTTCGGTGGGAAGTCCGTTCATAAAGTACAGCTTGACGTTACTCTTGCCACCGCGGAAGGCTATGCCCACGGCACGCATCAAATCCTCTTCGCAAACATTCTTGTTGATAACGTCGCGGAGTCTTTGCGTTCCCGCCTCGGGCGCAAAGGTCAGACCGCCGGTACGGACCGACGAAACCTTCTGCATCAGCTCCTCGGAGAAGCTGTCAATGCGCAATGACGGCAGGGACAGGCTGACGTGAGCGTTATCTGTCCAGGAAAGAAGTCCGTCGGTAAGCTCGCGGAGCCTGGAATAATCGCTGATTGAAAGCGATATTAAGGATATTTCGTCGTAACCCGTGTTCTCATACAGGCATTTCGCATTTTTGCAAAGAGTTTCCGGAGATTTCTCACGCACGGGACGGTAGACCATGCCTGCCTGACAGAAGCGGCAGCCTCTGATACAGCCACGGTAAACTTCAAGCACAATGCGGTCGTGTACCGTTTCAATATAAGGCATAATAAGCTTGTCCGGATAGGGCGCCGCGTCCATATCTTCGACTATGCGTTTTCTGATTTTTCTCGGGACGTCGTCGTACAAAGGCTCGATTTTCTCAATCGTGCCGTCCTCTTTGTATGACACGCTGTATAGCGAGGGGATATACACGCCCTCGATATGTGACGCTTCGCGCAAAAAACTGCGCCTGGTGTACGTGCCGTCCTCCTTCATTTTATTATAGAGATGGCATATTTCAAGAAGAACCTCTTCGCCCTCGCCCACATTTATCAGGTCAAAAAAATCGGCAACAGGCTCGGAATTATAAACGCATGGACCGCCGCCGACGATGATAGGCGTGTTCTCTCCCCTGTCCTTTGCCCACATTGGGAAGCCTGCCAGCTTTATCATCTGGAGCGCGGTAGTATAGCAAAGCTCGTACTGAAGCGAAAAAGCAACAATGTCGAATTCGGACAGAGGGTCGCCGCTTTCCACAGCGGAAAGCGGAATGGAGTACTGCTCCATTTTTTTCTTCATATCCTCCCACGGTGCGTACACGCGCTCGCACCATATATCCTCATCTCTGTTCAGCACGTCATAAAGAATACGGACACCGAGATTGGACATTCCTATTTCATACGTATCCGGGAAGCAAAAGGCAAAGCGAGTCTTCACACGGCTCTTATCCTTCATTACCCGGTTGTATTCCCCTCCGATATATCTGCCGGGCTTGGTAACCGACTTCAAAACGGAGGATATATTCTTATTTTCAGACATTTACCCGTTTCCTTTTTCTTTTTTTCGCGTACTAAAGGTCAGCTTGCTCTTAATGAACACCGCTACCGAAAGGACGAACTGCCATACGGCAAGGGCGGCGACAGGCACGGAAAACATACCTGACAGCGAAAGAACGACACCGCCTATTGCTCCCAAAAGCGCTGTTATCAGCTCCGCTGTCGACGCGTATGACTGGAAGGCACAATACTTCTTTCCGAGTGTCAGCATTCCGAATATATCGGTTTTATCTCCCAGGCTGACAACCGGGGAGCTGATATGCGGATAATAGCGTTTCGCTGCGGTATCCGGCACATTTCTTTTTCTAATTCTGATTATATCCTCACCAAACGTCAAAACACGGATAAGCTCAAGATTTATATTAGGGTCACAGGTGTAAATCAGCGGAACGATTTTATTGGATTTCAAGTGAGGAAGGAGCATGGAAAACTCCTCGGAGAAGGAATACCTTATAAGAAATCTTACGTATACCTCGCCGTCAGAGGCTCCGTACATAACGCGTGTAGAATCCGAAGCTCCGCTCTTTACCTTTGCTCCGGCGTTTGGTACTGCTATGCCGTGTCGGAGCATGTACTCCTCGGTACCTGCCAAAGCGGTATAACCGTTGACCACGCCGGAAATGCCGTCGGCTTCTATCTCAACGTTAACCGCAGGCTCGCATTTCCGGTCAAGGGCTGAGGCGAACACATGTCTTAGCGGACCGCCTGCTACGGAAAACAGCGCGTACATTTCGTTCATTGCTTTTGCCATATTGTACGCTTTACCGTAAAGGTGAACCTGGCGAATACCTACGTCTTCCGTACCGAACACATCGGTATCATTGTAGCAAAGCACGTCAACTCCGGCACATTCTACGATCGCCCGCTCGCCTACAAAGCCGCAAGAATCCTCACTTGCTTCGCGCGACGCATGCAGAAACGGCAATTTATGCAAAAGCAAGGATGCCGACGGGCCCGAAAGAAGAACGACAAGCGCAAACGTATTTGCCGCATTGATAAGACTCCAACCGCTGACAAAGTAACTCACGACAGCGGCAACCAGCGCCACTCCGAAGCTCATGGAAAGCACGGTAATAACATTGACCGAATTCTCCGAATTGTTTTCGGTATTCTTCTTAAAATCAGCTACGCATCCGGTCTCAAAAACGCGGGCAGTCAGGGATTTAAACTCATCTACCGCACCGTCAAGAGCAATATTCTCCCCGGGAAGGTCTCTTGTGCGTCTTATATCGACTACGCTTTTTACCTCGCTCTTAGTAGCCAGCTTGAAAACTGCAAAATCAGCCTTTATTTTACAGAGAGATCCGACAATTCCGATAAATACCTGGACACCGAAGAGTATGGAAAAGTGCATCAGCACAGAAGCACCCGTCAAGACTGCTATTAAGGTATATAAGCTAACCGCGACAGCGGAAAGGAGTAGCATCAGCTCGGGGACAAAATTTCCCTTCACAAGATAACGCAATGCCCGCATTATCTCCGGCAAGCAGAGGAGCAGCATACAAAGGCAAATCTGAAAATCAAGCAACAGCGTTGCGACGGCAGAGCCGCCGAAGCCCAGGAAGTTCAGAATTTGCGAAGAAAAGAACTCGAACAAAAAAGCTCCGACTAAGAGCAGTGCGGCAGTGAAAAGTCTTATTCTTGCCGCAATCAGGGAATCAAGATAGCTGTCTTTAACGGCGTCGCGCTGTTCGGGGGCGGAAATCATATTCTTTTTATCGATTTCGGTAAGTGCGCCCTTAGGTGCCTCTTCGGCAGTCATATATGACGAAGTATATGCCCTGTCCGAAGAATTCGGCTCGGTTGGGTCGGGCATATGATATTCCCCGCGTTCTCCCAACTCCGGCTCTTCCGCAATCTGCTCCGACTCCGTAACAGGCTCCTGACGGGTCTTTTCGGCAATGTCAGCCATCAGTTCCTCTGTCGTTGGAACGGTATGCCTCTCGGAGTCGTTCTCATCTTGGGACTTAAATTTATAAATGGTTATATTCTCATCTTTTGGTTCTTCTATTCTGTCGGAGCCTGCGGAAAGAATTACCCGCTCAACCCTGCCGCTGCCGCCTATTTCAGCGGTCGGATCAAGCTCTGACGCAGATGTTCTTTCTTCAACCGGCTTGATTTTCTCGTTTGAGCCTTCTTTTTGAGCATTTGTATCGACAAGGCGCGGAGCTCCCTTAATTCTGTATTTATCAACGGCACCCGTGAAAGTAGGAACATACGTCGCTTTTACGCGGTATACGCTGTCATCGTCTGTGCTCCCGTCAGCTTTTGCCACGCTACGAAATCCGACCGGCAGTACAAACTCATCTTTAAGCACCGTAGGTTCAGGTTTCTTTTTCTGCTTTGGCTTTACGGGCTCCGTCACCGAGGCTTCCGCAGCCGACTCTGCCTCGGCAGGAGAAACAATAGGCACCTCCTCGTTGAAAGTCAGTCCGCCTATCTCGTCGGTATATTCAAATTCCAGAGCGGTTCTGGGCGCAGACTCGGACTCAGCAGTTTGTGCATGGTTACTCTCTGTCTTCACATCTGTTTCGGGGATTTTATCTTCAATATTTTCCAAACTGCTACACCTCCCTGCCGTTTCTCTGTTTTGCTACCTCTGCCAAAATAACCGCCGTGGCACAGGACACGTTCATAGAGTTGATTTGTCCGTAAAGCGGTATTGATACGATGAAATCACACTTCTCTTTAACCAACCTCGACATACCGAAGCCCTCACTGCCCATAACGACAGCCGCCGCTCCTTTCATATCCGTTGAGTAATATGCGGTGCCGTCCATGTCCGCTCCGTAAATCCAAAGTCCTCTTTCCTTTAGCTCGTCCAAAGTCGCGGCAATATTTGTAACCTTTGCTATTCGCATATACTCAATAGCTCCCGCAGACGCCTTTGAAACGGTGGTGGTAAGTCCAACCGCTCTGCGTTTTGGAATAATTACGCCGTGCACTCCGCAGCACTCGGCACTTCTGATAATGGCACCGAGATTGTGAGGGTCTTCGATGCCGTCGCAAATCACTACGAACGGCGGCTCTCCCCGCTCCTCGGCATAGGCTAAAATTTCATCCACGGTGGAATAACTGCGTTCGGCAATAATCGCTACGACACCTTGATGCTTTCCTCCGCGCGACAGCTTATCAAGCTTTGTTTTTTCACATTCAACGAACGTTACTCCCCGCTCTTTAGCCATACCTATTATCAGCTTTATTGAACCCTCGCGCTCACCTGATGCGACGTAAATCTTCTCTATTTCGCGCTCGCCCTCAAGCGCTTCCTTAACCGAATTTCTGCCGAATACTATATTTTCGTCGAGCTTAGTTTCCTCCTCTTCGTTAAAAGAGCCGTTATTATTTCTGTAGCTCCGTCTGCCATCTCGGTTGAAACCTGCGCTCTGTTTACCAAAATTACTTTTTCTGTCCTTATCCATATTATTCTCCGCCGCAAAGGGTCTTTGCTTTATCTGACTCTGTATCAAAGTACATTATACCATATATATTTTCTTTTGTACAGTAAAAACGACAAAAAAATTATCATTTAGCTGAAAATCGGTAAAAGAAAAATCCACCTGCGAGGGTGGATTTTTCTCAGGAAAGATCAGTTAGACTCTCTCTTAGCTGCAAAGCACTCGCTGCAGTAAACAGGCTTTCCTTCGGTGGGCTTGAAGGGAACCTGGCACTCCTTGCCGCACTCCGCGCAAACCGCAGGGAACATCTCCTTCTGCGCATTCTTTCTCGCGTAACGACAAGCCTTGCATCTTACGGGCTTATTCTCATAACCCTGAGATGCGTAGAATTCCTGATCACGAGCAGTGAACACGAAATCGTTGCCACATTCTTTACACTTCAATGTCTCGTCCTGGTACATGTTTCTTTCTTCCTTTTGTAGGTATATTTTTTGCCCTTAGACGGATTCCAACCGACGCCTTTGTAAAAACCAACGCTCTCCCTTAAGCTACAGGGGCATATAAAACAATTCTAAGCTCGCGGAGGAGGTAATCCGTCGCGGAGCTTCTTCATTATCCGACCCTTGGCGTTATCCACCGACTTTGACCCGGTGCCGAGCATAGACGCAATAGCCGCAGTCTTATAGCCCTCAAGCCACATCAGTAAAACCTTATATTCGTAGTCCGAAAGCAAGCTGCCGGCGCGGGAACGAAATTCAAGCCGCTCCTCCATTGCAACCAGCCTGGAGTCTATACCTCCGGGCACGGCAATGCTGTCTACGTCCATATCAGACAGCCTGTCCTCTTCCCTTCCGCTTGCTCTTGCCAAATCAGACAGCCTGCGTGAAATGCAAATGCGCGCATAAAGACCGAACGTAACCGCATCCTGCTCACAGTTGAAACTCTGCGCCGCTTTATAAAGCGACATACAAGCCTCGGAGTAGCACTCCGACTCCTCCATCGAATACGCGGATATAAGAGTACGAATCAGGGGGGTATAGTGATGAACAAGCTCGGAAAAAGCGGAATCATCACCCGTTTTGCACTTCTTGAGAAGCAAAACGAGGCTATCGTTATCGAGCATAAGTATCACCACCTAAATTATACATTTATTATATATTTTTTTTATTGATTGTCAAGAGAAAATTTTTAAAAAATTAACAAATTCTCAGAATTTTCAATGAAGTCTACAATTTTCACTATATAACTTTTGTGCAAACACTCCAATTATATTTTAAGAGATATATCCGATCCGTCCCGTAACCGAAAACATAACTCCGCGGTAAACACCGTCGGGCTTGGCTTCGTAATTCGCTTTTATCATCTCAGCCTCACTCTTTGAGCTGACGCTGACCGTGGTCGTCATAATTTCACCGTACTTATCCGACGCCTCAAGAGTGACCTTATACCTGCCCGACTCGCATTCGGTTATATACGCATTGATTTTCGCACCGCTTTTGGAGAGTGACACGTGCCTTATGGCAATACGGAGGCTGCGCTCCCTGAAATTCTTATCCAGGCTATCGTACAGCTCTGACGCAACGGCCCTACCTTTATCCGATATCTGATAAAACCGTATTCCGTCAACCTCATCGGAGAGTATATGCTCGGAGTTGCAAAGCTGTCGCAGACATTCATCGTAATCAAGGGATATTTCGTCCGTATTCTCCCGAACTATATCGATAAGCGTATCGTGCTCAAGCGGATACCCGATATTGTCAAGCAGGAATAAAAGGAACACTTTCATATCCATAGTGTTATTGAGAGAAAAATCTTTTGCTTTTTTCATAAAACCTCGTCCTGAAAAAATCCAACATTTTTGTAAAAGAATACTAAACCGTGGAAGCCATCGTTTCCACGGTTTAAAGTATATGTTCCGGTGAATCGGTAAATATGCGATGAAAAATTACTCCTCGTCCTCTTTGTGCACAACATCCACCAAATAATCGTGATAGTTGGCAAGTGTTGCCCAGGTGAAAGAGATATTGCCGAGTCCGTCAAAATACAGTCCGGAAAGCTCGGAACCGGTAAAAACGAAGCTCTGGTTGAACAGAATAGGACATACGGGAACTTCCTCGCAAAGCAGCTTTTCCGCCTTAACGAGAAGCGCTGCCCTATCCTCGCCCTTGGACTTCATAGCCTCGGTAACGAGGAAATCGTAATCGCTGTTAAACCAACCTGCGACGTTTTCTCTGCGTTCGTTATTGACAAAGTCGGTACCGCATCCGCTGAGAGTCGACGTGAACGCCGCAAGACCTACGAAAGGATCGTTCGAATAAAGCTGCCAATCAACTGCAAGAACGTCAAATTCCGCATTTCCGTAGGACGCCTCTTTAAGAGCAACCTGAACGCCTGAATCAAGGATATCGATGTCTGCAATCGTGCTTAAAACCGGCTCAAGATACTCGATGGTAACATCAAATCCGAGCTGAGTCCAGGAAGCAGCTACCATCTCGGCTATCACCTTGCTCTCTTCGTCGTTATTGACAGAGAGCGTAAACGCTTTATCTATTCCGCTGAGGTTCTCCTGGCTGAGAAGAGCCTGTGCGGTAGCAATATTGCTCCTGCCGGGGATAAGTGACTCTGCAGAGCCGCCGCATACATCGGGAATAAATCCGTTAGCAGCCTTGCCGAAAACAACGGCATCCGCAATAGCCTGACGGTCAATAGCCAAGCTCAAAGCACGTCTGACGTTAGTCTTCGCAAACAGGGGATTTTTTGTATTGAAAACGTAGGAATATACGGAAGTGTCGTCGGCGACGGAAGCGCCGTTCTTGTTAGCGGTCCTGTCCGAAACGGATGCATCCGACATAACGAAGACAGTCTTGCTCTCTATATCAGCATAGCTGACGGCAACCGAGTCCGTGCCGGTGCTGAATACGGCAAAAAGGTCTGCGGGAATAACGTTGTTATCGTAATCAACGGTTTCGGGATTCTGATGATAACCCATATTCCTGGAAAGTTTAAGCTCTCCGCCCTCAAAATCGAAGGAAGCAACCTTGAACGGACCGTTGCTGACCATGTTATTGATAGTCTTGGTCCAATAGGTAGGTGCCGAGGAGACTACCGCCTGGTTAACGGGGGACGCCGCTACGGATGCAAGATTGCGGAGCAAACGGTTGTAATCCGCGCCCTCGCGGTAGGTAATCGTAAGCTGATAAGTACCGGTAGCAACAACTCCAACCTCGGAAAGGCTGCAGTCGCCGGTCTTTGCCGCAGCTGCATTCTCTATATCGTAGAACAAAGCGGCAGCGGGATTGGGATTGTTGGGATTAAGAATTCTCTCACACCAAGCGTAAACGAAATCCTCCGCCTTTACTCTGGAGTTGTCCGACCAATAGCTCTCGCGCAGCTCGACCGTAATAGTATTCTCTGCCTCGTCTATCCAATAATTCTGTGCAGCGCCGTTTTTGAGCTCGCCTTTTTCATTCACGTAAAACAAAGGCTCAAAAAGAAGGGACATGAGCTGCTCGGCGTTGCTGTCCCCGTAGTAATCCGACGGGTCAAAATCGTACACCGCATTACCCAAATACACTTTTATCTGCGCGCCCTCGTCTGCGGGAGCACCGCATCCTGCCAGCACAAAAGTACAGCTGACCAACATCGCAACTGTCAGGATCAAACTTATAATTCTTTTCATATTTCCTCCAAAATGGTGCGAAGATACTTATATTCCACTACATTTTATCACAAAACTCCTATTTTTTCAATATAATATCTGATTAAGAGTTATTTTCGTCCAAATGCACAAAATATAATTATTCGCTTTGTTGGATATTGCCGATTGTTTTTTCACGAATATTTTGCGCAAATGCAGTCCATAATGTAGAAGAAAATTCAAAAAAGGGTGGAATTCCGGATATGAATGACAAATACGTTTTCAAAAACATGGAGTACTGCGACGTGCTTAGCGACCTTGCCTGCGAAAGGCGAAGAGCGGACCTGTCCGAAAGCGGTGTTGAATACAGCAAGGCAAGAGGCGCGATAGGCGTTTGGGAGAGGATAAGGATAACATCCGAGGAGGGGGCGCGCCGGATAGGACGCCCGATAGGCTGTTACAACACTCTCAATCTGCCGAGAGTTGACAGTATGGATCTATGCGAAATTGACGACGCAAAGGACGAAATTGCAAGGGAGCTGTGCCGTCTGTTTGACAGTGAGGGCATAAATCCCGAAAGGCTTCTCGTGGTGGGACTGGGAAACCGAGGGCTGACGCCCGACTCGATAGGTCCCGAATGTGCAGACCGCGTCAAAGCAACCATGCACATAAAAAGTATGGACCCCGAAATGTTTGAGAGTCTGGACTGCTCGGAAATCGCGGTTATAAAACCGGGAGTCACGGCAGAAAGCGGCATTGATACAAAGGATATTGTACGCGGAGTCTGCGACGTGATAAATCCCGACGTAATTCTTGCCGTGGATGCCCTCGCCTCACGCTCACCCGACAGGCTGGGAACAACGATACAGCTGGCAACGACCGGACTCAGCCCCGGCTCCGGACTGGGCAACAAGCGCGGAGCAATAACCGAAGACGAGCTCGGAATACCCGTAATGTCAATAGGAATACCTACCGTAATCAACTCCAGATTATTCGTCGTTGAAAACGGAGAGGCGCGCGCCGAGCGTCCGGGCGAAGGCATGTTCGTCGCGCCGAAGGACATCAACGAGATAACAAAAAACGCCGCGACGATAGTCGCCGGGGCAATCAACCAAGCTTTCGGAATAGATTTTTAAATACCGATTGACAACCGGGGAGGTAAATGTTAAAATTAAAACAAAAACCCGGAGGAAAAGGTTATGTCTGAGCTGTGGGAAAAGCAACTGTCAAGAGAGGAAATCTACAACGGCAAGGTTCTGCATTTAGTTAAGGATAAGGTCGGTCTGCCAAACGGCGACACGTCTTACAGAGAGATATGCCTGCACTCGGGTGCGGTGGCGGTAATTCCGCTGACGGACGACGGAAGAGTGATAATGGAAAGGCAGTATAGGTACGCGCACGGCAGAGTGTTCCTGGAAATACCGGCAGGAAAACTGGATTCACCCGAAGAGGTCCCGCTGGATGCGGCAAAGCGTGAGTTGAAGGAGGAAACAGGTGCCACGGCTGAAAAGTACACTTTCCTCGGCTGTCTTGATACGACCCCCGCTCTGATTGACGAGAAGATATATATGTACATGGCAGAGGGACTCAGCTTCGGTGAGAGACACCTCGACAGAGATGAATTTCTCGAGGTCGAATATATCCCGCTCACAGAGCTTGTGGATATGGTAATGAAAGGCGAAATAAGAGACGGCAAGACGCAGATAGCCGTCCTCAAAGCGGCAAAGCTCAAGAATATAGGCTAAGCAAGGGACAGGCGCATCCCGGCGCAACCGAAAATGGCCGAAAAATAAATAAAACAGCTAAATGATGCGTGAGAGGCTAGCTCAAGTTTTTGAATTTAAGCTAGCCTCTTTGTATATAATTGTTTACGTTTTTCGTTACTTCAACAAAACCGCACTCACGGCACCCGTGTCGGATTTTATCGGCAAAAATCATATTTATATTTCTTGTTTAAGCGCTCTTATCAATAAACGAAATCAAACTCGAAGTCGTACAGATTTACCGTATCCCCTTCCTCAATTCCCATCTGACGCAGCTTATCGAAAACACCGTTCTTTGCAAGAACTCTCTGGAAGAAGTTAAGCGACTCGTAGTCGGAGAAATTGATTTGACCCATAAAGTTGTATAGCCATTCGCCCTCGACGTAGTACTTTCCGTTCTCGCGGCGCACGAAGGTCTCGGTAACGCTCGCGGAATTGTTTATCGCCTCGTCCTCCGGCGAATACTCGGATTCGTATACGGTCAGGGGAGGAAGCTCGGAGAGCTTTGCCGCGGTTTTCCTTACCAGCTCGTCCAGATTTTCACCGGTGAAGGCTGAAACGTAAATTACTTCTCTGCCAAGCTCCCGGCATTTCTCCTCAAATCTGCCTACGATATCACTGTCCTTATCGACAGAATCAATCTTGTTTGCCACCATTATCTGAGGACGCTCGGAAAGCTCCGGAGAGTATTTTTTCAGCTCTGTATCGATTTTATCAATATCGTCGACCGGATCTCTGCCGTCCGTGCCTGCCAGATCAACCACGTGCAAAAGCAATCTGCATCTGTCAACGTGCCGCAAAAAGGCGTGCCCCAGTCCCAAGCCCTCGGACGCTCCCTCAATAAGTCCGGGGATATCGGCACAGAGAAAGCCCTTCCCCTCTCCGATATTGACTACGCCCAGGTTGGGCGACAGAGTAGTAAAGTGGTAGTTGGCAATTTTGGGCTTCGCAGATGAAATCTCGGACAGTATAGATGATTTTCCCACATTCGGAAATCCTATGAGTCCAACCTCTGCCAGCATCTTCAGCTCCAGAAGCACCTCGCGCTCCTCTCCCTTCGTTCCGCTCTTTGCAAACCTGGGAATCTGTCTTGTGGGAGTAGCAAAATGACGGTTACCCCAACCGCCTCTGCCCCCTCGGCAAAGCACGTATTCGGGAGAATTCGCCATATCGTATATTATTTTTCCGGTTTTCGGGTCCTTAATAAGCGTTCCGGCAGGAACCTTGATAATCACGTCGGAGCCGTTCTTTCCGTGCATTTTCCCGCCCTTGCCGTTTTCACCGTTTTCGGCAACGAATTTTCTCTTGTACCTGAAGGCGAGAAGCGTATTCGCGCCCTCGTCAATCCTGAAAACGATGCTTCCACCTCTGCCGCCGTCACCGCCGTCAGGACCGCCTGCGGCTACGTATTTCTCGCGGTGGAAGGAAACCGCACCGTTACCGCCGTCACCGGCTTTAACGTATATTTTTATATTGTCAATAAACATCAGAAGCCTCCTGCATCCTCGCCCTTCTGTCTTATCACCATACGAATGGGCGTACCGTTAAATCCGAAGGTGTCCCGAAGGCAATTCTCAAGATACCTGCGATAGGAGAAATGGAACAGCTCCTCGGAGTTGCAGAACACCACGAACGTAGGCGGAGCAACCGAGGTCTGGGTCATATAATATATTTTCAGCCGCTTTCCCTTGTCTGACGGGGGCTGAACTCTGGTGGTGGCGTCGTTCAGCAAATCGTTGAGCATACCTGTGGTTATTCTCCGTCTGGACTCGGAATATACGCTGTTGATAAGCTCGTATATGTGGGCGCATCTCTGACCTGTGAGGGCTGAAACGTAAATGATGGGAGCATAAGGCATATACGACAGGGCAACACGCACCTTCTTCGTAAACTCGTTTACGGTATTGTTGTCCTTCTCTACCGCGTCCCATTTGTTGATAACGATAATAACCGCCTTGCCTGCCTCGTGGGCAAGGCCGGCAATCGTTTCATCCTGCTGAGTAACGCCGTCCTTGGCATCAATCATCAAAAGACATACGTCTGCTCTCTCCACAGCCATATTGGCTCTCAGCACGCTGAATTTCTCTATTCTGTCCTCGACCTTGGAATGGCGGCGTATACCCGCGGTATCGATGAAGTTGTACACTCCGTGAGAATTCTCGACTCTGGTATCAACGGCATCGCGGGTCGTGCCTGCTATATCCGAGACGATAACCCTGTCCTCGCCGCACATACGGTTTATTATCGATGATTTTCCCGCATTGGGCTTTCCTATAACCGCAACGTTGATAACGCCCTCTCCGTCGTCACAAGACTCGTCGAAGGTACATTCCTCAAGCACCGCATCCAGCAAATCTCCGGTACCCGAGCCATGCAGAGATGAAAGCGCGATAGGCTCTTTCTCAAAGCCCAGCTCGTAAAACTCGTAAAACTCAAAGGGTACGTCGCCGACTCGGTCAATCTTGTTGACTGCCGGAACGATGGGCTTGCCCGACCGCTTCAGCATAATTGCAATATCCCTGTCGTCCGCGAGAAGTCCCGCGCGGATGTCGCACATAAAAATAATAACGTCCGCGCTGGCAACGGCAATCTCAGCCTGAGTTCTCATCTGCTTCAGTATGGTATCGTCGCTTTTCGGCTCGATACCTCCCGTGTCGATAAGTATAAACCTGCGGCTGTTCCACTCGCACTCGGCGTAGATACGGTCACGGGTGACACCGGGCGTATCCTCTACTATTGAACGGCGTTCACCGATAAGTTTATTAAAAAGCGTGCTTTTGCCGACGTTAGGCCTTCCGACAATTGCCACTATGGGTTTTGACATTTTAACCTCCCTTTCATCGCCTCACGGCGAACACTTGTTTGCTGTAAATATCAGTCCTTGATCCCGACCAGCTTTTCAACGAAAGCGTAGCCGTCGCTGTCTGTGGCGGTAATCTTTATACCTCCGAGCGCAGAAGAAAGCTCCGCGAGGGTCATTCCGCACAGAAAAACGTCCTCACCGTGTCTGAGACAATTTGAAGAAATAAACAGCTCCTCTCCCAAATCTCTGCCCGACAGCTGCTCCGCAATATCCTTTCCGGTCAGAAGTCCGGAAACCGTAACGCTCTGACCAAAGAAATTATTTATAATTTTGACTACGTTTATTCGTATTTCGGGGCACAGCTTTTCAAGAGTCTCTGCCATATTTTTGAAGCAGTCATAAGCCGCCGCACCGGTAGCCACGGTAACGCATCTCGGCCTTGTAAGCTTTGAGCCGAACTCCTTAACGTCCTCTGCCGCCATGCCGAACTCGTCAAGGAAGGAGCGAAGCATCCCGACGCCGTTCTCTATCTGCGGATAACCTTCGTAATACTCCGTGGGCGGCAGCGGTCTTTCCGCTTTCAGGTACAGCTCGTCCGCAGAGAAGAACTGGCGCGAGCCGTATCTGCGAAGCTGTTCCTCTGCTATACGGTCTACGGTATCTATAACCTCGCCTGCCTCCTCCTTCGTAAAGTCGGAGAGCGGATACAAGCCCTCCCGGTGGGCGGTAAGTCCCGCGGGAACTACCGAAACGCTGCCCATCTCGGGATAATACTTCGACAGATCGGTAAGCGTACGGACAAGCTCCCCGCCGTCGTTCACGCCGCGACAGAGCACTATCTGTCCGCACATGGGAAGCCCTGCCGCCTTGAAATCGTCAAGATAGCGAAGCACGTCGCCCGAGCGCTTATTTTTCATCATTTTCACACGAAGCTCGGGATTCGTGGTATGAACCGAAATATTCACGGGAGAAATCCTCATTTTGATGATTCTCTGTATATCGGCGTCGTCCATATTCGTAAGTGTGATATAGTTGCCGTGGATAAACGAAAGCCGAGAATCGTCGTCCTTGAAATAGAGCGAATCCCTAAGCCCCTTCGGATTCTGGTCTATGAAGCAGAAAATGCAACCGTTTTTACAGCTGTGCTTCTCGTCCATAAGCGGTGTCTCAAACTCAAGCCCTATATCGTCGTATTCGTCCTTTTCAATAACGGCACCGAAGGTCTTATCCTTTCGTGACAGTAAAAGCTCAACCTCACATTCGGTAAGATAAAATCTGTAATCCAATACGTCGTTTATCTCATTTCCGTTTACCGAGAGGAGAACGTCGCCGCTCTTTATACCGCAACGGGCGGCATAGCTTCCTCTCGTAACATCCTTTATTCTGACCATTTACATATACTCCGTTATCCGGCGGGCGCGTCATTCTTTGCACTCCCGTCGGTCTTCTTTTCCGTATGTTTTTGCCACAGCTTTACGATACCAAGTCCGGTATACAGCACTGCGTAAGAAAGCAAGGTAAACGTAGCAAATCCGCCAATATCAATCCACACGTCGGAAATCATAGGCCCCCTGTCTGACAGCATCTGTATGCTTTCGTCAAAAAAGCCCGTCAGAGCACAAAGCAAAAGCGACGCCGGCGCAAAAAGGTAAATTTTCTTTCGCATAAAAAAGAAAATATACACGGAAATCTCAATACCCAGAAGTCCGTATTCACTGAAATGCGCTACCTTACGTATATTCTCCAGAATCACGTTCTTTACAGGTACTTCATCCGGAATTACCGCGTCTACTATCTCCTCAACCACTCCGCTCTGCTCAGAAGACTGCTCCTTTGGAAGTGAAGAATTGTAGAAGATGAAAATCAGTGTACCCACCATAGCCGCGATCAGTACCGCACGCAGCCAAAAGCTCAGCGAGCATTTATTTTTAATCACCATTAAAGCCTCACAAAAAATTATTATGGAGGAGCAAGTCGATACGCCTTTCTGATATTCTCAATCAGTTCTTTATTCTCCACCGATGCCAACACGTAGGGTGCTTCGGTTTCAAGGTAGGTCATCGCATCCCTTGAGCCGTCTGCGGCGGCAAGAAGCATCAGCCTGTTTGCACAGTCTCTGTTGAAATCAACGCCCAAACCGTCAAGATAACATCTTGCATAGAGATATTTCGCATTCTGCGACAGCTCCTCAACGTAATCCGACGGATGCATTGCAGACTCGCGGAACCACTCGAAAGCCGTCCTGTGGTCAAGGCGAACCGCGCGGATACGCTTTTCTTCATCCTCCTCGCTGTCGGGAACCTCTCCCTCCAGCATGGCAAACCGGTCTCTGAATTCCGGAGTATGATACGGTATCAGGGATATCGAAATAATATTCGGTTCAATTAGATAACCTATCGTATGAGCCATACCGAGGTACAGCTGTGCCTCAATGACTCCCATATCCGCGGCGTCGTTCATATACTCAAAGGATTTTTTGTAATCCCGCGTAGTTCCCAGACCGTGCATATACATTACCGAGAGGTTATAGCACGCCTCGCCGACGTAGTGGGATGCAAGATTGAAATAGGTCCTTGCCTCGGCAAAATCAACCGCGGTGCCAACGCCGCGCAATTTCATATAAGCATAGTGAAAGGCACACTCCGCGCACCCTTCCGAAGCTCCGCCCAGGAAGAAAGCCAAAGCCTCGTCATATTTTCCTTCAAGATAAAGAGCTTTACCTGTTTTAACGTCGCGCATATTACCTCTCTACGGTATACTTCGTTCCCTCTCGCGTATCTATGAGCGTAATGCCTCTCTCGAGCAGCTCATCTCTGATACGGTCAGCCTCCGCAAAGTTTTTCTCCTTCTTTGCCTGCTTTCTCGCAAGTATTCTCTCGTTGATATATTCGATAAGCTCGCTGTCGCAGGACTCATCCTTGCTCTCCGAATTCAGCTTCTCCGAAGCCTCTATAAGTCCCAGTCCCAGCACGCGCTCAAAGTCGCGTATCAGAGCCAGCTTAGTGCCGTCGTCGGTATCCATCTTAAACACGTCGTAAAGCGCGGTAACCGCCAAAGACGTGTTCAAATCATTATCGAGAGCATCGGTGAATTTCTTTTTGCCCTCGGCAAATGCCTCGGCGTTTATCTCATTACCATCCGGCTTGAGAGATGCAACCTTTGCTACCAGCTTTTCATACGCGTTCTTCGCGTTGTCAAGGTTCTCCCAGCTGAACACCAGATTCTTTCTGTAATGCGACTGCATGCAGAAGAAACGGTATACGAGGGGTGAGTAGCCTTTTTCTTCAAGAAGCGACACCGTAAGGAATTCGCCCTTGGATTTTGACATTTTACCCGAGCTGGTATTCAAGTGGTGAACATGGAACCAGTATTTGCACCATTCGTGACCAAAGGCGGACTCGCTCTGCGCTATCTCGTTGGTATGGTGAGGAAATGCATTGTCAATACCACCGCAGTGTATATCAAGATATTCCCCGAGATGCTTTCTCGCTATGCAGGAGCACTCAATGTGCCATCCGGGATAACCTACTCCGAAGGGAGAATCCCATTTAAGCTCCTGGTCCTCAAACTTGGATTTCGTAAACCAAAGGACGAAATCAGTTTTATTTTTCTTGTTGCCGTCCTCTTCAACGCTGTCGCGGACTCCGACCGCAAGATCCTCCTCGTTGAAATCGTTGAAGACGTAATATTTTTCAAGCTTCGAGGTGTCAAAATAAATATTTCCTCCCGCCTCGTAAGCATAGCCTTTTTCAAGCAAGGTCTGTATCATAGCGATAAACTCGTCGATGCATCCCGTGGCAGGCTCAACGATTTCCGGACGCTTGATATTCAGCTTCTCACAGTCGGCAAAAAACGCGTTGGTGTAAAACTCCGCTATCTGCATAACCGTCTTATGCTCACGGCGCGCGCCCTTCAGCATTTTGTCCTCGCCGGTGTCCGCGTCGCTGCTCAGGTGTCCGACGTCGGTTATATTCATAACTCTTTTGACGTCGTAGCCGAGATACGACAAATATTTTTCAAGCACGTCTTCCATGGTATAGGTTCGAAGATTGCCTATATGCGCAAAATGGTATACCGTCGGACCGCAGGTGTATATGCTGACCTTGCCCGCTTCTCTCGGAATAAACTCGTCTTTCTGTCTTGTAAGTGAATTGTATAAATACATACCGTTTGCCTTTCTGCCGCGCCATATCAAGCTTGAAAATGGCGATAATACGACCATTATAAAAATTATCTTAGATATTTTAGCAGAAACACCGCCTTTTGTCAAGAAAATATTTTAAACACTTGCAAAATCTTTTAGATATTTTGCGAAAACCTATTGTATTCGCCGCTTTTTTTTGGTAAAATATACGTTAGCAAAGTATACGGTACGGCAAGGTAACGGTGCTGAACCGTTTTTGGTAAATATGCTTACCAAGCGCAGAAAGGACGGCAATCAATGATTTTCGGAAACAATTCCAAGCACGGGAACAAAAAATCCGACAGCATAAAGAAGAAAAACAGCGAGCTTCTCAACGATGATTTTTTCAGCGTGGACGAGGGGCTTTCAAGAATAGAAATTTCCGGTCTGGGTATTAAAGAAAGCAGAGGAGCTTTGTCTTCTTCGGACAAGAAAACCGTTCCCGCGTTGAACGGTCAGGACGCCCAAACCAAGGAGCGCAGCATAATTAAACCGAAGCCGGAAACCGAGAGCGCAAACGCCCGGGACGACAATCAATTCTTCGTGCTGAAAAGCAACAAGCGGGCAAAAGGGCGCGCAGAGCAGGGTCAAGAAACTCCCGTCGCAGAGGAGAAAAAGCGCAAGATATACACAGACTACGGCATTAACGGCGTCGATACCGAAAAAACATCCGACGCGCGCCAAGGCAGCGTATTTGCAAATCCAAAGAGGCAGAGTTCCGAGCCTCGCCGACCTGCCGACGGCAACAGCGCAGACGCAGTATTCAGCTCGGATTTTGATCCTTTCAAGCTGGCGATGTCGGAGGAGCTGGCAAACAAGCCCTCGTCCAAGAGCAAGGCGGGGACAGCACCTAAGGTCTCCGAGCGTCTGACAGAAATAACCGAAGAGGACGTTGAACGGGCGAGGCGAATTGCAGCCGAGGAAAGAGAGAGAAAGAAAAAGCAAGAGGATTTCGCACGCAGGAAAGCGGAGTATTTTGCTTCAATAAAAAAGCATGAGCCGGCCGAAAAAAACGAAGAAGAAGCACCTACCCAAACCGCCTCGCCTGAGATTCATGAGAACGAACCGCGGATTACGCATATAACCCTCGGCGGCGATGATGCGGAAAAAGTTAGTCGGGAGAATATTTCGGCAAGTACAAGCGGTGATTACGGTGCGACGCAAAACGGCGGAAATACCCCGTCCGTCTCACGTCAAGACTCTGTGCCGAGCTCCGCAGAGCCTACGAATACGCAAAGGCGGAATCCTTACAGCTTTAATCCCTATCTAAACATGGGCGCAGGGACACAGCACGAGGAAAATACCGGAAGAACAAAGGCGACGGACGGCTCGTCTTACAGACGTGCTGCCGAATTTGCCAGAGCCGCATTGGCGGGAACTAACGCGCCGCAGGAAAACCGACGCGAAGAGACAATCTACGATATACCTCACGAAAGCCGGTATGAGTACGGCGTTGATCAAAGCGCGGAGAAGTCCGTATCCTCCGCTTACGATACGGAGAGCTGCCTCGGTGCCGCCCAAAGTGACGATCGTCCTTCTGAGATAAACATTAACGGCGCGGAATTCGGCACAAAATACGGCTTCGGCACGACAGGCGAATACAATACGGAGCTTTCCTTCGGGCAAAATGAAGCTACTGACGGGGCGGAAAATCCGACAGGTGCGGATTACGGATATATATCGGACAAGCCCGAGGAAGCTATACGGAAATCGGGTACAGATCATAATCCGTATTTCGAAGACGCGAGCACCGAATCGAAAGAAAGCGCACCCGAAGCACCCATTGGCACGGATAACTCCTTTGAGTATACTTTCGGCGTAGAAAATTCCACCGAAAGCGATATGGGAAAGACTGACGAAACAAACAGTTCCGTGTTCAAAGAGTTCCCGTCAATAGATCCAAGCGGAGAATCCGAGCCCGGATTGGTATTTGAAATCAACGAAAGCATTCCCGTACCCCCGCAGAGAGTTCAGCCGATGACGATAATCACAGAGAGAACCATGTTCGGATTTGGCTCCGAAAACGACTCCGACGCAGATCCTGAAGAAGAAAACGGGTTTACCGAGGATGACGAGCAGGACGAAGAAGACGCGGAAATAACCGACGAGTCAGCCTGCCCGGGGGGCGATGACGGCGAATGGAACACTGCGGAGATTCCGCCCGAAAAGCAAAATCCCGACGTTGTGAAAATGCGAAGCACCTTCCGTATTCTGGACGCTGATGATTCGGACACGAATTTCGAAGACGAAAACGATAAAAACGGTTCCCCGGAAGAAAATCAAAACGAGAAAGAACCCCGGGAAGCGTACGACTCCGATACCGACGAAGAAAACAGTATCTACTATTCGGACGATAGCGACGAGGACAGTCCTCCCTTTGATATTTCCGAAAAAACTTCTGTCACGGAGCCTGCGAAAGAAGCAAAGCATACATCGGAGAAGAAAAAACCAGACTATTCAGGCTATCAGCCGCCGCCATTGGAGCTGCTCGGTCTCGAAGAGGCTATAGACGACGACACCATAACCGCCGAAATACAGGAAAACACCAAGACGATTATCGAAACGCTGGCTTCCTTCCACGTCACCGCTTCGATAAAAGGCGTTGACAGAGGTCCGCGCATAACCAGATATGAGGTCGTTCCCGCCAAGGGTGTAAAGGTCAACCAGATAACCAGCCTTTTTGACGATATAAAGCTTTACCTTGCCGCAGAGGGTGTGAGAATGGAAGCGCCTATACCCGGCAAATCAGCCATAGGCTTTGAAATTCCGAACAAGCATAAGGCGAACGTGCGACTGAGAGAGCTGCTCGAATGTGACGAATTTGTGGGTTCGAAATCAAACACCTTCGTCTGCATAGGCAAGGACGTCGCGGGAAACCCGGTTTTCGGCGATATAGGAAAATTTCCGCACGCGCTTATCGCCGGTGCCACCGGTATGGGTAAATCGGTCGCAATCAACGCGATTATGATAAGCATACTGTACAAGGCAAGACCCGACCAGGTCAAGTTCATTATGATAGACCCGAAGAAGGTCGAATTTAAAATGTACAGCGGTATTCCACACCTACTTGTTCCAGTCATTACGGAGGCAAAGCAAGCCGCGGGCGCACTCATGTGGGCTGTTGAAGAGATGGAACGCCGCTTTGAGGTTATCGAAAAGCTCAATCTCAGAAACGTTGACGCCTACAATGAAAAGCAACAGAGAGATCCGTCTATCGGCGAATTCCTGCCGAAAATAGTGGTGGTAATAGACGAGCTTAATGACCTGATGATGCAGGTCAGGGACCCGGTGGAAGACCTGATTATGAGAATAGCGCAAAAGGCAAGGGCTGCCGGTATTCATCTGATAATCGGCACACAGCGTCCCGATGTCAAGGTAATCACCGGTACCATCAAAGCAAATATCAACACCCGTATTTCCTGCAAGGTAACTTCGGTAGTTGACTCCAGAACCATACTCGAGATGGCGGGAGCCGAAAAGCTGCTCCCCCACGGAGATATGCTGTTTAAACCTGTAGATAAGACCGTACCAGTCCGCGTACAGGGTGCTTTCGTTTCAGACTCCGAGGTTGAGAGCGTTATGGCTTTCCTGAAAAACCAGGTTTCCGACGCTCAGTACGACGAGGAAATCTTCACGGAGATCAACAAGGCGGCACAAAAGTGCGGAAATAAGAAGGGCGGCGCTCAAAATCTCGACGACGAAGGCGGCGACGACGGCTCGGCATGCGGTTACTACGGTGACCAGCAGTTCCTTGACGCCGTTGAGCTGGCAATCCGCCTGAGAAAGGTCGCTACCTCCCTGCTTCAAAGAAAGATGTCGATTGGATACAGCAAAGCCGCGAAATTCATCGACTGCATGGAGGAGATCGGAGTCGTCGGTCCGCCTAACGGTTCAAAGCCCCGCGAGGTGCTGATCACTCTTGACGAATGGTATGAAAAGCTGTCAAGAATGAGCGACGACTGATATAGACACATCTCAATAGGCAGAGATAAAGATAATGAAAGGATAAGTTATGATAGCAATTCTTCTTGCAGAAGGCTTTGAGGAGCTGGAGGCACTGACACCGGTTGATATTTTGAGACGTGAGCTTAAAGACAAAAAAACGGTTACGGTCGGTGTTACATCGAAAACGGTCACCGGTACTCACGGAATAAAGGTTGAAGCAGATATTATCCCGGACGAGCTTGACCTCTCTGAAATCGAAGCGGTAATTTTCCCCGGAGGAATGCCGGGAGCCGCAAATCTTGACGGAAATCCTCTTACAGACGAAATTATTGAAGCTGTAACAGCAAAAGGCGGACTGCTGTGCGCTATTTGTGCCGCTCCGATGATTTTCGGCAAAAGAGGTCTGCTGGAAGGTAAAGAGGCAACCTGTTTCCCCGGCTTTGAAGATAAGCTCAAAGGCGCAGTGCTAAAGGACAAAGACGTTGTAAAAAGCGGCAATATCATCACTGCCAGAAATTTCAGAAGTTCCTGTGAATTTGCCGATACAATCGTGAAGGCAATAAAGTGAATTATCAAAGATTTCACCGTCGCATAATCTCAAAAAATGGTATAAAACAATGAAAAAAGACGTAAAAAGAAATCAAGTTGCCTTCCGTTGCTATAACTGTGCCACGGCGACGGTGGGCTTTATCGGCGGTTTGGCAAGCCGGACGGATATGCTCAGACTCAGGTGCGAATGCGGAGGCTCAGCCCTTGAAATCAAGCGGCAAAAAGACGGAAAGCTCCATCTTTCCGTCCCGTGTGTGTACTGCAAGGAGGACCACGGCTATACTCTCTCCCCCGAAATACTCTCGCGCGAAGCAACTACCAAGCTGTCCTGCCCCTTCTCCGGTATGGATATATTCTTCGTTGCCGACGAGTCCGAGCTTCCCTCCGCTCTCGAAAAAAGCGAAAAGGAGCTGGCGAGCGTGCTGAATTCCTTTGAGGCTGACGAGCTCGGAGATATACATCCCAAGGATGTAGGCGAAGCCGAAGCGGCACCCGACCCGGCGATATTCGATACACTCAATTTTCTCGTGCGCGAGCTTGAAGCCGAAGGGAAAATTTCCTGTCCCTGCGGAAAAGGCAAATTCGGTCTGCGCTTCTGCGACGAAGGCATGGAGGTATACTGCGAAGAATGCGGTGCCGCCTACGTTTTTCACGCCTCGTCAACCTCCTCCGCGGAAGAATATCTGACAATTGACAGCATTACGCTGGGGTGATACAGGGCGTGCTTTTCACGGTACCGCGGAGTCCTGCGCTCATTCAGTCAGGAATAGTATTTTACTATGCCGCGATATATTCCGTCAGCAAATAACTGGGGTGAGTAAGCCATAAGTTCTGCATCATACGGATTTGAAATGAAGCCCATTTCTACCAGTACCGCAGGCATTTGTGTTTTCTTCAATACGTAAAGACCCGGACGTTCAATAACACCGCGATTACGCAAGCCTGTGGTAAGGTGCAATTCTTCAAGTATATCCTCGGCAAGCCCCAAGGCTACCGTGCTTGACCTGCTGTATATCAGTGCCTCTGACCCTGAGGCGAGTGAATTCGCGGCAGCGTTTGTGTGCAGCGAAATGAAAACATTTGCTCCCCACGAATTTGCCTCATTCACCCTTTCGACAAGGCTTGTTGAATTGCTGGTGCCGCGTATGGTTTCCGGCGTAGGCCGCGACAGTCTTGGCTCAAAATCGGGATTGGCTTTCAAAAGATTGTAAAGACGTACACCCACGTCGTAGGTTATATCCTGCTCGTAGAAGCCGTTTCCCTCCGCGCCCGTATTGAAGCCGGATGGATTATGACCCTGATCAACATATATTTTTATACTCATAATTGCCTCCGAAAACTGTTTTAGTACAGTATATGCAGGAGGCGGAAGGTTTGACTATGAATGAAATGAAAAGACTGCTCAGCTTCGTGCGCCGTGCAGTCGACGATTATAATCTTATAGATGATGGCGATAAAATCGCCGTCGGCGTCTCCGGCGGAAAGGACTCGCTTGCCCTGCTCGCGGCTCTTGCCGAAATGAGAAGATTTTATCCGAAAAAATACGAGGTAGTAGCAATTACCGTGGATATGGGCTTTGAGGGGATGTCCTTCGACGAGGTTCGGGAGTTCTGCCGAAGATACAAGGTGGAATACCGCATAGTAAAGACGGATATTGCAAAAATAATTTTCGACGTCAGGAAAGAATCCAACCCCTGCTCCCTCTGCGCAAAAATGCGCAGAGGCTCACTGCACGCCGAGGCGGTAGCAGCGGGCTGTAATAAGGTTGCTCTCGGTCATCACTACGACGACGCCGTAGAAACATTTATGATGAATCTTTTCTTTGAGGGACGGATCGGCTGTTTCTCGCCAAAATCATATTTGTCCAACAGGCAGATTACACTAATCAGACCTTTGCTGTATGCAACCGAGAAGGACGTGCTGTATTTTGCAAGAAAAAGCGCACTTCCCGTGGTTACCTCTGCCTGTCCCGAGGATCACGCGACGGAGCGTGAGAAAATGAAGCTGCTCTTAGCCGACCTTGAACGTGGCAACAAAGGACTTAAGCACCGCATATTCCACGCTATGTGTAAATCAGGGATCGACGGCTTTAAGCTGAGCGGAAGATACCCCGACGCAGGCAAGCTTAACGACGATGAATAAAATCCGGCAAAGTCGGAAATTTATTCGGCACTTTAAAAGTTTTTTGTTGTTCATCAAAGAAAAAAACAGCGTTTTCCCTATATTTATTGTATTTTCCAACATTATTCGAAAGAAGAAATCCCCTTATGACCGCCCTTTAAGTCAAGGCAATCGTAAGGGGATTTCTTTATTTGTTTTTGGTTTTTCACGCATTGCCGCGCAAGGCGGATTCTTCTCGGAAAAAAACACTCTCATTACTAAATATGAAGGCTGCTCCTCGCAGGTACGACTCCTCTTTTGCCGTTATATTCAAAGAAGATATCTTTATCGCTCGGATTTGTAAGCACGCCTTCTTCAAGCCTGAGTTTTTTTGAAGCCTCCACGTATTCAAATATATCTCTGACGGAAGCATACCAGAAGTCGCCCGGTCTGTCGCCGTATCTCTCCGCAAAACGTCTTAAATCGTCCCAGTTTCCGTCGCGCTCAAAGTCCCATGAATGTACTCCGAAGGCAAAGAATTTCAACTCTCCGTCATCCGGATACGCCTCATACAGTTCCATAACGTTAAGCAAATTACGGTTATCTGCATTATAGCTCCAAGCGTAATAATCGGCAGGCGGTGCGAACGAAGTACTGTCAAGCACACAGCCCGTCTTCCTTATTGCGTAGTACCCCGCATTTTTGAGATGGGTATAAACCGCAGCGTTATTCTGCTGACAGTAGGGCCAAACGTAGCTATTTACGTTTCCCTTGCCGAAAACGGCTTCCAGTTCCCGTCTTCCCTCATCGGCAAAGCGTACATAATCCGCTGTGTCCGCAGTTTGCCTCCATCCGCGCTCGTACAGCACGTCGTAAAGCCCATCGGCTCTGTCGCAACAAGGATACAAAACGGTAGCGTCGGGCAGAGCGTCGGCTTTATCCTCCGCCGAAGCGTAGGTATATTTGATTGCATCATCAGTTGCGTACGGATGATATTTGCAGTGATTTGCAATTTCAAAGTCCCGATAAAAGCTACGGTAAAATTCCGCATCACCGGTCATGACCTTATCCGAGCATAGATTAAAGGTACCTGAAATGCCGTGAGGCTTTACTATATTTATAAACTTCCGGTCCCACTCAATATTTCCGTCGTCTATGGTGAAGGTGACCGCTTTTCGGGTAAAACCGGGATAAAACAAACTAACGTCTGCCATTTTTCTGTCCTCCTTTTTAAGGCTTTTGATTATAGTAAACTGTACGCCCGGGCTCGACCGAGGACGTAAGCCACACGTTGGCACCGATAACAGCACCGTCGCCGATATACGTATCACCGCCCAGTATAGTTGCGTTTGCGTATATAACGACGTTGCATCCGATGTTCGGGTGACGCTTTATGCCCTTAACGGGATTGCCGTCCTCTGACAGCTCAAAGCTCTTAGCACCCAGAGTAACACCCTGATACATTTTTACTCTGTCGCCTATGACCGCCGTCTCTCCGATAACGATACCGGTGCCGTGGTCGATGCAGAAATATTCGCCTATCTCGGCACCTGCATGGATATCCACGCCGGTCTTTTCATGTGCGAGCTCGGTCATAATTCGGCTTATAAACGGTACCTTTCGAAGATAAAATTCATGTGCAATGCGGTATATGGATATTGCGTAGAAGCCGGGATAGCAAAGAATGACCTCCTCAGGGCTGGTAGCGGCAGGGTCGCCCTCGTAAATAGCGATGGCGTCCTTAATAAGCTTTTCCTTAACCTCAGGAATTTGTGCCAGAATGTCCAGTGCCACAGCAGAGCTGTCGCCATGAGCGCACGAGCCGCAAAGAAAGCTGTATGCGCGCTCTATTTGCTCGCGGAGTACTCCGTACACGCTGTACACGTCGCTTCCCTCTTTACCCGGAAAGAATTTCGGGAACATAAGATATTGCAAGCCCTCGATTATATCCGCAACTCCGGTTCTGGTAGGAATTCTGTATACATCGTCCTTGAAATACCTGAAGTCCCCTTCTTTTACCTCGGTGATTTTTTCATTGATTTTCTTTAATGTTTCCAAATAGTTATTCATAACGGAACTTTCTCTCTAATCAGCTAAAGGTGAAACCGAAATAACCTGTTCCCCATTATCATTAAAAACGACTCCAACCGTATAGGTAACGTCACAAGTACCTGCCGGCACGACGGTCTCACAGCTCACGCATCCGGGGGCAGATACCACTATTCTCTGATAATTCCCGTCCAGCAGAATTATGCGTGTCTGCCCAGAAGAAAGAGTGCCTTGCTGTGAACCGTTAATATGATATGTAAAATCGGTATTTTGGTACGTATTGAAGTCGTAGATAAGGCATAACGTCCTGACAGTTGCAAACGCGCCGTTTCCGTAGCACTGATGAGGACCGCCGTAGCCATAGACACGTTTCGGAAAGAACTTGCTTCCTGCATAAAGCGCATAGCCCAAAGCGCCGAGCAAGGGAACATGCAATATAAGGAGCAGGATGAAAAACCAAGGAGACGCCGCACTTCCTCCGACATTGGCAATAAGCAGCATAATTGCAATAAATGTATCAATCGCATAAAGGAAGAAGCCTATCTTCATCCAAACGTACGACTTTTTGGAAAAAATAAAGACTAAAAGAAAAGGGACAAGCTCAATTATCGCGGCATAAATAGCCGCAACAATGAAATACGCACTTTCATCAGCAGTCAGCTCTCCTGCTGTGACAGCCTCTTGATACAAAACCTCTCCGTAAAGCAGACTGTTCACGGAAAAAGCGTTGAGAAGCGGAATAAAGTAACCTGAGCAACCGTACACAATAACCGACACAACGCCCGCAACGAAGAGATACAAAAATAAATATCTGCCTATATTATAAGTTTTTTTAAAAAACTCCTTGTTATCCTTCATAATACCTCATTAAATACTGTGGGACTGTTGCATTTACAACAGTCCCATTTCCCATCCGTGGGATGTTATTATCTAAACAAATCTTTGATAAACTCAGCAGCGGTGTCTGCGGAATCGCCCACAGGTATGGATGAGATATCCGCACCTACGCCGTTAACCTCAGCGAATGCTGCATTAGTGCCTGAAATCATAGCATTATACTGCTCGATTGCAGCAGCGAGCGTCTCCATAGCTTCCTTGACCTCTGCATACTCTGCTGTAACGTATTCGTTTGCCTCAGCGCTCTTGGCAAGCGAAATAGCCGAATAAAGCTCAGCAGTAGACATGGAATCGAAATCTATGGAATTAACACGCGAAACATACTGATCGTTGTAGCCAAGCTCAAGAGCAAGTGCAGAACTGAGGTCGGAGATATAGATGTTTGCAGAAGCAACGTCTACACCTTCTATACCGAGCACGTTTCCTGTTTCAGCAAGCTCGTCAATCTCGGCAAGTTTTACAACGAGAGCATCGCCCTTCAGAGGATCATCACCCTCCTGAATAGCCTTAAGCTCATTTACAGCGTCAACGTAAACCTTTGCCGCAGCAACGGTATTTGCAATTTCGGTATTGATGCTGTCGTGCAATTCAATTGCATCGGCAAACCCGGGATAACCGTCATAATCACTGATAAGTTCTTCAAGAGCCGCGATATTATCGTCGGCTGCTTCGATAAACGCCTTCTGCGCCTTCAGGTAAAGTGCAGTATCCGCACTCTTTACGTTTGCGATATAAGCATCGCAAAGGGCGATGAGTGCCTCCATACCGTAAAGGTCAACCTCGACACCGTTAATTGCGGTAACGTGAATGTCGGAATATACGTCTGCAAAGGCCGTCACGGCATCGTTGTAGGTCTTTCCGTCCTCATGCGCGTAAGTGGTGACTCCGGGGAATTCCTCTTCGGTAAGCTGATTTTTAACAGCTATCGCATACGCCTCGTATCTGACGCCGAAGCTCTTTGTGGTATCGGCAGCTATAAATGCGTTTTCAACGAAGGGAGCAACCGTGGTTCTGAACACTTCGATCTTTTTCTTGATCGAGTTGAAGGTTTTGATTGCATCTTCGATGCCTTCATAATTTTTATATATACCCGCATAGTGTACTTCAGCCGCATCATAATACGACGAAAGCACCGTATAGTCGTTAATTGAAGAATCTGCCGCCGCAAGAGCTGCTATAAATGCATCCGAATGTGTCTTGCAATCGGCAACAAACTGAACCTCTGCATTGAAGCGTTCGATAATATCGGCAATTCTGTCAATTTCAGCCTGATTGTCTTCACCGAGAATTTCATCGTAATTTCCGGGAATAAATCCGAGGAAGTCTTTATACTTCTCTAAATTCTCAACCCTTTCTTCATACGTCAGCTCATCGCTCGCACCGTCAAGGCAGATCTGAAGCTGGTCTGCATAGAGTATAATACCGCCCTTAACGACTGATTCAACGGCAGCGATAACATCAGCGTTTTCGCTGGTAAAACCGTGTACCGAATCAAGCTTGCCGACAACGATCGCTATGCCAAGCTTATCTTCAATTGATATACCCTCATCAGCGAAGAGCTCGCCCATCTTAATGATAGCCTTCTCGGTCTGTGCCTGCTTATCGGCAAGGTCACGGAAGGACGTGCCGCCGTATGCGGTTATCTCGTGAATATTGATGCAGTTGTTTGTCGTAGCTCCGACTTTAGCTGAGGTCTGATCAACACCGATACGAACGTTTGCGACAGACGAGGTGGGAGTCGGGATATTCTCAACCTTAGCGCAAACTTCTCTGTCGGAAGCCTTTACAACTTCAAGGGAATAAACCTCGCTTGAAGAAGTGTAAACAAGCTTTACCTCGTACTTCTCATCGGGAACGAGAACGAAATCCTCCTCGCCGTTCTTCAAGGTAACGAGAGAGGTGCCGTCATGGTACTTAACGACGTTCGCCTCGCTTTCCGTCGCGGTACCGAAGTACAGAGAAACCAGCGCAAGGTCGCTCGCAACATTGGCCTTATCAATTGTCGCCGAGCTTAAATACAGTTTAACCATGGTGTTACCACTGACGGTAGTCTGAAACAGGAAATCGTCTATCGGTGCCGCGTTGCCCTCACCGTCAACCGAGTTCCAGTTAAGGTACATCGCGTTAATAAACGCCGGCATAGGCGAGTTCTTCAAAAGCAGATAGTTGCCTTCGCTGTCACTCTGCACCGTAGCAGTCTGCCTTGTATTAACCAACTGAAGCTCAGCTCCGGCAAACTTCGCGCCGGAAGTCATATCCTCAAAATCGTAATTGAATATAACCGGCTCTTCGTAGTACTCCAGTATCGTCTCGTAGTTGTCAACGGTATACTCATTATCGGCAGCAGTCACCGCAAAAGCGATACATGACACCAAAAGAGCGAGAACAAGAGCAACGACGGAAACTCTCTTAAGCATTTTCATTCAAGTACTCCTCACTTAGAATATATATTTTTGTTCAACGTAATTATAGCATTATTCAATCAAAAAATCAACTCGGCAATATAGCAAAAATTCTCCCACAATTTTGTGTTATTTGTACAACCGAAAAAAACTCGGAGAAAAGAAGCGTCACCCCGGTTGGCAAAAAGCGCACGCCGCGCCCGATGGATACAGCACACCCGGAAAGCTTCTTTTCGCAAGCTCTGTTTTTCACATTTTCCGTATTGATTTTTCGACACGGGTATGCTATAATTTACTCATTAAAGTACGAGAGGAGCTCCGCTATGGGCAAGGGCGTATACACATACTACAAAGAGCGTTTGGTGGAAATCAGCGGAAACAACAGATGCCTGTATCTTCGGAGCATCTCAAAAAAGACGTCCTACGACCTCGGACGGATTCTTGAAGGCAGAATAAGTAAAATATCAGAGTTCACCGACTTTCTGATTAAAGGAAAGAAGCAGCCTCTGCCTCTGATTTGCACTGACGAGTCAAGCGACATTATTCGCAATTTACGAGGCGGTAATATCGCGCAGGAAAGTGAAAGCGTATTCAAGCTTTACAAAAACGGCAGGGCACCCGGTGCAGACAGGATGGACACCTACAGACGCGAGCAGGAAAACAAAACTCTCTCGCAGGAGGTGGAAAAGCTCAACGCGCTGAAGCGCGAGGTTGAGGAGATAGAACGGGAAACAGGTAGATACGAATTATACGTAGGCTACCCTTACGTATTCGGATGTATTCAACAAGGCCCGTCGAAAACGCTGATAAAGGCACCTCTTCTGCTCTTCCCCGTCGGGATCAACACAAAAGGCGAGAGCTACGCCGAGCTTTACCGAATGACGGGAGAGCCGATTCGCATCAATCCCGCGCTGATATTCGCTTACGCCGGCTCAAAGAAGCTGAGCCTCGAAGAGGCGGAACTGGAATTTGATTCCTTCGAAAAATTCGGAAGCATAAAGGATGTTATTGACCATTTATCAAGGTTTGGGATTGATATTGAGTACACTTCTTCCGACCATCTGTACAGTTTTCCGAAGCTCAAAGAGCCCGATGCCCGGTCAACGTCGCTCTCGGTCAGGCACACCGCGGTGCTGGCAAGGTATCCGCTGTCAAACTCAATATATCACGACTATACTCTGCTGGAGAAAAAAGGGCTGACGAACGACGCGCTGAACGAGCTGCTCAGATTCAAGGGCGGTCTTTCACGCGTGCTCAGAAAGAAAAAGGTGAGGAAGAAGCGTTCCTCTTCACCTTCATACACAATAAAAATGCTCGATTACGCCCAGTCGGAGGTAGTGAAACGGACCGACGCCTCGGGCAATATGGTTATCTACGGTCCTCCCGGCACCGGAAAGTCGCAGACTATCGTAAACATCATCACCGACGCAATATGCAAGCACAAGCGCACGCTGGTCGTATCCCAGAAAAAAGCTGCGCTGGACGTGGTATACAACCGTCTTGGCGCGCTCAATGAAAAGGCGATGTACATAACCGACGAGACCAAAGAGAAGCGCAGCTTCTACGAACGGGCTCTCGCCGCACATCAGAAGAATATGCATGAAAGCCCGGAGGATACGGAGGCTCTCGAAAACGAATACAGGGAGCTGGAGCGAAGGCTGCGCGAAGAAGAGGGCAAGCTTGAGCAAATAACGAAAACGCTTAATGAAAAACGCCCCTTCGGACTGTCGCTGTCCGAGATGTACTCCGCGTCGGAAAATCTCTCAAAAAGCTCCTCGGAATACGGTCTGTATATGAACCTGCTCGAAAACCGGCATTTGCTGTCCCTGAATTACAGCGAGCTGTCCTGTGCCCTGTTTGATATTGAGAGCATGAACCTTGCGGGAAGCTATTATCGGTTTATGCAGGAAAAGGAAAAAAATCCGCTGATCGACAACATGCTCCCCGACCTGGATCTGCTCACGCTGACCGAGGTCAAAGGAGAGCTGGAAGCCCTGCAAAGGCGCAAGCGCGGACTGTTCAATCTGTCGAAGCATCCCTACTGCCGTCAGATACTCGCCTACTACGCCGAGATGAAAAGCGAAAAGAACGTTGACCGCATAGTAAAGCTGCAACAGCAAATCGAACGCAAGGGCGGTCTGTTCAAGGGCAAGGCACAGAGGCAGATCAAGGAGGCTTTTCTCGACACGCTCGACGCCATTGATCTTTACGCAAAGGACTATGAATGTCTCTACAGAGTGCTCACGCCCGACGGATATATCAGCGTTATTGACAATCTTTTGCGCGGGAACAACTCATACTTAAAGCTGACGGTTGAAGCCATAGACAGCTATATTTCTCAGCGCGACTTTGCAAAACTGCTCGCCTCTTTGGACACGAACAGGCTTGACGTTTTGAACTTCGCATACGGTTCATCAAAGAGCTATGCTTCATATACCGACGCCATTAAAAGCCTGATGAAGGTACGTATATATCACGAGCTTCTGGGATATGAGGAAAGCTGTAAGGACGAATTGTCCCTTTTGGTTGATTATCCCAACATTACAGCGAAAATTATCAAGCTCAAGGAAGCCGAAGCCGAGCTGTCCTACAAGCTTTGCTCCGGAAATAACGGCAAGGAATACAAGCTTCTGTACGAAAGCTCTGAGGACAACAAAGACTATCTGTACCAAATATCGAAAACGCAGAAGCTGTGGCCTGTACGAAAGACCATGGAAGTATACGGAAAGTTTTTGCTTTCCCTGTTCCCCTGCTGGCTGCTATCACCGGAAAACGTATCAAATCTTTTGCCGCTTGAGAAGAACCTTTTTGATATCGTCATATTCGACGAAGCGTCTCAGGTGTTTATAGAGAACACCATTCCGTCAATATACCGTGGAAAAACCGTAGTCGTAGCCGGAGACGATAAGCAGCTGCGCCCTTGTGCCACATTTATGAAGCGGTATCTGGGAGCGGACCCCGAGCGCGAGGACGATTATTCGCTCCGAGCGGCACTGGAGGTAACCAGCCTTCTCGACCTTGCCGTATCAAGATACGACAGTGCAAATCTGACATATCACTATCGCTCGCGCAACCGTGAGCTTATAGACTTCTCAAACTACGCCTTCTACGGCGGAAAGCTGCGTATCGCTCCCAATATTTCAAAAAACATCGGCAACAAGCCGATAGAGAGATACAAGGTACCGGGAACATGGGAGAGCAGATGCAATGTTGCCGAGGCGGAAAAAATCGTTGAGCTCTTAAAGAAAACCTTTAAGACCAGAAAGAAAAACGAAAGCATCGGAATCATAACCTTCAACAGCGAACAGCAAACCTGCATTGCAGATACGATCGACCGCGAAATGATGCGCGACTCTGAGTTTCGCCGTGCAATGCTGGCGGAGAGAAGCAGAATTGAGGACGGCGAGGACGTCAGCATTTTCATTAAAAATCTTGAAAACGTCCAGGGCGACGAGAGGGATATAATAATATTCTCCATCGGTTACGCCCCAAACGAATCGGGGAAGGTTAACACGATTTTCGGCTCGCTGTCGGTTGACGGCGGAGAGAACCGTCTGAATGTTGCAATAACCAGAGCCAAGGAAAAGATAATCGTAGTCACGAGTATCGAGCCTGAGGAGCTGAACGTGGAGGAGTCCAAAAATCCCGGACCGCAACTTTTGCGCAAATATCTGACCTACATAAGAGGTGCCGCCGAGGGCAGAGACGAAGAGGTGAATTCCGTGCTGTTCTCCCTGAATCACGAGGACGCGCCCTCACCTGCCGCGCTTGATTCCGTGCAGCTATCCTCGGCTAAAGAGCAAATAAGGGATAAGCTCACTAAAATGGGCTACACCGTACAGACCGAGCTGGGAAACAGCCGTGACCGTATTTCTCTTGCGATTTACGACAGCGAGCTTGACAGGTATCTGGTGGGCGTTGAGCTTGACAGCGATGCATTCCGCGGCGATATCTCCTGTCTTGAAAGAGACGTATACAAGCCCAGATTCCTTGAATCGAGGGGCTGGACCATCGTCAGAGTATGGTGCCGCGACTGGTGGCTCTCACCGCAGCGCGTTATACGCAATATTGCCTCCGTTGCCGAAGCAAACAAGAAGAGGCTGCGCGGCAAACAATAAAAGAACGGCTCAGCCGATACTGCGACATTGCAGGCGGCCGGGCCGTTTAATATTTATCAGTGGGAGGTTACGTTAGTGGAAAGATAACGCGAAGCTTGATTCATCCCGATAGGCTCGTTCTTCTTTCCGAAGGGCAGAAGCTTTTCTTCAAGCTCCTCGATCTTTTCAATTTTGCCGTTCACATAGTCAAGCAGTCTTCTGCGGCAGGATGCGGTTCTCATAACGATACCGCCGAGACGTCTGTCCTGAACGTCGAAGCCGCAGGTCTTGTTATCCGCAAACCACTGCTTTTCAAAGGTGCGCGCAAAGTCGCGGATAAGCTTCTCAGCTTTCACATAGTCGTTTTCCGCAAGAGCGCGCAGCGCAGCCTTGTCCCCTGCTTCATACGCCGCACGAGTCTTATAGCCCAGCTCGTACTTTACCGACATTGCCTCGCAAAGAGCGGCAGCGGTATTGAAAAGGTAGGCGTATTTTCTCGTCTTTTTTGCTACCTCGCGAAGCTCAGCTGCATGATTTTTGTAGGTTTCCGAGCCACCCGGCAAAACGGTGTAGTCAAGGAAATCGTTGAAGTAATCCGAGTATAGCATATACTTCGAAGGATTGGTAATCTCTTCATCGGAACGGGCACCCATAAGCTCGTCGGGGAGGTCGAGCTTTATAAAGTCATCAAAATCCACGCCGACTATTCTCTTGAATTTCGCCTTTATGGAATCCATATCCTCATTGCCCTTAGCATATTCCGCAACGAACATAAGTGCGGGCAGCATAGAGAACTTGGAGCACTCGGCGCCGTCGTCGCCCCACATTGTCATAATAATGTTCCTGACCTTGTTTTTATGGCAGGAGCGCATAGCGGGACCCATGGTGCGGAAGGAGAACTTGTTGTGAGAGGTAAATCCCGACCAGCACCAGACGCCGCCTGCAAACCACACGTCCTTTGACAGCTGTCTGTGGCTGTCAATCATCACGTCGTAAACGCGCTCGTCCTTATGATAATAATCCCAGTATACTGGCACGACGGAATCAACTAACGAGGCTTTTACATCGGCAGGAAATTCCGTAGGCTCATATATGTAATAATCGTGATTTTTTACCCAACAGCGATAGTACATATCCGACCATATCATAATGTCGGTATAACCGTACTTCTTGGCAATATCGCAGACCTTCCCGAGATGACGCTTTATTATGGAAGACTGGGACTCGGGACCGTGAATATCCTGATGCTTTCCTCTGCCGAGCATATGCGCCTCGTCCATTCCGACGTGAATTCTGCTGGTCTTGAAGCACTCGGAAAGTGTCGCCAGCATGTGCTCGATAACCTCGTAGGTCCTATCGTCGTCGGTGAGCATAATATCGCCGCAGTCCACCGGTATTTTACCCCAACGCAAAGTACCGTTCAAATGTGCGAGGGTCTGTATACATGGGATGACTTCCATACCGATGGAGGACGCAAATGCGTCAAGCTCCTTCATTTCGTCCTTTGAATATCTGCCTCTCATATATCCGAAATAGGGCTCCCCATCAACCTCGTAGGTATCCTCGGTGTACATAAAAACGGTGTTGTACCCCATTTTCTTTATAATGGGAAGATAACGCTTAAGCGCGGGGAGTGACATTACGGCGTTTCTCGACATATCAAGCATGACGCCGAGAGAATTGATTTTTTTAGACATAGTAGAAACCTCACAGTTTTATTTTTATTTCTGCGATTCCATTTTACAATACAGAACGAAAAAATGCAACATGTTTTTCCCACTTTTCAATTTTTTTAAAAAAACATCGGTTTGGACTTGAATTGTTAACATTTATAGGTTATACTATGTACCGTGAGCTTTGAAAGAATACAGAAAGGATAGATAAAATGATGCATTTTTTACTTGAGGGAAATCCCGATTACAGCTGGATTTTTACGGTTGCGATGATCGTCATTCTGATTGCAATGTTTTGGTTTATGCACCGTTCACAGAAGAAGAGAGAAAGGCAGGAGGCTGCCGAGCGCGATGCTCTGCAGGTCGGTGACGAGGTCACAACGATAGGCGGCATTATCGGTAAGGTTATTTCCATTAAGGAAGACACTTTCGTTCTCGAAACAACTAAGGACAGAACGAAAATCCGTTTCCTTAAAGGAGCTATCAGAAGCGTTGACGTAAAGATTGCCGACGTTGCCGCACAGAAGGCAGCTGAGGTCAATTCAATGGCAGGAAATCAGGACAAGTCCGAGCCCGCTAAAGAAGAAAAGTCTGCCGATAACAGCAAGAAAGCTTAAAGGCGTCTGAACAGACAAAAAGGATTGAAGAATCTGTCATAAACATAGGAGTCTGCGAATAGGTTGTAGTAAAACCGTCGCAGACTCTTTTTTCTGCTGAAAGGACAAGAAAATGAAAAAAAGAAGCTTCAATCCCGAAACACTTTCACCGCTGCAGGCAATACTTCTGGGGACGCTGTTTGCGGCAATTATGTATTTTCTGGTCAGCTTTGTCGTGAGCATTATTTCGTACAACACGGAGGACCCGACCTCTCTCGTCGACCCCATGTCACTGACCGCACTTCTTGTCAGCGGAGCACTTACTGCGCTTGTAATTACGAGAGTATGCGGTGACAGGGGCTTTATAACCGCTCTGCTCTGTTCGCTGATGCTCGCACTCTTGCTTTTGATATGCGGTATTGTGGCTTCGGGCGGGAATTTGCCGATACGCTGTCCCGTAAACTACCTGTGCTACGTAGGAATATCCGTGCTGACCGCCTTTATTTGCAGGAAGCGAGGCACCGAACGACGCAGAAAAAGAAGATAGTTCCCCTAGCCGTACGAGAGTCTAACCGAAAAATAATAAAATCCGATGACAAAGCCGATTTTCCACACGTCCGAAAGCGTATCCGGGCTTTCGGGTCTGCTTCAAATCCGTCATCGGATTTCTTATTTCGTCGGCTGAAAATCAGCCCCGCTTTTCAAGCAAAGAGATGTAATAAGGCAGAGCCTCTTCAAAATTTACTCCGTAGAAACGGTGGTTTTCGTCAGCCATCGTTTTTTTCATACATTCCAGAGTAAAATCAACAGCCACAGCCAAAGCCCCCTCGGTGGACAAGCCGCGCATCATGGCACCAAGGACAGAGGAGGCAAAGATGTCACCCGTTCCGTGGAAGGATGCGTCAAGCCTTTCATTAAAGTAGGAAAAATAGCTGTCATTTGTGCTGTCATAGGAATACACGCCTATCTCTCCGTCCTTCAAGCTGATACCGGTAAGCGCAGCACACTTACATCCAAGTCCTGTCAGGTTCTTCAGCATTTTCTTGATATAATCCTCGTCATAATCCGGATTATAGTCCAAGCCGAGCATAAAAGACGCCTCGGTAAGATTGGGAATAATCAGGTCAGCCTTGCCGCAAAGCTTTGCCATAGCGGAAGCAAAGTCCGGAGTAAAACCGGGATACAGCTTTCCGTTGTCTGCCATAACCGGGTCGATTACCGTGACCGCTCCCGAACCGAATCGGTCTATGAAATTTTCTACAAGCGACAACTGTCTGAAAGAACCGAGATAGCCCGTATATATCGCATCAAAGCCGATGGAAAGCTCGGCAAAGGTATCCGAAATCTTCTCTATTTCGTCTGTCAGGTCGCAGAAGGTGAATTTAGGGAAAGCGGTGTGTGTGGAAAGCACCGCAGTAGGAAGAACTCCTGCCTCAACTCCTGCCGCGGATATAATGGGAAGTGCTACCGTAAGCGAGCATTTTCCAACGCAGGAGATGTCCTGCACGGTAATAATTCTTTTCATTCAACATACCTCTGATACGATTCGTATAGGTATATTATATCATA
>CAZBQN010000018.1:0-44022 GCA_964494135.1 uncultured Ruminococcus sp. | reverse complement strand
TTACCGAACGAAATTTTTGCAAGCGATGATTTTACGGAATTACATATTTTGTACTACAAGCCGGTCCTGGAGCATTCTGCTGTGAAAGCACAGTACCATTCCGATGGCTCTTCGCATCTGGTGACTATATATGCAGACAATGCTTGCTGTTCCTTGGTCGAATTGAAATGATTATTATTGGTATCGTTACAGCCTTAATTATATTTCTGCTTTCAACATCATATTCGGCATATAGGATATCAGGTTTATGCGGACGATCTTTCCTAGGCAAAGAACTTGGATATTCCCCGCGAATATCTAACTAGTGATGAAAGCGAGCTTGAAAACCTGCTGTTTTCCGAAAAAATATGAAAAAAGATATGAAAAAAGCGATTATGAAAAGGAGAAGACCTCATAATCGCTTTGTTTTTTCGCCGAAAGAATTATTTTTTCGCTTTTCCGGAGCAGAGTGTCAGACGTACACTTCGACAAGCACGTTCAGCTTGCCCTTTCGCGTCAGACCCTCCACGCCTTTGTAAATCATCTTTCCAAAACCGCGCACGCTGATTTTTTCTCCCGGCTTCGGAGTGTGGGACGTACTCTCGCAAAGCACGCCGTCTGTGTATACTAGCTTTTTTGCAAACAGCTTTTGCGCATCCTCCCGCGACAGACACAACACTCTTGCCAGCACGGCGTCCAGCCTCTCGCTTGAAATCTGTACGCGCTTTTGTTCGGTGCGGTACATCAGCGACACGGGCGGATCATCAGCCACCGTCACATCGACCTCCGTGTGTCTGACCTTGAACAGTGAGCCGGAAATAAAATCCGAAATGTCTTCTTTTACGAAAACGTATCCGACGTTGTCAATAACCGCAATGTCGCCCAGCACGTCGCGCTCGATACCGAGGGCGAGCAGTGAGCCGAGAAAGTCTCTGTGAGTCAGCTTTTCGGCGAATTTTTGCGACACGGGTGCCACCTTAAGCACTAAAATCGGGAATGGCATATCGTAGCCTATCTCGTCCTCGTCGCCGAAACGCACCATGACGCGCTCAGCACCCTCCGCTCCGCCGAAAAGCTTGTATTTCACGCCACCGAGAGAGGAGCGCACCGAAGCAAACGCCGACTGCTCAGGCAAACCGAGAAAGTCGGTAAAGGTGTAGTATGCACCGCTGTCTGACTTTCTTGCCAACTCTCTGAAACGCTTTTTTAAAAACTCTACGTCGTCGTTCATTACAGCATATCAACCGGGTACATTATCTTCAGCTGATTGATTTTGGACTCATAAGCCTTTCTCTGCTTCTGACCGAGAAGCATGTCCTTCAGCTGTGCTTTGATTTGCTCGAAGGGCATCCGGGACGGCTCGTTCTTGGAATTGAGCTTTATCAGGTGATAGCCGAACTGCGTCTTTACGGGGGTGTCGGTAATCTCTCCGACCTGCATTGAAAATACCGCGCTGTCAAACTCGGGTACCATCTGACCGCGGCCGAAATCACCCAGCGATCCGCCGTTTTTGCCCGAAGGGCAGGTGGAGAACTTCTCTGCAGCCTCCTCAAAGGTCATCTCGCCTGCCTTTATTTTTGCAAGCAGAGTGCTTGCCTCATCCTCGGTTGCTACGAGAACGTGGCTGGCATTGACGGTCTCGGGTGTGAGAAACTGTGCCTCGTTTGCACTGTAGTACTCCTCGGCTTCCTTGTCGCTGACGGTCACGCAGGAGAGTGCCTTGTTTGCCGCAAAGCTTACCAGAAGATTGTCCTTGAGCCTTGCCAGCTCTGCCTTGAACTCAGGCTCGGCTTCAAGAAGATTGCGCTTTGCATCAAGAAGCAGAAGCTTGTTCCCTATGAGCTGTTCGAGGATCACACGTTTTCCCTCGGGATTGTTGTAGCTCTGACCCTTCTGACCCAAACCTGCGATAAATTCCTCAACATCGGTGTCGGTAACAGTAAGAGGACCTACCTTTGCTAAAATCTTTTCCATTTTTATATCTCCTTTTAATAATTATCTTCTTTAAGGTGCTTTCATAATTTGTTTTTCGTAAAGTGCATTGACTGAAAGGATAAAAGCTATGCCTTACCCCTGCCTTCTCAGTCCCTTAGGGTAATGATTTTTGCACTTACCGCCCGAGAGCTTACCGCCGCCCAGAGGTGTGCCCCGATAGGTCACACAGCACCAGCCAGACTCATTCGTGCCTGCGTCAATCTCCTTGCCCGACAGATATTCCTCCAGCCGTGGGTCTTTTTCGTCGAGGTCAAGCTGCCTATTGAAAAGCCTGCCGTACACCGAGAAAAACTGATGCGAGGGCTTGAGCACTTTTCCGCTTATCTCGCCTATCAGCGTGCCCGACATAAACACCGAATTTGAGGGAACCGGGCACCCGTGTGAGATTATTACCGGATTATCTCGTACCTTTACTATCCTTCCCGAAGGCTTTTCGCTTAGGTTTTCGCGCACGAATGCTTCGAAGGCAGCCGCCTCGTCCCTCGTCAGATTTTTTGCCGAGTCACGGTACAGTACCTCGGGCTTTTCTCCCATACAGTCCCTTTGCATCAGTGCGAGAAACTGCCCTTCGCCCGGTGAGCGGTGGGGATAGAAGCGGCGGGTCTTGTATAAATCGGTATGGCTTGCCCCATCAAAGACGATACCATCCGCGGTTACCGCCTTCAGCTCGTCCTTCACGTCGCAAAGGTGAAATTCCGGGTGCCTCTTCAGAAATCCATCGACTGTCATCTCGTTTTCTTCGATAGAGTAGGTGCAGGTAGAGTAGAGGAGATATCCTCCGCCTTTGACTAAGACGCGTGCATTTTCGAGAATTTCCGACTGCCTTTTTGCACAGGACAGCACGTTTTCCTCGCTCCATTCGGCAAGAGCCTCGTCGCTTTTTCTGAACATACCCTCCCCTGAGCAGGGGGCGTCCGCTACTACCAAATCAAAGTATGAGCGGTACATTTTGGTAAGCTCCTTCGTGTCCGTGGAGACCACCATAGCTCCCCTGACACCGAGACGCTCAAAATTGGCAACGACCGTCTTCGCCCTTTTCGGCACGTACTCGTTTGAAAGCAAAAAGCCCTTGTCCGACAGCCGTTCGGCTATCTGCGAGGATTTTCCCCCCGGTGCGGCGCATAGGTCGGCAACGTACCAGTCGGGCTGAATATCCAGGGCGCACAGCGTCGCCATCGCACCCGGGTCCTGTACGTATATCATGCCCGAATGATGCTCCGGTGTCTGTCCGATTTTCTCCGGGTCCGCGAGAATATAACCGTTGTCGGAGTAGGGCAGTGGACTCATTTTCTCAAATAGCGGCGGTGATAGGGAATCGACACCTGCTTTTATCAGATTGACTCTTACACCCTTGACGGCGTTTTGTTCTTCAAGCGCTCGGATAAAGTCGCCGTACTCGTCGCCGAGCAGTGCTTTTGCCTTTTCCTTGAATTTTTCAGGAAGCATATGAGTCTCCTTTCTTTTACAAATCATTGTTCATTATAACTCAAAACGGGAATAAAGTCAATTTGTTTGCGTAAAAACCTCGCTTTTCTGTTGCTTTATTCGGTTTTTTATGCTAGAATTATAAAAAAACGGGAGGTGTGCCTATGGAAGAAAAGAGAGTGCTGAAAAACGGTCTTTCTCTGTACAGCTATCGGACTGAAAATACCCACAGCTTTTTCATATCCCTTTTCCTTCGCGCCGGCAGTATGTTTGAGTCGGACGACGAGTGCGGCATATCTCATTTTTTCGAGCACGCCGCTATCAGAAACGTAAATTATCTCATGGGGGGCAAGCTGTATTCGGAGCTTGACAGATACGGCATTGATTTTAATGCCACTACCTATACCGAGATGATACGCTTCTTTGCGGGCGGTGCGGTAGGGAATTTCAAGCGGGGAGCGGACATTTTGTCGAAGCTCTTTTTGCCGATTTCTCTGCCTCACGACGAGCTTGCCGCCGAGCGCCGTCGCATCAAGGCCGAAATCAGAGAGGAGGACGATATCGGTTCTCTCACAGCCTTTACGGGCGGTAAGGTCTATGAGAACACTTCGCTTTCGCGCTTTATCACAGGTACATGTGCATCCGTGTCACGTATCGGTGTGCGCAAGCTGGAGAAATTCAGAAGGAGCGTATTCACGAAGGATAACCTTTTCGTCTACGTAACCGGCAATTTCACCGACGGCGAGCTTGACTATCTTGCAGAGCTTCTGGGGAATTGTACCCTTTACGACGGTGTGCCTCACGGGAATATTGCTCCGGTGCCGCAAAGCTTCGGCAGACGGGACGGTGCTGTATTTATTAAAAACGCGGGCTTTACGAAGCTGTGCTTTTCCTTCGACGTGGATATGTCGGAGGTGTCGGGGGTTGAATGTGACCTTCTTTACAGCCTGCTTTTATCGGGCAATGACTCGGAGATGTTTATTGAGCTGAGCGAAAAGCGGGGCTTGATTTACGACGTGTCGGGGAGCTTTGACGGATATCTGAACATCGGCTCCCTCAGCTTCTCCTTTGAGCTGCGCGAGCAGAAGCTATACGAGGCGCTGGAAACCGTGGTGGAGCTGCTTTGCAGGTATAAAACGAGAATTCCCGACAACCGATTTGTGACAGCCCCTTACGTGGAAAATGCGGATATGCTTCTCGACGACCCGAGAGAGCTGAATTTCACCTTCGGTTATGAAAACTGCATGCTGAACAGAGGCTTTCGCACACTTGACGAGAGAAAGCGGGCGTACTCCTCGATCAGCAGAGAAGAGCTTTCAAAGACCGCCGCGCGCGTGTTCCGCCTGTCGAACCTTACCCTTACCATGAAGGGCAATAAGAAGCGTATAGATATTGATAAAATCAAACAGATAATCTCGGCACTGGGCGATTGACAGCCGAGCTTGAGCGCAGCGAAATCATATCGAGTCACCGAAAGGGGCTGTCGCTTTCGACAGCCCCGACGAGATAAATCCCTTTCGGGACTTTCGATATGTTGCTGACGCAACACGATATGCCTGTGGCACGATATGTTTGCTTTGCAAACGAGGGATTTATCTCATATCGAATTATCGCGAAGCGACAATATATCGAGCTTGAGCGCAGCGAAAGCATATCGAGTCACCGAAGGTGACATATCGACAGAAAGAAAAACGAGGATTTTGCCGATCCTCTTTTAGTCACAATCATTTTGGGGCTGTCGCCTTCGACAGCCCCTGTTTTAGTATGACGGGCATATCAATGCTCTGCAGTGAAAGTCCGATGGGAGGTAGTTACCGACCAACCCGAGAGCGACTCCCGAGGCTTACATCGCGAGGTGTAGGCGAGAAGAAGGGATAGCGAAATCGTAGCCTGACGAACAGAAACTTGGTACGAAGGCGCAATAGGCGGATAAATTTAATTTTGAATTGAACCGCCGTGTACCGAACGGCACGCACGGCGGTGTGAGAGGTGGATTGATTTTCACCTACTCGATTTTTGCTAAAAGCTATTGATGCCAACAAAAGCCAAAACCAGTATAAATATGAGGTAAATAACTGCATGAAAAACTGCAGTCCTATACTCATATTTCAAAACTTTTTTAATGCTGCCGTCGGTCATTCCGATGCTTTTATACGTAGCCATTGTTTCTCTCCTGACGCGATTGTGAGCTTGAATTATATACACCGTTTGAAGCACTCCGAATACAGTCAGGACAAGGAAAGCCAAAACTCCGAATATTGCTATGTTCTTTGCGAATATTCCCACAAGCTTAGTCACGTCAACCCCATAATTCGGCGTATAGTCAATTACGCTTGTTCCGGATACAAGCATAAAGAAAACGACTGCCAAAACAGGATACAGAACACAAGAAATAAACATAAACGTGATTCTTCTGTAAGTGCTGCTGTAATAAGCTACGCTCTTTTTTGCAATGCGTTGTTCAACGGGCATATGACGAAACGTGTATGAATTTCTATAATTATGTGTTTCGCCGGATTCCTTTTCGTTGTGAGCTTTAACTGCCTCTATTACGGATTTCTTTCGTCTCACGCTTGGTACATAAGTAAATGTTAATACAAGCACTACTCCAACGGTACAGAGAAGCGCGGGGATTAGTATTGAAACAGGCGAGTGAGTATAGTCGCTAACAAAAATGCGAGCAACCATGCCGGTAAAAATCCGCGAAGGGAGCATTCCAAGAAAGCCTCCTAAGATGATTGGTATACCGTATAAAACAAGCGTTTCCGTTATGGAAATTATTTTTCTTTGCCCGCTTGTAGCACCGATACTTGTAAGTGTTGCAAAGAAGTGCTTATTTTCTTCAATGCGCAACCTCGCATATATAAACAAAGAAACAAAGGATAGAACTATAATCGCAATTGCAATAAATGTTATCCCGGATACGATATCCTTAAAGAACAGCTTCAAGGAGTCTATCGTTAATATGCTTTCTCCGTCTACAGCTTCGATCCCAAAAGTCGGATTTGCGGCTCTGAAACCTTCAAGAGAAATGATAAAGCATACGAAGAAAGATATAACAAACATAGATATGAAGACTGCGAAAGCTTGAAATAAGCTTTTCCTGAAGTCTTTCGTCATCTTTGCAAGGGTGATATGTAACAGAGTTTTCATATCATCTTACCTCATCACTGATAACTTGTCCGTTTTTGAGCGATATAAGACGTTTAGCTCTGTCCGCTACTACTTTACTGTGAGTGACGATAATAACTGTAATTTTCTTTTCTTCGTTCAGCCTACAAAGAAGTTCAAGTATATCTTCGCTGTTTTTCTCGTCGAGATTTCCCGTAGGCTCATCTGCAAGAATAAGAGAAGGCTTTTGAAACAGTGCACGTGCTATTGCAACTCTTTGTTGTTGACCGCCCGACAGGGCACTTGGAAAGTCACGCTCTCTTCCAAAGAGTCTGACAGTTTTCAAGATTTCCGAAAGCTCATCCTCGTCAACCTTGCCACCGTCAAGCTCAACGGGAAGAGTGATGTTATCTCTTATATTGAGTTCCGGGATGAGATTATAAAACTGGTATATAACACCGATCTTGCTACGTCTCATTTTGCAAAGCTCGTTAGAAGAAAGCCTTGTCAGATTGATTCCGTCAATTATAATCTCGCCCTTGTCAGGAACATCCATTCCGCACAGCTGGTTTAAGAGAGTTGTTTTGCCCGAGCCTGACTCGCCTATAATAGCAACCAGCTCTCCGTCATTGAAGGCAAGATTAACACCGCCAAGTGCCGTGATTTCTGTGCCGAATGAATCATACTTCTTCGTAAGGTCTGTGATTTTAATTCCCATTAGTTTCCTCCGAACCAATATAATAGGTTAAGCTTTTAACTGCTTTTCTTCCAGCTTTTCGTTGGCAGAGGACAGCATCAGCTTTATTCTGTTCAGCTGGTTAACCTCGCTGGCACCGGGATCGTAGTCAACGGCAACTATATTGGCCTCGGGATACTTCTTTTTCAGCACCTTTATGACGCCTTTGCCAACTACGTGATTTGGCAGGCATGCGAAGGGCTGTATGCACACGATATTGGGCACGCCGGATATTATCAGCTCTGCCATTTCTCCGGTCAGAAACCAGCCCTCGCCGTACTGATTGCCTATGGAAAGGAATGGCTTTGCCAGCTTTGCAATCTTCTTTATGTGCATAGGCCGCTCGAAGCGTTCGCTTCTTCCGAGAGCTTTGAGTGCCGGACGCCTTATCAGTCCGATGAGAGAAACACCGAGGTTTCCGACAACGGCAGACCTCAGCGAACCTCCAAGGAAGCGGTGCTTGTAATCCTGATTGTAGATGCTGTAATTCATAAAGTCAATAAGGTCGGGAACTACCGCCTCCGCTCCCTCACTCTCCAGCAGCTCTACGATGTGATTGTTCGCCAGAGGCATATACTTTATGAGTATCTCGCCTACGACGCCGACTCTCGGCTTCCGAAGTCCCTCGACGAGGGGGAGCGTGTCGAATTCTTTGACCATTTCACGGCATACCTTGCGGTAGCTCCACTTGCTGTTTTTACCGGTGAGAGCGTCAATTGAGCGCTCGGTCCATACCCGCCTCAGTTCATTCGCAGAGCTCGGGACAAGCTCGTACGGGCGCGTGCGGTACAGACAGCGCATGAGCAGGTCGCCGAGAACGACGCCTCTTGCCGCCGACCACAAGAGCCCGAGAGGAATTTTGAAGCCGGAATTTTTCTCCATACCGTTCAGGTTCAGCGATATAACGGGTATGTGGGACAGTCCCGCCTTGTCAAGAGCACGGCGTATAAAGCCCACGTAATTGCTGGCACGGCAGCAGCCGCCGGTCTGCGTCATCATAATGGCGAGCCTGTTCGTGTCGTACTGTCCCGACAGCACCGCGTCCATTATCTGACCGACGACGGTGATAGAGGGGAAGCAGGCATCGTTGTTTACGAATTTCAGTCCTACGTCAATTGCCGAGCGGTTGTCGTTTTTGAGAATATCAACGTTGAAGCCGTGTTTTCTGAATACGGGCTCCAGAATATCGAAGTGTATGGGGCTCATCTGCGGCGCGAGAATGGTATAGCCGTCACGGTACATCTGTTCGGTAAATTCGGCGCGCCGATAACCGCTGAAGCTGCCCTTGCCGACCTTATCATCTCTTTGTTTCATCGCCGACAAAAGGCTTCTTATGCGTATTCTGACAGCCCCAAGATTGTTAACTTCATCTATCTTAAGTATGGTGTGCAGTTTACCTGCTCCGGACAGAATTTCACCAACCTGATCGACTGTTACCGCGTCAAGACCGCAGCCGAAGGAGTTGAGCTGTACCAGCTCCAGGGCGGGATGCTTCGTTACGTATTCCGCCGCGTTGTACAGCCTTGAATGGTAGACCCATTGGTCGGTAACGCGCAGGGGCCTTGACGGCTCAAAATCTATCGGCAGACTGTCCTCGGTGAGAACGGGCAGTCCGTAGGAAGCAATCATTTCGGGAATACCGTGGTTGATTTCCGGATCTATGTGATAAGGTCTGCCGGCAAGAACTATGCCTCGCTTGCCTTCCTTTTCCAGCTCGTCGATTATCCGCTTTCCCTCACGGCGTATATCCGACTTGGCTTTTTCCTGCTCTCGCCATGCGAGAGAGACGGCACGGCGCACTTCCTTTGCCTCAATATTCCATACCTCCTTGCATATCCTACAGAGTCTGCCCGAGGCATCCTTTTCGCTTGCCAGGGAGATAAATGGGCGAATGTACCGAACGTCGCCGTCGGCAATACCCTCGACGTTGTTTTTCAGGTTTTCCGCGTAGGATACGACGATAGGGCAGTTGTATCTGTTCTGAGCCGTCCGGGTTTCCTGCTTTTCATAGAAAACGCAAGGATGGAATATGGTCTTTATTCCTCGGTCAATGAGCCACTGTACGTGTCCGTGAGACAGCTTTGCCGGGTAACACTCCGACTCCGAGGGGATTGATTCAAGCCCCAGCGTGTATATGCTTCTGTCGGACAGTGGGGACAGCTCAACCTTGAAGCCCAGCGCGTGAAAGAAGGTAGCCCAGAACGGATAATTCTCATAAATATTCAATACACGGGGTATGCCTATAACACCGCGGGGGGTATCGTCCGGAGCCTTGTAGTCGAATATTCTTTTCAGCTTGTATGCGACCATGTTCGGCGCCGTGAGCTTTTCGGTGCTTGCCGCACCCCTTTCGCATCTGTTTCCGGTGATGTGCTTTCTGCCACCGTCAAAAATGTTTACCGTCAGCATGCACCTGTTGCCGCAGCCCCCACAGCGCACTGAGTGCGTATCGTATGTAAGCTTCCCCAGCTCCTCGGCGGAAATGATGGTTGAGCCGGTACCCGTGTCGTGTTTTTTTGCGATAAGAGCGGCACCGAAGGCACCCATTATTCCTGATATATCAGGGCAGATAGCCTCCACGCCTGCGATTTTCTCAAAGGCTCTGAGCACTCCGAGATTGTAGAACGTGCCGCCCTGAACGACGATGTGCCGTCCCAGCTCCTTTGCGTCCGTCAGCTTGATAACCTTGTACAGCGCGTTTTTGATAACCGAGTAGGCAAGACCTGCGGAAATTTCACTGACAGGCGCGCCTTCCTTTTGCGCCTGCTTTACGTTAGAGTTCATAAAAACGGTACAGCGCGTACCAAGATCAACCGGATTTTTTGCGAAAAGCCCTTCCTTGGCAAAATCCTCTGCGGAGTAGCCCAGCGAATTTGCAAAGTTCTCTATGAATGAGCCACAGCCCGAGGAGCATGCCTCGTTGAGCATAATGCTGTCAACCGCACCGTCCTTCAGCTTGATACATTTCATATCCTGACCGCCGATGTCCAGCACGCAGTCCACGTCCTCGTCGAAGAATGCCGCCGCCGTGCAGTGGGCTATGGTCTCCACTTCGCCCTCGTCTAAGCGAAAGGCGGTCTTCATCAGCCCCTCACCGTAGCCGGTAGAACAGCATCTCGCTATCTCCGTACCCTCGGGAAGCATACCGTACAGCTCTCTGATTGCCGACGAAGCCGTCTTTACGGGGTTTCCCTCGTTGCCCGAATAGAAGGAGTATAAGAGCTGTCCGTCCTCGCCTATCAGAGCCATTTTCGTAGTTGTCGAGCCGGCATCGATACCGAGATAGCACCTGCCTCTGTATTCGGACAGCATGCCTTTTTTGACGACTGCCCTTCGGTGGCGAAGGAGAAACTCCTCGTATTCCTCCTTGCTTGCAAACAGGGGTTCAAGCCTCTTTATCTCAAAGCTCATGGCAATTCCCTGTGACAGCCCGTCGATAAGCTGGCCGATATTCTTCTCCTCGCTGTCAGAGGCTGCCATACCGGCACCCATAGCGGCGAAAAGATGAGAGTTGTCGGGTGCTATAATATGCTCGCCGTCCAGCTTCAGCGTGCGGACAAACGCCGCCTTCAGTTCGGTCAGAAAGTGTAACGGACCGCCCAAAAACGCGACACGCCCCCGTATCGGCTTGCCGCAGGCCAGTCCCGAGATGGTCTGATTGACTACCGCCTGAAATATAGATGCCGCAAGGTCCGAGCGCTCTGCGCCCTCGTTTATAAGGGGCTGTATGTCGGTCTTTGCAAAAACTCCGCAGCGGGCGGCGATGGGGTAGAGCCTTTTGTAATTCTTAGCCTCGTCGTTAAGTCCCTCTGCGTCGGTCTTCAGAAGGGATGCCATCTGATCTATGAAAGAGCCCGTTCCGCCGGCGCAAACGCCGTTCATCCGCTCCTCTATTCCGCTTCCGAAATAGATTATCTTCGCGTCCTCTCCGCCCAGCTCGATTGCCACGTCGCATTCGGGCGCTGTAGCTTTGAGTGCAGTTGCCACGGCGACGACCTCCTGTACGAAGCCGATACCGAGAGCCTTGCCGAGGTTTATTGCTCCCGAGCCGGTTATCTTCAGCTTCAGCGAGCAGTCGCCCAGATCCTCTTTTGCCTCTTTCAGCAAATCAGCCAGCGTTTCCTGTATTTTTGCCATGTGTCTTCTGTAACGGCTGAAAATGATACTGTTCTCAGAGCCGAGGATAACGAGCTTTACCGTGGTAGAGCCTATATCTATACCTGCCTGATATACTTTCATTCTTCTTTTTTCCTCGATTTTATGTTACTTGGCAAAAGAGTCGGGAAGCCCCAGCCCCCGACTCTTTTGCCCGGCATTGCCGGGCTTACTCTCCCTTGCCCGACTCCGCCTTCAGATAAGCGTTGATGAAACCGTCTATCTCTCCGTCCATCACCGCGTCAATATTGCCGTCCTCGTAGCCCGTACGGGTATCCTTGGCAAGAGTGTAGGGCATAAAAACGTAGCTTCGTATCTGCGAGCCCCATTCGATATTCGCCTTATTGCCCTGGATGTCTTCTATTCTGTCAAGCTTTTCGCGGATTTTTATCTCCATGAGCTTGGCTTTGAGCATTTTGATAGCCGTCTCCTTGTTCTGGAGCTGGCTTCTCTCGGTCTGACAGCCGACCACTATTCCCGTAGGCTTGTGTACTATACGGATAGCCGAGTCGGTTTTGTTGATGTGCTGACCGCCCGCGCCCGAAGAACGGTGCGCCGTGATTTCCAGATCCTCGTCACGCAGCTCTATGGTGTCATCGTCGTCGAATTCCGGCATAACCTCTACCGAAGCAAAGGAGGTATGCCTGCGCCCCGAGGCGTCAAAGGGAGATACACGGACCAGTCTGTGCACTCCGTTTTCACTTTTCAAATAACCGTAGGCGTTTATTCCCTCGACCATTATCGTTGCGGATTTCAGACCTGCCTCGTCGCCGTCCAGCCAGTCCACCAGCTTGACGTTGAAGCCGTGCTTCTCGCCCCATCTGACGTACATACGGTACAGCATGGAAGCCCAGTCCTGCGCCTCAGTACCTCCCGCGCCGGGGTGGAAGGACAGAATTGCGTTGTTTTTGTCGTAAGGACCGGACAAGAGGACCTCAATTCTCTTTCTTTCAGCCTCTGCCTCTATAAATTCACATTCCGAAACGACTTCCTCAACCGAGTCCTCGTCGCCCACTTCTATCGCCATTTCGCAAAGAGCGTACGCATCCTCAAGTCTTGCGTTCAGTGCGGCATAGCTTTCCGCCTTGTCCTTGAGCTGCTTGATTTCACGCAGAGTGCGCGAGGACTTATCCGCGTCGGACCAGAAGTTTTCAACAACCGTCTCTCGCTCCAGCTCTGCGGCACGTTCAAGGGATTCGTCTATACGAAGCTGATTTTTCAGCTCTTTAAGTACGGTGAACATTGCGCCGAGCCGTCTTTTTGCATCTTCAAGTGCAACTATCATACATATTCCTTTCCGTCTGCCCTAAAAAGGGCAAATTTTCACATTTTAGCTTTATTCTAGCATAAAAAACTAAAAAAGTAAAGAGTTTATTTTTAATATATATTGATTTCTTTCCCCGTGTGTGCTATACTTTATACGTAAAACAAATTACCGAGGTGAATAAAATGATAGTTACAAAACAGACGCTCATCGGCGATATTCTTGACTATGACGTAGATACTGCCGTATTCTTTTTCGAGATTGGTATGCACTGTCTCGGCTGTCCTCACTCCAGAGGCGAGTCGATTGAAGATGCCTGCCTCGTTCACGGCACCGATGCCGACCTGCTCGTTGAGAAGATAAATAAGTTCCTCTCCGAGAAGAAATGAGAAAAGCAGGGCTTGACGGCAGACTGTTGTCGGCGGCTGAGTTTGTAAGGGCAGAGTCTGTGTTTGCCGATGTTGGCACCGATCACGGATATCTGCCCGTATTTTTACTTACAGAGGGCAGGGTCAGACGTGCCGTGCTGTCGGATATCAACAAAGGACCTCTCTCCTCGGCAGAGGAGAACCTGAGCTCGGCGGGGCTTTCGCATTTGTGTGAATTCCGGCTGACCGACGGATGTCGGGAGCTTTGCGGCTTGGGTATCACGGACTATGCGATCTGCGGAATGGGCGGTGAGCTGATAGCGGATATAATTGAGCACGCCCCACACCTGAAAGACGAAAATGTAAGGTTAATTTTACAACCTATGACAAAGCAGGCGCACCTTCGCGCGTATCTGTCACATGCGGGCTTTACCACCCTCGGCGAGAGCTATTCCGAGGAAGGCGGCAAATACTACGTTTGCATTTGCGCCGAATACCGAGGTGAAGTTTCAGAGCTTAACTGTGCCGAGGCGGAGCTCGGCATACCGCCGAGGGACCCGGGGCAGGTCTCCTCTTACGTCGGCTACCTTTCGGCAAAGCTGGCATCCTACCGCCGCGCCTTGGAAGGGAAGCGGTCGGGAGGCGAGCCCTGTGATACAGAGCTTGAAGTTGTATCAGCAATTGAAGAGAAGCTCAAAGAATATGAGAAACAGACAGGAGAAAAATTATGACCGTTCAGGAAATATACGAGAAGCTGTGCGAGCGAATACCCGAGTCGCTTCGTGAGCCTTGGGACAACGACGGGCTGATGTGCGCTCCCGACGACTCAAGAGAGGTGCGCCGTACACTGGTTGCGCTTGACGTCACCGAGGAAATCGTGGATTACGCCATAGCCAATGACATTGACCTTATCCTCACGCACCATCCGCTGATTTTCAGACCTATCTCTTCGGTTACCGAGGATTATCACGTTTCGAGGAAGGTTATAAAGCTTGTCAGGAACGATATATCCGTCATCTCTCTGCACACCCGTGCGGATAAGGTGGAGGGCGGTGTCAACGATATTCTCTGCGATATGCTGGGCATTCGCTCTGCCGTACCCTTCGGCGAGGGCGGTATCGGCAGGATAGGCAATCTTGACGAGGAGCTGGATATACAGGACTTCTCATATTTGGTGAAGGATATACTTGAATGTGACGGCGTCAGAGTGGCAGATGCGTGTATACCCGTTCAGCGGGTTGCGGTTATCGGCGGCGACGGCAAGGACTTCGTCCGCGCAGCCCTTGAGATGGGCGCGGATACTCTCGTTTCGGGCAGGCTTTCGTATAACGTTATGGAGGAAGCCAACGAGATGGGTATCAATCTTATCGAGGCAGGGCATTTCTTTACAGAGCATCCTGTAACATCCTTCTTCCAGTCTTTGCTTATGCGTCTAGACCACAATATGTATATTGAAATAAGAAATTCCAACGCAATAAAGCTGATTTAAAAAATTCCGTAAAACCTTAGGAACCGATATGCCAATATCGCAGACTCGCCTGAATGATAAAAGCAGAGGTACCGTGAAAAACTCACGGTACCTCACAAAAATATGTAGCAATCTGATTTGAAAACCGCGAAGGGGCGGTTTTTTGTTTTTTAATCACCGCTGTTGCTCTTCAAGTCCGTCAGAGGCTATCTTTTGCTCCTCCACGAATCTTTCGGCTTCCTTTTTCATGCTCTTGGTCGGCTTTATGTTGCTTTTCTCGGGCTGGTTGATGACGACTTGATCGTAGCTGATGTCGATGCCGTTGGCAACTATGAGCTGACGGTATTCCCTCAGCATATCGCGCTGTACCTGATAGCGATTTTCCTCAGAGCATTTTGCGACGAGCTTGACAGCCACGTTGCTTGCGCCGTATCCCGAAACACCCTTGTAGAAAGGTCCTTCAACGATAGCTGGGATTTTTTCCTTAATGTCCTCGAGATTGTCCTTAAGCAGCTTTTCCACGAATTCCAGGGGCACGTCGTAGGGAAATTCGCAGTCCACGACCGCCAGGGAAAGCTCTCTTGACAGGTTGACAACGTTTTTGATATCCGAGTTGTTTATTATTTTTATGTTTCCAGCCATATCCAAAACCTTCGTGGCGCGGATGCCAATCTCGGATACCGTACCGCGGAAGTCGTCAATGGAAACTATCTCTCCTACGCTGTATTCATTCTCAAAGATTATGAATACTCCGGCAATTATATCTGCGATAAGCGACTGCGCGCCCAGACCTACGATAAGAGTGAGAATTCCCACCGACTCCCAGATTGCCGCAGTATTTACGCCGAAAGCCTGGAGAACGAGGAAAATCAGCGCAATGGCGGCACCGTATTTGATAATTCCGTCAAGCAGTGTGACTACGGTTTTCGCCCGATTGCTCTTTTGCATAATCTTTTTGAAAACGAGGCGTAAAAGCTTGCTGAGGGCAAAGATTACCGCGATGAGAAACAAACAGTTGATAACTGTTTTCTGATGCGCCTGCCACATCTGGGGCAGGGTAGTCACGTCCCACAGGTTTTCCTTTGCCCAGATAGCAAAGGGGCTGTCCGACAGGGCTAGCTCGAAAATAACGCCCAGCACAAATATAAGAATTATGAGCGCGCAAGCCGATATTCCTATAATTGACCAGACCTTTCTTGCTATGCTCTTTTTAGTTTCGTTGCTTGTCATTTTTATCTCCTTGATTTTACGACGCGGCGGATTCGACGCCGATCGTTATTTTGTTATACATACTTCCTTTTACCGGAACGTCGTTACACAAGCTCTCGTAATTGAACTCTCCGTACCCCGTACAGTATTCGTTATAGAATACCGTAACCTCGGATACATCTATCTCGCCGTCGATCGTCAGCGTGGGATTGGTACCGTCCGCATCGCCGTCGGTCGTGTACTCATATTCGACACCGCCGATAACGATTTTGTTATCAAGCTTGCCGTAACGCGACAGGTTAATGCTGACGATTGTCCTGCCTTCGGATACGAAGACCTGCGCCGTGCCATAGGAATCGGGGAAGTCGACCGAGCCCGAGGGCATCTCGGTGTACATCGGATAGCTGACGCCTTCGTAGTCGTACATTGTGTAGTAGAGGAACATGTAATTATTGATTGGAATATTCTCAATTACCGCGTAGGTGTCGCGTCCGATAATGTCGTAGCAGTCGGTGTAAACCGTTCTGCCGTTTTCCTCATAGTATCCGCCGTAAATAAACGAGTTGCAGTAAACGTTCTCATTATCCGAGGCGAAGTTTATTTTGCGGTATATATTTATCGTTCCGTCCTCGTTGTAAGTGACTATCGCCTCTGTGGGATTGGGACACCACATCGAAGTCGGCGGAGTGTAGCTCTCCTTAACCTCGGATTTCAGTATGCTGTAAGTATAAGAATTCCAAGTGTATACGGAGTCTGCGCTTATTTCTTTCACTACGCTTACGGTAAGCTCGTCGCTGTCAATATCGGACGGAATGCTGTCAAAATAGCAATAGCCGTCTGTTATTGGCACGGTAACGTCTACGTAACCCAATGCGTCGGTAACCCGAACGCTGTACGAGCTATGTATAAAGCTGTTATCGAAATATACAGTCACCGGAATTGTAGTGCCGTAGCCTGACAAATCGGCATTAACGCTTGTAACGGAGAATTTGTAACTCATATCGTAAACGACGCTGTTTGAATTCACCGTGTGGGCAGCACCGCCCGAGAAGCCGTCGGTGAAGGACATCGTTGCCGAAACCGTCAGATTGCCCGGCGCGCCGCTTATCGTATCCAAAACGATAGTGCCGCTTTCCGACACGTTGTCAATTGTCAGAGATTTTAATACCTCGGGACCTGTGATCATAACGTCCAGCGATGCATTCTCGTAACCGTATACCGTGTCGCAGGTGTATGAGATCGTGAAATATTCGCCGTTAAATCCGAGCACGTCCGAAAATGTCAGCCGAGGCACACAGAATTGTGTGCCGTCCTCTCGGTAGCTTCCGAATTCAACGGTTTCTCCCGAAAATGCTGCGCAGTCGTAGTATACGAAGTTTATCTCGTCAAGGCCGTCACAGTCATCTACTGTGATAACCGCTGTATCCGTGCCGGAGTATTCGCCGTACGGGACGCCCAGGCTGTTGACAACCTGTAATTTGTAGAAGAATACGTCGGTATATTCCGTCGTAAATTCGGGATTTACCGTGATCGTTATATATCCGTCGTGATACTCAACCTCTGCATCCGTCGGCGTAACCTTCGTATAGCTTCCGAAGAAGTCTTGCTCGGATGTAAACTGCTTTATCTCACTCTCGTAGACGGTTATCTCCTGTTCATTATCATCAACGAAGCATATCTGATACTTGTAGGACTTGACACCGTAGTAAGCGTCACAATCAACGGAATAGGTCATAGCCTCGGCATCTGTCGATAAGCAGGCTTCAGCCCTCTCGCCGATTTGCTTGCCTTCGCTGTCGTATTGCAAAACGAATGCGAAGAGGTCTGCGGCAGGGTCGAGCTTTACCAGATTTCCGCCTGTGGATATAATATTGAAAACCGATCCGTCGTACTCAGAGCTTGCATCGATTTCAAAGTAATCAGAGTAATCAATTCCGGGATCAGGCTCGGGCTCAGGCTCCGGTGCGGGCTCAGGCTCCGGCTCAGGCTCAGGCTCGGGCTCCGGTTCGGGCTCAGGCTCCGGTGCGGGCTCAGGCTCCGGTGCGGGCTCAGGCTCCGGTTCAGGCTCGGGCTCCGGCTCCGGCTCAGGCTCCGGTTCAGGCTCGGGCTCCGGCTCAGGCTCAGGCTTCGGTTCGGGCTCGGGTTCAGGCTCGTCAACCGGCGGTTTTGTTGCCCATTCGTCCGGTATATCCGTTTCCGTACTGTAAGAGAACAGGAAGGACTTGTCCCCGCCGTCTTCAACGCCGACTATGTAGAGATACAGCTTTTTCGACGTAATACCTTCGGCAGTTCCCTTAAAGAAATTGTTTTCATCAGGAGCGTTGCTAGAATACAGGACGTTTTTCACATTCTCCGGGTCTGTTTGCTCGCTCTCACAGATGTAAAAGGTTGTCTTCGGATATCTATGCCCGTAATCGGAAAGATAAACCGAACAGAACACCGTAACCGTTCTTGAAGTGCTGTCGTAATATATCGAGCTGTTCAGCTCGTCGTAAACGCCGGTCGGTTCGCTGAATAGCGGGGTAGTTACGGTTTCGGTAAAGTATTCCGAACTGTTACCGAGACTGTTGTTTGTACAGATTACCCTGTACGTGAAAGCCGTGCCCGGTTCAAGTCCGGTTATCAGATAGCTGTGCGTTCCGCTTTGCATAACTATCCTTTGGGTTCCGCGCTCGCTCTCGTATTCAATACAGAAATCCTCCGGGCGAAAGTACTCTGTCTTTTGCTCCTCGGCTATAAATGAATTTATATCAACCGTAAGCGTCATATAATCCATGCCGAGGAATGTTCTCATATAGCTTGAGAAATTTGCGAAAAGCCCTATTGCCGTAACTATAATGAATGCGGCGACGACCGCAACGGAGGATGCCGCGGCGGCAGATCCTGCGGCGGCAGCAGAGGCAGAGCTTCCGGCAGCTGTCACAGACCCTCCCGCGCCCGTAGCGGAGGATGAGGAGGATACAGAAGAAGATGACGACGAGGAAGACGACGAGTAGGACTGTGAGGGTGTACCGTCAGAGCTTTCAGATGAGTAGGACCTTCTCATTTCTTTCAGTTGCTTCCGCAGCTCGCTTCTGCCGTCTCTGTTTTGTCCTTCCGACCTGTGGCTATACTCTGCGAAGGATTCGTTGACGGGATATGTTTCCAAGGGAGGATTTGACATTTCAGACGAGTAGTATTCCTCTGCCTTAAACGGCTTGTACTCTGAAAAGCTGTTATATTGTCCCGAGCTGTAAAATTCGCCGTCGTCGACCTTTTTCATTCAAGTCCCTCCCTTCGCCTGAGCTTGTCCCGCACGTCCGTGCAGAGAAAAAAACGTTCTGCACGCGTGTTCGCAATGTAAAAAAATATCTCTTATCCTCATAATAGCACACTTTTTGTCGAATTGTCAAGCGGAGGCCCTGATATATGTGATTATAAAAAAGAAAATATCATGTATGCCAAAAGTAATAAAAAAATCGCTCCCCCGAAGAAATAATCGCTTCGGGGGATGCAAGACAAAAAAATATAAATAACGGCAGGTTATTTTCCCTCAAATTCCGCCACTGCCCGGTCAACGCGTCTGCGCGTGCTTCTCGTTGTCAGCCACATGGGCAGGCGCATTTCTGCAGAGCACAGCCCCGCTTTTGACATGGCGTATTTTACCGGCGCGGGATTGGTTTCGAGGAACAGCGAGTTTATTACAGGCAACAGCTTTTGTTGCATTTTGCGCGCCTCGGCGATGTTTCCTTCGGAAAATTGCCTGCATATTTCCAGAGTCTGTGTGGGATACAGATTTGATACCACCGATATTACGCCGAGACCGCCCAGCGAGAGGGTGGGGAAAATCTGCGAGTCGTTTCCTGCGTACAGCCACAGCTCCTCGCCGAAAAGAGACAGTGCGCTCAGTCTGTCTATGCTGTCGGACGACTCCTTTATGGCGGCTATGTTGTTTATTTTTGATAGCTTGCCGAGCAGCTTTAAATCCAGATTTGTTCCCGTGCGCGTCGGTACGTTGTAAAGAATGACCGGTTTGCGGGATGCGGCGGCAATCTTCGTATAGTGCTTTATCAGCCCATCCTTGGTACCTCTGTTGTAATACGGCGTTACCACCAGCACGCCGTCACAGCCAAGGTCGGATGCGAATTCCGTGTGAGCCACTGCCATGGCGGTATCGTTGGTTCCCGTACCCAGTATCAGCTTGCACCTGCCGCCGATAAAATCCTTTGCGGCTTCGTACAGAGCGTATCTTTCCTTCGTTGACAGCGTCGCCGCCTCTCCGGTTGTGCCCCCGATGACCAAAGCGTCTATTCCTGCGGCTATCTGCCTGTCTATCAGCTTTTTCAGCGTCCCATAATCTATTTCTCCGCGGCGGAATGGCGTGACCAGAGCCGTCGCCACTCCTGTGAATACCTGTTCTTTTCTCATATATTTCACCCCGATGTGTCTCAAATGCTCTTCACCCCCTTGAAAAAGGCGGTGATGTGTGTTAAAATCATATAAATACCGCACCTCGTGCGGACAACGGGCGGCTTTTTCATATACGGAAAGCACTTGCCCTTCGTCGATAACAGTTTATTCCGGACGGGCGTATTTTGCCTGTGCGAAAGAATATTTGCAGTACAAATTTAAAGGAATTTGAAAAACACAATGGAGAAGATTTCCGAAACTATCGTTAATGAGAGAGTAGCGACAGACCTTACTACTCACGATTTCTATTTTGATTTGCCCGAGGAGCTGATTGCTCAGTCGCCGGCACCTGACAGGGATAAGTGCAGACTTATGGTGCTTGACAGGAAAACGCGGTCAATCGAGCATAAGGTTTTTTCGGATATAATCGACTATTTGCGCCCTGAGGATATGCTGGTTGTGAACTCATCCAAGGTAATACCCGCAAGACTTCTCGGCGTCACGGAGAAGACCGGCTCCGACATCGAGCTTTTGCTGCTGCGAGCTCTTGACGGCGGTGAGTGGGAGACTCTGGTTCGACCCGGAAAGCGGGCTAAGGTGGGGGCCGTGCTGAGTTTCGGCGGTATTCTCCGCGCCACGGTGACGGGTATCGTCGAGGGCGGAAACCGAACGGTTAAGTTTGAGTATGACACGGAAAAGTACCGCAGCGTTTACGAAATGCTTGATGCAGTCGGCAATATGCCCCTGCCTCCTTATATTACTAAAAAGCTGGAGAACAAGGACGATTATCAGACCGTCTATGCGAAGGAGGAGGGCTCTGCCGCCGCCCCCACAGCGGGACTCCATTTTACCGAGGAGCTGATACAGCGCATTAAAGACAAGGGCGTTGGCTACGGCGAGGTCACCTTGCACGTCGGGCTCGGCACGTTCCGCCCGGTAAAGGTCGAGCGTCTGGACGAGCATCTTATGCACAGCGAGCATTTTTATATAACCGACGACGTTGCCGAGGAGATAAACCGCCGCCGCAGAAACGGTGGCAGAATAATCGCCGTAGGCACGACTACCTGCCGCGTTCTTGAAAGCGTTACAACCGCCGATGGCGTGGTGCATCCCACCGACGGCGAAACCTCGATTTTCATATACCCCGGCTACAAGTTCAAAGCCGTGGATGCCCTGATAACCAACTTCCACCTGCCCGAGAGCACCCTCATAATGCTTGTCAGCGCCCTCGCCGGCAAAGACTTCGTTATGTCGGCGTATAGGGAAGCGGTAGAGAATAGATACCGCTTCTTCTCCTTCGGAGATTGCATGCTCATTCAATGAGCATACAATGAATTGCAGCCTTGCGGTTGCATGAATTGAGCGTGAACGCTCATGAATTGGCTACGCCATGAATTGCGCTGATGCGCATGATAGGTTGCAATTCAAATCATGGAGGAGGCGGAACGCCGACGAGAAATCATGAAACGAAGTTTCAATTCATGACGGCTTGCCGTCAAATCATTTAATTCTTATATAGCATCATCGTCGCCGATGCAATATTAATATGTTAAAAATACAATATAATATGCACATAATTTAATACGATATACAAAAAATAACGCATAATATGTTGACAAATGAGAAATAATATGCTATACTATTATTGAAAGGAGTTGATATTATGTCCAAAGTATCTACGAATATCAGTCTTGATGCCGAAACCAAAGCAAAAGCGCAGGTAATGCTTGCCGATCTTGGAATGGATCTTTCTACTGCTGTAAATATTTTTCTTCGCCAAATGCTTTATGAAGGTGGAATTCCGTTTTCTATTACCAGAGAAGTACCTAACAAGATTACTCTTGAAGCGATGAAAGAAGCACAAGAAATGTTCCGTTTTCCCGAGAAGTACAAGAAATATGACAATGTAGATAGTATGATGGAGGACATTTTAAGTGAAGTATGAGATTGTCCCTTCCAATCAGTTCAAGAAGGATTTAAAATCAGCGCAAAAACGCGGATATGATCTTGATAAAATTAAAAAGGTTATTACCATTCTTGCGAACGGTGAAACGCTGGAAGCAAAATATCGAGATCATTTGTTGACCGGTGATTACGGCGGCTATCGTGAATGTCACATTCAACCGGATTGGTTGCTTGTATATCAGATAAACGGAGATCAATTGATATTATTCTTGGCTCGAACAGGTACGCATAGTGATTTGTTTTGAGATTTACCGATTGGTTTGTGCAACGTTGCCAATCGGTAAAATCTTTTATAGCATCACCATCGTCGATTGCATGCTCATTCAATGAGCATGCAATGCTGCAATGAATTGCAGCATTGCGGTTGCATGAATTGAGCGTGAACGCTCATGAATTGGCTGCGCCATGAATTGCGCTGATGCGCATGATAGATTGCAATTCAAATCATGGAGGAGGCGGAACGCCGACGAGAAATCATGAAACGAAGTTTCAATTCATGACGGCTTGCCGTCAATTAATTTTTTATAGCATCACCATCAGCGACGCGATGCTGATTGTATAAATTCCGCAATACTGCGTTAAAGCTTCGACTTGTCGCCCTCGAAGTAGGTAACTACGCCGTCGGGCTTCGCGCTCGCTTTGCCTTGTCTTGCGAAATTTCTCCTAATCATCAAATTTGTCGTGGATAAATCGTCGGGTACTGCGTTAAAGCGGTCGATATTATCATACAATTAAAACAGTTGACCGATTACGACAAAATTGGAGGTTTTTATGGATTTTGTTTGCCCTAAGTGCGGGGGCGTGCTGTCTTTATCGGACGGCGGAGCCAAAAAATGCCTTTCTGGACACAGCTTTGACAGGTCGAAAGAGGGCTATTACAATCTGCTTTTGTCCTCAGGCGGCGGCACTCACGGCGACAATGAAATGATGCTTCGCGCAAGACGCGATTTCCTTGAGCGCGGATATTATCAGCCTCTTGCCGACAGGCTTACCGAGGCGGTTCTTGCGGCTACGCCTGCCGGCGGATGTGTGCTTGACGCAGGATGCGGAGAGGGGTATTACACAGAGCAGATTGAAAAAGCAATGTACGAGAGGGATGGGAAAAGTGAGCTTCTCGCCTTCGATATTTCAAAGGCAGCGGTCAGAATGACGGCAAAGCGGCAACGTCGGATAAATGCCGCCGTTGCAAGCGCGTATAAAATGCCATTGCCCGATTGCTCGGTTGATACGGTAGTAAACGTGTTCTCGCCTATGGCAAGGGATGAGGTCAGACGAGTGCTTAAAAAAGACGGTGTCTTTATTATGGTTTATCCCGGTGAAGACCACCTTTTTGCTTTGAAATCCGAAATATACGATACTCCGTATAAAAATCAGCCTGAGAGTGCCGGACTGCCGGGCTTCGCGCACGAGTTGACTCTGCCGGTCAGGTATACGATGCACTTCTTCGACAGCGAGGCAATTCAGTCGCTATTTATGATGACTCCATACGCTTATCGGACGAACGAGGCGGGGCGTGCCGGAATTTCCAAGCTCAACAGCCTTGAATGTGAGGCTGACTTCTTGATTGACATATACAGAAAATGTAAATAAAACTTATCAATTTTACACCATGATAAACAGGAGCATATATGGATATAACTCACGGAAAATATCTCGGAGTTGACTACGGGGACGTGCGCACGGGACTTGCCGAGTGCGATATTTCCGGTCTTATTGCCACAGGCATAGGCACTGTCAGCGAGGGTGGAATGAGAAAGACTGCCATTCGCGTCGCAAGGGAAGCTGCCGACCGCAGTTGTAAAAAAATCGTAATCGGTCTGCCGAAGAATATGGACGGCTCGGAGGGACCAAGAGCCGACGTTATCAAGGCGTTTGCCGCACTCCTTCGTGAATACACGGATATTGACATAGATTTTTACGATGAGCGTATGACGACCATGGCGGCATACCGTTTCCTCGGTGAGACGGGAACCTACGGCAAGCGGCGGCGTGAAGCCGTTGACACTCTCAGCGCGCAGATAATTCTTCAAAACTATATAGATAGGGAACGCTCGGTGAAGAACTGAGCTTCGGAAAAAATATGAAAAGACAGCAAAGCGGCGACCGCAGTGTGCTTATTATTTACACCGGCGGCACCATAGGAATGAAAAGAACTAAGGACGGCTATAAGCCGGTAACCGGATTTTTGCGCGGTGCGCTCGGAGAGATTGAGGATATGAAGAGAGCGGGCTTTCCAAAATGGGAGCTGTATGAGATGCCGGTGCTTCTTGATTCGTCCAATATGAGCGTCGTTGACTGGAATTGTATAGCAAAGGTCATATACGACAATTACGGCAAATATTCGGGCTTCGTTGTACTCCACGGCACGGATACTATGGCGTACACCGCTTCGGCTCTTTCCTTTATTCTCGGCGGACTTGATAAGCCGGTTGTGCTCACCGGCTCCCAGATACCCCTGTCCGAGATTCGTTCGGACGGCAGGGACAACCTTATCACCTCTGTGCTGATTGCTGCCGACGGTGTGGTCGGCGAGGTTTGCTTGTATTTCTCGGGCAGACTCTTGCGAGGCAACCGTTCAATGAAGATGAGCGCGGACGGGCTTGTCGCCTTCGACTCTCCGAATTATCCTCATCTGGCAGAGACGGGCATTTCCGTAAAGTACAACAAAAGCGCGCTTTTGAAGCGGAAAGTCAGCACGGGTATCACCTACCGTCCATTTTCCGCCGTTCCGATAGGCGTTCTGAAGATTTTTCCCGGCATACAGTTCGGACTCTTCGAGGAAATAATGACCGAGAGGCTGTCCGGTATCGTCCTTGAGGGCTTCGGAGCGGGCAATATTCCGATGGGCTCCGGGGAGCTGTTGCCTATTGTAAAGAAAGCCTTTGATTCCGGTGCGGTTATCGCCGTCTGTTCTCAATGCCCGGGAGGCGCGGTTTCCATCGGCGCTTATGAGACGAGTTCAAAGCTGAAAGCGGCAGGTGCCGTAAGCGGCAAGGATATGACTACCGAGGCAGCCGTGGCAAAGCTTTATCATCTATTCAGCTCGGGTCTATCCAAAGGAGAGATCAAACGCCGTATGGAAAGAAATCTGGCAGGCGAGCTGACACCGTAAAATTGTGTTCTGACTTGCCTATTCCGTGCGTATAATTGAGAAAACGGCGTCTGAGGTGAATGTTATGAAACGGACCTTGATTGAAACGGTAAAGAATAACCTTAAATCTGCGGCAGCAGGCATCGTCCTGCTGTCGTTTTTGCTCAGCTTTTCGTCCTGCGCCGCCGCGGAGCGTGAGCCGAGAGAAATTCTCTCTGATTTTTGCAGATTATCGGGCATAGAGGCTGAAATATTCTATTCCGGTGCCGCACCCGACAGTCCGGAATTCATCGACCGGGATACGGTGCGAGTGATTTACAGTTCCGAGGTGCCGGTTGGTGTGGAATATGCCGTCGCCCTTCACTCAAAGCTATCGAGCATCAGGGAGGTCGGCGTTTTCGTAGCGAGGAGCAGTTCGGATAAATACGAGCTTATGTGTATGATAGACGGCAGAATTTCCTATTTGACTGCCGCCGGTGCAAAGGGACAGTCCTTCATCGTCAGATGCGGCGACGTCATAGCTTACGGCTTTGTTGACGACGGTGACAAAGCCGAGCAGCTCATGCGGAAGCTGATGGAATAGAGCGGATGCCACAGATTTTTTTGCAAACACTCGGTGAATTTGCTTGACATTTCCGCGCGCGTTGTGTATAATATTTATACTGAATATTAAGATATGGAGGGCGATGTATGAAAAGAACGTTGTCTTTTCTGCTTTCATTCTGTATATGCTTGACCGTCGTTTTGTCGACGCTTATATTCTCGGGAGTGCAGTTCGTCTATGCATCGACTGCCGAGGAGCTGTGGCTTATGGTTGATTATCCCTACGCCCTGTGCCGTGACACCGAGATAGCCTGTGGGGAGGACGAATCCGTTGCACCGTATCATTACGAAACGGGCACGGCGTATCTTCCGCTTTCTGCACTGTGTACTTATCAGGGCGCAGAGTATTCGCTGTCGGGAAATACGGTGACCGTTACGAAGGGCGGCACGGTAATTGCTACCATGACTGTCGGCTCGGCATCCTGGACAAATTCATCGGGTACTGCCCGTGAGTTTCTGCTTCCCGTAGTTCTTCGTGACGGGATGGTGTACATATCCATTTTGTCTGCAAAGGACGTATTCGGCATTGCGAATACCTACTACAACAAAGACGCTGGTATCGTCGTACTTTCCGAGGGAACGGTTAGCGTCAGCGGCAGCAACGAAACCGAAAGACTTAAAATTATAATTAACACCTTTGCCAAGGTGCTTTTTGACTGCCCCGACGCAAATACGATTTATTCGTCAATAGTGAGCGGTGCCGGTGTAAGTACCCACCCGTCGATCATGGCGGATGCGGATAAATTTGCGGAGCTTCGCGCGATTTACAACGGTGAATATCCTTCCGGCAACTCCACCTTTGAGGGACGCGTTCGTACGTATACCGTATCCTGTACCAATGCGTTTTACAAGACCTTTACCCAGGACGAGGAGACCGGTGAGGTAAAATGGATTTCAGAGGAGATCCGTCTGTCCGTGTGGAAACAGCCCTATTATCTGTATTCCAAGACCGAGTTTGACGAGGACGGAAATCCCAAGCGTCTTGTCGGACAAAGCTCCTACACCTATTACGACGCCGAGCTTGGTAAGAACGTAACAGTTAAATGTGACGGATCCGGCAGAGGCGACGGCTACGACGCCGGCGGCCGCTCAAACGTAGGTGCGTATACGTCCCGACTTCGCGAGCTTGCTTTTGCCTGGCAGATAACCGAGGATGATAAGTACGCGGACGCCTTCTATCTGCTTGCCAAGGAGCTTGGCGGCTGGGAGCACTGGGGCGAAGGTCATTTCCTCAACTGCGCCGACGGAGCAGTAGAATTTGCTATCGGCTTTGACTGGATCTATCACGCCTTTGACGACGAGCCCGAGAAGCGGGACGAGCTGGCTCAGATACTCTATGAGAAGGGCATGCACATGGGATACGCATCCCTGATCAGCAGTAATGTTACTCAGGCGCAGGATAACGGAATGCATATCTCCTGGAATGCCAGCGGAGGCTGGAGTACAGCTAACAGAGAGAACAACTGGCAGACCGTCTGCGGCTCGGGTATGATTATATCGGCTCTTGCCCTTGCCGAGTACTCTCAGTATAAGAACGAGGCGATGACGGTTATCGAGAAGTACCTCTCCTCACTTGAAAAATGTCTTTTGCAGTACGCTCCCGACGGCGCGTATATTGAATCTCCCGCCTATTGGGCGTACGGAACGAATACTTTGGTACTTACCCTTGCGGCTCTTGAAAGCAAATGCGGCACTACCTTTGGATACGAAGATATCATAGGTCTTCACGACAGCTTTTACTTTGCGATAGGTATCGCAAATTCCGACTACAGAATGTGGAATTACCACGACAGCGGCAGCGGCGGCAGAATTGACTATAAAGCTTTCTATTTTGCATCGCACCTTTACGGTGACCCGACTCTGGCAAGGCTTCGTGATATCATGCTGTATGAGGACGGCAGCTTCGGTACGAATTATCTGGACCTTTTGTACTATGAAAAAGATCTTTCCGCCGGTGCAAATGAGGAGCTGGCTCTCGACCTTAATTTTAAGGGCATTGATACCGCTGTATTCCGCTCTTCCTGGGAGTCCGGAGCCGTCTATACGGGACTTCACGCAGGTCCGGCGATAGTTACGCACGGAGATATGGATACGGGTAACTTCATTCTGTCCATGGGCGGCTGTGACTGGGTAGTTGAGCCGGGTACGGAGAGTTACAATTACCCCGGCTTCTGGAGCGACAGCACCAGGTACAAGCTGTACGGCAAGAGCGTTGAGGGACACAGCACTATCGTTATCAGAAGCGACAGCAGTATCCCTTACGGTCAGGCACAGACGAGAAACACCGGCAGCTATCCCACGATAAAGACGTTTTACAGCGACTCGGAGGGCGGTTACGCCGTTACCGATATGAAGGTGCAGTACGGTCAGTACTGCACGTCGGGTAAGCGTGGCGTTATGCTTACCAACTCCCGTTCCACGGTAGTCCTTCAGGATAATATCACCTTCTCACAGCCCACGTCCCTGACGTCGGTTCTCAGCCTGGCGTATGCTCAGCTTGAGCTGTCAGAGGACGGCAGGACGGCTTACCTCTATAACCTTTCCGACGGCAAGAGGGTTTGTATGAGGATAACCCTTCTTTCGGACAACGAGGATTTGAAGTTCCGGCGTGTGAACACCGGAGAAACGGTTTTTCCGACTACGATTCACAGAACGCAGAATGCCGTAGCAGGCAAAGAGGATATGCTCCTTACCGTCAGGAACAGGCTGTTCGTTGAAGCTGATAACGTAACCGAATACAACGTTGCCTTCGTGTTTGAAATGATGCGCGACAAGGCGGAGGTAGTCGGCTACGAAATGCGCGATATGTCCGACTGGGAGACGGTTACGGACGAGTGGGTCAAGGATGCCAACTCCGGTATTGAATACCCTGAGGACAGGCCGGTTTACGCTTATAACGAGGGACATTTCATCGATGCGCTTGAAGAACTGAGAAGAGCAAAGACCGATGCCGCGCGCGGTGAGATTATACGCAGATGCTTCATATACACTACCGACTACAACCCCGAAAACGAGGCGACCGTCTTGAAGGCTGAAGAATTTATGACACAGATCAGGGAATACGAGTCGAGAATAGAGCAGGCAAACGAGCTATACAAGAACCTGTTTGTGGGCACGTAACGGTTTTTCGGGTCACCTAACGGAAAAGGCGTGTATTTTGCCGGCGTCAGAAAAGAGTTTTTACAGATGGATTTTTTGAATTTTGAAACTGAACGGAAGAACGTACCGGAGGAGGTAATACTCTGCAAATTCGGAGAGGTTATTCTCAAAGGCGCAAACAGACAGAACTTTGAGTCGGCTTTGGTAAAGGAGCTGCGCCGCAGAGCCTCGCACTTCGGCAAATTCAATATTTACTTCAAGCAGAGCACCGTATACGTTGAGCCGATGTCGCCCGAGTGCGATATGGACGCCATGTATCAGGCGGCTCGCAAGGTATTCGGCATTGCCGCAGTCAACCGTGCCGCCGTCTGCGAGAAAAATATGGATAGCATCACCGAGACTGCGCGTAAGTACCTGCCCGAGAAGCTTCGGGGCAAGCGTACCTTCAAGGTGGATGCCAAAAGGTCGGACAAGCGTTTTCCCCTGACCTCGCCTGAAATATCTGCAGAAATAGGCGGCGTTATACTGTCCTGCGTGCGAGGGATAAAGGTTGACGTCAGAAGCCCCGACGTTACGGTCACCGTAGAGGTCAGGGACGACCACGCATATATCAGAGCCGGACAGGAGCCGGGTGCGGGCGGTCTGCCCCTTCGCTCCTCGGGCAGAGGACTGCTTCTTCTGTCGGGAGGTATAGATTCTCCGGTTGCCGGATGTATGATGGCAAAGCGAGGTATGGAGATCGAAGCTCTGCACTTCGAGTCCTTCCCTTATACCTCCGAGCGCGCAAAGGAAAAGGTCATGACCCTGGCGCAACAAATGTGCGAGTTTTGCGCGCGCATACACGTTCACGTAATTTCCCTGACTCATATTCAGGAGGAGCTTCGTGACAAATGTAATGAGGATTACTTCACGATTCTCCTCAGAATTTTCATGATGCGTCTTGCCGAGCGATGCGCCGCGGAATATAAATGCCGGGCACTTATCACCGGCGAGAGCCTGGGTCAGGTTGCATCTCAGACCCTTGCCGCTATCGGCGTTACCGACTCTGTGGTGAATATCCCCGTCTTCCGCCCCTGTATAGGTCTTGACAAAAATGAGATAATAATTCAGGCAAGGCACTTCGGTACGTTTGATACGTCAATCCTGCCCTTTGAGGACTGCTGTACGGTATTTACGCCCCGCCATCCCAAAACTCAGCCGAAAATAGCAGACGTTATGGCAGAGCTTGAAAAGGTGGATGCGGCGGCACTGATTGAAGAAGCCTACGCCACGATGTACACCGAAACCAAGCTGGTGTTTGAAAATTACAAATAAATATTGACTTTTCAGATAGCTTATGCTAGAATGAGAACGTTATAAAAACAGCCTCGCAGGAGGAGTAGCACAGCACGCACGGCACAGAGAGAGGACGGTCGGTGAGAGTCCCCGCGGCGGATGTGCGAAGGTAGCCTGCCCGTAATTCGGAAAGAGGGGTGTCATACACCCGGTAGACTCCGACGGCGTGCCCCGTTACAGGCAGAACGAAGGGAAGCTTTTCGCTTCCGAATTCGGGTGGTACCGCGTGACACTCACGCCCCGAAGCGAGCATTTTTTCGCTTCGGGGCTTTTCTTTTTGCCCCGGGCAATAAGAGAGAAGAAGGAGAAGAAAAAAATGAGAAAAGAGCTTGCTAAAAACTACGACCCTCTGCAGTTTGAGGACAGAATTTATAAGGAGTGGTGCGACAAGGGCTATTTCGCTCCCGACAGCGACAAGAAGAAGCCCGCGTTTTCCATCGTAATCCCTCCGCCCAACGTCACGGGTCAGCTCCATATGGGACACGCCCTTGACGAGACGCTTCAGGACATCTTAGTCCGTGCAAAGCGTATGCAGGGCTATTCCACTCTGTGGGTTCCCGGCACGGACCACGCCGGTATCGCGACGCAGATAAAGGTTGAGGAAAATCTGCGTGTAAACGAGGGACTGACAAGATACGACCTGGGCAGAGAGAAATTCCTCGAGCGCGTTTGGGACTGGAAGCATAAATACGGAAACAGAATAATCAATCAGCTGAAAAAGCTGGGCTCCTCCTGCGACTGGTCCAGAGAGCGCTTCACTATGGACGAGGGCTGTTCGAGAGCAGTACGCGAGGTCTTCGTAAATCTTTACAACAAAGGACTTATATACCGCGGTCACAGGATTATTAACTGGTGCCCTCACTGCCTTACCGCCCTGTCGGATGCCGAGGTTGAATATAAGGACCAGCCCGGCTTCTTCTACCATATTAAATATCCCATCAAGGGCGAGGACGGCTGCGTAGAGATTGCCACCACCCGTCCCGAGACCATGTTCGGCGATACCGCCGTTGCGGTAAACCCCGAGGATGAGAATACCAAGCACCTGATCGGCAAGACCCTTATCCTGCCCATCGTTGGAAGAGAAATACCGGTAATCGCCGACGACTACGTTGAGATAGGCTTCGGTACAGGCTGCGTTAAGATCACACCTGCCCACGACCCCAACGACTTCTTAGTAGGCGGACGTCACGGACTTGAGCAGATTAAGGTTATGAACGACGACGCGACCATGAACTCCTATGCGGGAAAGTATGAGGGAATGGACAGATACGCCTGCCGTAAGGCTTTGGTATCAGACCTTGAGGCGGAGGGCTATCTCGTTAAGGTTGAGCCTCACGACCACAACGTCGGCACCTGCTACCGCTGCGGTACGACAGTCGAGCCTCTGACCTCCGACCAGTGGTTCGTTAAGATGAAGCCTCTGGCAGAGCCTGCTATCAAGGCTGTGGAAGAGGGCAGAGTAAAATTCGTACCCGAGAGATTTTCCAAAAACTATTTCAATTGGATGAACAACATTCTTGACTGGTGCATCTCCCGTCAGCTCTGGTGGGGACACAGAATTCCCGCCTTCTATTGCGACGAGTGCGGACATATGGAGGTATCGAAGACCGATATCACGTCCTGCCCCAAGTGCGGCGGCAAGGTTCGTCAGGAGAGCGACGTTCTTGATACCTGGTTCTCCTCCGCGCTCTGGCCCTTCTCCACTATGGGTTGGCCGGATAAGACCGAGGATCTTGCGCGTTATTATCCTACGTCCACTCTCGTTACGGGCTATGATATAATCACCTTCTGGGTATCGAGAATGATATTCTCCGGCATTGAGCATACGGGCAAGGAGCCCTTTTCCACCGTCCTCATTCACGGTCTTGTCAGAGACGCCCAGGGCAGAAAGATGTCGAAGTCCCTTGGCAACGGCATTGACCCACTTGAAATTATAGATAAGTACGGCGCTGATGCTCTCAGATTTGCCCTCGCTACGGGTAACGCCCCCGGTAACGATATGCGTTTCTCCGACGAGAAGATTGAGTCCGCGCGCAACTTCGCAAACAAGCTCTGGAACGCTTCCCGTTTCGTTCTCATGAATCTTACCGAGTCGGACGAAGAGCTGTTGGCAGAGCCGGAAGATAGTGATTTGGCTCTTGAAGACAAATGGATACTTGCCCGCCTTAACAGCCTTGTAAAGAACGTTAACGACAACATTGATAACTTCGAGCTTGGCATTGCCCTTTCCGAAATATATTCCTTCACCTGGGATTTGTTCTGCGACTGGTATATCGAGATGGCAAAGAGCCGTATTTTTGAGGGCGGTGAGGGCGCACTGGTTGCGAAGCGCACGCTGGTTAAGGTTCTGACTTCAATGCTGAAGCTTCTGCATCCCTATATGCCCTTCATCACGGAGGAAATATATCAGGCTTTGCCGCACACCGATGAGTCGATTATGATTTCGAGCTTCCCGAAATTCGACACGGGTATGGACTTTTCCGCCGAGGAAGCAGACGTTGACAGGATTATCACCTGTATAACCGCCATCCGCGCACGCAGAGCCGAGATGAACGTTCCCCCCTCAAAGCGTGCAAAGCTCTACGTCGTTACAAAGTACGAGGACAGCTTCCGCCATACCGAAAAGATACTGATGAAGCTTGCTTCCGCATCCGAGGTTATCATCACCGACAGCTACGGGTCCGACGACGCAGTAACTATCGCCACGGATGCCGGCACGATGTATATCCCTCTTGCCGAGGTTATAGACTTTGAGAAGGAGAGGACCCGTCTTACCGCCGAGATGAAGAAGAACGACGGCGAGATAGAAAGACTTGAAAAGAAGCTGTCAAACGAGGGCTTTGTTGCCAAGGCTCCCGCACAGGTTATCGAGGGCGAACGTCAGAAGCTGCGTAAGTACCTTGAAACGAGAGAAGCTCTCTCTGCAGCCCTTGCAAAGCTTGGTTGAATTTTGAAATGAGTATCGTTTTTAACAAAAATCTCCCCCTCACGGATGAGGGGGAGAGCAAAGTAATATTTTCCGGCAGCTATGAGGATATACCCGAAAATCGGGTGGTCAGAATACCGGAGGGCATAGAGGAGATTGCCGAAAATGCCTTCCGTGATTTTTCCTGCCTTGAAGAGGTGTACCTGCCGAGGACGCTGAAGAAAATTTCGGCAAACGCCTTTTGCGGCTGTTCGAGGCTGTCAAAGGTCGTTATGGAAAACGGGCTTCTGGAAATAGGCGACGAGGCGTTTTCCTCCTGCTCCTCTCTTACCGGCATAACCATGCCCGACACGGTGAAAAGAATAGGGGAGGGTGCCTTTGAAGCCTGTGCTTCCTTGACACGAGTGCACCTGTCCGAGTCGGTTTATATGATTGGCTCCAATGCCTTTGCGTATTGCTTTAACCTCTATGACGTTACTATTCCCGACAGCTGTGTGCTGGTGGAATTTTGCGCCTTTGCCTCCTGCTTCTCGCTTGAAGCGGTGAAGCTGTCAAATAATATGGCTTTGATTGACGAATCCACCTTTGAGGGCTGTCGGTCGTTGAAGATAGTGGATATGCCCACAGGGCTTCGCAAGATTGGCAGGCGTGCCTTCCGTGGGTGTACTTCGCTTAATGGTATAATACTGCCTGTCGGCGTTGAGACGGTTGGCTTTGACGCCTTCGCGGACTGTAAGTCGCTGTCGAGGATTGCCATTCCCAGAGGAATAAAGGAGCTTGAGGACTGCGACGTCTTTTCCGGCTGTGACAACCTCTCGACTATTTCTTTCGGAGGCGACTCGGATATGTGGGATTACCTGCTCAGGGGCAACACCCTGACCGTCAGGCACTCTGATCTTTCCGTATCTGAACCAAAAATAATTTTCCTGGATATAAAAAATGAAATATAAGTGTATATGTCTTGACCACGACGATACGGTGGTTAACAGCACTGCCACGATACACTACCCATGCTTTATCGACTACCTGAAGGAGTACCGTCCCGGGGTTGAGAAGAATTACACCCTGGAGAGCTTTTTCGTCAAGAACTTCCACCCCGGCATTTTCGAGCTTTTGAGGGACGAGGTGGGGCTGAGCTCCGAGGAGCTGAGAGAAGAGGATGCGTATTGGCGTGCTTACGTGAAAAATCATATACCGGATATTTATCAGGGTATGCGTGAAATTCTCACCGAATTTTCGACACGGGGTGGCATTATTGCCGTTACCTCTCACTCATACAAACATTATATTGAGCGTGATTACTGCCATCACGGGCTCCCCATGCCCGATGCCGTATACGGCTGGGATATGCCGCCGGAGCATAGAAAGCCCTCGCCTTATTCCGTGCTTGACGCTATGAAGCGTTTTTCTCTTGGGGCAGCGGATATTCTCGTCGTCGACGACCTGAAGCCGGGCTTCGACATGGCAAGAAGCGCAGGCGTGGACTTCGCCGCCGCAGGCTGGGCGTACGACGTTCCCGAGATTGAGAGCTTTATGCGGAAAAACTGTGATTTCTACCTGCCGACGGTTGAGGATTTCGGCAAGCTCATATTGTGATAGTCTCCTTGGCTCTCACTTTATGAGCTTTTTTATTCTCGTCGCGCTCTCAAAGGGGAGTCCCGTCGAGTAGTCGAGCTGGTGAGGCTCATATTCCTCGTTTTCTCTCTGGCGCGTGCATCTGTGATTTTCGTAGTCCGGTGCCGGTGCATCGGTGCGCCATTTTCTTGACTCCCACTGATATCCGCGGAACGGGTCCCGCGTCGAGTCCATATTTGCGAGTATTGCATCGTGGAGTCTGTTGCGCTCTTTTGCGTACTCCTCGCTGTATATCAGATTGTTCATCTCGTATGGGTCAAGCTCCGTATCGTAGAACTCGTCGGTATCGTCGAGCAGATGGATAGCGAGCTTGTATCTTCCGTCGTATGCCCCGCGCATCATCTGCAAACCGCCGAATCCGTCGTGGTCGACCTCATAGCGAGTGAATTCGATAAACACCTCGTCGTTGATTTTTTGCGATTTGTCATTTAAAATCGGGAGAATGCTCCTGCCCTCCATCAGCTTAGGCACGGGAATTCCCATATAATCGAGTATCGTCGGCGTGAGATTTATATGCGAGACGGGGTAGGGATATCTGCCCTTTTCGATATTTCCGCTGAATATCAGAGGTATTCTCGCTATTTCGTCGTAAACCGCGGCACCCTTGCCGATGAGCCTGTGAGACTGCAGAGCTTCTCCGTGGTCGGAGGTGAAGATGATCAGCGCATCCGGTGCCAGCTTGCGTACGGCTTCGGTCACTCTGCCTATCTCATAGTCGGCAAAGGAGTTGCATCCGAGGAAGTATGCGGGCTTTATTTTAAGCTCGTCCCGGTCTTCGTAAAGCCGTCCTGCCGCCCAGAGCCTTTGGTAATACGGCTTGTTTTCAAGATTGTCGTATACATTAGGCGATTTCGGGAATTCGTAGTCGCGGTACATTGATGCGTACGGCTCCGGACAGAGATACGGGTCATGGGGCTCGTCCAGCGACAGCACGAGGAAAAAGTCCTCCCCTGAGTGCGAGCTCAGGAATTTTATTGCTCGGTCTGCACATCTGTGCGCATAGGTGAATTCCTCGGATATGCCCTCGGCATTTGTTTCGGGCTTCCTTGAGCGGACTCTGTCACCCTCGTCAAGCTCGTCAAGGTAGCATTTCATATCATACCAGTACTCCGGATCCCATCCGTCAGGGCAGACGCCGAGACCGAAATAGTCGCCTCCGTCAAGATGCCATTTGCCGACGTAAGCGGTTCTGATACCGTTGTCGCGCAGCCGCTGACCGACAGTCTTCACGTTGGCCCCCAGCGGATAGCTATTGGTGAAGCTTCCGTTTGAGTGAGGATAAAGACCCGTGAAAATACTTGAACGCGCAGGACCGCAGACAGGCTGGCAGGTGTATGCTCTTTCGCAGAGCAGACCATCCCTTGCGAGCGCGTCTATATTCGGAGTCTTCATGTCCGGATATCCGTAGCATCCTACCATATCAAAGCGCGTAGTGTCTGTCATGATGAATACTATTTGCCGCATTATATAACTATCTCCTCTAAAACTTAATGTTAAAGCATGCTAAAATCCAACGAATGTGTATGTAAAATGATATGATTTGAAAGGGGGCAAACCCAAAGCGACAGCTCAATACCTCTTCGGTAAAAAGCTGTCGCTTTTTCATTTTTTATTCTTCCTCTTCAGCCTCTTCGCTGATGAGTCTTTCGTACTCCGCGAAAACCGCGTCGAGGATATCGTCGTCAACAACCATCTCAAAACTCTCGTCGCCCTCTTCGCCCGATACTTCGAATACCAGTGCCTCGTCCTCGCCCATTCCCTCGGGAAGCTCAACGGGAACGAGAATAAGATAGAACCTGTCGTCTATTTCGATGCCGGCGATCTCCTCAAAGTCAACGTCGTTGCCCTCGTCGTCGGTAAGGGTGATGATGCCGTCGTCCATTTCCTCATCTTCTCTTATGATTTCGTCGCTCATGATAATACTCCTTTGCTTTTTTACTCTATTCTAACATATTTTTGCAAATTTGTCATTATATTTTATTAAGTTTTTACTTAATTTTTTTGTTATTTTCGACTTTCGGCGGAATTTTGTTTTTCTGGTGGGGAAGCTTCCTTTTCACCTATGCGTTTTTTCTTGGTTTTCAGCACGTAGGCGAGCACGAATACCGCGATGAGAGGGAACAGCGCGCCGACTAAAAGTCCTGCCTTCATACCCAATTGCTCCGCTGTCAAACCGAGTCCTTCTGCAAGCCGTATTCCGAAACTGCTGCCCGATACCGAGTCCGTGATTATTCCGATGAGCTGGGGCGCGACCGAAGCACCGAAGTCGCCGCCCGCCGCCATCATGGCGAATATAAACACTCCGCCGTCAGGGACCCTGTCGGATGCGACGATAAGACTGCCGGGCCACAGCATTGAAACGCAGAAGCCGCACAGCGCGCAGGCGATGAGTCCTATGATGCCGACGTTTGAAAGGGCACTCACTATGTAGCACAAAAATGCGCCTGCAGCACCGAAAAACAATACTTTTTCTATGTTTTTTCCTATTTTTGAATACAGCGTTCTGCCTAAACCCAGCATCAGAGCAAACATCGTCACACCGAAGATGTCGCCCCATACCTTGTCAATGCCCAAGGCGACCTCAATGTAGCCGGACGCCCACTGTGACATGGTACATTCGGATGCACCGCCGAGGAATATTATCGCCACGCACAGCCACACGGAGGGATTCCCCAGCTGTTTTACCGCGCCAGATACACGCTCCGGAGTTTGCAATTTCGGCATATCCGCGCCGAAGAACAGAATGGCACCGATAAGAGGTACGACTGCCAGAATGAGAGGCAGGCATTGCCACATCTCGCCGCCGAAGAATAGCAGGAACAGCGTTGACAGCGGTACGACGCCGACTACGCCCCAGGCGTATATTGAGTGCAGCTTGCTCATCTCATGGTCCGGGTTGTCGCTGGGTATCGCCGCGATCACCGGGCTGATAAGCACCTCGGCAAGACCGCATGAGGAGGAAAACACAACCGTGCCGAGAAGAAGCCCCGCATATACGAAAGACGGGAACAGTAAGGGTGCCGCCGCATAGATTAACAGTCCGAGGGCGGTTAAGACGGGTGTCAGATTGACCGCCGCTTTCAAATTCATCTTATGAGAATAAAAGGAAAGCAAGAGGTCGACTCCCAACTGCACGAAATAGTGCATAAATACCAGCAATCCCAAAAGAGAGTAGGATATGCCGTACATAGTCCTGAAGGTCAGAAACAGAAGCGGCGGCATATTCGATGCTACCGACATGGATATATTGGTGAAATAACACGCCCATTTTACGCGCGTGTAGCTTTTATTCATAAAGTGTGCCTTTCTTATCTTAAGAGATCCGATATATATATTGCCATATTTATTCGGTTTTGTCAAGAAATAAAAAATTTCGTTTTTTTTTGAAAAAACTATTGACAATCGGTTAGGGCAAGTGTATAATACATACCGAGGTTAGCGGTTGCTAACTCGACTTCTACAAGGAGGAAATTATGAATCTGAGTACAGCAGACGTGGGAAAAGAATATATCATTTCCCAAATAGAAACAGATGATGATGAGCTTAACTCATTTCTTTTTTCTCTCGGTTGTTACAGCGGTGAGCCCATCACCGTTGTCAGACGTGCAAAGAAGAATCTCGTCGTTGCCATAAAGGATGGCAGATACAGCATAGATTCTCAGCTCGCCGCGGCTATTATTCTGAAACAAGATTAAATGGTGCTTCCGTATTTGGGCATAAACTAACAAAAAATAACATAGAAATTTAAAAAAGCACCTCGCCGTTATATGTGCGAATTTATTTATATCAAGGTTGAATTTATGTGAAATTCTCCGTTTTAATTGGTTTTTTGTTCTATCGCCGTTTCCTCCCTCCGACGTATGTATATACGTCTGTCGGTCGGAGAGCGACGGCTTCTGCTCCAAATCCGTTTGCCCCTTTGCCCTTTGAAATATAGCAGGCGGCATAATTTTTTTGGGCATCAGTTAGCCTCCGCTAACTGACTTAACGTTTGATGAAAATATAATATAAATAGGAGGACTATTTAATGAGAATTGCTTTGACGGGCAATCCCAACAGCGGTAAAACCACGATGTACAACGCCCTGACCGGCAGAAACGAAAAAGTCGGAAACTGGGCTGGCGTTACCGTAGAAAAGAAAGAACATCCAATCAAAAAGGCATACTACGGGGGAAGTGAGCAGCTGATTGCCGTTGACCTTCCCGGCGCGTATTCCATGTCTCCTTTCACGAGCGAAGAAAGCATTACAAGCTCTTACGTGAAGAAGGAAAACCCCGATGTCATTATAAACATCGTGGATGCTACAAACCTCAGCCGCAGCCTTTTCTTTACCACACAGCTTTTGGAGCTTGGTATCCCCGTTGTCGTTGCTCTGAATAAGAGTGATGTCAACAAGAAGAAGGACACTAAAATCGACGTTGCTAAATTATCCGCAAAGCTCGGCTGTCCCATCGTTGAGACCACGTCTACAACTCAGGAAGGCTTGAAGTCGGTTGTAGAAAGCGCGGTATCCGTCGCAAACAAAAAGCAATATGCGCCTTACCACCAGGGGGATATTGATCTGACCGACAAGGCGGTGGTTGAAGCAGCGGACAGAAAGCGTTTCGATTTCGTAAACAGAATTGTCAAAGACGTTGAAACCCGTAAAGTTCTTACTAAAGATAATAACATCAGTGATAAAATCGACAAGGTGCTGACGAATAAGTGGCTCGGTATTCCGATTTTCGCCGTTGTTATGTTCCTTGTGTTCCAGATTTCCCAGACATGGCTCGGAACATGGATTGCCGAGGGTATCGTTTTCAACGAAGGTGCTGAGAACGAGTGGGCAATCCCCGGACTCGTCACCTTGCTTGAAATGTTCCAAGGCTGGGTAGGCGGACTGCTTGAAAACGCCAATCCGCTTCTCACCGCAATCTTGGTTGACGGTGTCATCGGCGGTGTGATTGCAGTTATCGGCTTTTTGCCTCTGGTTATGGTTATGTACTTTCTCATCGCCATACTTGAGGACTGCGGTTATATGTCACGTGTTGCCGTCGTACTTGACCCCATATTCAAGAAGGTCGGACTCTCCGGTAAGTCGGTAATCCCCTTCGTTATTACCGTTGGATGTGCAGTTCCCGGTATAATGGCGAGCCGTACCATCCGTAACGACCGTGAGCGCAGAGCAACTGCCATGCTGGCTCCCTTTATGCCTTGCGGTGCAAAAATCCCCGTAATAGCCCTTATTGCAGGCGCGTTTTTCGACAATGCGGGCTGGGTAAGCGCACTTGTTTATCTGCTTGGTATATTTCTTATTTTCGTAGGCGCGCTCCTTGTAAACAAGATTGCAGGCTACAAGGCGAGAAAATCCTTCTTTATCATCGAGCTTCCCGAATACAAGAGACCCTCATTTCTCGGCGCATTCAAGAGTATGTGCTCCAGAGGCTGGGCTTACATAGTTAAGGCTGCTACCATTATCCTTCTTTGCAACACGATTGTTCAGCTTATGCAGACGTTCACGTGGCAGTTTACCGTTGCAGAGAATGCGAGCGACTCAATTCTTGCATCGATCGCAACTCCCTTTGCTTATCTGCTGGTTCCCATTGTGGGTATTGTATCCTGGCAGCTTGCTGCAGCGGCAGTTACCGGATTTATTGCAAAAGAAAACGTTGTAGGTACTCTCGCCGTTTGCTTCGTCGGACTTGAGAATCTTATCGACCTCGACGAGCTTGCTATGATTGAAGGCTCGGGTGCTGAGGTTGCGGGAATTCTCGCTATCTCCAAGGTTGCGGCTCTTGCATATTTGATGTTTAATCTTTACACGCCCCCCTGCTTCGCGGCTATCGGTGCTATGAACTCCGAGATGAAGAGCGGTAAGTGGGTATGGGCAGGTATCGGTCTGCAGCTCGGTGTCGGATTTACCGTCGGTTATCTCGTTTATACTCTCGGTACATTGTTCACCGCTCCCGCTGCTCTTGACATTGGTGCAACCTTTGCAGGTCTTGCGGCAGTTCTTGTTTTCGCAGGCGTTATTACCGGTCTGATTATCAACACCAACAGGAAGATGAAGGCAGAATACGCTCTCAGCAGGTAATTATGGAGAACTTTATTATCATCGGAATTCTTTTGGTGATTCTCGGATCTGTGATTTTCTATATAGTCAGAGAAAAGAGAAAGGGCACAAAATGCATCGGCTGTCCTTACGGAAAGCAGTGTAACGGCAAATGCAGCGGCGGTTGCGGTTGCAATCACACAGATGATAATCATCAAATGTAATTTTAAGAAAAATGCTTTCTTCCGTTATGCATTCCCTTTTAAACAAGTTGATTTTAACCGAACACAGACTGAAACGCAAAATCGAATTTGAAAGTTACCTTAACAGCTTGAATAGCCGATATTTCTCTCGGGAGACTGCCGATGAAAGGAAAGATATTGCCTGCACGCATTTAGTCGAGCTTCTCAAAATCGGTTTAATGATGCTCACATGCATCGGATAGGAGTATTGTGGAAAACTATATTATTGTAGGTATTCTTGCAGTGATTGTCGTTATAGGTATCATCTACAGCGTAAAGCATTTCAAGGGCGAGAGCGGCTGTTGCGGAGGCGGCGGATATAAACCCAGCGCCAAAAAGCTGCCGCACATCCTTTATCAAAAGACATTTAAGGTTGAAGGTATGCATTGCGAGCATTGCAAAAACAGGGTCGAAGAGGTTGTCAATGATATAACCGGCACAGCGGGAAAGGTTGACTTGAAAAAGGGAGAGCTTACGGTTTACTATGCCGAAGAAGTCGATGACGGGATTATTATATCTCGCATCGAAAGAGCCGGTTATACCGTTATATGATATTTCGGAGCTGATGAATTTGTTGATTCTCATGCTCGCTGAAGCCGCCATAGTGCTCGGCATTGTCGTGCTTTAAAGTAGGAAAGCAGGCTCGAAGTCAAAAAGATATGGCTGACGGTGCCCGGACTTTTTGGGAGCTGTAAAAACTGCTTTTACAGCTCCTTCTTATATTTAATGTCAAAAAAAGATTTTTGTTACCTCTCCCAAAATAAAGAAAAAAGAGCAGTAGGCACCCGTGCCGAGTTTTGGCAGGTAGAAATATACTTTTTTAATAAAAAATGCTTTTCCTCTTGACAAAGGCGTTTGCATGTGGTAGAATTAAGAAAAAAAGAAAGGAGGCAGAAAAAATGACAAATATACTTTACAATTTAAGCAAAGAGCTTTATAGCTTTGGAAACAAATCAATATTTTTATACGCCTCCGGACAGGAAATGAAATAGCAGGGCGAAAGATGCCTTGACAGTTTCAATATATGGGGGTCGTAGTGCCGCGCTTGTCTTTTGACAGTCGCTGTTGCATACGGCTTTTTTGTGGGGCGTAGCCTTTTGTGCTTTTGGCACGGGGCATGCCCCTTTCCTTTTGTCCGGAATTTCACAATCAGACCTTTACAATTTTTGCAGAATGAAAGAAATTTTAAAATTTATCAAACCCCACCGCACACGGCTGCTCATTGTGGCTATCATGCACGCCCTTGCCACGGTTTGCTCCCTGTTTATGCCCTACGTGATGAGTAAAACAGTAGACGACGGCATATCGATGAAGAATTTACAGGTTGTTCTGATATCTGCGGCGCTGATGGGCGTGCTCGCTGTCCTTTCTCTTACAGCAAGCGTTGTTTCAAATCGCATAAACTCCGGGGTGACTACACGCTTTTCCGCCTCCCTTTGCCGCAGTGTGTTCAGTAAGATAAACTCGCTGTCCCCCGGGCAGTTTTCAAGGATAGGCTCGTCAGGGCTTCTCACCCGTGCCACCGATGATATATTCAATATGGAAGGCATGGCGAGCGAATTTGTATATACGGTCGTCACCGTGCCTATGATGCTCATCGGCGGTGCTGTGATGGCTTTTCTGTCCGACTTTTCTCTGGCACTTGTATTTATATGCTTTATCCCGCCCGTGCTTCTGTTCGTCGGCTTTATCGTCCGACCTCTTTACAAGCTGTGGGACACAGCCGACAAGTATATGGATACGCAGAACAAAATAATCAGAGAAAGACTGTCGGGACTTCGTGTGATACGAGCCTTCAACAGCGAGCAGCGTGAGCACGAAAGAGCAAAGCACGCCACAGAGGAGATGTCGAAGCACATAATCAAGGCAAACGTACGCGCGGGATTTATCACTCCGGTTGTACTTCTTATCCTTAACGTCGCCACCGTAGTGATGCTATGGGTGGGTGCTGTCCGTGCGGATGCCGGAGCAATCTCAGCCTCCGGCGGAGTCATCGCCGCTATACAGTACGTGACCTTGGTTTCAAATGCCATGCTCGTCCTGTCCTGGACTATTGCTTGGATACCTCATTTGCGCGTATCCGTCAAGAGGATAAGCGAGGTGCTGTTACTTCCCAAAGAGGACGAGGGAGCGGATGATATTGACACGGGGAAGATGTGCGAGGCGGTGGACGGTGTCTCTGTAGAGCTTCGCGGAGTGAGCTTTTCCTACCCGGGTTCCCCGTCGCCCGCGCTTCGAAACATTGATTTTCTTGCCTCGGCAGGCGAGAGCGTTGCCGTTATAGGCGGTACCGGAAGCGGAAAGACTACGCTTGTCAGATTATTGCTTGATTTTTATTCCCCGAGCTCGGGCAGTATTTTAGTTGACGGCAGGAATTACGGTGATATGAAGCTCTCCGAGGTGCGCTCCCACTATTCCGCCGCACTTCAGCGAGGTATGATTTTCGAGGGTACGGTACGCGACAACATCCTTATGGGAAAGAGCGACGCTGACGACGGCGAGATAATGTCGGTTGCCGCTGACTGTTCACTTTCGGATTTTATACAGTCGAAAGAAGAAGGACTTGACTACCTTTTGGTAGGTATGGGACAGAATGTCAGCGGAGGTCAGAAGCAGAGGGTAAACCTCTGCCGTACAGTGCTGAGGGCGGCACCCGTGTATATATTTGACGACAGCTTTTCTGCTCTGGACTACCTGACTGAGAGTAAAATACGCCGCGCTCTTGAAAAAAGACTGCGCGGTAAAACCAAGATTTTTATGACTCAGCGCATCAGCACCGCCCTTTCCGCCGACCGCATATACGTTATGGACCGGGGAGAGATAGTCGGTGTCGGCACCCACGGTGAGCTTGTAAAAGAATGTGAGACCTACCGCGAGATTTGCCTCTCACAGCTGGGGGCAGACTTCGCAGAGGGAGGTGACGCTTAATGAGTGCTTCTGACACCAAGATTAAAAAGGAAAAGAAAGAGCCTCTTTCAAAAAGATTTCACGACAGC
>CAZBQN010000017.1:0-44663 GCA_964494135.1 uncultured Ruminococcus sp. | reverse complement strand
GAGTGTCCATTTTTAGGGGGACAGTTCAACTCTTAATTTTCAACTTTCAATTTTCAATTTTTTAGTTTTATTTTTAAATAAATATTTAATTTTTTTGTTTGTCGGTTGAAAAATTGTTCCTTGTAGTGTACAATTATAGCAAGCTGTAAAGCTTTTTAATCTTTTCGGAGAATTGTATGAATTATTTGAAACAAGCGTTTTTCGTTAATTTTTCGGACTATGAAAACTTAGGCTTCAACCTGCCCATAAACATTATTCTGTTGATTTTTTTCGCGGGTATGTGCATAGGTCTTGCCGCTTTGGATTTCAACCGCAAATATATGCGCCTTGCAGTGCGCCAGCTGCTGCGTCATGAGGCTGTCGGCGAGGGAAAGGCTGTGACTCTTGAAGAGCTGGGACTGTCAGGCTCGCGTATCGTTAAGCTGTTTTTGTCCGGGTCGGGTCAACTGTCCCGTATCGTTAAGAGAGCCGGTGCCTCGGAGTATACCTACGAGGAATACGTGGCACTTCAAAAGTCGAAAAAGTTAAAGAAAGAGAAAATTGATTTTTCCTCGGCAAAATTCTATATTGACCCCTCGATGCTCGACAGGGCAAACACGATAAACGATTGTTACCGCACCTCGGTTTTGAAAACGGTTTTTGCCTGTCTGTTTATTGTAATTCTCTACTTCTGCCTTATGATGGCAATGCCCGAAATTCTGAACCTTTTGAACAATATGGCAGGTTGGATAAAGGGATGAGGAATGGGAAATGGGAAATGGAAAATTGAAAGTTGAAAGTGGAAAATTGAAAGTTGAAAGTTGAAAATGAATAATGATATGAAAGCCGTCTCTGCTTCGGAGGCGGTTTTTGCTTTATCTGACCTAAGACGGGCGGCAAGGGGACAAAATGGCGGTTTTTGTTTTATTCATTAACATATCGCAAAATAATACGCCAAAGGATAAAAGGCGAGGGGCGTGTCGGATTTTCGGCACCCGTTTTGCTTCTTCTCTTTCCGTATCGGTCTTTCGACAGACAGAAAATTACATATTCCGAAGGCTCGCTTTATTATAATAAAGATGAGTTTTTGAAAGACGCTCGCCTGGCACCCTCGTCATAAAAACACGGGGGCGTGTGAGTTTTTCTGCATAATGACAAACTGTGTGAGCTTCGGAAAGGATGTAAAATGGATAAAACAAAACCTGAGGAAAAAACGCCTGAAAAAGAGGAAGTCAAAGAGGGTATTCTTTCCCGTGTTTCTGGAAATATTACCTCTGCCATAAAGGCACGAGGGAGGAGCAGAGAGGAGCCGGTTTACGATACCGTGGTGTTTATTCTCGCCCTCATATTTGCCCGTACTCATCTTTTGCTTGGAGCATATCCCTTGGGGATAGCCTTCACCGCCGCTCTGCCCGGCAGAGTCTGGATTGCAACGCTGGGGGCTGTCGTCGGAGCTTTGACGATGGGCTCGTCGGGTGTGCTCTACGCCATGGTGACCCTGATAACCGTTTTTCTGAGGGTTATCGTTTCCGGCGGAGATAAGAAAAAAGCGCAGTCTGAGACGGTAAAGGAGGGGCAAGATGCTGTCAAGGGCACGGAATTTTTCCGTGAAGGGCTGACCTTGCGTATGTCTTCGGCTCTGGTTTCGGGCTTCGTTGCCGCAGTGTACGAGGCTTTGCTCGGCGGTCTTAATATGACGGTCGTTTTGTACGGGGCTTCGATGGTATTGCTTCCGCCCTTGGCAGTGGTCGGCTTTTCAGGACTTTTTGAGTCGGGAATGAGCCCGAGACGTATACTTTTTGACAATACAGCCGTCTTTCGTGAGCGGCTGCCTAAAAAAGAGCGAAAAAAAGCTGTTTATTTTCAGCTTTCAGCACTTTTTACGATATTCTTTACAGGCTTCGCTCTTGAAAGCTACGAGCTTTTGGGAATATCAGCATCCTACATATTTGCAGGCTTCGCCACGCTTTTCGTATCAAAGCGGTTCGGCGCGCTCCGAGGTGCGGCGGTAGGCTTCTTCTCCGTTTTGGGTATCAGCAGCGTAGGGGCTGTGGCGTTTGCCCTCTTGGGAATTACGGCAGGTACGCTTTTTAAAATGGGTATGGTTTACGCATACGTCGGTGGAGGCGCGGCACTGCTCGGCTGGTGCTTTTATTCGGAGAGCTTGCAGGGCTTGCTGTCGGTATTGCCCGAATATTTTTTGGCGGCACTTCTGGTTTTCCCTTTTTTGAAAAAGATGCCGGAGTCGAAAACCGAGAGTGAGGCAGAGCGCACGGTAAAAGAGGCGTCGGATATGGTCGGTACGGTCGCTCTGTCATTTAAAAATAAATATTCCGGCTCAGCCGACAACCTCGACGCGGGTCTTTCTGGAATATCCGAGGTGCTTGCCGATTATAGTAAAAAAATGACACGCCCCCGCCTGTCCGAGCTCCGCGAGCTTATCTCTGAGTGTATGGACAGATATTGCCGCACCTGCTCGGGATACGAGGCTTGTATGGGACAGCACAGAGAAATACCCGCCGAGCTGTTCGACAACTTGTCAACTATTCTTTACAATAACGGCTTTATAAGAGCTGAGGATATATCGGGTATCCCCGAATTCTGCAATATGTCGGGGAGCTTTGCCGAGACGGTCAACCGCGCCTACGCCATGCTGACCGAGGACAGATACCGAGAGGCGAAGAAGAACAGCTCTCACGAGGATATAGCGGTCATATCCTCTCTTATATCCGAAGCTCGGGCGAGAGATTTAAGCGAGAAGCGGGTAAACGAGCCTCTGTCGGAGGCGGTCGGCGGGGTGCTTGACAGCCACGGTATTGCCGACGGCGTTTGCCGCGTATTCGGAGAGAGAAATCTGCATTTTATCATCTCCGGCGAGGACTCCGACGGCTCAAGAATTACCTCCCCGGAGCTTCATCGTCATATAGAGGAGCTGACGGGCAGAAAGCTGTCCTCTCCCGAGTATTTCAGGCGCGGCAGTATGGCTCTTATGGAGTGCTCCTGTATTCCTAAGCTTTCTGTTGAATATGCTTCGCTGGGTGCACCCGGCAGGCGCGACCCCGTGTCGGGAGATACGGCAAAGGGCTTTACGACCAAGGACGGCAGATTTTGCTCGCTGATATCCGACGGAATGGGCTCGGGTCAGGACGCCAGGGACGTGTCACAGCTGGTCACCGAGCTTTTGTTCCGCGCCCTTGACTTCGGCGAGGTAGGCGTAAATACCCTCCGCCTGGTAAACAGCGCGCTGCGCTCGGGGAGCAACGAATGTTCGGCAACCGCAGACCTTTTCACCCTTGATTTGTATTCGGGTACCGCCGCCTTTCACAAGAGCGGCGCGGCTATGTCGTATATCAAGCGCGCCGATTCCATTTTCCGCATAACCTCCAGGACCGCCCCGCTTGGACTTTTGAAAACGCCCGACGTTGAGCGCATAAAGGTGGACGTTCAGCCCGGCGACGTTGTGATTATGCTGTCCGACGGTATTTGCGACAGCTCCCAGGATGCGCCATGGCTGCTTGAGGTCATATCCCGTACCCCATATCGGACGGCAAAGGAGCTTGCGGAGAAGATAGTAGCCGCCGCAAAGCAAAACCTGCCTATGGAGGATGATATAACCGTCGCGGTAACAGCGGTATTGAACGCCGGAAAATAAAACGGGGTGAAAACGGACTTTTAAAAAACTAAACGTCGGCAAAAATATCATTGTAATGATACTTTTGATACTTTTATTCACAAATAAAAACGGATATAAGTCGGATTTTTCAACCCTTCTTGTATCCGTTTTTTGCTTTTATTTATTAAAGAACTTCTTGAAGAAGCTTTCTCTTTTGCCCGGCTTTTTGCCGAAGGATTCGGCGAGGGAGCGGAAGAGCTTTTTCTGCTCGTCGTTAAGCCCCGTGGGGGTTTCTACCTGAACCGAGAACACCAGATCGCCGACGCGCCTTGAATTGTTTATGTCGGGGATACCCTTGCCGCGGAGCTTGAACACCGTGCCGGTCTGAGTACCCTCGGGAATGGTGAATTTCTCGGATTTGCCGCCGAGCAGGGGAATTTCAATCTCGGCACCCAGCGCCGCCTCGGTAAAGGAAATAGGAATTTCAAGATACAGGTCGTTTCCGTCTCTTGTGAAAAGGCTGTGAGTCTTTACCGCAACCTCGATAACCAAATCGCCGTTAGGACCGCCGTTTCTGCCGGCAGAGCCCTGACCGCGCAGAATAATTCTCTGCATATTGTCGATGCCTGCGGGAATGTTGACGTCCAGCTTTTTCTTTATGCGGATATAGCCCTTGCCGTTACAGTTCTTGCAGGGCGTCTTGACGATCTGACCCTTGCCGCCGCAGGCGGAGCAGGCTCTCTGCGTCTGAGTATAGCCGAACATCGTCTGCTGCTGTACGGTGACGTAGCCTTGACCGTGGCAGGCGGTACAGGTCTCGGGCTTCGTGCCCTTTGCCGCACCGGTAGCGCCGCAATCGGGACATTTCTCGACTCTGGCAAAGGATACCTCTTTTTTACAGCCGAACACGGATTCCTCAAAGTCAACGGTGACCCGTGTCAGAATATCGTCGCCCTCTATCGGCATATCGCGGCGCGAAGCACGGCTCCTGCCGCCCCCTGTGCCGAAGAAGGAGGAGAAAATATCGCCGAAGTCAAATCCGCCCTCGAAGCCGCCGAAGCCGCCAAAGCCCGAGCCGCCCGATGCAGGGTCGAACGCCGCGTGACCGAACTGGTCGTATTTCTGACGCTTCTCGTCGTCGGACAAAACGGCGTAAGCCTCGTTCACTTCCTTGAACTTCGCCTCTGCCTCTTTGTCGCCCGGGTTCATATCCGGGTGATATTTTTTTGCAAGGCTCCTGTATGCCTTTTTTATCTCATCTGCCGACGCGCCCTTTGACACGCCCAGCACTTCATAATAATCACGCTTTTCTGCCATTTAAGTCTTACCTTTACTTGATAGGGGACAGCGCAAGCTTTCGGCTGTTTTCGCTTGTGCTCAAATTCGCCGTCCCCCTCGTGGATTTTCATATCCCAAATGACCCGGGTTATGCCTTGTCGGGCCTTGGTATAGGTTATTTATCAGGTTTTATCCTCGAAGTCGTTGGAGTAGTAGTTGCCGTCGCCGTCGGTTGTGCCCTGAGCACTGCCCTGAGCACCGCCCTGTGCGCCTCCCTGTGCGCCCTGTGCCGACGCGTTTTCCGCATACAGCTTTTCCGCGATGGGGTAGAACGCCTTTTGAAGCGCCTCGGTGTCAGCCTTGATCTTCTCGGTGTCGCCGGTTGCTATGGTCGCTTTCAGAGTATTGATGGCGTCGTTCACGGGAGCCTTGTCTGCGTCGGTCAGCTTGTCGCCCAGCTCGTTCATTGCCTTCTCGGTCTGGAAGATTGCGTTCTCGGCGTTGTTCTTAACCTCGACAGCCTCTTTCTGCTTCTTGTCTTCCTCCGCAAACTGCTCTGCCTCGCGTACAGCCTTTTCGATGTCTTCCTTGGACATATTGGTAGAGGAGGTAATAGTGATGTGCTGTTCCTTGCCCGTGCCCTTATCCTTTGCGGTTACGTTAACGATACCGTTGGCGTCAATGTCGAAGGTTACCTCGATCTGAGGAATTCCGCGGGGTGCCGCGGGAATACCGTCAAGAATAAATCTGCCGAGGGTGTGGTTGCCTGCCGCCATCTCGCGCTCGCCCTGAAGAACATGAATTTCAACAGAGGTCTGGTTGTCTGCGGCGGTGGAGTAAACCTGGCTCTTCTTTACGGGAATGGTGGTGTTACGGTCGATAATCTTATTGAATACGCCGCCCATGGTCTCGATACCGAGAGACAGGGGAGTTACGTCCAGCAGAAGAACGTCCTTGACGTCGCCGCCGAGAACACCGCCCTGAATAGCCGCGCCTATTGCAACGCACTCGTCGGGGTTAATGCCCTTGAAGGGCTCCTTGCCCATAAATTTCTTTACAGCCTCCTGAACCGCAGGGATTCTGGTAGAACCGCCGACAAGCAGAACCTTGGAAACCTGGCTTGCGGTAAGACCTGCATCGGAAAGAACCTTTCTCGTGGGTACCATGGTAGCCTCAACGAGGTCGTGGGTCAGCTCGTCGAACTTAGCTCTGGTGAGGGTTGCCTCAAAGTGCTTGGGGCCTGTTGCGTCCGCGGTGATGAAGGGAAGGGAGATTTCCGTGGTCATAACGCCGGAGAGCTCGATCTTTGCCTTTTCTGCGGCGTCACGGAGTCTCTGGTGAGCCATTTTGTCCTTTCTGAGGTCAATGCCGCCGTTCTCGCGTGCGAAGGTATCAGCCATCCAGTTGACTATTCTCGCGTCGAAGTCGTCACCGCCCAGTCTGTTGTTACCTGCGGTTGCAAGAACCTCAAACACGCCGTCGGAGATGTCAAGCAGAGATACGTCGAAGGTACCGCCGCCAAGGTCGAATACCATGATCTTCTGCGAATCCTCTTTGTCCATACCGTAAGCAAGTGCTGCCGCGGTAGGCTCGTTGATAATTCTCTTTACGTCAAGGCCTGCAATCTTACCTGCATCCTTGGTTGCCTGACGCTGTGCGTCGGTGAAGTAGGCGGGAACTGTGATAACCGCCTCGGTTACCTTAGTGCCGAGATACGCCTCGGCGTCTGCCTTGAGCTTCTGCAAAATCATTGCGGAAATCTCCTGGGGAGTGTAGCTGTGTCCGTCGATGGACACCTTTCTGTCCGTACCCATATCTCTCTTGATGGAGATAACGGTCTTGTCGGGGTTCGTTACAGCCTGACGCTTAGCAACCTGACCTACCAGTCTTTCGCCGGTCTTTGTGAAGGCTACTACGGAAGGGGTCGTTCTCGCTCCCTCCGGGTTGGTTATAACGATGGGCTCGCCGCCCTCAAATACTGCTACGCAGGAGTTTGTAGTTCCTAAATCAATACCGATAATTTTTCCCATTTTAATTTTCCTCCGTGGGTTATATAAATTTATTTTTTAACTTAGTTAATGTAGGCTTTCGCCGTCTTTACCGCCGTGCGGTGCTTTGAATAAAGGCTCATACCGCCACACTAGTTAACGGTCTTTACCATTGCGAAGCGGATAATCTTTCCGCCCTTTTTGTATCCCTTCTGGAATACGGCGTCGATCTCGTTCTTCCTATCGGAGTCGTCCTCGTCGTGCATAATTGCGTGGTGCAGGTTGGGGTCGAATTCCTCGCCTACCTTGCCGAAGCTCTCCACGCCCAGCTTCGTGAGCGCACCCTCTGCCGCCGAGAAAATCATTTTCAATCCCTCGCGTACCTTTTCGGGATTGTCGAACTCTCCGGCTCTTTCAAGGTTGTCGATAATCGGGAGAAGCTCAGCCACCGTGTTTGACAGCGCGGTGTTGTAGGTCGCTTCCTTTTCCTCTCTGGAGCGGCGTCTGAAATTGTCGTACTCCGCCGCCATTCGCAGGTGTCTGTCCTCGGCTTCCTTCAGCTTCTCTTCAAGCTCGGCTATCTTTGCTTCAAGCTCCTCGGTTTTGTCGGACTTGGATTTTTTCTTGTCACGGCACTTTTCCTTGCCGTCCTCCTCGGTGCATTTGCCGCACTGCTTTTCCTCGGTGACTTCCTCGGTGTTTTCTATATTCTTGTTCTCTTCCACTGTATCATCTCCTATATTTAATCGTCGTTGCCGGGAGGTAAGCCTCCGTCGCTGAACATTCTGTCAAATCCGGACGCCAGCTTGTTTATCATTTCGATTACTTTCTGGTAATTCATTCGCTTCGGGCCGATGACTCCTACCGCTACCTGACTTCCTCCGATATTTATATTCTTGAATATCAAGGTCGTATTACTCATAACGTCGGATTCGTTCTCCGCACCGATGTAGACGTGCAGTCCGTCCTGGGTGCCGGTGTGGGAGGATATGACGTCCATCAGTCTGTCCTTTTCTTCAAGCACTCCCAAAAGACCTCGGAATTTCGACACGTCCGAATATTCGGGGTACTGCAACAGCTTCGTGATGCCGTCCAGCTTTACGTCCCGGGAATCCAGCTCGTTCATCGCCTCGTAGACCATTTTCACCGTGGGATGCACGAGAGCCGACCCGGGGTTGCCCATCAGGGCTTCCAGGCGCATGATTATCGGCATCGTTATCTCGTCGCCACGCAGGTTGATAAGATACAGATTCAGAAGCTCTGTAAGCTGTGCTACCGTCTCCTGTGTTATCGGAGCGGGGGCGTGTACGGTTTTCGTCTTGACTATATCGCCTCCAAAGGTCATAACGAGAAGAAAATCGCGCTCGCCCAGATGTACGCTGTTGAAGCGGTTGACTCTGGCACCCGAGGCACCCGACTTGAAGGCTATGCCCGTGTAGTCGGTAAAGGATGCCGCCAAATGTGAAGCCTCGGAGAGGATCTCGTCCATTTCGTTAAGCTTGTAGCGCAGCCGCTCGTTGATGTCCTCGATCTCCGCCTTGGTGTTGCTGTACTGGTGTATCAGCGCGTCGACGTAAAGTCGGTATCCCATCTCGGAGGGAACTCTGCCTGCCGAGGTATGAGGCTGTACAAGATACCCCATCTGTTCCAGCTCCGCCATTTCGTTCCTGATAGTTGCGCTCGAGCAGGTGAGAGCCGTTTGCTCGGACAGATATTTTGATCCGACGGGCTCGCCGTTTGCTATATGCGCGTCAACTACCGCTTTGAGTATCTGTAATTTCCGCGGTGTCATCCGTCCGCTGCTTATATCACTGCTCACGTCGTCACCTCTTTCTGTCATTTTAGCACTGTTAATCGGTGAGTGCTAACCTTTGCTCTAATAATATATACTATTTTTCGGGGCGTGTCAATGCTTTATCCGAAAAAATATGTGAACAATTTGTTAATATTCGCAACTCTCGGGGCGAAAGTGCTAATTTTTCTTAGATTTTTCCTTTTGATTTGTTACTTGTGTAAATAGATTGTAAACAATAGAATACACAGTATAATTATACTCTTGACTTTGGTGATAAAATAATATATAATATATCCGTGCGAACGGCGCGGGGGGCTTTGCGGACTGCTTTTCCTTGCTGTTCTTAGCAAATAATTTTATTTTTACGATATAGATTACAAACAGTAATCAGAAGGAGGTGTGAATTGGAACTTTGGCTTGCCATTTTATTGATGGTTGTTACCCTGGTCGTGGGACTTGGGGTCGGAATTATACTTAACAGAGTAATTGCCGCCAAAAAGGTAGGCTCTGCCGGCGAGCAGGCAAGACGTATTCTTGAAGATGCTATCAAGAACGCCGAGAGCGCGAAGAAGGAGTCTATTATTTCGGCAAAGGAAGAAATATTCCAGCTCAAGAGAGAAGCGGACGCGGATATTAAAGAACGCCGCAAGGAGGCTTCCAGACTTGAGAACAGACTTAATCAAAAAGAGGAAACTATTGACAAAAAGCTTGAGTCCCTTGAAAGAAAGGAACAGGCTTTGCAGGATAAGCACGCCGCTGCGGACAAGCTTCAGGATGAGGTTAAGGCTACTCTTAACAGCCAGCTTGCCATGCTGGAGAAGATTGCCGGTATGAGCGCGGAGGAGGCGAAGGCAGAGCTTATCGGAAAGCTGGACAGCGAGCTTCAGCACGAAACCGCAATGAAAATTGCGGAGTACGAGGAGAGATTTAAAGAGGAGGCGGACACGAAGGCACGCAATATTCTCTCTCTTGCCATTCAGCGCTGTGCCGCAGATCACGTCAGCGAGATATCCATATCTACCGTTCAGATTCCCGGCGACGAGATGAAGGGCAGAATTATCGGACGTGAGGGCAGAAATATCAGGACTATCGAGAACCTGACGGGCGTTGACCTGATTATAGACGATACTCCCGACGTTATCACCGTATCCGGCTTCGACCCGGTACGCCGCGAGATTGCAAGAATTGCTCTTGAAAGACTTATCAGCGACGGCAGAATTCATCCCGCGCGCATTGAGGAGATGGTCGAGAAGGCACGCCGTGAGGTTGACGGCGCAATCAAGCAGGCAGGTGAGCGTGCGATATTCGAGACAGGTGTTCACGGCTTGCACCCCGAGCTTATAAAGCTGCTCGGAAGAATGAAGTACCGTACCTCGTACGGACAGAACGTGCTTCGCCACTCCATCGAGGTTTCCATGCTTGCCGGCGTTATTGCCGATGAGATGGGCGTCGACGTTACCATGGCGAGAAGAGCGGGCTTGCTCCACGATATAGGCAAGGCGGTTACCGCCGAGGTCGAGGGCTCTCACGTTCAGCTGGGTGTTGACATCGCCACGAAGTATAAGGAAAACAAGGAAATTATCCACGCCATCGAGGCGCACCACAACGACGTTGAGGCTGTTACCGCCCTTGATTTCATCATTCAGGCGGCAGACGCCATTTCCGCGGCAAGACCCGGCGCTCGCCGTGAGGACGTTGAGAATTACATCAAGCGTTTGCAGAAGCTTGAGGAGGTTGCGGGCGGATTTGATGGAATTGAGAAGACCTTTGCCATTCAGGCAGGACGCGAGGTCAGAATTCTCGTTAAGCCCGAGGTCGTCAACGATGACAAGATGCGTCTGCTTGCCCGCGACATTGCTAAGAAGATCGAGGGAGAGCTGGACTATCCCGGACAGATTAAAATCAGCGTAATCCGCGAGAGCAGATTCGTTGACTACGCAAAGTAATATTTTACCGAAGAGGCTGTTTTGAAAAAGACAGCCTTTTTTTAATAAAAATACCGAAAAATCCGGAAAAGACGGGGAATTTAAAAGCGTGAAATATATTGACTTTTCTTCCTTATTTTATTAAAATAAAAACAGCCGTGCGAGCGCGGTAAAAAGCAACGCGAGGTTTTATAAAATGAGTGATATGAATTACAGAAACGATATAGTCCGGGGTGTTATAGAGCACAGCGGAAAGTGCGCGCACCCGAGAATTATGCTGACGCAAAAGGATTTTGACAGAATCAGAGAGAGCGAGGATATAATCTTCCGCGAGGGCATGAAAAATATTCTGTCGCGCGCAGAAGAATTTATGGGAGCAGAGCTCACGCCTTACGTCATTCCCGACGGAATACGTCTTTTGCAGTCCTCCCGGATGATACTTGACAGGTCGCTGGTCTTAGGCATGGCATACAGGCTGTCAGGTGACGAAAGATATGCCGAAAGACTTTGGCGCGAGCTTGAGCACGCGGCGGATTTCAAGGACTGGAACCCGAGACATTTCCTCGACGTCGGCGAGATGTGCTGTGCCTTCGGTATCGGCTACGACTGGATTTACGACCGGTTGAGCGAGAGCCAAAGAAAAAAGCTGAGGCGCGCCATAGTTGAAAAGGCGTTCGGTCCTGTTATGGACGACTATCTGAACCGCGAGAGGAGCCGTACGTACCGTTGGTATCAGGATACTCCGGGCGACAACTGGAAGTTCGTATGCAACGGCGGCCTGTGCGTCGGTATGCTGGCTATCTGTGACGAGGAGGATATTGACGGAGAGCTTTGTCAGACTATATTTGACTACGGCTTTGAAAACACTTATCGGGCGGTGCGCGATATGTACTGCCCCGACGGCTCCTACGTCGAGGGCTTTATGTACTGGAACTACGCTACCACCTATCTCGGATATTACACCGCGGCTCTTAAGAGCGCCGTGGGCACGGACTTCGGTCTTACCGACTGGGAGCCTGTTCTGAGGTCCGCCTTTTATCTGCGTTCAATGTGCTCGGGCAGGTTCATATCCTTCAACTTCGGTGACGCATCCGAGTCCAATCTGTGCCTGGATTCATATATGTTCCTCGGCAAAAACTACGCACGGGGTGACGTCATGAATATCCGCGCCGAGCTTCTGCGCAAAAATCCGAGGCATATCAACCCACGTGATATTATATACTATACTCCGCTTGCCGGTGATTGTGGGGAGCTTCCTCTTGACTGCGGCTCGGTCGGCGGTACCAACGCTTCCTTCCGCTCGGGCTGGGGTGAGGATGACCTGTTCGCCGCAATTCATTTCGGTAAGAACAACGTGTGTCACGCCCATCTGGATATGGGAACCTTCGTCGTAGAGTGGGGAGGCAAGAGATTTATATGCGACCTGGGCGGTGACAACTACAACGTACCCGATTACAGTCTGGCATACCGCTACCGCGCCGAGGGACATAACACCGTCGTTATCAATCCTCCGAAGAAATTTGAGCAGGTTAGAGCCTGCGAGAGCTATATTTCGGTCTACCGCTCCGATGTGGAGGGCGACTCCTTTGCCGTCTGCGATATGTCGGTTGCCTACGAGGGCAAAAGGGTTGTCAGGGGAATGAAAATGACCTCGGAGAGAGGTGCGGTTATTGTCCGTGACGAGCTTGTGCTTGACCCTTGTGATACGGTATATTGGTTCGCGCACACGAGGGCGAAGGTCACCCTTTCCGAGAACAGGCGTTCGGCAGTTCTGGACGTTGACGGGGTGAGAATGTGGGCAGGACTGCTCGCTGACGGCGAATTTTCGGTTATGCCCGCCGAGCATCTTGACCCTGCCATGCTTCAGCCGACGCAAAACGACAATTCCGCGGTCAGGAAGCTGGCGATAAAGCTTTGCGGCTCGGCAAATATCAGCGTGTGCTTTATACCGCTGATGGACGGGGAGCGGGAGCCCGGAGGTATTCCCGAGGACAAAGAGCTTGCTCTTTGGTAAACGTAAGTGTCACCCGTGTCGGGAAAACAACAGAAAATGAGGTTGAATATGATGAATAATATTATTGACAGCGTGATTGCCCACAGCGGCAAACAGGGTCACCCGAGAATTATGCTCACTGCCGAGGATTTTAAGAGAATAGGCGAGTGCGACGACCCGATATATAAAGAGGGAATGAAGAACATTTTTGCCCGTATCGACAGATATATGGACGGGACTCTGATACCCTACGACATTCCCGACGGCATACGCCTTTTGAATTCGGCGAGGTACATACTTGAGCGCGCGCTGGAGCTCGGTATGGCTTACCGCGTGACGGGAGAGGCAAGGTATGCCGAAAGACTTTGGCGCGAGCTTGAGAATGCGGCGGACTTCAAGGACTGGAATCCCCGCCACTTTCTTGACGTGGGCGAGCTGAGCTGTGCCTTCGGTATCGGCTACGACTGGATTTACGACTGGATGAACGAGAGCCAGAGGAAAAAGCTGCGCCGTGCCGTAGTAGAGAAGGCGTTTTTGCCTGCTATGGACGATTACCTTGACAGGGAGAGAAACCGCACGTGGCATTGGTATCAGGCGACGCCCGGAAACAACTGGAAGTTCGTCTGCAACGGCGGAATTACCGTTGCGCTTCTGGCGATTTGCGACGAGGACGATATGAATTCCGAGCTGTGTCAGACGGTATTTGAGCGCGCTTTTGACAGCACCTACGCCGCGGTGAGAAATCTGTACTCTCCCGACGGCTCTTACGCCGAGGGCTCTACGTACTGGAATTACGCAACCTGTTATCTGGGAAATTACACGAACGCGCTGAAAAGTGCCTGCGGTACGGACTTCGGTCTTTCTGACTGGGAGCCGGTCGTGACCTCTGCGCTCTACATCCGTTCTATGTGCTCGGGAAATTACCTGACCTTCAATTTCGGCGACGCCGTGGAGGTGAAGCTCTGCTCGGATAACTTCCTGTTCATAGGCAAAAATTACGGCAGGCCCGACATTTCGGCTATGCGCGTTGAATATCTGAAGAAAAATCCGAGAGAGATAAACTGGCGCGACCTGATATTCTACCGCCCAGCCGAGGGCAGAATTAAAGAGCTTCCTCTCGACTGCGGCTCGGTCGGCGCGACTAACGCATCCTTCCGCTCCGGTTGGGGTGAGGACGACCTGTTTGCCGCTATCCACTTCGGCGCGAACAACGTGAGTCACGCTCACGCGGATATGGGCTCCTTCGTTATAGACTGGGGCGGAAAGCGGTTCTTCACCGACTACGGTCAGGACAACTACAATCTGCCCGATTACTATCTGGCTTACCGCTTCCGCGCCGAGGGGCATAACACCCTGGTCATAAATCCCGTGCAGTACGCGGATCAGGTGAGAAACTGCGAGAGCTATATTTCCGCTTACCGCACCGCGGAGGAGGGCGACGGCATTGCAGTCGCGGATTTGTCCGTAGCCTACGGCGGTAAGGGCGGACTTCGCGGTATGAGAATGACTCACGACAGGCGGGCGGTAATTATCCGCGACGAGCTTACCCTGGACCCCACCGACACCGTGTATTGGTTCGGTCAGACCCGGGCGAAAATCGAGCTTTCCGCCGACAGACGGGCAGCCGTGTTAAATATTGACGGGGTGAGAATGTGGGCAGGGCTCCTCGCCGACGGTGAATTTTACTTCACGCCGGCAACCCATCTTGACCCGAAGATGATACAGAAGGACCAGAGGGATAATTCCGAATATTCAAGACTTACGGTGAAGCTGACGGGCTCCGGGGTTATCAGCGTGTGCTTTATACCGCTTGCGGACGGCGAGAGGGAGCCTCGGAATATTCCCCGGGATTTGCCGATTTGCAAATGGTGAGGGGCGAAGCCGCGGTAATGAGCTGTGATAGGAATAATTCTTTGTGAAAGCTGTTGACATTGTACTTCTTTAGAAGTATAGAGCTTATAACTATGAAGGATATTGAAAAGCTCTATCCTACCCTGCACGAAGCGTCCGAAAATAAATTTGTCGATACTGTCAACCGCATAATACGCAAAAAAAATCCGCCGACTCGCTTGCAGGCGCAGCGTAAGATCAGCGGTTATTCGCAGAGAGAGCTTGCGGAAAGGGTCGGTGTCAATCTGCGTACTCTGCAACAATATGAAATTCGTGCCAAGGACATAAACAAAGCGGCAGGAGCTACGCTCTTTGCTTTGGCAAAGGTGCTGGGCTGCCGTGCAGAAGATCTGTTGGAGTACGACGACAGTGAAATTAAAGACAATGAAGATGTATAACAAGCTCTCTTGCGGTATAGGAGGGAGACTGTAAAATAAAGTGTGTGAGTTGGAAAAGGACTTGCACACTTTATTTTTAAACGGTCAATTTACAGATAATGATACCTTTTTCTCTTGCCTATGACGAACGCGGCACTCAGTGCCATTGCCATAAACTCCGCGACGATAATTGAGATCCACACGCCGTCGATACCTAAGGCGAGAGGGAGGAGCATAACCGCGGCAATCTGAAATACCAAGGTCCTGAGGAAGGAAATGACAGCCGAGGTAACGCCGTCGTTAAGAGCGGTGAAAAAGCCGGAGCCGAATATTGCAAAGCCCATAAACAAAAAGGACAGCGCAAAATAGCGGAAGCCGGATACCGTCAGCTGTACCAGCTCTTTGTCGTAGCCGACGAACGACAATGCCAGCGGATATGCAAGAGCTTCGGCGGCTAAGGTCATTACGATACCGAAAATGCCGATGATAACCGTGCTTTTTCTGAGCAGACCCTTCAGCTCTCTGTGGTTTTCCGCGCCGAAATTGTAGCCTACGATTGGTGCCGTGCCTACCGAATAGCCGATAAACGCCGCGGAGAAAATCATGCTGACGTACATCATGACGCCGTAGGCGGCAATTCCGTCCTCGCCCGCATAGGTCATCAGCTGCATATTGTACAGCATACCGACAAGGCTCATTGATATATTGCTCATAAATTCCGAGGAGCCGTTTACACAGGCTTTTCCGATGGCTCTCATATCAGGACTCGTCCTGCCGAGACGGAGAATGCTTTTGTTTTTTCCGAAGAAGTAGAAAAGAGGTATTATACCGCCCACAGCCTGACTGGCGGCGGTTGCAACCGCCGCGCCTATGAGCTTGTATTCCTGTGGGAGAAGTATTACCAGCAGGGCGTCGAGCACCATATTGGTAACTCCCGAGGAGACGGTGACCGCAAGACCGAGCTGAGGCTTTTCCGCCGTGACGAAGAAGCTCTGGAAGAGGAGCTGTAATATATTGAAGGGCAGAGCTATGAGGATAATTCTGGCGTAGGTTACGCTGTTTTCCAGCAGATCTCCCTCCGCGCCCAGAAGAGCTGCAATGGGGCGAAGGAAGATCAAGCCGATAATCGAGAGGATAACACCCAGCCCAAGTGCCGTGTAGGTGAAAAGCGAGAAATAACGGTTAGCCTTTTCCCTGTCCCCCTCGCCTAAGGTTTTGGCGACGATGGCCGTACCGCCGGTGCCGAACATAAAGCCGACGGTAGCCATGATCATTAAAAAAGGCATTATAAAGTTCACCGCCGCAAAGGGCGTCTTGCCTGCGAAATTCGAGACGAAGAAGCCGTCCACTACGCCGTAGATGGAGGTGAATATCATCATCGCGATGGAGGGCAGGGTGAACCGCAGCAGCTTTTTATAGTTGAAGCTGTCGGAGAGCAGAATTCTCATTTTTCATCTCCCCAAAAGCTTTCCGCAAATTCAGCCACTGCTTTTGCGAGGCGTTTGATATCCCATCTGCCGGTGTTGACGGTCAGGTCGTATTCGCCTCTTTGACCCCACTCGGAGTCGGAGAGCATGGCTTTGGTTTTCGCGCGCATCTTGTCTATTTGCTTGATTTTTCGGCGCAGCTGTCTGTCGGTGAAGTTCTCGCCTTCCTTAGCACGCAGGCGGCAACGATGTACCTTTGCCTCCATGTCCGCACAGACGAAGATCGTCAAGGGTTTGTACTCGCGGAGAATTACGTCCGCGTTTCGTCCGACGATAACGCAGTCCTTGCCGAGGGCGGCGATTTCTTCCAGCACCTTTTTTTGCTGAGTGAGCAGGTTTATCTCGCTGGCTTGAACGTACGAGGCTGAACCGATAGTGCCGTAAAACGTGACCGGGAAGCTCTGCCAGCCGTGCTCGTCCAAGGCTCTCTCTACGTAGCCCGCGGTCATACCGCACTTCTGTGCTACCGAATATATAATTTCGCTGTCGTAGTAGTCGAAGCCCAAAATGTCGGCGAGTCTCTTGCCCAGCTCTCTGCCGCCGCTGCCGAATTCACGGCTGATAGTTATGATTTTCATGGTGTTTTTGCGTTTTCCTTGTTTGATTGGATTTCAGCCGATAACCCGGCTGTAAGGTTTTTGAATTCCGTCAGATGCTTTGCACCTGACGGCGGAAGGACTCAACGTATTTTTCCGTCAGCCGGACGTGCTCGCTTTTCTCCTCTTCGCTCCAAAGCTCAAAGGCTTTTGCCTCGGCGTCGCACAGCCTGACTACGGTTTTTGATACCAGATCCTCGCCTTTCTTTGTCAGTCGGACGGTTTTTGATTTTCCGCGGTGCACCTCAAGGTAAACAGCGCCGTCTTCCTCCAACCGACGAAGTGCGGAATTGATAGTCTGCTTACTAACGCCAAACTGCTTGTATATGTCGCTGAGAAAACAGCTGCCGCCGCCCTCGTGGAGCGAATAAAGCACGCACATCGCGCTGTCGGTCAAACCGAGCTTCAGTGCCGCCTGATGATACAGCGCGTCAAGCTCGGAAGTCAGATAATTTATACGGTGTATGTTTTCATAAATATCGGTTTCCACAGCCAATCCTCCACGTGTACGAAATCGTACTTGAATTATTATAGAACAAAAACACACGTATGTCAAGTGGGGCAGAGTATTTTTTGAGAAGTGATGGGGAGGAGAAATTGAAAATTGAAAATGGAAAATTGAAAATTGAATTATGAACTGATAATATGTGAAGCGCAGTAGGCGAATGAAACCCCGGCATGACCACGGTGAAACCGCTTCGCGGCGAAAGATTGATTAAAGATGTCGATTACAAATACCGTTTCGGCAACAACAATTTGAAGCGGTTTCCACCTGGTAGGAGGCGTGCGCCACGACATTCTGCGAATGTCTACGTCCCGAGAACCGACGTCGATTATGTAAAAAGCCGTGTCAGCGCAACCAGAAACGACAAGCACAGCCCCTACCGGGCAAAAATCGTTTCGCATTCGGTTAACGGGACAATTTCCTTAATCGACGGCTCCGCTCGGGTTGTAGCAATCGAAGATTGCATAGCACGTAAAAAACTCGTAAAAAACTGTAGAAAAACTGTACCTTTCCTCTTGACAATCGAATATAATAGTGATATAATACATGACAGTTTAATAGAACAAACCGTTGAAGCGGAGATAACGGCAATGATGCCTTTACAGAGAACCTGCGGTGGTGAGAGTCAGGTAAGAAACAAGTTGTCAAATGGACCGCTGAGGGCGCAGTCAAATGTGAATATCACAAAGTATTCTGCGACGTTATTGGCAGACGTCATTTGCCGGGGATATGTTGGTATCCTGTTAAGCGCATAGGGGCATTCCTATGAATCAAGGTGGCACCGCGGATAAGTGTTTTTATTCGTCCTTGACAGAAGGTATATTTCTGTCAAGGATTTTTTGCTTTTAAAGATTCCTTTGACGGAAGATTAATGTCAAAGGAGTCTTTTTCTTTTCAAAGGAGGTTGTAAAATGCTTCTGAAAAAGCGTTGGCGGCGCTCCGGGCGCCTGATAAAAAACTTGAATAAGGATTATAATCTAAAATCAAAACCAACCTAACTTTCTAAATTCGGAGGTGCAGTTAATGAAAATTATGCCAACTTTAGCTGAAGTCAGGGAAATTGCTTCAGCCGCAAAATATAATGTGCTGCCGGTCAGTCTTGAAATCCTTTCCGATTTCACAACACCTATCGAAACGATGAAGATACTGAAAAACATATCGACTCACTGTTATATGCTCGAATCCGCACAATCAAACGAAACGTGGGGACGTTATACCTTCCTCGGATTTGACCCGAAAATGGAGATCACTTGTATTGATGGCGAAATGAAGATCGGCAACCTCAAGGTTAAGACGGATCATCCATCCGATTATATCCGCCAGATTCTTGCCGATTATAAAAGTCCCCGTTTCGATTATCTGCCTTCCTTTACAGGAGGCCTTGTCGGATACTTCTCCTATGATTATCTCACTTACAGCGAGCCGACTGCCAAATGTGATGCGGAAGATACCGAGGCATTTAAGGATGTTGACTTGATGCTCTTTGATAAAGTCATCGCCTTTGATAATCTCCGGCAGAAGATCATTCTCATTGTAAATATGCCGCTGGATGATCCGGAAACCGGCTACAACAAAGCAGTTATGGAGCTCCGTCAGCTCGCAGAGCTTTTGAAACATGGCGAAAAGAAGAATGAGCCGGGCGGCAAGCTGCTTGGCGAAGTAACACCGTTATTCGACAAAGAGCAATTCTGCGGCATGGTTGAGAAGGCAAAGCATCATATCCGTGAGGGAGATATATTTCAGATTGTTTTGTCCAACCGACTGAGCGCACCGTTTGAGGGAAGCCTCCTAAACACCTATCGATTTCTGCGTACGATCAATCCTTCACCGTATATGTTCTATTTCTCCGGAACGGACGTTGAGGTGGCAGGCGCCTCTCCCGAAACGCTGGTCAAGCTGGAAAACGGGGTATTGCACACCTTTCCTCTTGCAGGTACCAGACCGAGAGGCAAGACCGAGGAAGAAGACAAAGCCCTGGAAGCGGATCTGCTCGCAGACGAAAAGGAGCTTGCCGAACACAATATGTTGGTGGATCTCGGCAGAAACGATCTCGGAAAAATCAGTAAGTTCGGTTCTGTACAAGTCGAAAAGCTCCACTCCATCGAACGCTTCTCCCATGTTATGCACATCGGCTCTACGGTGCGCGGTGAGATCAGCGAAAATCACGACGCGCTGGATGCCATTGAAGCGGTATTACCTGCCGGAACGCTTTCCGGTGCGCCGAAGATCAGAGCTTGCCGGTTAATTGGAGAGCTTGAAAATAACAAGCGCGGTATTTACGGAGGTGCCATTGGCTATATCGACTTCTCGGGAAATATGGACACTTGCATTGCAATCCGCATTGCCTATAAGAAAAATGGCAAGGTATTTGTGAGAAGCGGAGCAGGCATCGTGGCAGACTCTGTTCCTGAAAAAGAATTTGAAGAATGCTTAAATAAAGCCAAATCTTCACTCAGAGCATTGGAGCTTGCACAGGAGGCAGAATTATGATTTTGCTCATCGATAATTACGATAGCTTTTCCTATAATCTTTACCAGCTTATTGGAGAGCTTGAGCCGGACATTCAGGTTATCCGCAATGATGAAATGACAGTTGAAGAAATAAAAGAGCTGAATCCTGACCGCATCATTCTTTCTCCCGGTCCCGGAAGACCGGAGGATGCAGGCATTATCATTGATGTGGTGAAAAAAATCCACGATACTCCGATTCTCGGGGTCTGTCTCGGTCATCAGGCAATTTGTGCGGCATTCGGTGCAACTGTTACCTATGCAAAAGAACTAATGCACGGTAAACAGTCGGATGTGAAATTTGACACAGAATGCCCGTTATTCAAAGGCTGTCCCAAAGTTGCACCTGTCGCACGGTATCACTCCCTTGCGGCAGATGCCGACACCGTTACCGAAGATTTAAAAATTACAGCGCGCACCGCAGACGGTGAAGTAATGGCGGTACAGCACAAAAATTATCCCATTTACGGCGTACAATTCCATCCCGAATCCATTATGACGCCGGACGGCAAGCAGATGCTTATAAATTTCATAAAGGAGATATGAGTCATGATTAAAGAAGCTATTGTAAAGATCGTAAATAAAGAAGATCTTACTTATGATGAAGCATACACCGTAATGAATGAGATCATGAGCGGTGAAACTTCTCCAACACAGAATGCCGCTTTTCTTGCGGCTCTGTCCACCAAAAGTGCCAGAGCTGAGACCACGGACGAGATCGCAGGCTGCGCAGCTGCTATGAGAGAGCACGCAACAAAGGTTGAGACCGGAATGGAACTTTTTGAAATCGTCGGAACGGGAGGCGACGGCGCTCAAAGCTTCAATATTTCCACTACCTCTGCCCTTGTAGCGGCGGCAGGCGGTATGAAAGTTGCAAAACACGGCAACAGAGCCGCATCCTCTCGGTGTGGAACAGCAGATTGTTTGGAAGCCCTAGGCGTGAATATTCAGCAGAGTCCCGCAAAATGTATCGAGCTTCTGAATGAGGTCGGTATGTGCTTCTTCTTTGCGCAGAAATATCACACCTCTATGAAATACGTGGGTGCTATCCGCAAGGAACTCGGTTTCCGTACCGTGTTCAATATTCTCGGTCCTCTTACGAATCCGGGCGCACCGTCTATGCAGCTTCTGGGTGTGTATGATGATTATCTTGTTGAACCGCTGGCGCAGGTTCTGATCAACCTCGGTATTAAACGCGGCATGGTTGTGTACGGTCAGGATAAGCTGGATGAGATCTCCATGAGCGCGCCTACTACGATCTGCGAGATTCGTGACGGATGGTTCAAGTCCTCGGTGATAGCACCGGAAGAATTCGGCTTTGAACGCTGCACCAAAGAAGACCTGATGGGCGGCACACCCGAAGAAAATGCTAAAATCACGCTTGCTATCTTAAACGGTGAAAAAAGTCATAAGAGAAATGCCGTTCTTATGAACGCAGGTGCGGCACTGTATATAGGCGGTAAGGCTGACAGTATGAAAGAAGGTATCGCACTTGCCGCAGAGATTATCGATTCCGGTAAGGCACTTGAAACATTGAACAAACTTATTGAAGTCAGCAACCGTCCGGAGGCAGAGGAATGACGATTCTCGACCGGCTTGCTGAATACGCCCGGAAACGTACCGAGCAAGCAAAATTGAAAATACCGCTCGAAGAAATCAATCGGCAAGCCTTATCCCTCCCCAAAGGATCCTTCGCTTTTGAAAATGCACTGAAGAAGAAGGGTATTTCCTTCATTTGTGAGTGCAAAAAGGCATCTCCCTCAAAAGGATTGATAGCTCCCGTTTTTCCGTATCTGCAAATTGCAAAGGAGTACGAAGCGGCAGGAGCAGACTGCATTTCCGTGCTGACCGAACCAAAATGGTTTCTCGGAAGCGACGAATATCTTAAAGAAATCGCCTCCGTCGTTTCTATACCTTGTCTGCGGAAAGACTTCACAGTAGATGAATATATGATCTACGAGGCAAAGGTGCTTGGCGCATCGGCGGTTCTGCTGATCTGTTCCATTTTAAGTGAGGAACAAATCAAATCATATATCGGCATTTGTGATGAACTCGGATTATCCGCATTGGTTGAAGCGCACGATGAAAACGAGGTGCAAACCGCACTTAATGCAGGAGCGCGTATCATTGGTGTCAATAACCGTAATCTCAAAGATTTTTCGGTAGATACGGACAATAGCCGCAGACTCAGAGAGCTGATTCCCCGTGATGTGCTGTTCGTTTCCGAAAGCGGTGTCAGCAGTGCCGAGGATGTGGCAAAGCTCAGAGAGATCGGAGCGGATGCGGTGCTGATCGGCGAAACGTTGATGAGAGCAAGCGATAAAAAAATCAAACTTGCACAACTGCGAGGTGTGTCATGACAAAGATCAAGCTCTGTGGTCTTTCCCGACCTTATGATATTGATGCCGCAAATGAGCTGAGACCGGAATACATCGGATTCGTATTCGCCGGAAAGAGCAAAAGATATGTTACGCCCGAAAAAGCAAAAGAACTGAAGCAACTGCTTGTTCCCGAAATTCAAGCAGTTGGCGTGTTTGTAAATGAAAATCCAGAAATAGTTTCTTGCCTTTTGAACAACGGTATTATTGACCTTGCTCAACTTCACGGCAGTGAAGATGAGGGTTATATTAAACAGCTGCGTAAGCTGACCGATAAACCGATCATCAAGGCATTTCGTATTGAAACCGCAGTTGATACCCTAAAGGCTGAACAGAGCATGGCGGATTATGTACTGCTTGACTCGGGCGCAGGTACGGGTGCAGTATTTGATTGGAATTTAATACGGGATATAAAAAGACCGTTTTTTCTTGCCGGAGGATTATCTCTTGATAATGTAAGAAACGCAGTACAACAAATTACCCCTTATGCAGTCGATGTCAGCTCAGGCATCGAGACTGACGGATACAAAGATAAAGAAAAAATGGCGGCATTCATTTCCGCTGTCAGAAAGGAAGAAAGATTATGACAAACCCAAACGGTCGCTTCGGTATTCACGGCGGTCAGTATATTCCCGAAACGCTGATGAATGCGGTCATTGAACTGGAGGAAGCGTATAATCACTATAAAAACGATCCCGAATTTAACAGAGAACTTACCGGACTTTTCAATGAATATGCAGGCAGACCGTCAAGACTGTATTTTGCTGAGAAAATGACTAAAGACCTCGGCGGTGCGAAAATATATCTCAAGCGCGAAGACCTCAATCACACAGGCGCACATAAGATCAACAATGTGCTCGGTCAGGCACTTCTTGCAAAGAAGATGGGCAAAACCCGTCTTATTGCCGAAACAGGAGCGGGTCAGCATGGTGTAGCCACGGCTACCGCTGCCGCACTGATGGGAATGGAATGCGTGGTATTTATGGGAGAGGAGGATACCATCAGACAGGCTCTCAATGTGTACAGAATGAGGCTGCTTGGCGCAGAGGTAATCCCCGTAAAGACGGGTACGGCAACTCTCAAAGACGCTGTATCCGAAGCCATGCGTGAGTGGACTTCCCGTATCAGCGATACCCACTACTGCCTCGGTTCTGTAATGGGTCCTCATCCGTTCCCGACCATTGTTCGTGATTTTCAGGCGGTTATCTCCAAAGAGATTAAAGAACAAATCCTTCAAAAAGAAGGCAGACTTCCCGACGCGATTATTGCTTGTGTGGGCGGCGGCTCCAATGCTATAGGCAGCTTTTATCACTTCATAGGTGATGAGGGCGTTCGTTTGATCGGCTGCGAAGCGGCAGGCAGAGGCGTTGATACATTTGAAACGGCGGCAACCATTGCCACAGGAAGGATCGGCATCTTCCACGGTATGAAATCCTATTTTTGTCAGGATGAATACGGTCAGATCGCTCCGGTTTATTCTATTTCCGCAGGACTCGACTACCCCGGTGTCGGTCCTGAACACGCTTATTTGCATGACATAGGCAGAGCGGAATACGTACCTGTCACGGATGACGAAGCGGTAAACGCTTTTGAATATCTTGCAAAGACGGAAGGAATTATTCCCGCCATCGAATCGGCTCACGCAGTTGCACACGCAATAAAGATAGCGCCGGCAATGGATAAAGACCAAATTATAGTAATCACCATATCAGGCAGAGGCGACAAGGACTGCGCCGCAATTGCCCGCTACAGAGGGGAGGATATCCATGAGTAACATAAAAAAAGCCTTTGAAAACGGTAAGGCATTCATTGCCTTTATCACTTGCGGCGATCCTGATTTGGAGACAACTGCAGAAGTTGTTCGCGCCGCTGTCGAAAACGGTGCCGACCTCATTGAACTTGGTATTCCGTTCTCCGATCCAACCGCAGAAGGACCTGTAATTCAGGGAGCAAACCTCAGAGCGCTGACCGGAGGCGTTACGACAGATAAAATATTCGCATTTGTCAAAGAACTTCGCAGTGATGTAAAAGTGCCTATGGTTTTTATGACATACGCCAATGTGGTGTTCTCCTATGGTGCAGAAAATTTCATATCCTCCTGTAAGAATATCGAAATCGACGGACTGATTCTGCCTGATTTGCCGTTTGAGGAAAAAGAGGAGTTCCTGCCCCTTTGCAAGCAGTACGGAGTGGATTTGATTTCTCTCATCGCGCCTACATCTGAAAACCGTATAGCTATGATTGCAAAAGAAGCGAAAGGCTTTATATATATTGTATCCAGCCTCGGCGTGACCGGGATGAGAAGCGAGATCAAGACAGACCTTTCTTCTATTGTCAAGGTGGTAAGAGAAAATACCGATATTCCATGCGCCATTGGTTTCGGTATCTCCATACCGGAACAAGCAAGGATAATGGCAGAGCTTTCCGACGGTGTAATCGTTGGCTCGGCTATTATAAATTTACTTGAAAGGTATGGAAAGGACGCGCCTAAGCACATAGGTGCGTACGTAAAATCCATGAAGGATGCTATAAGATAACAAAAGCGATAACGGCGGCAGGGAAAAATACATCTCTCTGCCGCCTTTGTCTGTGTACTCGGCACGCGTTACGACTTGGCGGCGAAAGTCCGTTACGGACTTGGCAGTAGAAACTGTTAGTTAAGGCAGAAAGCTTGATACCGTGTTAAACAATATAAGGGTACTTATTTGAGGACGGCTTGAATATTATGGATTACCGGAAACGGAAACACCGGAAAAGGCTATTGGGCAGTTGCGGGAAGTGGTATATTACATCATACCGTGACAAACGAAAGTGTTCTTCACCGGAACATTTTTAAACGAGCCGAACGCAGAACTTCGTTGCAGTAATGTATTGTGACGCCGTCATAACTACACAAAAATTCCCCCGCAAAAGCAGGGGAATTTTAATGTTTTAACCGTGTAAATCGTTTAACCCGTGTAATCCGACGAAGTGTTAAAATAAATTCAAAACCGAACAGTCGGGTCGGAAAAAATATCAATACAGCTTTGCTCCGGCAGGGATGCGGTCGTCGACGATAAGGAGATTGAGACCCTCTTTGCCGTTTTCGCTGTGTACTGCGGAGATCAGCATGCCCTCGGAGTCTATGCCCATCATTTTTCTGGGGGGCAGATTTACGATGGCGATTGCCGTCTTGCCGACCAGCTGTTCCGGCTCATAGTACTCATGGATACCGCTGAGAATGGTGCGAGGGCGGTCGGTGCCGTCGTTAAGTGTGAACTTCAACAGCTTCTTCGACTTGGGCACTGCCTCGCAGGCCTCAATCTTCACCGCTCTGAAATCAGACTTGGCAAAGGTCTCAAAGTCTACCGCTTCCTCAAAGAGAGGCTCAATTGTGACGCCCGAGAAGTCGATCTCCACACGCTCGGCAGTCTTTTCCTCAGCCTTGGGTGCCTTCTTTTCGGCATTTTGTGACTGCGCTGCCGGCGCGCCGTTCGTCTCCGGCTTCATAGTCGGGAACAGAAGCACGTCGCGGATAGACGCGGAGTCGGTGAGAAGCATAACCAGTCTGTCAACGCCGAAGCCGAGACCGCCCGTGGGGGGCATACCGTATTCAAGGGCGGTGACATAGTCGTAGTCAACCTCTGCATGGCAATCTGGTTCTTCCTTCAGCTTTGCCGCCACCTGGCGCTCGAAGCGCTCCTTCTGGTCGATGGGGTCGTTAAGCTCGGAGAAGGCGTTGCCGTACTCGGTGCAGTTGATGAAATACTCAAACCTCTCGGTGAACAGAGGATTTTCCGGCTTTCTCTTAGCCAGAGGGCTGTTCTCAACGGGGTAGTCGTAAATGAAGGTGGGCTGAATGAGCTTGTCTTCCACGAAGGCGTCGAACAGCTCGGCAAGAACAGTGCCCTTGGTGGCACCCTCGGGGACCTCTACGTTATGCGCCTTTGCGGCGGCTCTGGCGTCCTCGTCGGAGGTCCAGTCGTTGTAGTCGATGCCGGAATACTTCTTCACTGCCTCGACCATGGTAAGCCTCTCCCACTTTGCCATATCTATTTCTTTGCCCTGATAGGTTATGGTGGTGCTGCCACAGATCTCGCGGGCGAGCATCTTGTACAGCTCCTCGACCAGATCCATCATGCCGTAGTAGTCGGTGAACGCCTGATACAGCTCGATAGAGGTAAATTCGGGGTTGTGCTTCGGGTCCATGCCCTCGTTTCTGAATATTCTGCCGACCTCGTAAACCTTGTGCATACCGCCGACGATAAGTCTTTTCAGGTACAGCTCGGTTTCAATCCGGAGATACATATCGATGTCAAGGGTGTTGTGGTGGGTCTTGAAGGGCCTTGCGGACGCGCCGATTTCCAGGGGGACGAGGATAGGCGTGTCAACTTCCAGGAAGCCCTTGTCGTCAAGATACTGACGGATGAGCTTCAAAATCCTTGAACGCTTGACAAAGGTGTCCTTGACCTCGGGGTTTACGATAAGGTCGACGTATCTCTGTCTGTATCTCTGCTCAAGATTGGTAAGACCGTGGAACTTCTCGGGCAGGGGAAGCAGGGACTTGGCAAGCAAAAGGATTGAGGTCGCGTGTACCGAAACCTCGCCGGTCCTGGTGCGGAACAGGTTTCCCTCGACGCCGATGATGTCGCCCATGTCCCATTTCTTAAAGGAAGCGTAGTCCTCCTCGCCTACCGAATCTCTGGCGATATAGAGCTGAATTTTACCCTCGCCGTCAAGCAGGTGGGCAAAGGACGCTTTACCCATAATTCTCTTGCTGACCATTCTGCCCGCGACTCTGACGGTAATCGTCTCGCCTTCGCCCAGTGACGCCTCACGGCTCTCGAACTCCGCGATAGCGGCAGGGGCTGTATGTGTAAAATCGTACTTCGTTATAGTAAAAGGGTTCTTCCCGCTTTCATACAGAGCGTTAAGCTTATCCCGTCTTACCTGAAGCTCGCTGGTGTCCTGTATCTGATTGTTGTCCATATTTTTTCCTTTCTTTTGGGCTTCCTTTTGGGGTTTAACACAGATGTCCTTTTTTGGGAGGCTCAGTTTTCCTTGGCTCTTGTGACGCTCTTGATTCTGAGGTGCTGTACTCTTGCGCCCTCAACTACAACCTCGTCGCCTTCCTTTGCGCCGAGAAGCGCAAGACCTATGGGCGAGGAGTCGGATATCTTACCGCTCTGGGGGTCGGTCTCGTAGGAACCGACTATGTGATAGGTGAAGTCACGGTTTCTTTCTACGTTGAAAAGCTCTACTATTGAACCTACGCTGACCCGGCTCTCGTCTATCTGGGATTCGTCGATTATCTTTGCGTTTGCTATCATTTCCTTCAGCTCAAGAATTCTCGCGTGAATGATAGCCTGCTCCTGCTTCGCCTCGTCGTATTCGCTGTTCTCGGACAAATCGCCGTATGCTCTTGCCTTGGAAATCTCTTTTTTGTTTTCCTCTGCCTTTACGTTAATGAGATAGTCAAGCTCATCCTGAAGTGCTTTGAAGCCCTGGGGCGTGTATAATTTCTGTTCCATTTCGTTCTCCAATACTTTGTTTCTATAATAAATATTTTTGTAAACTTTTATTGGCGTTATGCCGCGTTGTTGGTGCCGCCGGTATAGCCCGCGTCCTCGATAAGACGGTAAAGCTCGTCGACAGCCGCGCCGATCTGACGGGATTCCTCTGTTTCGTAAACGTTGGGGGTGACGCCGATGCCGTGGAAGTTCTTTCCCAGGGGCGGGTTGTAGTATGCCACCGTAAAGGTGATGGCGGAGCTATCCATCAGCTGCCAGGTGCTCTGTACGATACCTTTGCCGAAGGTTTTATTGCCTACTACCGACGCGTCGACGAGCTCTCCCATTTCGGATGAGGCGTAATCCTTTACTGCCGAGGCGAATATCTCCGCGGCAGACGCCGAGTATTCGTTACACAAAACTACGAAGGGAATGTCAAGCGAGTGACCGTCGTCGCCGATATATCTGTCGCCCGAGCCGTCACGGTAGGTCTCGGTAACTATGGTATTTCCGTCGGGAAGAATGTAATCTACCATATCTATTACCAAATCGAGAAGTCCGCCGGGGTTGTATCTTACGTCAAAGACTATTCCGCGGACTCCGTTGTCAACGAGGGTGTCAACCGCGTCCTTGAACATCCGGAGAGTGTTATTGACACCGGCAGAGCTTGAATCGCCCAAAAAGTCGACGATTATAATATAGCCCACATCGCTCGGGTCGGTAACTATCTCGTTCGTTTCGGAGTCAAGATAGCCGTAGTAGATGCTGGAGGTTTGCGTCTGTATTTTCGCGCGGACTATATCAAAGGTCAAGGTTTCCGTCCCACGCAGAACGTAAATTTTTACGGTGGTGCCCTCCTCGCCCTTTATGGCGTTCAGCACCGCCTCGGCACCGTCCTTTTCCGTGGTAAGGCTGTCGGCACCGATGATGTAGTCGCCTGGAAGTATTCCGGCACTCTCGGCTCCCGCACCCGCAACGGTGCTGTTTACGAGAATGGTATTTAAGCTGTAGTTGGTTATTACGTTGACACCTATGCCGACGACGGTCTCGCCCTCGCCGTTAAGCTCGCCGAGAAACTCCTGCCACTCCTCGGGGGTGCGGTAGTATGCGTAGCTGTCGCCGATGTTTCTCATATAGCAGGCGAGCAGGGTGTCGGTGACCGCGGTTTTGCTCTTAAGGTCAATGGCGTCGTAATACTGACTCAGGAACGTCTCCGCCGTCAGATACGCGACGGTGTCCACAGCGGGCAGCTCGGTGTAATAGTATGCTTGAACGTATCTTTCAACGGTTACGAATTTGTCGCCGTCAAAATTTCCGATACCGAAATAGGACAGATATTTTGCAACGTAATCATATCCCATGGGGTTCGTGCCATCTTCTCCGGCAGCCTTCGTTGACGCGATGTTTGAGGTTATCTCCAGCTTGGTCTGCATCTCGCCGCTGCCGAGGGATGGGATAAAGTTACAGGCGGCAAACAGGCATATCGATAATATGAGAATAACCGAGATGATTATTACGGTTAACCTCGCTTTTCTTACCGAGGTTTCTTCTGTTTTATATGTCATTTCTTTCCTTTCGGACAGGGATGCGGCGTTTTTTGCAAGTACGTCGGGCAAAGCGGTTTTAAGCCTTGCCGCTTCGTGTCCCTGCCTTTGCCGTTTTCGGCGGCACGGTTTTGGTTCTCCGAGAAAATGCGCCGGCGTGGCGGTAGCCCCCGTCGGGTCTCTGAGGCTGAATGAACAACAACCTACCCTGTGCGGCGCACAGGGTAGGCGTGCCGGCTGAAGGGCGGATGAAAAGCTCGCTGCCTCCCGCTCGGCTGATCTGTTAATATCGTCGGTGCTTGACTTGAAAAGTCGGATAAACGAAGCTCCGGTTTATCAGAACTTGGTGGGCTTGCCGGTCAGATATTTCTTGACCATAAGCGCAACCTTGAAGGTCACGGCGTGGTCAAACTCGCGAAGGTCAAGACCCGTCAGCTTTCTTATCTTTTCAAGACGGTATACCAGAGTGTTTCTGTGTACGAACAGCTTTCTTGAGGTCTCGGACACGTTCAGGTTATTCTCAAAGAAGCTCTGCACGGTCATGAGAGTCTCGCGGTCGAGAGATTCGAGCGAGCCCTTCTTGAATACCTCCTGTAAGAAAATTTCACACAGGGTGGTGGGGAGCTGATAGATGAGTCTGCCGATGCCGAGATTGTCGTAGGACATAATGGGGCGTTCGATGTCAAACACCTTTCCGACCTCCAGAGCTATGCGCGCTTCCTTATACGCCTTCGCGAGGTCGCGCAGCTTCTCAACTACCGAGGATATACCGATAAGGAGCTTTGCCGCGTATTCGCTGTGTGCGGCGTTCAGTATCTTCATAGCCTCGTCCTGCAGCTCCTCGGAGGTTACGTCGTCGGAAACCTCCTTCACTATAACTATATCCTGCTCGGAGATATTTATAACGAAATCTTTGTTTTTATCCGTAACTATGTTTTGAATAATCTCGTAGGGAGGAAGCTCGGTTGCTCCCTGAAATTTAATGACTATAACGGCGCGGTGCTGGTCGTTGTTGAAATGAAGCTCGTTTGACTTGGTGTAAATATCGTTCGGAAGAATATTGTCGAGAATAATGTTCTTGATGAACGAGCCTTTATCGTATTTTTCATCGTACAGATTCTTGATGCTGCCGAGAGTTACGGCGAGAATCTGCGCTGTCTTATCCGCATCTCTGTCAATGCCCTCCACGAATACTATGGAGTCGTTCCTGTTCTGTGAATTAACGTAGCGATATGTAAAGCCGTCAAGAGTAACGGGACCTTGGGAATAAGCCAGCTCCTCTCTTACTCTCTGCTTGGATTCGCCGACTCTGGCAAGCTCGGAGCAGGCAACTACGATACCGTTTTCGTCAATAACGCCGACAGTGCGTCCGACGACCTCTTTCATTTGATGAATAATTGTCTGGAACATGCGGTTTGACATAAAAATATCCTATCCTTTCATTTTCGCGCACCATAGCGCACTCATTTTCTGAGCCGTTAACTGCCCGTAGAGAACCGGGAGACGGCAAAAAGAGGCTCTAAACCGGCAATAACGCCCGAACAAAGCTTATGACAGACGTCGGCTCGTCGGACTTATTTGTCAATACTGACCTATATTTTAACTTATTTTTGCACAAATTTCAATACTTTTTAAAAAAAAGTTGCTAAATATACAAAAAAGTCACAAAATGTTTGGTAAAAATCACTTTTTGTGCTCCTTTATGCTTTAAAGCGGCGTAAATTCAGAGCTCGTAGAAAAAGGAAACGGAGCTGAGAACGTAGTCGGGTGCTGTCTCACAGCGCAAAATTCTCGGCCCGAGATTGACGCACTCACAGCCCCTGCCGATGATTTCCCTTGCCTCGCGTGGAGAGAAGCCGCCTTCAGAGCCGACTATGATTCCGATATCGGTGACACCCTTGCCCGACTCCTCCAGAACCGCGCGCAGAGACCTTGCGCCCTCGCCCTCGTAGCAGAACAGCGTCAGAGAGTGGCTGCCCGCTTCGTTGAGCATGGCGTTGAATTTCAGGGGAGGGGATACCTCGGGCAGCTTTGACCTGCCGCACTGCTTTGCCGCCTCGGAGGCTATGCGCGACAGTCTCGCGGTCAGCTTATCCGCCTTGTCGGCAGAGGGGCGTTTTATACATCTTTCGGATTCGAAGGGCACTATTCTCGACGCGCCCAGCTCAACCGCCTTTTGAGTGACGGTTTCCATTTTGTCACCCTTTGGGTAAGCCATGTAAAGCGTGATTTTCACGGGGGATTCGCTTGCAGAGGTGCGTTCTTCGATAATTTCGCACAGGCACTCCTCGTCCCTGATTTTTTCCAGCCGGCATAAGTAATCCACGCCCTCCCCCGCTGTCAGGGTAACCCTGTCGCCTGCCGCCATGCGCAGAGAGCGGGCAATGTGATAGGCGTCCTCGCCTTTTATGGTTATCGTATTGTCTTCTATCGCGTCGCGGCTGACGAAAAATCTCGGCATGTGACGTGCTCCTTTGTTTGTGTTATGTTTGGGAAAGGCTGCGGTTGTTTTTGGGTGGTAATATACACTTAAAATTTGCGATGATAAAACGATATTTGTCATAGCCATCCTTAATTGTAAACTTCACCGCGGCTGTGCCGCGATTTCACCTTTGCAAAGCAAAGATTTCACCCGTCGAAGGCGGATTTCACATTGGCAACGCCAATATTTCACTGCTCGGCGGGTTTACTCGCCGAGCCTCTTTACCATCAATGCAACCCAATCGTTCTCTTTTTCTTCTCTGACTACAAAAAATCCGTTTTTCTTCACCGACTCTTTGACCTCGTCTGCCCGCTCGGAGATTATACCTGAAAGAATAAGGGGCGCGCCGTCGGCGAGCAGTCCGCCGATATCCGGCATCATACGGATGATGATGTCAGCGACGATATTTGCAAGGCAGACGTCGTATTTTCCGCTTCTGTCAACGTCACGAAGCAGGTCGGAGACGCCGACGGTGATGTTGTCACAGCCTCCTGCTTTGGCGTTCTCCCTTGCCACCTTTACAGCCACCGGGTCTATGTCGTAGGCGCATATCTCTTTCGCGCCCAGCTTGGAGGCGCAGACCGAGAGGATACCCGAGCCGGTGCCAACGTCCAGCACGCGCTCACCGCCTGTGATTACGTCCTGCATTATACGCATGACAAGACGGGTCGTCTCGTGAGTACCGGTGCCGAACGCCATACCGGGGTCCATTTTTATGATTATTTCACCGTCTTTGGCTTCGTAGTCCTCCCATGCGGGGACAATAGTCACCTTGCCGAGAGGTATGGGCTTGTAATACTGCTTCCAGCTCTCCGACCAGTCCTCCTCGTTCATGCCTTCACATTCGATTTTGCCGTCGATGCCGAGGAAATTAAGTCTTTCGGTGATAAAAGCGCGGTATTCTCCGAGATTTTTCTCTTCGGGCACGAACAGAGAAACCCTGACCGTCTCGCGGTCCGCGTTCAGTATGCTATCGTCAACGAGCTCGCCGTACATCCCCGAAAACGAGAAGTCGCTGAAATCCTCTATCATAAGACCGTTGTCAAGCATGCTCATGACCGCCGTTATATTTTCGAGGTCGGAGGTTTTTCCTGACACCGTCAGCTTTGTCCAGTTTCCTGCCATTTTTATTCTTCCTTATCTTTTATATCCTTGATTTTCGCAGAGGGGGAAACCCCGGCGATTAAATTGCTCAGCTTTTCCATATCCCCGCCGCAGCTTCTGACGTATTCTCGGTCCCGCTCTATTTGACGGGCGAGAGCCTCGGGGGAGGAAAAGCTCATTTCTTCCCTTATGAAATCGAGAAAATAGGTCTTCAGCCTCTCTCCGTACAGGTCGCCCGAAAAGTCAAGCAGTGTCGTCTCCGCATGAGGCACTCGCTCACCGAGGGTCGGGCATACGCCCACGTTTGTCAGTGCCGGGTGAAGCTTATTTCCCACGGGTACTGCGGTGCGGTACACTCCGCTGTGCAAGGGCAAACCCTGCGGCAGAGGCATATTTATGGTGGGAAAGCCCAATTTCCTCCCAATCCCCAGCCCGTGCTCAACCCGTCCGGTCAGGTGATAGGGCGTGCCCAGCATTTCCGAAGCCAGACGTACGTCACCCTTTGACAGCGCGGCTCTTATCGCCGAGGCGGAAAGCACGCCGCCCTTGTATTTCTGTTCCTCAACCGTCAGACAGTCTCTGCCACAGGCTCGCATAAGAGCCGCGAGAGCCTCGGCATCGCCCGACGCACCCTTGCCGAAGCGGAAGTTGTAGCCCGTGGCGGCGACACGGCAATTAAGGTCGGACACCAGTACCCGTGTCACGAAATCCCGGGGTTCAAGACCCGATACGCTGTCAAAATCCGCGACGATGGCGTATTCAGTACCCAAGGCTTCGATAAGCTCCAGCTTCTCCTCGGTGGAGTAAATTCTGCTCTGCGTTGCTTTCAAGGAGGGACATTCGGAGGAGAAGGTGAATACGCCGAAGGACATAGAAAGCTCCTTTGCCCTCCTTGCCGCGCGTCGTATAAGCTCCCTGTGCCCCAGATGCACGCCGTCAAAGAAGCCGAGGGCGAGGGTCAGCTCGGGCAGTTTTTGTTTTTTTTCGCCGCCGAAACGGTAGTTGATTATTCGCATACCGGCTCCTTTCCTGCTTAATAGGTATGAGTAGCTTGAAATATCTTCATATAAATTATATTGCGCGTTATATATTTTAACACCCGAAGGTGAAAAAGTCAATAACCGACGCTTCGGCATAACATAAAAATAGGCACACCCCGGTGCGCCCGTACTTATCAAGGAGAAAATATATGAAGATAGTCGTAATAAAATCCCCGAGATTTCTCGGTAAAATCCTTTCCCGAATTTTCGGCGTGAATAAGGGGAAATAAGCCGTCAAAATAACAAGCGTGCGACAGTCGGATACCTTTCGGTAAAAACTGTCGCACTTTGTTTTAACGGTAAGAGATTCTACGCACTCAGCCGTTTACGTTTAAATGTTTTTCCACTCGGACATGGGTATTATCTCGGTATATCCCGCATCCTCCGGTACTTCTACGGCGACCGCCATATTCAGCTTGGTGACGCCCTCAAGCTTTACCACGAGACGGCGGTAGTCCTCGCGGGAGTGCTCGCCCTCGCAGTTTGCGGTGTTATCAAGCAGGAAGTCGTAGCAGGTCATGACCTCAAACTTTCCGTCCGTGCCGAGAAGGGTGAGCTTTATCTTCTCTCCGTCCTTGTGGGTGAGAGTGGCACACCTGCCGTCCTCGGATATTTGTGCCGTGATGTCCTCCGAGGGATAATGACCGACCCAGTACAGCTCCTCGGGAGAGAGGAATTTTGCCTCGTCCTGAATAACGAGAGTTCTCCTGTCATTGGTCAGAAGCATGCCGCGGCGTATTTCCTTTGCTTTATCCGCGCCGTATATCGTCAGCTGGTCGATTACCGCGTAGGGGCTCACGTCCGTACGTACCTCGGTGATTTTACCCGTACCGCCCAGCACCTGTCCGCAGGGCAGGGATTTCATACACAGGCAGTTCGCGCCCTCGGCTACTCTGCGGTACAGCTTGTAGTTGCCGAAGTATCCGCCGTCAGCCCGGCTGATGTTATAGTTGTCAGAGCCCAGGTCGGTGAGCCAGAGATGCCCTTTGTTGTGATAGATGAAGGCGCCGGAGTCGATCTGGCTGTGGCTGCCGCCCGAGGGGTTGCAGCCGCCGATAATGCCGGCGTACAGTGAGCCGCGCTCCCAGCCGTCGCGGACGGTCAGGGCGTCAATGCCCTCCATATAACAGTCGAGAGGCAGGGCTGAAAGCTCCGGGACTTCAGCTCCCGTAAGGAGCGGATGGTAAACCATATCGGTCCAACCCATCGCTTTGCCGCGCTTGATTTGCGAGTCGCGGATTGCATAGAGCATGGAGTCACCCGAAAGTGCCGCGAAGCCGTTAAACCAGGAGGTGTCCTGAGCGCCGAGACCTCCGTCGTGATAGTTCCAGCCCACGTATTCTGCGGACTCGGTATTTATGGCGTAGTAGCAGGTTTTGTCAAGACCCCAGGTCTTCGAAAGTCCGAGATCCGTACCGAGGGCGGTATAAATTGCTGCCATACCGCAGAACAGATTGTTCGTGCCGTAGCTCCAGTAGGAGGGGGACTCGACGTAGGAGCCGTCGGGCGCGTACTGCTTCATAACGAGCAGGGGCTGTGTCAGAGACGACAAATCAAGACCTAAGGTCTCGGTGGCGTTTGCAATCATCTCTGCGTTAACACTCTCATCCTCTCCCTCGGAGAGAAAGGACAGGCAGGCGACGACAAGCCCTGAGTTGCATACAGCGTTCCAGTTGTCAGGCTTTGCCTTGAAGCGCCAGCCCGTGCCCTGACGGGGCGAGGGAAAATCGCATTTGTCAAAAATCGCAGAGTCGAAGCCGGTCTTTATTCCTTTTTCATAAATTATACGCCTGATGGCACCCGTGTCGAGTTTCATGCTCTTCCATGCCTGCCAGAGCCAGTCGTAGGCAAGGGCTATTTCTTGCATAGTGCCTGCGGCGTTCAGAAAATGTCCCGTGCCCCAGTGGTCCCATTTGCCCACTTCAATGCCTATGTAATATGCGGTTTTTGCAAACAATTCTTTACCTGTAAGCTGGTATGCGAAGGCGAGGTTTCGCATCGTAGAGGTGTGATTGCCCGCGTCACCAAGTCTGCCGCCCTCATCGTAGCCGTCCGGGTGGGGATTGGTCAGGGGCGCGGCAAGTCCCGTGCCCTCTTCGTTCAGCTTATATTTTTCGTCCTTCAGCGCGTTCTCTGCTCTGTCGACGATCTTCTGCATGGCAGGGAAGAAGGCTTCGTTCTTTTCTTCATAGAGCTTTTTCAGCTTTGCGAACTTCTCCGCGTCCGCGTGAATGTAAGGGTGAGAGGGGGAGTGGGCGATAAGCCTCTTTCTCAAATCCTCACCTATGCGCATAAATCCCGCCCGTTCCTCCTCGGTGGCAGGACCGTAACCCGAGAAGCGGACCTTTTCTATATCGTAGATGAATTCGCCCATCAGCTCTAGCATATAGTCGGTGTCCTTTTTTCGGCACAGTTCTGTGACCCAAGGCTCACGGTCAATAGCTACAAGACCCATGGTGTCGTATTTTACGTAAAGCCCCAGTGTGTCAGCTTCGGTGTAGGATACGCCTCCCTTATCGACCGTTTTGCCCTTGACGCCTCCCGTAAGTGCCGAGGTGGGCAAGAGTATTTTACCTCCGTCAAGGATAGGAGCCGCGTCGGAAATCTTTCTCTCGCCATCGGCAAGATAAGCCTTAACCCCTATTTTAAATGCCAGCATCGGAACTCTCTCAAGAACCTTGTTCATATATCCTCCTTGCGTGATTTTATTAGCCGCACGGCTAATCACTGAAATGATTTTTGAAACCAGATTGAGTATAACCCACGGCTGTGATTTTGTCAACCCTTCCTGCGCTTTTAATAGAGTTTTTAGTTGACATATTACTAAGCTATGTGTTAAAATTGTATAAAATGTTTAAAAGCGGCAACAGGCTATGCCGACACACGGTTTTAAGGGAGAAATTCGATAAATGAAGCTTCAACTGGTGGCTACCTGCCTTTTCGGTCTTGAGCATCTGCTCGGCGAGGAAATAGACAGGCTGGGATACGAGCGAATATCAACGATAGACGGCAGAGTGACCTTCCTCGGCGACGAGCAGGCGGTGGCTCTTGCAAACGTGTTTCTGCGCTATGCGGAACGGGTGTATATAAAGCTGGGCTCCTTCCGGGCAGAGAGCTTTGACGAGCTGTTCGAGGGCACCCGTGCTTTGCCATGGAGTCAATTTATCGGTAAGTCCGATGCCTTTCCCGTCAAGGGACATTCAATAAAATCAAAGCTTTTTTCGCTTCCCGACTGCCAGGCGATAATAAAAAAGGCGATAGTGCGCTCAATGAGCGAGGTCTATGGAATATCGGTATTTCCCGAGGAGGGCATAAAATATCAGGTGGAGTTCTTTATCCTGAACGATGAGGCAAGCCTGATGATAGATACCTCGGGCGAGCCCTTGCACAAGAGGGGCTACCGCCGCGAGGCAAATTCCGCGCCCATAAGGGAAACCCTGGCGGCGGCGATAGCCGCAACCTCACGCCCACGCGAGGAGGTGCTGCTGTGGGACCCCATGTGTGGCAGCGGTACCATTGCCATCGAGGCTTGTATGCTGATGAGGAATATCGCGCCCGGGATGAAGCGGCACTTTGCTGCGCAGAGGTTTCCTTTTATAGGTGAGCAGATGTGGCGTGACGCGAAGGATGAAGCCCGCGAGGGAATAGTTCAGTCCGACTTCCGCGCCTTTGCCTCGGATATAGACGAGGACGCCTTGAGGGTTGCAAAGGACAACGCTTACCGGGCAGGCGTGTTGAATTCCATGCGGATTTTCAAGCAGGACGCAAGATATATAAGGAAGCCGGACTGCCGGGGGACCATAGTGACAAATCCGCCCTACGGCGAGCGACTCGGAACCTTGTCCGAGGTCGAGGACTTATACCGCGCCATAGGAAGGACCTTCCGCTCCTTCGAGCCCTGGCAGGCATACGTCATAACCTCGCACGAGAGATTTGAGTCGCTTTACGGCAGGCGCGCGGATAAGGTTAAGAAGCTGTATAATGGTATGATACCGTGTTATCTTTATCAGTTCTTTAAAAATGGAAAATTGAAAATTGAAAGTTGAAAGTTGAAAGTTCGTTGCTAAGCTGTTTTAAAAACCAACCTTTTTAATTAACAAAAGTTTCAATTTATGTGCCTTTTTTTGTAACATAATCGTAACAAAAGGGGTGTATAATAGAGGCAAATACAAAAATGCGAGGTTTTTATGAAATCCAAAGCAAAGCTTATGAAGCTGCCGGCACTGATTGCTGTTTTTGCAATATGCTGCCTTATGCTCTCGTCATGTATGACGACGGGAGTGTTGGGCGGTGCCTCGGGCGGTTACTTTACCGAGGAGCAGATAAATCAGCTTATTGACGATCGGCTGTCGTCAATGACGGCAGAGCAAATAGAGTCGATTTTTGCAGACAAACTGGCTTCGGGCGATTTGTCAGTAGGCGATACTAACGTAATAAATATCACCCTCCCGAACGGCGGCTCGGTTGCCGTAGGAGGCAAGGCATTGCTGTCCGCGGTCAAAATAGTCTGCAAATTTGAATACAAGTCAGGCGGCTGGTATCCCACCGTCCAGGAGGGCACCTCCAACGGCTCGGGCGTTATATATCAGCTTGACAAGGAGTCCGGCAGCGCGTATATAATTACCAACTATCACGTAGTTCACTACGAAAAGGCAACTACCGATGACGGCATCAGCGACGATATCAAGCTGTATCTGTACGGTATGGACGCCGAGGAATATGCGATCCCTGCCACGTACGTGGGCGGCTCCCAGAATTATGACATTGCGGTGCTGAAGGTAGAGAACAGCTCGGTGCTCCGCGGCAGTAACGCCGCAGCTGCCACCTTTGCGGACTCCGATGAGGTGTCGGTGCTTGATATGGCAATTGCCGTAGGCAACGCCGAGGCTCTCGGAATTTCGGCAACCGTGGGATACGTAAACGTGGATTCCGAGTATATAACGATGAGCAACGACGACGGCACGACGAGCCAGCTTCGCGTCATGCGTATAGACACGGCGGTCAACAGCGGTAATTCGGGCGGAGGTCTTTTCAACGACAGAGGAGAGGTCATAGGCATAGTAAACGCAAAGCTTCTCAGCGCGTCCTCATCAAGCGTTGAAAACATCAGCTACGCCATTCCCTCGAACGTCGCAAAAAACGTAGCGGATAATATTATATATTACTGCGACTCCGAGTCAAAGATAGAGGGCTGTCAGAGCGTATACAGATGCATTATCGGATACACGGTAGGCGCGGTAAAATATTACACGGAATACGATACCGAGACCGGTAAGGTTCATAAGTGTGAGACGGTTGCCATCACAGAAATTCAAAAAAGCGGTCTTGCAAGCGAAAAGCTGAAGGTCGGAGATATAATCAAATCCATAACCGTGGAGGGGGTCACATACGAGGTCACAAGACTCTATCACGCCATTGACTGTATGCTGAACGTCAGAGTGGGACATACCGTTACCTTCAATATTATCCGCGACGGCGAGGAAATGACCGTGGATATTACCGTTACCGAAGCTTCGCTGAAGCAGTACTGATAACGAGCCACGGTCCACTCGGGGCTTGCTTTTTTCGGAAAAAGGGTGTATAATAAACTAAAACCAATAACATTATAAGGAGAAAATCTTTAATGAAACTGTCCGTTATGTCACCTGTGCTTGCACAAATGAGCATTGAAGAGTCGCTGAAGTATCTGTCGGATCTGGGCGTCGACAGCATAGAGCTGGGAGCCGGCGGCTACCCCGGAAAGGCGCATATCGATCCTAAGGATTATCTTGACTCGCCCGAGCGCGTAGAGTGGCTGAAGGGCTTGCTCACAAAGTACAATATTGAAATTTCCGCTATTGCCTGCCACGGCAACCCGGTACACCCGAATAAGGAAATCGCGGAAAAATTTCACTCCGAATTCGTTGACGCCATGAAGTTTGCCGCGCTGATGGGTGTAGATACCGTAATAGGCTTCGCCGGCTGTCCCGGCGACTGCGAGGACTCAAGAAATCCCAACTGGGTCACCTGCGCATGGCCCCCGGAGTATCTCGATATTCTTGATTGGCAGTGGAACGAGGTCGTTATTCCTTATTGGAAGAAGACTGCCGAGCTGGCGCGGGAGATTGGTATCAAGAAGATCGCCTTTGAGATGCACCCGGGCTTCGTCGTTTACAACCCCCCGACCCTTCTTCGCCTGCGCGAGGCGGTAGGAGATATCATCGGCGCGAACGTTGACCCAAGCCATCTGTTCTGGCAGGGTATCGACCCCTGCGAGGCAATAAAATGCTGAAGGGCGCGATTTATCACTTCCACGCAAAGGACACGAAGATTGACGAAGCCAATACGGCGAAAATCGGCGTCCTTGACACGCAGGGCTACGGCGATATCCTGAACCGCTCCTGGGTATTCCGCACGGTTGGCTACGGTCACACCGCCGAGGTCTGGAACAACATCATCAGCACCCTGAAGGCGGTGGGCTACGACGGACATATCAGCATCGAGCACGAGGACGGCTTGATGTCGGCGAAGGAAGGGCTTGAAAAAGCGGTCAGCTTCCTGAAAAAATGCCTTATATACGAGTCCCCTGCAGAGATGTGGTGGGCGTGAGCTTTCATAAAAAAATTAACCGCTCAAGCTTGGTCGCTGAGGCGGTTAATTTTTTATTATGACTGTAAATTGGTAATATAGAATACTTTTCGACAGCGGTCAATACGGAAGGGCGGTTTTAAAGTGCAAAAATCAAAAAAGTTGCACTTTGATATTGCACTTTAGAGGAAGGTGTGGTATCAAACTGTAACAACCGTGATAAGGGAATTGTTGAAACTACCTACTATATAGAACTCTTCCTTCGTAATCTTCTTCTCGGAGAAGATAACATCCTATCAAACAGAGAGATGCATATTGCTTATAAAGCACCGGCGGAATCGGTATCGGTTGTTAATGACCGGGAAATGACTGTTTTGGGTATCCTTCGCGCAAAACCTACCATTACTCTCGACGAGGTTGCCGAGAAAATCGGCAAATCGCCTCGCACTGTAAAAACATCGGTAAAATCCATGGAAGAGCGCGGAATTATAGAGCGCGTAGGCGGCAGGAAAAACGGAAGCTGGAAAATAAACCCCGGTCATAAGCCGGAGGATAGATTGAAATAAACAACTGAATAAGGAGGACCTTTAAATTATCCGTGTTCTGTCTTCTGCGTTGCCGTATTCTCTCTTCATTGCTTCGATGGACACTACCCACTGTTTTCCGAACTTGCAGACGTCGACTCCGTTTACGAGCTTACCATAGGTAATAGCCTTGCGAAGAGTGCTCTCATTAAGTCCCCAAAGTTCAGTCGCATCGCTGAATGCCAAAAGACCGTCAAAAGGGGTATCAACCTGCACACCGTTCTCCCAAAGCTCGTCGCACGATAGGTCGAGCTCGTCATTCCAAACGATACCGTATCCACCGACATCAACGGTTACCGAAGCGAATACCTCAGGCTGATGTTTTAGTTCAGCGAAAATCGGTATTTTCTCGAACAAAGGCTTAACGTCATAAATCTTTGTTATTCCCTCGGAGAATTGAACCGAGAGCTTAAATTCCGGTAAAGCCGAAACACTCTTTATCTTATGAAACATAGTTGGCTCCTTACTCAAGCGGCGGTATCTTTTTGAACTCTTGTGTCGTCCAGATTTCCATCAAGGTATTTTTGTGGAGAGAAAGCCATTCCTTAACCATACTCAAAGCCTTGGGCGGAAGATGACCTTCAAGAACCTCGCCGGTCATAAAATCTATAGCAGCGACGTCCTCGTTATAAATTGCGTGAATGTGCGGAGGATTATGCTCACTTTGTAAAAAGTACATTCTAATTATAATACCGTAAAATCGTGATAATACAGGCATTTGAAATCTCCTTTTCAATTACTTGTATATACATTATATCACGATACCGTGATTTTGTCAATATTCTTTATCCGTTCATTTATTGATTTCGTCTATGGACACGCCGGGCTTGTGGACTATGGGCGTCCATTTAACCGTCTTCTTGAAGAGAGCGACGAAGCAAATCGGGATAAAGGTGAACATAAACAAGGGGAATGTGAACATATAGAGTATCTTCTTGAACGCCGGGGCGCGGAGTCTTTTCCACTCGGAAATTGTCAGGCACAGGCTGAACAGGAGAAGAAGAGCGTAGGCACCGCCGACGGCGATAGCCAGAGAGATCAGCACGCTGAGCGGGTTGGTGCCGAGGGCGATGTCTATTATCGCGCCCGTGATGTTGGCGAATACTGCGAGAATGGACAGAATGTAGGCAGGTGCCATACACATGGTCATATCAAAGCAGGAGATGAATTTCTTTGAGAAAATTCCTTTTATCAGCTTGCCGTAATAGCCGCGGATGATTTGCAGATATCCCTTGCACCAGCGGAGTCTTTGATTCCAAGACTGACTTAACGAGGTGGGCTGTTCGTCGTAGAAGCGGGCGGTTTCGCAATAGCCCATCTTATTGCCTTCAATAGCGTTATAGGTCGTGAATTCGCCGTCCTCGGTCAGCGTGTGGAATGGCCAGCCACCGCCGAAGGATTCGCAAAGCTTGCGCGTGAAGACGAAGCCCGTGCCTGCCACGAAGCAACAGCCGCCTACGGTCATTCTCGCTCTGTTCAGAAGTATCAGGTCACGCATAAAGCACATACCTTGACCTGCGGAGAGCCAGTTGTCGCCGTAGTTCTTGGAGTTGCGGTAGCTGCTGACGCAGTCGTAGCCCTGTGAAAGGGTCTTGTTTATTTCGGTGACGAAGTTCTCCTCGACCAGATTGTCCGCGTCGAATATCAGGTAAGCGTCGTACGCATCCTTGCCGTAGTCCTCGGCAATCTTCTTAATAAGAAAGTCAATAGCGTAGCCCTTGCCGACGAACTCCTTGTTGAATCGCTCGTAGACCGCCGTGGCTCCGCTCTGCCTTGACACCTCTGCTGTGCTGTCGGTGCAGTTGTCGGCGACGACGAAAATTCCCAGTGACTCTTTCGGGTAATCCTGTCTTTTTAAACAGTCTATCAGCTTTGAAATGACCTGCTCCTCATTGCGCGCCGCAATCAGGACGGCTATTTTGTTTATTTTCTTTGCCTCGAACCTCTTTTGACGCTTTACATACGCTATGATCAGAAATATTAACTGATAAAAATAGCAAACCGCGAAGAGAATACCAACGCAGGAATTGATTATACTAAGTACCATAACGCACCTACCTCAGGAATGCTTCGGATTTTCAGATACCGTTATTCTAACATAAAAGCGAAAAAAAGTGAAGAGTTTTTAATAATTTTTCATATTATTCACGGGATATTTCTTTTTTCCTATTGAAAAAAAAGCGTGAGTGTTGTAAAATATATACACCGTGAACCTGATTTTGTACGCCCCCCGGGAGTGGTAAAAGAAAAAATACGGAGGTTGCAGTGGGAAAGAGACTTAACGAGAAGTTCCTGAATATATATTTCGAGCTCGACCGTGTATGCAGCGAAAAGTTCGGCATAACCTCGGGCGGCATTACCGAGTACATTACGAGGCTGAATAATGCCCGTTTTGCTCCCGGGCGCGACGACGTTCTTCCCAAGCTCGTCAGATACAAGAACCTGCGCAACCGTTTCGTAAACGAGCCGGGCGCGGTCAGAAAGACGGATGATATTACCAAGGACGACATCAGATGCCTTGTTCGCTTTTGCAGGGACGTAAAGAAGAAAAAAGACCCCATATCCAAGTATTTGCGTAAGGCGAGGCTTTATGCCATACAGAAGAAGGCGGGGAAGATTATTACCACCCTGCTTATCGCGGCACTTATAATTGCCGTTTGCACTATAGCTTACCTGGTGACGAAGAACTGAGCGGAAAAGAAAAGATATGAAATGTAATTACCACAACCACACCTATCGGTGCGGACACGCCTCGGGCACCGAGGATGAATATATAAAAAAGGCAATATCCGAGGGCATTCAGGTCCTCGGCTTTTCCGACCATACGCCGTATATCTTTCCTGACGGCTTCGTTTCATACAGCCGTATGGATATATCGGATATGCCCGGCTATTTTTCAACGCTTCTCGCCCTCAGGGAAAAGTATCGGGGATATATCGAGATATACATAGGCTTTGAGGCGGAGTATTATCCGAGGTATTTTGACGCGCTCCTTGCCGAGTACCGCAAGTATCCCCTTGAGTATCTGATTTACGCGGGGCATAACATAGGCAACGAGGGGGCGGAGGACTGCTTCTGCGGTTTTGACAGAACTTCGGATCCGGCAAGGCTCACCGCGTATACCGACATGGCGATACGCGCAATGCAGACGGGCAGATTTACCTTTATCGCACACCCGGATATGCTCCCCTTCGAGGGGGATATTGACCTCTATCGCTCCGAGTCGGAAAGACTGTGCAGGGAAGCAAAGAGGCTGGGTGTTCCGCTGGAAATAAACCTGAACGGAATACGCGACAGACGGCATTATCCGAATCCGGAATTCTGGGCTGTCGCAGGCAGAGTGGGCAACGACGCGGTCATAGGCTTCGACGCTCATACCGTAAAGCACGTTGCAGACCGCGGCGAGATAATTGAGGGCTTGCGCTTTGCAGACAAATACAAGCTGAACGTCCTTGACAAGCTCAAGCTGAGAGACCCGTTGAAAGTGGAAAATTGAAAGTTGAAAATTAAGAGTTGAACTGTCCCCCTAAAAATGGACACTC
>CAZBQN010000016.1:0-44705 GCA_964494135.1 uncultured Ruminococcus sp. | reverse complement strand
CGAAGTACATAATCGACGCAGGAGGTGCTTATGGCTACAAAACAAGTCAAATCCAAACAGCGCGTGGCAGACCACGGCGAGGTCTTTACCGCCGAACGCGAAGTGAAAGCCATGTGCGATCTGGTTGGTAATATGTGCGAGGATTATAGCAAGCGATTTTTAGAGCCGGCTTGCGGTGACGGAAACTTCCTTGCAGAGATACTTTCGCGAAAGCTTACAAGCATCAAAAAGAAATATAAGCGCAGTGCCTACGACTTTGAACGCTTTTCGGTATTTGCTGTATCCAGCATTTACGGTGTTGATATCATGCAGGATAACGTGGTCGAATGCCGACGCAGATTATATGAAATATGGGAAAAGGAATATAAAGCCGTTTGCAAAAAGGAATGTAACGACGAGACACGCGCGGCGGTCAGATATATTCTCGACAAAAACATTCTCTGCGGAAACGCACTCACTTTGATGTGTGTGGATGCTGAACAGCAGGACACCGACAAGCCTATTATATTTCCGGAATGGAGCGTAACAGGAGGCACAAGCCTGAAGCGGCGCGATTTTCGCCTTGACGTGCTGCTCAAGGTGGGCGAAAAGCCGCAGGAAACTCAACGCAGCGTGTTTGATGATGAAGATGACGTCAGCAAATATCTGAGGATCAATCCCGTAACGGGTGAGTATGACGCTCTACCCATCAGAGAATACCCACAATTGCCATACAGGAGGATACATGAAAATGACTGAAAGCTTCTTTGACCGAATCTCAAAAAATAAAACGGCGCACACGCCAGACGTGTTGTCCTGCTTGTCAAATCTCTCCAACGACGAGGTTTTCACTCCTCCGGAGGTCGTGAACAAAATGTTGGACATGCTACCGCAGGAGCTGTTTAAAAGCCCCGACACGACCTTCCTTGATCCTGCGTGCAAAACAGGTGTATTCCTCCGGGAGATTGCCAAAAGACTACTTGTCGGATTAGAGGATAAAATTCCCGATTTACAGGAACGCATCGATCATATTTTCCACAAACAGCTTTACGGAATTGCCATTACCGAACTGACCGCCCTGCTTTCGCGCAGAAGCGTGTATTGTTCCAAATATCCAAATGGTAGATATTCGGTATCACATTTTGATAACGCGGAAGGCAATATTCGTTTCAAAAAGATGCAGCATACTTGGGTTAACGGAAAATGCAAATACTGCGGAGCAACCAAGATTTATGACCGTGGTGACGAACGGGAAAGTCATGCTTATGAATTTATACACACAGATAATTTGGAGAAGTTATTTAATATGAAATTTGACGTTATTATAGGAAATCCCCCATATCAGTTAAGCTTTGGGATTGAAGGACCAAATAGTGCAAATGCAAAATCAATTTATAATCAATTTATTTCTCAAGCGATTAAACTTAATCCAAAATATTTAGTTATGATTACACCGAGCAGATGGATGACAAAAACTGCACAAGGTATACCTGAAGATTGGATTGATGCAATGATTACTTGTAATAAATTTGAAGTCTTACACGATTTCCCTAACGCAAATGATTGTTTTCCTGGTGTGGAAATTAAAGGTGGTGTTAGTTATTTCTTGTGGAACAGGGATTATAATGGAAAGTGTCGTTATCATTATCACAATCCTGATAGTAATATAGTACAAGAAAGATTTGATTATCTTGATTCTGCGAATGCGGGAGTTGTTATTAGAGACCCCAAATCGTATTCTATTGTTGAAAAAATTGCTTATGTCGAAGGTGATTATTACATAAATAGTGATGATAATTTTTCGGGATTAGTTAGTCCAAAACACTTTTTTGATAATAGCGAATTATTAACATCCAATTGGCGTGGATATAAAAAAGAAAAAGACAGTTTATATAACATTAAATACTATATAAGCAAATCCTTTAATGATACACCATTTGGCTACATCTCTACAATTCAACTACCCAAAAATCACGCAACTTTGCCACTGCATAAAGTATATATTCCTGCTGCGGGTGGAAGTGGTACAGACACGCAAATATTAGGATATCCTTTCTATGGTGAACCTAATAGTGTTTGCTCTCAAACATATCTTGTAATAGGTTATGACCCCAATAAGCACAATTTTACCAAGCAAAAATGTGAAAATATTATTTCTTATATTAAAACAAGGTTTTTCCGTTATTTAGTAAGCATAAAAAAGAAAACGCAAAACGGTCCAAGAGGTGTATATCAATTCGTCCCTATGCAAGATTTTTCAAAGCCGTGGACTGACGAAGAGTTGTATGCTAAATATAATCTTTCGCAAGAAGAAATTGATTTTATTGAATCAATGATTAGACCTATGGACGGAGGAAATGAGTAATGGCTGGAATTAGTTTATCGGACATTTTACATAATCGTCCTGCGGTTGTTCCTACCATTTACGGATATGCGCTGCCCGACCTTGCCGATCACAGGGGCTATATCAAGGTAGGCTTTACCGACCGTGAGGACACCGAGCAACGCATCCGTGAGCAGCTCCATACGGCAGGTATTACCAATTTCAAAATTTTGCTCAAAGAATCCGCCATGCGTCCCGACGGCACTTGCTTTACCGATAAGGACGTGCATCGCATCCTGCGCCGACGTCGTTTCAGACAACTGAACGAGGGTGAAGATCACAACGAATGGTTTGGGTGTGCCGTTGCTGACATCAGTGCCGCCATAAACGAGCTTCGAACAGGCATACGTCTTGAGGGCGCACGAACGTGGACGTTCGGCATGAGAGATGAGCAGGCCTACGCAGTTAATATGACCGCCGATTATTTTACACAGGCGGCAACCGATGATCCGTCAAGACCGCCCAAATTCTTATGGAATGCAAAAATGCGTTTCGGTAAGACCTTTGCCACCTATCAGCTTGCTAAAAAAATGGGATTCAAGAAAATCTTGATTCTCACCTTCAAGCCTGCGGTGGAATCGGCATGGCAAGAGGATTTGTCCCATCATGTGGATTTTGAAGGCTGGCAGTTTGTTTCCAACAAAGAGGCTCGCTTTGATGCACAACAGCTTGATGAGCAATATGACGCTTGCGATCCTACGCGTCCTATCGTCGTGTTTGGATCTTTTCAAGATATGCTTGGTACAAATGCCGCAGGAGGTATCAAGGCAAAAAACGAGTTTATTCATAGTACAAACTGGGATATCGTTGTTTTTGATGAATATCACTTCGGTGCGTGGCGCGAAAACGCTCGTAATCTGTTTGAAAAATTTGATGAGGAAGATAACGATTTTGACCTTGAAAAATATCAGATGGAAGAAGCAGGCAACGCCATCAACGAGACCTTCCTGCCGATTACGTCAGGACATTATCTATATCTTTCCGGTACGCCCTTCCGTGCGCTGAACAGCGGCGAGTTTTTAGAGGATCAGGTATTCAACTGGACGTATTCGGACGAGCAAGCAGCCAAGGAGAATTGGCGCGGTAGTGGCGAGAACCCGTATGCGGCACTTCCGAAGATGATCATGCTGACCTACAAAGTCCCGGACGAAATCGTACATAACGCCGTAAACGAGGGTTTTGATGAATTTGATATCAATGAGTTTTTCAAAGCAGAGCTTACCGAAAAGGGTAAGCCCGAAACGGCGCGGTTCGTATATGAGACCGACGTGCAAAAATGGTTGGAGCTGATTCGCGGGCGTTTTACCACTACTGAGGATTTGAAGCTGGGTAGCGAGAAGCCGCCAATGCCTTTTTCGGACACAACTCTTTTACAGGTCCTTACGCACACGCTGTGGTATCTTCCCAACGTGGCATCCTGCTTTGCTATGGCAAATCTACTCGCGCAAAAGCAAAACAGCGTAACGTTTGGCGATTATAAAGTGATCGTCTGTGCAGGCACTAAGGCGGGTATCGGTCTTGACGCGCTCTATCCCGTACAAAACGCCATGGGAGATCCACTGAAAACGAAAACCATTACGCTGACTTGCGGTAAGTTGACAACCGGCGTTACCGTTCGCCCGTGGACAGGTATTTTTATGCTCCGCAATCTGAAATCACCCGAATCCTATTTTCAAGCGGCCTTCCGCGTACAATCCCCGTGGGAAACAATTGATGAACGAGGCAACCGCGTGATCATCAAGAAAGAATGTTACATATTCGACTTTGCGTTGGAGAGAGCACTCCATCAGATTTCGGATTATTCTTGTCGTTTGAAGGTAGATGATTCCAGCCCGGAACAAAAGGTCAGTGAGTTTATCAGCTTCCTGCCCGTTCTTGCTTTTGACGGTGCGTCCATGAATCGCATTGACGCACAAGATATTTTGGATATTACGTACGCAGGAACGTCGGCAACCTTGCTTGCAAAACGTTGGCAGACAGCGCTTCTTGTTCATGTTGATAACGATACGCTTAAAAAACTACGTGACAATCCCGATGCAATGTCAGCGCTTATGAATATCGAGGGATTCCGCGCACTAAATGCCGAGATTGATACCATCATCAACCGTTCCGAAAAGGTCAAAAAGCTCAAAAAGGAAAAAGGCGATGATCTGACGCCCAAGGAAAAGAAGCAGATGACCGAGGATGAAAAGGCGGCAAAGTCCCTGCGCAAACAGGTACAAGAAAAGCTATTGAAGCTTGCCGCGCGTATCCCCGCGTTTATGTATTTAACCGACTATCGCGAATATACAATAAAGGACGTGATTACGCAGATCGAACCGGAGCTTTTCAAAAAGGTTACCGGACTTAGTGTCAAGGATTTTGAGATTCTTAACGAGATCGGGCTGTTCGATCCGGAAAAGATGAATCAAGGCATTTTCGGTTTCCGTAAGTACGAGAATTCCAGTCTCTCATACACGGGCATCGATAAGCACGCAGGTGAAGATATCGGTGGTTGGGATACCGTACTTCGCCGTGAGGAATATGAGGCACTCTATGCGCGTCAGCAGGCATCCATGACCGTTTCCGATTTCGTGGATATTATTGTACCGAAAGAGAAACCTGATCCCGTTGCGGTTAAGCCGAAAGAAATAACACCCGTAGTAACGACTGCTCCGAAACCCGAATCCAAACAACAGGGCCCCGATTGGGCTACTATTCTTGCCCCCGTTTGTGTAGGATGCGAGGTCAAGCACAAAGCATTTGGGGATGGTGTTGTATCTTGGATGGATGCGGCAAAAAAGTATATCCGCGTAAAATTTACCATTGGCGGTAAGAGTGTTGAAAAACAGTTTGTATTTCCCGATGCATTTATCGGTGGATTCTTAAAAGTAGATGACCGATAATATGTTACTTCTTTGATAACAAATCAATGCTCTGTGGTGAAAGTCCGCCGGGAGGTAGTTACCGACCAACCCGAGAGCGATTCCCGAGGTTTATCCCGTGAGGTCTCATAGGCAGAGAAATCTGTAGTAACAACGAACTATGAGAATGTCAGCCGCAGTTGACTTGTAACTGCTAGCCATAGTACCAAGCCGAAAGATTTGGGAAGGGCTGAACGGTTCAAAATCATATATGCAAGATGTTCTGTTCATAACCGTCCTCTTTTATTCTTTATATGTGCTTTTTGCGAATTGTGAAGCATATATTTTCTTAGATAAAAAGAAAAAGGACATGGCGTATGGCGAAGAAAATAAAAGGGCTCACCTCGGATGAGGTGCTAATATCCAGAGAAAAACACGGCGCGAATTCTCACGTTAAGGCAAAAACAAAAGGGCTGTTCCGCCGTTTCCTCGAAAACCTCGGAGACCCTATCATAAAAATTCTGCTTGCCGCCCTTGCTCTTGAGGTAATATTCACCTTAGGCAATTGCAACCTGTTTGAGATTGGCGGTATAGTATCTGCAATTCTGATTGCCACGGTTGTATCCACGCTGTCTGAATACAGGAGTGAGCGTGCCTTCAGCGCGCTGGAGTCGGGGCATAAGTACACGGCGGTGCGCGTTCTGCGTGACGGCGAGATAGGCGCGATTGATTCATCCGAGCTTGTTGTGGGGGATATCGTTTACGTTTCTTCGGGTGAGAGGATATACGCAGACGGCAGTCTTATCGACGGAGAGCTGGCGGTGGATCAATCTGCATTGAACGGCGAAAACGTAGAGGCACGAAAACACGTCCATCCCGGCGGTGACTTCGATTTATCGAATTCGGGGAAGGTGTTCTCCGGCTCCGTTGTCACAGACGGCGAGGGAATAATGCGAGTTGAGCGCGTAGGTGGGGAAACCTTCTTCGGCATGGTGGCAAAAGACGTGCAGAGCGAGACCCGTGTCAGCCCTTTGAAGCTCAGGCTGTCGAGGCTCGCCTCTCAAATAAGCAAGCTCGGCTATCTGGTTGCCTTCTTCGTAGGCTTTATGTATCTGTTCAACAGCTTCGTTACCGACAATAACTTTCAGTGGGATAGGATAGTCGCTTCCTTTTCCGATTTGAAATTCCTTTTTTCAACCCTAATTCACGCACTTACGTTGATGATCACCGTCGTTGTGGTCGCCGTTCCGGAAGGACTGCCGATGATGATAACCGTTGTGCTGTCGGCAAATATGAAGAAAATGCTGAAGGACAACGTCCTTGTAAAGAAGCTTGTAGGCATAGAGACCGCAGGCTCCCTTAATATATTGTTTACCGATAAGACGGGAACCTTGACGACGGGGAAGCTGTCGGTTGACAGGATTATTACCGAGGGCGAGGTAATCAAGAATATTCCGTCGCTGAAGGGCACTGGCGAGATTTACCGTCAGCTTGCGCTTTGCGCTTACTACAACACCGAGTGCGCCATAGGCAAGGACGGCGTAATAGGCGGTAACGCCACAGACCGTGCAATAGCAGAGTTTTTTATGGGACAGAGGCGTGAGAGTCGTGACGTAGTTGACAAAAAACGCTTTTCCTCGGATACCAAATATTCATCCGTAACCTTTAAGGACGGCACTACGATTATCAAAGGCGCGGCTGAGGTCCTTCTCTCAAGGTGCAGATTTGCCCTCGACGGTTCGGGACGTGCTTTGTCATCCGATTTGCATTTTGTAAAAAAGCAGTATAACGACGCGCTTTCACGCGGCGAGCGCGTTATAGCCATAGCCTTGTCCGACGGCTCGGAATACCTTACCTTCATAGCTCTCGTCGTAATCAAGGACAGAATACGAACGGGGGTCAGACAGGCGGTGAGTGAGATCATCGGCGCGGGGATACAGATTGTAATGCTGACCGGTGACAACAAGGATACCGCTATCAGCATAGCCGAGGAATGCGGATTTTTCAAGAGGGGAGCAGGGCATATAGCACTGTCGGGCGATGAGCTACGCGCCATGTCCGACGAGGAGGTTAAGACTGCGCTTCCGATGCTTCGTATAGTTGCCCGTGCTTTGCCGCGCGATAAGAGCAGATTGGTAGCTCTGTCGCAGGAGCGCGGGCTGGTCGTCGGAATGACGGGCGACGGAATAAACGACGCGCCGTCGCTGAAGCTGGCAGACGTGGGCTTTGCCATGGGGAGCGGAACCGAGATTGCAAAGAGTGCTTCGGATATCGTCATACTGGATAACAGTATATCCGCAATCGCAAAAACCATACTCTACGGCAGAACCATATTCAAGTCAATAAGAAAGTTCATTACCTTCCAGCTTATTATGAATTTCGCCGCCTGCGGAATAACGCTGATTGGTCCCTTCCTGGGCATTGAAACGCCTATTACAATAATCCAGATGCTGTGGGTAAATATAATCATGGATACCTTAGGCGGTCTTGCCTTCGCCGGCGAGGCTCCCCACGCATACTATATGAAAGAAAAGCCGATAAAGCGCGCAGAACCGATATTATCCAAAAATATAATGTGGCAGATTTTACTTAACGGAGCATTTACCCTTTTGCTTCTCGTCGCGTTTTTACGGCTTGACGTGATAGCCGACATCTATTCTTCCGGTGCTCATTTCCTCGGCGCTTTTTACGCGCTGTTCATATTCGCCGGGCTGTTTAACTGCTTCACCTCAAGATGTGAGCGCTTTTGGATCTTCTCGGGAATATCGAAGAATAAGACCTTTATATTTATAATGACCTTCATATCGGTTATTCAGCTGTTGATTATATACTTCGGCGGTGAGCTTTTCAGGAGTGCGCCCCTGTCACTTAACGAGATTTTGCTCGTTGTTCTTCTCGCATCTTCGGTTATGGTGTTTGACCTTATACGGAGAATAGGTGCTAAACTGAAATAAGCATTGCTCAAAGAAAAAGAACCGCGGAAAAAATATGTGATGTTCTTAGCGGAGGATTTGTAATTTCCCCTGAGTGCGAGCATCGCATTTGCCCGGACAAATGCAGATGAGCTAACCCCAAACCCATATTACAAGCAGAAAAGAGCAAAGATAAAAGGATAAAACCTTCTATTTTTGCTCTTGCTTTTTCTTTCTGTCGATATGTCACCTTCGGTGACTCGATATGCTTTCGCTACGCTCAAGCTCGATATATTGTCGCTTTGCGCCAATTCGATATGAGATAAATCCCACGTTTGCAAAGCAAACATATCGTGCCGCAGGCATATCGTGTTGCGTCAGCAACATATCGAAAATCCCGAAAGGGATTTATCTCGATGCGTGTTCTCCGTTAAGGATAACACGCTAACTCCTCGGTTCCTCTAATAATTATTCAGCTAAGATATCCGACAGCCTTACAAACTCCTCGGTAGACAGTCTTTCGCCCCGTACCGTGTCGGATAGACCTATGGCTCGGATTGCATCCAGTATCTTTTCCTTCGGGTAGGGCAGTTTGGCTGAAAGAGCATTCAAGAGGGTCTTTCTGCGCATCTCAAAGGCGAACCTGATAAGGCTTCTGAACAGCTTTTCATTTTTCGGCTTGTATACCGGCTCCTTATATAAGTCAATTCTGACTACCGCGCTGTCAACTTTAGGTGCTGGCATAAAGCAGCCTGCCGGCACGCGGAACAGCCTTTTTGCCTGTCCGTAATATCCCAGCACCGCGGTTATAGCACCGTAATCCGAGCTGCCTGCTTTAGCGCACAGACGCGCTGCAACCTCGTTTTGTACCATTACGGTGATAGATGAGAATTTAACATCCGACTCCAAAAGCCGCATGAGTATCGGAGTTGTGATATAGTAGGGGAGATTTGCACATACGGAAACCGGCATACCGTCGGAGTACCTCTCGACCAGCTCGGAAATATCGGTTTCCATAATATCGCCGTTTATGACAGTCACGTTATCGTATCCGCCTACCGTTTTTTCCAGCACGGGTATAAGGCCTCGGTCAATTTCCACTGCCACAACCTTTTTGTATCTGAGTGCCAGCTCTTGCGTCAAGCACCCGATACCCGGGCCTATTTCAAGAATCAAACCCTCTTCGCAATCCGTGCAGTTGTCGGCTATATCCTCCGGAATCATTCTGTTGATGAGGAAATTCTGACCGAATTCCTTGCGGAAGGTAATTCCTGCCTCGGACATCAAAGAGCGTATGACCGATATATTACATAAATCCATAAATCATCCTCCCGATTTCACAAGGTGATTATAACATACTTTTGCTGTTAAGGCAATAGTTTGCAAATATCTATAAAAAAATCCGCAGCCTCATCACGCCTCGGGGCGTGTATATCATCAATTTCGCAAGAAATTGCATATCATCCACTCGAAGAGTGGCATATCATCAACACGGAGTGTTGCATATCATCAAGGCGCAAGCCTTGTATATCGTTGGCATATCACCAAGGCGCAGGTGAAACACGCTAAAGCGTGATGATATACAATAACGCCTTGCCGTTATTGATGATGTCCAGCCCCACGGGGCTGATGATATACCAAGTCTGCGACTTGGATAAAAAATACTGCAGAAAAAGTATCCTTTTCTGCAGTATTTTTGGAGCAGGCAACGGGAATCGAACCCGCACGGCCAGCTTGGGAAGCTGAAGTTCTACCACTAAACTATGCCTGCATTGCATTATTATTTTATACCTAAATTTGTTTTTTGTCAAGACAATTTTCAAGATTTTCGAGTTAATCTATTGACAAGATACAAAAAAGATGGTAAAATATAAGTGTGGAATAGGCTGGAGTGGCGCAGTGGTAGCGCAATTGATTCGTAATCAATAGGCCGTGGGTTCAAATCCCATCTCCAGCTCCATTTTTATTTTAAACAAAGTTGGTGTCGGGAACAAAGATACCCACGGGCCCTTGCTTACAAATCATGTATGACTTCGTCATACGATTCGTAATCCGCCTCGATGAGGCGGGACTACACTGGGCCGTGGGTTCAGTTTAGTTTCTTATGAAATATTAGTTTTTTCTATCGGCAATGTTAGTTTTTTCTATCGGCATTTCCTTGCTCGGTGTACACCGGTACACTTATCGCTCGTCAGCCGGCTATTTCTGTTCAAAATCCGTTTGCCCGGGTTGCCGCATTTTGGCATGACCGAAAAACAGAGGTACTGTGTGTAAAAAACATAGTACCTCTTTTATAATACGGTAAAAAATGATTGTAATAAGGTTGAAAACCTACGGTTTTCTCCTTAATTCGGCACAAAAGCCCTTTGCCCGGGAAGTTCTCGTTAAGAATTTAATAAATTAGCATTTTTGCAAATCACCGGTTGTCAATTAAATCACACTTAGCTCTAATCCGCCCAATGAACGGATCTATGTACCGCGTTGTGCCACAGCTTCATTCGTTCCTCGCGCCAGACCTTGTCGGTAGCGGGGGAGAAGAAGCGCTCTGTTTTGTTGTTCTTGACAATATGGTCGGTTGACTTGTAAACACCGAGGGCAAGCCCTGCGAGGTAAGCGGCACCCAGTGCCGTCGTTTCAACACATTCGGGACGCTCCAGCGTTATTCCCAGAATGTCAGCTTGAAATTGCAGTAACAGATTGTTTGCGCTTGCACCGCCGTCAACCTTTATATGCCCAATATCCAAGCCTGTGGAGCTTTTCATCAGCTCAATAACGTCCGCCGTCTGATAGGCGAGAGATTCCAGCGTCGCTCTTATCAGATGGTTTTTCGTGGTAGCACGGGTAATGCCGACGATGGTACCCCTTGCATAAGGGTCCCACCAAGGAGCGCCTAAGCCTTGAAACGCCGGGACGACCATAACTCCGCCGGAGTCCGGGACCTTTGAAGCGTAGTATTCGCTGTCGGCAGAGGACTCTATGATTTTCAGTCCGTCACGCAGCCACTGTATAGCCGCACCGCAGGTGAATACCGAGCCTTCAAGTGCATAGCAGGGCTTTCCGTCCGCAGAGCAGGCGAGGGTAGTCAAAAGCCCGTTTTGGCAGGTGTAAGCAACGTCTCCCGTGTTCATAAGCATAAATGCTCCGGTACCGTAGGTGTTCTTAATATCCCCTTCGGCAAAGCAGCATTGCCCGAACAGCGCGGATTGCTGGTCGCCCGCAACGCCTGCAATCGGCACGGCGGCACCGACTATTCCGGAATCGGTATATCCGTAAATCGCAGAGGAGGGCAGTACCTCGGGAAGTATAGACTTCGGAATGTTGAATAGCCGGAGCAGCTCCTCGTCCCACTGCATTGTGTGTATATTGAACAGCATTGTACGAGATGCGTTAGTGGTATCCGTACGGTGGCTGACACCGCCCGTCAAATTCCAGATAAGCCAGGAATCAACCGTGCCGAAACACAGCTCACCTTTTTCCGCTTTTTCCCGTGCTCCGTCGACATTATCCAAAATCCAGGCTAATTTTGTGGCAGAAAAGTATGGGTCAATAAGAAGCCCGGTCTTTTCTCTTATCATTTGACTGTGTCCCGAGATTTTCAGCTCATCGCATTTTTCCGCGGTTCTTCGACATTGCCATACTATCGCATTGTATATCGGTGAGCCTGTTTTCCTGTCCCAGACGACGGTAGTTTCTCTCTGGTTCGTTATTCCGATACCGATAACGCAGGACCAGCTTTCTCCGATCTTGAGCAGTGCCTCGGTAGCGACGGCAATCTGTGTCGACCATATTACCATCGGGTCATGCTCGACCCACCCCTCGCGCGGAAATATCTGCGGAAATTCCTTTTGCGCGATACTTGCGATTTTTCCGCTTTTGTCAAACAGTATACATCTTGATGAGGTTGTGCCTTGGTCCAGAGCCATAATATATTTTTTCATAGTACCGACTTTTTCGCTTCCTCCCGTTTTTTATAAAAAGCAAGGCTGTCACAAAAGAATATCTGTGACAGCCTCTGCTGATAGGTGAGGATCGTCCGACCTTTTCTTCTTTGATATCTTCACGGATTTAGGTCTTTCAATCCATCGCACCTGACTTTTACTCAATTTCAACAGTTACACGCTTACCGCAGGTGTTTGCGGCTGCCTTCATAACCTGACGAATAGCCTTTGCTATTCTTCCGTGACGTCCGATAACCATACCTGTATCACTTTCGGCAACGGTGAGTGTGAGTTCAACGTCATCACCGTCAACGGTTTCGACTACATTAACGGCGTCGGGATTGTCAACAATGGCACGAGCGATATCTGTTAATACCTGCTTAAGTTCCATATAATATACCTTTCCTACGGCTAACAATCCGTCCGTTTGCGAAATTACTTGATAATTTCGGTTTTCTTCAGGAGAGTTCTTACAGTCTCGGTGGGCTGTGCGCCGTTGTTCAGCCACTTGGTAGCCTTCTCAGCGTCGATCTTCACGTCAGCGGGGTTAGTGAGGGGGTTGTAGTAACCGATTTCCTCAATGAACTTACCGTCGCGGGGAGATCTCTCGTCTGCAACAACTACACGGTAGAAGGGGGTCTTCTTTGCACCGATTCTCTTAAGTCTGATTTTTACTGCCATTTTTCTTTTCCTCCAAATGATTGTGAAAATATTTTTATTTTAAAAAATAAGCTTAAATAAATTGATTAAAATGGAAGCTTCATACCGCCGAACATTCCGCGGCGCTTGCCTTTTGCACCGGTAAACTGCTTCATAAGCTTCTTCATCTGATCGAATTGCTTAAGGAGCTTGTTTACGTCCTCAACCTGAGTTCCCGAGCCCTGTGCGATACGCTTACGCCGGGAGCCGTTTATTATCTCGGGGCGTGTGCGCTCTGCACGTGTCATCGACAAAATTATAGCCTCGGTTTTTACCATCAGGTCTTCGTCTATCTTTGCGTTTTTCATAGCACCGGTATTTGCACCGGGAAGCATGCCGAGAAGCTGGTCCATGTTGCCCATCTTCTTTAGTTGGCGCATCTGCACGAGGAAGTCGTCGAGCGTGAAGGTTTGCTCGCGCATCTTCCGCTCCAATTCCTCTGCGCTCCTTTTGTCGAAGGCTTCCTCGGCTTTCTCAATCAGCGACAAAATATCGCCCATTCCGAGAATTCTCGACGCCATTCTGTCAGGGTAGAACATTTCGAGCGCATCCATCTTTTCGCCTGTTCCGACGAACTTGATGGGCTTACCCGTTACGTATTTTACGGATAACGCCGCACCGCCTCTGGTGTCGCCGTCCATTTTTGTAAGAACTACGCCCGTGATATCAAGCCGGTCGTTGAAGCTCTTTGAAACGTTGACCGCATCCTGACCGAGCATAGCGTCTACAACCAGGAGAATTTCAGCGGGATCTACGCTTTCCTTTATCTTGACCAGCTCAGTCATCAACTCCTCGTCAATGTGCAGCCGTCCTGCGGTATCAATGAACACCATGTCGTGTCCGTTCTTTTTTGCAAAGTCGACACCGCGCTTGGCAATCTCCACCGGAGAAACCTTAGTGCCCAGCGAGAACACCGGAACACCGACCGACTCACCGACGATCTTCAGCTGATCGACTGCGGCAGGCCTGTATACGTCGCATGCAACGAGCAGGGGAGACTTGCCCTTCTGCTTATAATAAGAGGCAATCTTGCCTGTGTGCGTTGTTTTTCCCGCGCCCTGCAGACCGACCATCATAATAACGGTAGGAGGCTTGGGACTGATATTTATTTTTGGTGCCTCACCGCCCATGAGTGCTATCAGCTCCTCGTTGACTATCTTAACGATTTGCTGTGCAGGGAGCAGGCTCTCAAGAACCTCGGAGCCTACGGCTCTGTCGGTTACGTTTTTTACAAATTCTTTTACAACCTTGAAGTTTACGTCAGCTTCCAGAAGAGCGAGCTTGACCTCTCTCATTCCTTCCTTGACGTCCGCTTCGGTAAGCTTGCCCTTGTTTCTGAACTTCTTAAAGGCGTTGGCAAGCTTTTCGGTAAGTCCTCCGAACATCGGCTTCCTCCATTCCTGCAAAGGCGTTATTTGTTTGCTTTTATGCTTGTGACAACTTCCTGTATTTCCCGAGCCGCTTTTACGAGCCTCTCGTCATCGCTGCCCAAAAGCTCAGTCTGTATCCCGATAAGCTTGTCAAGCTGACTGTCAAGTCGGGCGGCATCGGCGGCAAGTCCCAGCTTTTCTTCATAGAAAAGCAACTGTCCCTCGCCCTTTTTCACTATGTGTCGCACGCCCTGCCGCGATATGCCGAGTCCGGCAGCAATCTCTGCGAGTGACAGGTCGTTGTCGTAATATGCCTGCATTACGGTCTGCGTATGCTCGTCAAGAAGCTCACCGTAGAAATCCAACAGATATGCGAGCTTTAAATTTTTCTCAAACATAATACCTCTTGGGATTGCTGTAAAGCAAATTACTTTACAAGTATAACAGATAAATCATCATTTGTCAATAGGTAAAAGTGAAAAAACTTAAAAAAGTGAACAAAAATTTTAAAACTTTTTTGTAAAACCTCTTGCTTTTTTGGAAATAAAATGATATAATCTAGAACTGTATGAAAAGTATATCTTTCAGGGTGACCTTACGGACCCTCTCAGCCGTATGTGTGAACCTCAGGGGATTACGGAAATTTAAAAGGAGAAAGAAATGGCTAACATTAAGTCCGCTAAAAAGCGTATTCTTGTAAACCAGACCAAGGCACTCAGAAACCAGATGGTAAAGAGCCAGCTCAAGACTGTTATTAAGAAGTTCAATCTTGCGGTTGAGTCCGGCGATAAGGCAGCTGCTTCTGAGCTTTACAAACTTGCTGTTAAGAAGGTTGACCAGGCAGTTGCTCACGGTATCCTTCATAAGAATAACGCGGCTCATAAGAAGTCCGAGTTTACTCTTAAGTTCAACAAAATGGCATAATATATCAGCTGATGCTTATTAACCCGTAGGCATCAGCTTTTTTCTCGCAATTTTTAAAAATCACAGGGCGTGAAGTAGCCTGAGAAAATGCGGTTTCTCGCATGTAAAGGGGTTTGCTCTGCAAAGAAAAAAGGTTATGTTTCTCGAACGTAATAGGGTTTTCTGCACATTGACAAGCAAATTTTTTTGTGATATACTTAATACGGTAGCAAAGATACCACTATTATTGTGCTTAAGAAATCATTTGAAATTATATAGAATAGAAAGAAGGAGAAGCTATGGCAATTTACGAACAGTTGTCCCCCGAGCTTTCGGAGCGTATCAAAGAGGATATAGCCAACGGAACACGGCCGAATTTTGCCGCTGACGGCTCCCGTGCACAGCGCCGTGACCCGAATCTTGACAAGGAAAACATTTGGCGTCCCGCTTATATGCGTGACGTTGATAAAATACTGCACAGCCCGTATTACAACAGATATACCGATAAGACACAGGTTTTTTCTTTCTATAAGAATGACGATATTACGAGACGCGCTCTGCACGTTCAGCTCGTATCAAGGATAGCTCGCTCGATTGGTTCGGTTTTGAACCTTAACCTTGATCTTATAGAGGCAATTGCACTCGGGCACGACATAGGGCACACCCCTTTCGGTCACGCAGGCGAGAGATATATCAGTGAGGTATATTACGCAGAGTGCGGCAGATATTTCAATCACAACGTTCACTCAGTCCGTGTTCTTGACGGTATGTTTCAGCACAATATCACCTTGGACACCCTTGACGGAATAATCACTCACAACGGTGAATTTGAGATGCACGAATACCGCCCGGCAGTAATGCCCGACTTTGATGCTTTTGACAAAATGGTGGAGAGCTGCTACGTCGACGAGAGCAACGTGCGTAAAATAATCCCCTCAACTCTTGAGGGCTGCGTCGTCAGAGTATGCGACATAATTGCATATCTCGGCAAGGACAGACAGGACGCCATGCGTGCAAAGCTCCTTGACTCCGACGCTTCGCTGAGGGGCGGCGGAATAGGGACGATTAACGCTGAGATAATCAATAATCTCGAAGTTAGTATTATCGAGAACAGCTACGGTAAGCCGTATATTATGATGGATACCGAGCATTTCATGGGAATGAGGGACGTGAAGCGCAAGAACTACGACGTTATATATAAGTCGGATAAGCTGACGAAGGTTCTCGACGAGCAAGTAAGACCCATAATGCACAGGCTTTATTACAAGCTGCTCTCGGATCTGAAAAACGGTGTGAAATCCTCGCCAATATACAAGCATCACGTTGATTTCGTGCAGGATAACCACTACTACACGTCTCCGATACCGTATCTCGAAACCGAGCCAAATCAGATTGTCGTAGACTATATGGCGTCGATGACTGACGATTACTGCACCGAGCTTTTTCACTTCCTGTTTCCGAAGGATAATATCGATATTCGTTACCACGGTTATTTTGAGGATTTGACGGTCTGATGTGACGTAAATGCGTTTTGACATAAAGAAGGCACCCGCTTCGGCAGGTGCCTTCCTAAATCTTTGATTAGTTGGAAACGTAGGGGAGAAGTGCCATCTGGCGAGCTCTCTTGATAGCAGTAGTGAGCTGTCTCTGGTGAAGAGCGCAAGTGCCGGAAACACGTCTGGGGAGGATCTTAGCTCTCTCGGAAATGAACTTTCTGAGCTTTGCTACATCCTTGTAATCAATGCCCTCAACCTTGTCCTGACAGAAGATGCAAACCTTCTTTCTTCTGTGCATGGGACGGAAAGAGGGGCGCTGTGTATCGTTTCTATCCATTTGAATAGTCCAAAACCTTTCCGACTCACGATTTCTGTATGACTCCCGGTACAGTGAGTCTTATATCGGGAGGACGTTTCATTCCCTTGACCAAAAATCAGAAGGGAAGACTCTCGTCGTTTGGAATTTCTTCAAAGCCGGAATTGCCCGTGCTGTTGAAAGTGGCGTTTGTGTAAGCTTCGGGAGTATAGCCCGCATTGCCTGCAGGGGCTGCCTGTGCGCTCTGCTGAGCGTTCGCAACGAAGGAAACCTCGTCTGCAACCACCTCGGTAGCATAGCGCTTCTGTCCCTGATTGTCGGTCCACGTGCGGGTTTGAAGCTGACCGCAAACAAGAATGGGATTACCCTTCTTAAAATAGCGGCTGACAAATTCTGCGCTCTGTCTCCAAGTAACGATGTTAATGAAGTCGACCGTCTGCTGACCCTGCTCGGATTTCGCAAAACGGCGATTAACAGCGATAGAGAAGCTGCACACTGAAACTCCGCCCGCAGTCTGCTTAAGCTCGGGATCAGCCGTCATATTACCTATGAGGATAACTTTATTGAAACTTGCCATTTTTCCGCCTCCTGTTCAAAAATTAAGCCTCGCTGCTTTCGTTTTCAGCAACGACAGTCTCCTCGACTGCAGGCTCAACAGCCTCAGCCTTGGGAGCAGCCTTCTTCTCAAGCTTAGCTACGGTCATGTAGCGGATGACGCCTTCGGTGATTCCGAGTACACGCTCAAGCTCAAGGGGGAAGGTGGGTTCGCTCTTGAAGTTAAGAAGCACATAGTATCCTTCAGTGATGTAGTTGATAGGATACGCGAGCTTTCTCTTACCCCACTCGTTAACCGAAACATCGGTAGCGTTGTCGTTAACGAGATTTACGAACTTCTCGCAGATAGCCTTGTATTCCTCTTCGGAACAGTTGCCGCTTACTGCAAAGAGAGTCTCGTAAGAACAAATCTTCTTTTCCATCTGATTATTACCTCCTTCTGGTCTTTTGGCCACCCCTATGGTGGCAAGGAGTCGGACCACTTGTCCGAACTACCGAAGTATTGTACCATGAAAAAAGCTCTTTGTCAATACTTTTTGGGAAAAATATTTATAATATTTATAATTACGCTGTAATGCACAAATCTACGTTTGCAGACTTGAAATTTATCGCGGAATGTAGTACAATTATAACGTTTAAATAAGTTGCCGAATTATTAAAGCAAATCCGGGAGGAGTGGACTGTATGAGAGCGGTAAAAGAATACGCTTACGCGAAGATAAATCTTTTTCTTGACGTAGTTGCCAAAAGAGAAGACGGATATCACGATATTGACACCGTGATGCATACGGTCTCTCTGTGTGACGAACTGACCTTGACGGTTAGCGGGCACGCTAAGCGCGGTGTCAAGCTATTGATTGACGGAAACAAGCGTCTGCCCTCTGACGGAAAAAATATCGCGTATGCCGCGGCTATTCTTTTTCTCGACAAGCTCGGAATAGATGATGAAATAACGGTAAAGCTGGTAAAGCGTATCCCGATGTCCGCAGGACTTGCAGGCGGCTCTGCCGACGGTGCGGCAGTGCTTCGGGGAATGAACCGTTTGTACGGCAAGCCCCTGACAGAGAAAATGCTGCTTTCTTTAGCCGAAAAGCTGGGAAGCGACCTTCCCTTTTGCCTTATCGGCGGTGTTGCGCGCTGTCAGGGCAGAGGAGAGCGGATGACCAGACTTTCGGACACCCTCGCCCTTCATACCGTCATTGCGGTGTCTGACGAGTTCGTATCGACGCCCGAAGCGTACTCTGCTCTGGATGAGAAATACTTTGACGGTAAATCCTTTTTATTCGGGAGAGAAGAAGGCGCAAACGCTATGTCCCGGGACATAAATTCGGGCGAATTCGACCCGGGCAAAATGTACAATATATTTGAAGACGTAATTCTCGGCATCCGACCCGGAGCCGCACGGATCAAGGCCCGCCTTGAAAGCCTCGGTGCCGTCCGTGCGCAAATGAGCGGCAGCGGCCCTTCCGTTTTTGGGATTTTTGACAGTGCGGAAAGGGCAAAAGCGGCAAGGGATATCCTCCTCAGCGAGGGGATAAACGCCCATTACGCCGCCTCGGTTTAACCGGCTTACAGCCTGTTTATAGGATTTATATAATTTACCGCCTTAACCGGCGGTATTTTTTTGTTTGGAAAAAGGTCTTTTTCAATTGACAATTTACGATTTATAGACTATAATATATAATTAACGGATGTAGTTTTTTTGCACACGGAGAAAGGAGGAGAGCATTATGTCATTTTCCGACAGCAGTAATGAAAAAGACGATTTCTGGAATATAGAAAAGCTTGTTCCGAAGAAGAAATCCTCGCTATCCTTCTTCGTTTCTCAAAACCCCACTCGCGACTATACCGTACCGGTTTCAGACGGTGAAGATGCGGCAAAAACCTCGGCTGAGAACAAGCTCAGCTTTTCGGAAAACGCCGGCTTCCGTACCTCCGAGGAGGAAATCTATTATCCCGAGGGAAACGGTTTTATTAAGCGTGTCAAGGTAATACGGCTTATTGACAAATACGATTTTTACGACAATTTTCGAAAATCTGCCTTGATTTATTTCGACTATAAAACGGATAAGTGCGATTTCGTCCAGTTTTATTCCTATATGCCGCAGTATTCGCAAATGAATCAAAACCAGAAGAATTACTATTTTTACTGGAGGCACGAGCTTCGCCGGGGAAAATACATCAAGACGGATTACTCCTATCTTTATCTTTACGTTTACGAAATTCTTAATCTGCCCGACAGGATACCGCCCGAGGAGGGAATAAAGCTGCTCTGCGACGTGTGGCGTGCGTACAGAGCTGTGCTTCATAGGCTGGATTTGTATTTTTCGATATGGATACAGGACTATTGCCTTGTTCACAAATTGCCTTGCCCTACGGACGAGCTTTCGGATTTTATATTTGACGTTATATCCGTCAGCCGTTTCAAGGAATTTTATCTTTCCGACATAAATAAAGCCGGCAAGGGCGGTGCTATGGCAATGCTTGCCTATCTGTCCGACTACGATTGGCGGCGCGGCAAGTTCGTTTCGGGTCCTCCCGAGGCACAAGGCGAGGTACGCAACAAAATGGCGGAAATGTACCGGACCCATATAGAGGGGGCAATGACTCTTTTGCTTCGCGGCTTGTGGGACGAGCTGGTCAGCGAGGGAAGTAAAGCTTCTCCTGCGATAGTCAGGCGCGACTCCTTCCCGAATTCTCTTTGCACGCATACGGTAAAGAGTAAGCTTGAGATAGAGTATTATCCCGTGTCCGAGGCGGCAGAGCTGAGACGGGGGATTACTGCGGCAGTGCGGTATACCGAGAACAAAATCCGCGCGCTTATGAATGTTAAAAGCAGGCTTGCCGTAAGAGAGCTTCCCGACGATTACAGACGGGTTATCGATTATTATTTTGAAGCAATACTTGACAGGGAGCGCAAGAAAATTGCAAGAGAAAATTCTCCCGAATACGAAAAGCTATACGATGCTCCGAAGGAGAAGATGTCCTTTGCGGGAGCCGATGAAATAGAACGTATTTCCTGGGAGACTACCAGAAGACTCGTGGATACCGAAAATCAGGACGCGGACGATGCCGAGAACGTTGCCGCCGAGATGCTCGCCGTCTGCGAGCCGGAGACTGAAAACGCCGCCGGGACCTTGACCGAGACTTCAGACGATACCGAGACTTACGGGCTGGAAATGGAGCACATTGAATATCTGGCATCCTATTTCGGTGAAGCCTTCGGTCCTGGCAGCGAGCTCGGTACGACAGCTTCGGAGGACGGGCTGGCAGAGCGGATCAATGAAGCGTTTTTTGACGGCTTCGGCGACGTAGTTCTTGAAAACGACGGTTCGGGATACAGAATTATTGAAGATTATTATGAGGATATCAAAGAATGGTTAACGAAAATATTGAAAAGGGCGAAGTAAAGGTTCCGAAAAGAATTCTGAATACGCTTATTTCTTCGCTTGCCGCAGGCGTCGTACCCCGTATGGGCGCGCCCTACATTGCGATAGGCAGGAAGGAAGAGATAAATTCGCTGCTTGATAATTTGGATACCGTAGCCGAGGGCGGAGCCTTCTGCCGCTTTCTTATCGGCAGGTACGGAAGCGGAAAGAGCTTTCTTATACAGCTTATAAGAGGTCATGCTCTTGAAAGAGGCTTTATTTGTGCGGATGCCGACCTTTCTCCCGAGCGCAGGCTGTCGGGCGGCAACGGTGCAGGTCTTGCCACCTACCGTGAGCTGATGATAAATATGGCTAGCAAGGCTTGCCCCGACGGTGGTGCTTTACCCACCATACTGTCAAGACATTTTACAAAGCTGAAAACCGAGCTTATTTCCGAGGGAATACTGCCCGAGAGCCCTGTTTTTGAGCCTGAGCTGAAGAAAAAGGTATATCTGACTCTCTCCGAGCTGGAAGGAGATGTGGGAGGCTTTGATTTTGCACGGGTGCTTGGCGAATATTATTCCGCGTCAATAAGCGAAGACAGTGAGAAAAAGAGTAATTGCCTGCGCTGGCTCAGAGGCGAATTCGCCACCAAAACCGAAGCGAAAAGTGCCCTCGGATTTCCGGTCAGCTCGATTATAGACGACGATAATTGGTATAACTTTATTAAGCTGTTTTCCTCTCTGTCGGTAAGACTTGGATATTCGGGGCTTATACTGTTTATCGACGAATGCGTCAATCTGTACAAAATTCCAAACAGAATATCGAGAGAAGCAAATTATGAAAAGCTCCTTGCCATCTTCAACGACACCCTGCAGGGCAAGGCGGCAAATCTCGGCGTCGTTTTCGGCGGTACACCTCAGTTTCTTGAGGACACAAGACGAGGGCTATTCAGCTACGACGCGCTTCGCTCAAGGCTTGCGGATTCAAAATACGCGACGGTGGGCTATCAGAATTTGTCCTCGCCCGTTATCCGCCTGCGCAGACTTTCGGATAACGAGCTGCTCGCTCTGGTGCGCAGACTTACGAAGCTGTATGCCGAAAGAGAGGGGAGCAAAACCGCGCCGATTACAGACGGGCAGGCAGAGAGCTTTTTAAAGACCGAACTTGCAAAGGCGGGAGCCGACGAGCTTGTTACACCGAGAGAGATCATCAGAGACTTTTTGACCCTGTTGAATATCCTGAAGGATAACCCCGAGGCAAGCTTTGAAAAGCTCATGAATGAAGTGGTGGAAGTCTCGGGTACGACTCAAAGTACGGCTGTAACAGGGTCGCAAAAGAGCGACCCCCTCGGAGCAAGTCCGGCGGATGAAATTATTCCGTCGCCCCCGACCGGTAAAATAGGATTGTTTGATATTGATATTTAAAACAGGGCAGAGTTATGACTGAAGCAGATAAATTGTTTTCGAGATTTCCCGATTTTATCAAGGAATTTATATACAGACAGGGCTGGAGCGAGCTTCGTGATATACAGCTGGAGGCGGCGAGGGTCATATTCGACACAGACGCAAATCTTCTGCTTTCCTCGTCTACGGCGTCGGGGAAAACCGAGGCGGCTTTCTTTCCCATAATCACGGATATCATACAGTCGCCCGACTTTCACAGCTCTATATCAGTCCTGTACATTGCTCCTTTAAAATCGCTGATAAACGACCAGTTTTACCGTCTGGACGAGCTGCTTGACCTGACGGGAATAAGGGTTACGCATTGGCATGGCGACGTGGGTGTGTCGCATAAGACCAAGCTGCTGAAAAACCCCGAGGGAATACTGCAGATAACCCCGGAATCGCTTGAGTCGATGCTTATGAACAGGTCAAACGACATACCGAGACTGTTCGGGGGCTTAAAATACGTAGTGATTGACGAAATTCACGCATTGGTGGGGCAGGACAGAGGCAGTCAGATCCTTTGTCAGCTGTCACGCATTGCGAGACTTATCGGATATTCTCCCCGTCGTGTAGGTCTCAGCGCAACCGTCGGCGACTTGAAGCTTGCATCCGACTGGCTTGGTGCGGGCAGCGGCAGAGAAACGATTGCGCCGAAGCCTACGAAGCAGGCGCTCAAATGGCGACTGGGACTTGAGCATTTCTTCATACAAAACCCGAACGAGATACAGACTTCAAATACCGAAACTCTTGCCGCCGATTCTTCAAAGACAGGCGAGAGGGCAAAGCTTGATGCCGGTTACGAGTTTTTATACGATAACCTATACGGTAAAAAGGCGTTGGTATTCTCCAATTCCCGTGAAGAAACCGAGTACGTGACCGCGACCCTCAGGCAGATAGCGAAGGCTCGCGGGGATAGAGATATATTCTATATTCATCACGGAAATCTATCGGCTTCCTTGCGCGAGGATGCGGAGGCTACGATGAAGGACGAGAGCGTCACTCAGGCGGTCACATGCGCCACTGTAACCTTGGAGCTGGGCATAGATATCGGCAGACTTGACAGGGTGGCGCAGATTGGCGCACCAACTACGGTTTCGGGATTTTTGCAAAGGCTCGGCAGATCCGGCAGACGTGGAAATCCGCCTGAGATGGTAATGGTATTCAGGGAGGAAACCTTCCTTCCAAATTCTCCCTTGCCGCAAATTATTCCCTGGGAGCTTCTTCGGGGAATTGCCATTATAGATTTGTATTCAAACGAGAGATTTATAGAATCACCTGCTATGAAGAAAATGCCTCTCAGCCTTGCATTCCATCAGACACTGAGCACGATAGTATCATCTGGAGAGCTGACTCCTAAGGCCCTGGCTGACAAGGTGCTTTCGCTGCCGCCGCTTTCAGCATTGTCAAGAGAAGCTTACAGGTCCTTGCTTGTGGCAATGATAAACGACGAGTACCTTGAGCTCACGGAAACGAAGGGGCTGATTATAGGGCTTAAAGGCGAAAGAATTATAAATTCCTTCAAATTCTACGCCGTTTTCAAGGACAGCGAGGATTATACGGTCAGGTGCGACAGCGAGGAGATAGGTACGATTACCACACCGCCTCCGATAGGAGACAGATTTGCTCTGGCAGGCAGAGTGTGGGAGGTCAAGGAGGTCGACGTGCCCCGCCGTCTGATTTACGTAAAAGGCGTCGATGGAAAAATGGAGATTTCATGGCCCGGCGACAGCGGAGAAATTCACACGAAGCTTTTGCTTGCCATGCGGGACGTTCTGTTCAACGGCAAGAATTATCCCTATCTGTGCGATAATGCAAGAACGAGGCTGGAGAATGCGCGTCGGGTAGCCGCTAACGCGGGCATGGATAAAACCATGGTTGTATTCCTCGGCGGACAGAGCTACGTTCTGTTTCCCTGGCTGGGCACCCGTTCCTTCAGGACGCTTCGCCGCTTTTTGCAAAAGCACGCAGGCGAGCTCGGCATATCCGATATTCAAAGCGAAGGGTGCTGTTATATAACCTTCAAGGCTCGGGGCGATGCGGGAAAAAATCTTGTTTTTGCAATTCGTGACATACTTTCACGAGAGGGAATAGACGTTAAGTCGCTGGTGTCGGAGGGTGAATGTCCGGTATTTGATAAGTACGATGAGTACATTCCTCCGGAGCTTCTTCGCGAGGCTTATGCCGCCGACAGACTGCGCACCGATGAAATATTTGAAAGATTTGAATAACCGAGATTTTCGGTTTTTGCGGAGAAAACATGATATACGATTTGTTAGCACCCATATACGATGCCGTCAATAAAGATATCGACTATTCGGCATGGGCAGACTTTTTTGAAAAAATCATAGCCCGTGAGTACCGACCGGGAAAGCCCGAGCTGGTTCTCGACCTGGGGTGCGGAACGGGGAGGATGACTCTGGAGCTTGCGCGCCGGGGCTACGATATGACAGGCGTCGACTACTCGCCGGAAATGCTGGATATAGCAAGAGGCAGTGCGGAGCGGGAGGGACTTGACGATAAAATGCTCTGGCTGTGTCAGGATATGCGGGAGTTTGAGCTATACGGCACCGTAGACGTTACCGTATCCTGCCTTGACAGCATAAATCATATTACCTCCCGGGACGGGCTTTTCCGCTGCTTCTCTCTGGTCCATAATTACTTGATACCCGACGGTCTGTTTCTTTTCGATATAAACGGAAAGCACAAATTTGAGAACACCTACGCAAAAGAGACGTACGTGATGGAACAGGGGAATAAGCTCTGCATCTGGCAGAACGATTACAACCCGAAAAACGGGATTTGCGATTTTTATATTACCCTCATGAACGAAGGGGCAGACGGCAGATACGACAGATACGATGATGTTCAAAGAGAAAAAATGTATACGCTGGCGTATATTAAGCGCGTGCTGAAAAAAACGGGCTTTGAGTTTATCGGCGCTTATTCGGATTTTGATTTCCGCCCGGCAGATGACAACTCGGACAGACTGTATATTGCGGCAAGATGTAAGAAGGAGAATGTGTAATGAGTAAATCGAAAATGTTGCGGGCTATGACGAAAGACGGCTCGGCGCGCCTTATGGTAATCAATTCAAGGAATATGATAAACGATATGAGAACGGCGCACAATACCTCCCCCACGGCGACTGCGGCACTTGGCAGAACGATAACTGCCGCCTCGATGATAGGCACGATGCTCCCCGAGGACGGTGACACGGTTACTATAACCTTTTCGGGCAACGGCGAGGCAGGTAAAATAATTGCAGTCGGCGATTATTTCGGCAACGTAAAGGGGTATATACAGAACCCTCTTGCCAGTCCCCCGAAGAAGCCGAACGGAAAGCTGGACGTCGGTGCGGCAGTGGGCGAGGGGACCCTTTCCTTCGTCAAAGCCGTCGGAGACGGAGATATTCAGACGGGTATGACGGAGATTGTCAGCGGAGAGATCGCCGAGGATATAGCCACCTATTTTGCCATGAGCGAGCAGATTCCCACGGTGCTGTCGCTTGGAGTAAGAGTTGACAAGGATTATTCATGCCTTTCTGCAGGCGGTGTGCTTATTCAGCTTCTGCCCTTTCCCGACGATGCAACCGTCGACCTCATTGAGAGAAACGCTCGGTATCTGAATAATATATCGGCTCTCTTTGAGTCGGGACTCACCCTTGAGCAAATTGCCGATATTGCAATGAAGGATATTCCTTACGATGTATTCGATACCTTGGAGGTTGAATATAAGTGCGACTGCTCAAGAGAGAGAATGAAGAAAAAACTGCTCAGCATAGGGAAAAAGGAGATTGCAACCATGCTTGACGAGCAAGAGGCGGAGGGCAAGCCCCGTGAGCTTACTGCCGTTTGCAGATTTTGCAACACCGGTTATACCTATACCGAAGAAGAGCTGTTAAATAAACAATCCTGAAACACTTCCGACGTATCCTGCATATAATGTAGAAAAATGCAGAACAGAGGGTGTGTATGACCGAGTTCTTGTCCGATGGGAGCACTGCTCTGCATCGTGAATTTTTAAGACAGCTAAAACTGAAGTATTCAATTCTTGAAAAGAGCATAAAAGGATTAAAAAACAGAAATATCAACGATATAGCAAGGCAGAAATTAAATCGCAAGGATAAGGAGGATGCCTTGACCCTGCTTGGGGAGATAAAGGCTCACGAGATTTTCTTTGCTTCCTTCGGGAAGAATACCTACGTCCCGTGTCCGTGTGTGAGACAGAGGTTCGGCTCCGAGGCGGCTCTGATGAATGAGCTGTACAAGTGCGCACGGGATTTGCGCTGTGGCTATGCTGCAGTGTGTCTGTCACGGCGTGAAATAAACGTTGTCGGCGCAGAAGAAGGCAGGACCTTGTATGACTTCGGAGAGCCGGTGCTGGTCGTTGACGTTTGTGAGCATGCTTATTTTACCGATTACGGCTTTGATAAAGAGGCTTATCTGTACAGAGCCATACCGTATCTTGATTTCACGAAAGTTTCGGATTGTATGGAAAACGGTTGCAAATAATTCTCCGATATGTTAAAATAAGAAAAAAGCTATGGAGGTCAAAATGTCTGTGCTTGTCGGAAACGCTGTCGTCGGACAGTCGGGCGGACCTACGTCTGCCATAAACGCCACTCTTTCCGGTGTTGTCAGAGGGGCTATGGAAGCGAAGAAAAAGGGAATTATCAATACGCTTTACGGTATGAGAAACGGTATTGAAGGCTTTTTGCGCGAGGACCTCGTAGATTTGTTTTCTGCTCTTGATTGTGAGGAAAAGCTGCGCACTCTGGAATCTACTCCCGCCGCAGCCCTCGGCTCCTGCAGACGAAAGCTCAAAGGGCACGCACAGGACTCGGAAACATATTCCAAAATTCTTGAAATATTCAGGAAGTACAACATACGTTACTTCTTTTACATAGGCGGCAACGATTCGATGGATACTGTCCTCAAGCTGTCGGAATACGCTTCTTCCCACGACTACGAAATGCGTGTCGTAGGTGTGCCCAAAACCATTGACAATGACCTTATGGCAACTGACCACACACCCGGCTTCGGCTCTGCGGCAAAATTCGTTGCCACTACAGTCAAGGAAATAATGCGGGATATCCAGGTATATACTCTTAATGCCGTAACGGTAGTTGAGATAATGGGCAGAGATGCCGGATGGTTGACCGCCGCCTCGGCGTTGCCCGTACTCTCGGGCGGAAAGGGACCTGATCTCATATATTTACCCGAAGCAATATTCGATGCGGAAAGGTTTATAGAAGACGTCAAGGGCGCGCTTGCAAGGCATCCTTCCGTTCTTGTTACCGCATCCGAGGGAATTCGCTTTGCCGACGGCAGATACGTAGGCGAGGGCACCGATTCCCGTGCCGTTGACGCTTTCGGACATACCGCTCTTTCGGGTACCGGCAGGGTACTTGAGAGCTTGGTGAAGGAGAAAATCGGCTGTAAGGTACGCTCGGTTGAGCTCAGTCTGCCTCAGCGATGCGCCGGACATATAGCCTCGCTGACCGATATTACCGAGTCGGTAAGGGTCGGTATGGGTGCTGTTGTTGCGGCAACGGAGGGCAAGACGGGAATTATGATGACCCTTGAACGTCTGCCCGGCGAAAGCTACGGAATAAAGGTCGGTACTGCCGATATATCGGGAATTGCAAATGAAATTAAAAAAGTTCCAAAAGAGTATATTAACGGGGCAGGGAACGGAATTACCGAGGAGGGACTTACATATCTTGCACCCCTTATTCTCGGCGAGGTGCCCTGTGAGTACGAGCGCGGATTGCCGAAGCATATAATTTTATAAACGGCGATGACGGCGGCGTTCATTCCTTTCGGCAGGACGCCGCTTTGCTTTTTCGCCGAATTGACGGTAAAAATACCCTATGCCGTATCTTTGAAAAATATTTTGTCAAACTATTGATTTTTATGTTTCCGTATGCTATAATTTAACACGAAAATAAAATACGCTTATCAAGAGTGGCGGAGGGACTGGCCCTGTGAAACCCGGCAACCTGTTGATACAAGGTGCTAATTCCTGATAGATGAGTAGTACTCTGACGGTCGGGAATTGCTCTGCAATTCTCTTTTTTTGTTAAGCTGAAAGGATGTATAATATGAAAAAAATGCTGTTTACCTCAGAGTCGGTGACCGAAGGTCATCCCGACAAAATCTGCGATAGAATATCCGATTCTATTCTTGACGAAATACTTGCCCAGGACCCCGAGAGCCGCGTGGCTTGCGAGACCTTTGCGACCACGGGTGTCATTACGGTTATGGGCGAGATTACCACGAATGCTAAGTACGACGTTCAGGACATCGTGCGCCGTACCGTTTGCGAAATAGGCTACGACAGAGCAAAGTACGGCTTTGACGGTACGACCTGTGCCGTTCTCAGTTCCATCCACGAGCAGAGTGCTGATATTGCTCTCGGAGTTGATAAGTGCCTTGAAGCCAAGGAGGGAAATGCGACCGACGACCTTGACAACGGAGCCGGCGACCAGGGCATTATGTTCGGATTTGCATGTGACGAAACGCCAGAGCTTATGCCTTTGCCCATCTCCCTGGCTCACAAGCTTGCTCTTAAGCTTACCGAGGTGAGAAAGAACGGAAAGCTCTCATATCTCCGCCCTGACGGCAAAACGCAGGTTACCGTGGAGTATATCGACGGCGTGCCCGCAAGAGTCGATACTATCGTTATATCCTCCCAGCACAGCGCGGAAATTGATTCCGCAACCATTCGCAAGGATATAATTGACAAGGTTATTCTTCCTGTCGTGCCTACAAGCCTCATTGACGGAAAGCTGAATATTTACGTTAACCCCACGGGCAGATTTGTTATCGGCGGTCCTCAGGGTGACACGGGACTTACAGGCAGAAAAATCATTGTTGATACATACGGAGGCTATTCAAGACACGGCGGCGGCGCATTCTCCGGCAAAGACCCGACAAAGGTGGACCGCAGCGCGTCCTACGCCGCTCGCTACGTTGCAAAGAACGTAGTCAAGGCAGGACTTGCCAAAAAGTGCGAGGTGCAGATTGCCTACGCCATCGGTATCGCAAAACCCGTATCGGTTATGATAGACACCTTCGGTACCGCGGTATGCGCTGAAGATAAAATTGCCGAGGCGGTAAATCAGCTCGTCGACCTTCGTCCCTCGGCTATCATCCGGAAGTTTGACCTTCGCAAGCCTATCTACAAGCAGCTTTCCGCTTACGGTCATATGGGACGCGAGGATCTTGGCGTTAAATGGGAGGAGTGCGACATTGCACAGGAGCTTCGCCGCATTTGCCTTGGTTAAAAAAGCACTCTTTTCGCACTTGATTTAAATCAGCCTCGCAATAACATAAAAACAACACATATTTACAACGCTCCGAGACAGACTTTGGGGCGTTGTTTTTTGCGTGTGATAGGCGATAGCGCAACACATACAGAGTTTTTTTGCTTTACTGAGGTTTTCGCACTTGAAATATTGTCGAAAAAATGTTATACTCTATAAAACGATAAAAAGCCGATAGGAGTTTCCATGTTTGAAAACGGAGTTTTCAAACTGTCGTTTGTGTCTTTCACACCGATAGTGATGGAACGAATTTCCTTGCGGAAACCGAGGACAAACGACCTCTCAAATGAAAGGAATGGGCGTAAATATGAATGTTGCCGAAACCATAGAGGGAACGGTTGAGGATATAGTGTATAATAATCCGGCAAACGATTATACGGTACTGGAGCTTTCTGTCGGCGACGAGCTTATTACCGCAGTTGGAGAGATTCCGCATGCGTCAGAGGGCGAGATACTGAAGCTGACGGGCAACTGGACTTATCACAAGGAGTTCGGCAAACAGTTTGCCTTTACCTCCTACGAAAAATCCCTGCCCGGTGAAATAGAAGGGATAATCAGGTACCTTTCGGGCAGGACGATAAAGGGTGTCGGACCTGTCACCGCTCTGAAAATAGTGAATAAGTACGGCACGGATACCTTTGACGTAATAGAGAACCATCCGGAATGGCTGACCGATATATCCGGAATTACTATGAGGAAGGCAGCGGAAATATCCAAATCCTTTAAAGAACAGTCGGATCTTCGGAATATCGTGATGTTCCTCGGTGATACAGTCACCGCAAACGGTGTATCGAAAATATACAAAAAGCTTGGGGCTTCAGCCGAGGGAATAATACGCGAGAATCCGTACATCCTTTGCGATTCTGCGTTCGGAGTCAGCTTTGAGAAGGCAGACAGACTCGCGGCTTCCATGGGGCTCTCCCCCATAGCAGAGGAGCGTGTGTACAGCGGAGCGAAATACGTCCTGGATTATAATGCGGGTATGAACGGTCACACCTGCCTGCCCTTCGGAAAGCTGGTATCCGCCACATCCGAGCTGTTGGGTATAGATTATCGGGAAACCGAGGCGCAAGTGAGGTCATTTCTCGAAAAGCTTCGCCTTTCCTCCTACAATTACGATGGAGAAACTATGGTAATGACCAATTCGGTGGCAGAGGACGAGAGTTATGTAGCCGAACGGCTCCGCGAGCTTATGCGCGGCGTGGTAAAATTCAGCTCGGTAGATATAGCTTCGATGATACACGGTGTGGAAACCTCTTTCGGTATCAGATATGCGGACCTGCAAAGACTTGCTTTGTTCAAATGCCTGGAGGGGGGAGTTACCGTTATTACCGGCGGTCCCGGTACGGGAAAGACCACTATCGTCAAGGCGCTTTTGGTGCTGTTTCGCAATATGGGACTGAAAACCGTGCTTGCCGCACCTACCGGCAGAGCGGCAAAGAGAATGAGCGAGGCAACCTCCGAGGAAGCCAAAACAGTGCACAGAATGTTGGAAATGGAACGGAGTGCCGGGGAGGAGGCTGTTTTCGGCAGAAATATAAACAACCGTCTTGATGAGGCGGTCGTTATCGTAGACGAGGCGTCAATGCTTGACCTGTCGCTGACCGCTTCCTTGCTCCGTGCCATGAGAAGGGGAGCAAGACTTGTTCTGCTCGGAGACTCAGACCAGCTGCCAAGCGTAGGAGCGGGAAACGTACTCGCCGATATTATCAAATCGGGAGCGGTCGAGACGGTATGTCTGACCGAAATATTCAGACAGTCGGGCGAGAGCCTGATTATTACCAATGCTCACAGAATAAACGGAGGGCAGACTCCCATTCTCAGCGTTACCGATAACGATTTCTTTTTTGTCAGAAGAGACGATGAGCGGCAAATACCTATAGCGGTGGCTTCTTTGATTACCAGTAGACTTCCAAAAACCTACGGCGATGATATAAGAGACCGTATACAGGTCATTACGCCTTCAAAAAAGGGCATAGGAGGCGTTGAAACGCTGAACAGGGAGCTACAGTCGGCTATAAACCCTCCGCTCAAATTAAAGCGGGAAAAGCTTGCCCACGGCGTTTTGTTCCGAGAGGGCGACAGAGTTATGCAGGTCGTGAACAATTACGAGCTGGAGTGGGAAAAAAACGGTGTCACCGGAACCGGAATATTCAACGGTGATATAGGAGTTATCGAGAGCATCGATCCAGGCGAGGAGTATATAAAAATATGCTTTGATGACAGGCTTGTTGAGTACCCATTTGATAACCTTGATGAATTGGAGCTTTCGTATGCAATAACCGTCCACAAAAGTCAGGGGAGCGAGTACCCGGTCGTTATCGTTCCCATGTATTCCTGTGCGCCCATGCTTATGACGCGTAATATACTTTATACCGCGGTTACGAGAGCTAAAAATATGGTTATCCTCGTTGGCAGGAGCGATATACCTGCCAAAATGGTCGCAAACAACAGAGAAATACTCAGATATACCACTTTGCTTCCTAGATTACGCGAAGAGGGTTAAGTCAATTCAAAATATGTAGTCTCGATTGCCCCGGTACAATATTTTTTGTTATACCCCGGTACAATATTTTTTGTTATAATACTTGAAATTCTGAGTAATATATAGTATAATTAAGCGTAAGACTCTGGACTGCTTTTGAAAGGAGATGGATAATGCTTACCAAGATCGGTATGGACCTCGGTTATTCAAACGTGACGCTCAGCAATATTATGTCCGAGGTTTATCGTGAGCCGTCGATAGCTCTTATCAACAGTGAAGCCAAGAGTGAAGCAGAACGAATTGTCTCCTTCGGCAGAGCCGCCGAGGATTCCGCAGTCGGCACAGGAAAAAGCGGAGTGCTGGTTCGTCCATTTGCCAAGGGCATGCTCCACGATCACAATCTCACCGAGAATATAATGCGCACACTCGTGTCGGTAGTTAAGCCTGCTGATAAAATCAGGTGCGCCGTGGGTGTGCCGTCCGATTACATACCCAAGCAGGAAAAAGAACTGTTTTCCATGCTCACCGATGCGGGGGTAAGCTCTGCCTTTTTCGTAGACCGTGCAGTTGCCGCTTTCATAGGTGCCGGATATGCTCCGATATCGAGCGGCATTTCGGTCAACATAGGCGGTTTCTCAACCGAATGTGCCGTAATTCACCGAGGTGAGATTCTCTTCACGAAACGCTTTGAGGTCGGAGGTGAAACCTTTGACAGGGCGGGTAAAGAGTACATAAAGAAAAACGGTGACGTTAATATTTCCTTGAATATGGCAAAGGCTATTAAAGAAAAACTCGGTGCCGTATGGAAGGGAAAAGAAAACGAGGGTATCGATATAGAGGGTACGCTCGCGCTTACCGGAAACAATATACGTATGAACGTATGTACCGAAGATATTGTCGGAGTTTTTGAAGAGCCGATGCAAGAGCTGATCAATTGTATCGTTGAGACTGTGAAGCACGTTACGAGGGAAGCGACCGCGGACGTAATGGAGAACGGTATCGTCCTCACGGGCGGAGGTGCCGAGCTGTTCGGACTCGACATACTGCTTGAGAAGATTCTGGGGATAAAGGTTGCCAAGCCGGGCAGTCCGATTGACAGCGTTGCCAAAGGGCTTGCGGTTATCAACAAAATAGTGTCCGGAAAAAACAAGATTGACGGCAAGAACGTAACCGCGCGATTGGCGGAATTTTATCAGGGAAGTAAAAAATAAAAGTGAGGATAATATGAAAAAAACAACGGAGAAAAAGAATTTTTCTAGGCGTGAAAAAATACTTGCTTGGATAATGATCGGCATCATGACTTTCAGTGTGCTGGCTGCTACGCTGTCGATTATCTTAACCAGTCACGTACACTGAATTACATAAAACGAGAAGTCTTCTGCCAACTGCTGACGTAGGCAGAGGACTTCTTTTTTTGTTTGCTTTTTTACGGAAACGGAGAAGAAAAGTAAAAATACACTTTTCCGAAACGGGGTGAAAAAACGTTTTTAAATGTCAAAAACTCATCGGTAAAGAGCCGGTTGCGGCACTTTATATGTTGGCGGTTTTCAACATTGTTTCTACACAATTCCGAACAGCTTTATAAAAACAGAGCTTTTGGTGGCTTTTTTTGAAAATTATTGTATGGTTTTTGAACCGCGGAATTGTGTAAACGGGTTGCTTTGTCAACAAAACCGACATAACGGAAAAATGTAATTGCCGAAAATGTATGTCAATAACAAGGTTATGTTTGCAACCTCTGAACGGACGTAATAATACAAACCGTATTTGGATATAGAGATGTAAAACAACGGCGATGAGAAACAAAAGAAAACAGAAAAAGCATCCGTCACTGACCGATGCTTTTCGGCAAGACAGATGCTTTCGCTTATTGAGTTGTAAGACGGCGAGCTGAAAAATACAGCTGTGGTCTTTGATTTTTTCGGATTGCAACCGACCCGCTCATTCCGTAGGCAGGCGTCGGCTCATAAAGAATTATTTTTTCTTTCTGGTGATGAAATTGAACTGGCTGTTGTAAGCTTCGTTAAAGCCTAAATTTCCGCTGCCGGAATTTGCTTTGGTCTCGGGTGCGGGTGAGGAGCGGTAGAACTGAGAGTCTTTATCCGAGGGAGCAGAATCGTAATTGCCTGCGGAGTGTGAGTCCTCTCTTACGTCCTGAGCAAAGAAAGAATTATCTTCGGTATCAAATCCGTTTTCGCTGCCGTCTTTCGCGGTTTGAGCGGGTGAAGTATAGTCGGCGGACGCGCTTTCTTCATTGCTTCTGGAGCCTAAAGCTCTGTTTGTATTGGAGGAATTATCGTTTCCCTTTGCGTCAATAAAGCCGGTTGCGATAATAGTTACACGCATCTCATCAACGAGGTCGGGATCGAAGGTTGCGCCCCAGATTATGGTTGCTTCGGGATGTGCCTCTTCGTATATCATACGGGATGCGGTTTCAACTTCGTCAAGCTCAATATCCTCGGCAGCTGTTATGCTGACCAACACTCCGGTTGCACCGGATATGTTCGTTTCAAGCAGGGGAGAGGAGATAGCTGCCATAGCGGCAAGCTGAGCCTTGTCCGAGCCCTTTGCGGCACCGACACCCATGTGCGCGTATCCTGCGTTTTTCATTATAGTCGTTACGTCGGCAAAGTCAAGGTTGACAAATCCCGTACCGTTGATGATTTCCGAAATAGCCTTTACACCGCGGCGCAGAACGTCGTCGGCAATCTCAAAAGCATTGGCGAGCGTAATGTGCGTATCCTCGACCTGCTTGAGTCTTTCATTGGGGATAACGATGAGCGAGTCAACGTACTTTGAAAGCTCGGCAATTCCGGCTTCCGCCTGGAGAGCTCGTCTTTTTCCTTCGAAAGCAAAAGGCTTTGTCACTATTGCCGCAGTGAGAATTCCAAGCTCCCTTGCCGCCTTTGCAACGACGGGAGCGGCACCGGTGCCTGTTCCGCCGCCCATACCTGCGGTAATGAATACCATATCTGCGCCCGAAAGAATTGCGCGGATGTCTTCAATTGATTCCTCTGCACTGCGCTTTCCGACTTCGGGGTTTGCGCCTGCGCCCTTGCCGCGAGTGATCTTGTCACCGATAACGAGTTTCTTTGCGGCACAGGAGGATTCAAGCACCTGACTGTCCGTGTTGACCGCGATAAATTCCACACCGCGGATGTTGGTAGATATCATTCTGTTGACGGCGTTGTTTCCGCCGCCGCCTATACCTATAACTTTTATGTTAATGCCGCTGTCGTAAGTAAGCTGATCAAAGTCAAATTCCATTCTGCTATCCATGTTATGTCCTCCGTAAATTCTGTTTATATGGTTTTGCCGTCCGTATGTCCGGCTGATATTTAAAGTATTTTATTTAATTATAAAGTATTTTGCGCGCTAAATCAACAATATATTTTTATTATTTATCGAATTTTAACAATATATAAAATATTTTAAATATATTCCGTGGCAGAAATCGAGCCGTTACCTTTTTTGGTAACGGCTCAGGACCTTTGTTATCTCATCGTATATTTTTCTTTCCGCATTTGCTTTCTTTTTGTTTTTCAAATTTCCCTCGATGCTTTTCCTGATGCTTCGGTCAAAGCGGAGTTGGTTTATGGCGGATTCCAGACTTTGCGGTGTGAGTTTTTCTTCTTCCAGAATAATTGCACAGCCCTCATCGGCAAGGGCTTTTGCATTTTCAAACTGGTGGTTATCCGTAACGTACGGCGACGGAATGAGAATAGGAGGGATGCCAACCTGACAGATTTCCGCAAGCGTCATGGCTCCGCTTCTGGAAATAACGATGTCGCAGCCCGACAGATAAACGGGCATCTGCTCAATATATGGCAAAATCCTGAATTTAGGACTTTCCCGTGAAAAACGTTCCGACAGTTCGCGGTATTTTTCAAATCCCGATAAGCCTGTGGCGTGAATATATGTCAGCCCTCGGGCGCCTGTGTACTTTTTCATATACTCCGTTACCGCATAATTGATTTTTTCAGCACCAAGGCTTCCTCCGAAGGATAAAATGAAAAAGTCACCGTCCGGAATCCCGAGTTTTCGTCTTGCCTCGCTTTTGGTTATGCACTTAAAGGCTGAACGAACCGGATTACCGGTTACTGCGGCATTGTGTTTATGCTTTAAATGTTTGAGTGCCCTTTCGGAACAGAGGAGCACTTTGTCACACCTCTTTCCCATAAGCCTCGTTACAAGTCCGGGATAGGAATTTGACTCGTGCAAAACCGTCGGGATGCGGCTTTTGACACCTGCTCTCAGAACCGGAAAGCTGACGTAGCCGCCTGTTCCTATGACAATATCCGGACGGAATTCCTTGATTATTTCTTTCGCCTTTTTCGTTGCGGCAAGAGCCTTATATACCGATGCCAGATTTTTGGGCGACAGCGAACGGCTGATTCCCGAAACGTCAAGCTCGTAGAGCTTATATCCCTCTTTCGTTATTGCGGAGTTTTCACGTCCGCCGCATCGCCCGACAAAAGCAAAATCAGCCGATTTGCAATTCTGCTTCAACATATCTGCCATAGCCAGTGCCGGAGTTATATGTCCTCCCGTACCGCCTCCGCAAAATAATACTCTCATTTTTCTTTCTCCGCTTTTTGCGCATTGCGCGTTTTATTTCGCTATTTTTGCTTTTTTCGATATTGACAGAATTATACCCATCTCAAAAAACAACATAATGAGGGAGGAGCCGCCGTAGCTGAAAAAGGGCAGTGAAATTCCGGTGTTCGGGATGGTGTTTGTTACGACGGCTATATTTAACAGCGTCTGTACCGCGATCTTCGTTATGATACCGAGGCACAAAAGCTTGTCGTACCTGTCTTCGACGTTGTGTGCAATTTTATAACCGCGCACTATGAGCAGAGCGAACAGCCCGATTGCAAATGCGGCGCCGATGAACCCCAGCTCCTCGCACAAAATTGCAAAAATCATATCATTGGCAGGTTCTGATACGTAACAGTATTTCAGCTCGCCGTTTCCGAGCCCTTTTCCGAAAAGTCCGCCTGAGCCTATTGCCATAAGCCCTTGCAGCGTCTGCCAGCCTCCTGTCAGCTTGTATGCCTCGGGGTCGAGCCAGACCGTGATTCTGTCTTTTGTGTAATCGGTGAAAAAGGCAATATAGCTGACCCCGAGTACACCCAATACTGTAAAGCCTGCGATGTATTTTAACCCCACTCCAGCCATTATTATCAACAATAGCCCGATTACACCGAGAATAATGATACACGACAGATGATGCTGCAGCATTACGAGAATTATCGGTATCAGCATTATAATGCAGGGGTAAAGCGTGCCTTGTACGAATCCGGTTATCGGGGTACGTTTTTCTTCTGCAAGTGCAAAATATCGTGCAAGCATCATCACCATTGTCAGCTTTGCGATTTCAGACGGCTGAATGGTTATCGGCCCCAGAGAGATCCATCTCTGCGCTCCGTTTCCGGTGAAGCCGATCGCCAGCGTCAGTCCCAGCAGTACCAGCGTTCCGATATAAGCGTGCGGACTGTATTTGAAAAGCAGCTTCGTATCCAGCTCTGACGCTATGCGCATTACGATTAGACCCACCGCCGCCCAAATGCACTGTCTTGTTATAAAGTAAAACGGGTCGGAGTATCTCGTTTCCGCATAGGCGTATCCGGCGGTAAAGACCATGACGGTGCCGTACAGCGCAAGAGCGAGTACGGTCACCAGAAAGAGTTTATCGATCTTGCCTTCCTTTGTCTTTTCGCCCTTTTTGCGTAACAGTCTTGATGTGAGTACCTTGGCGTTTTTCATAGTCAGGGCAGATAAAAGGCAAAGGCGGGAATGGAAAGAATGAACGTTACTATTATTGCAACTATGCATATTCTGTTTTCGCTCCAACCGCATTTTTCAAGGTGATGGTGCAGGGGAGCCATTTTGAATATACGCCTTCTTGTGAGCTTAAAGAAGATTACCTGTAAAATTACGCTTATGCCTTCAAGGCAGTACACTCCTCCGATAAACAGTATTACCAACGGGTTTCCGAGCGCAAAAGCGGATGCGGCACCCAAAGCACCGAGAAACAGTGAGCCTGTGTCTCCCATAAAGATTTTTGCGGGGTGGAGATTGAATACCAAAAAGCCGGTGGTTGCGCCAATAATTGACGCAGATATAAAGCTGACTTCGCGGCACAGAGCGCAGGATATATAGAACAGCGATATTCCGACAGCGAAGCCCACGCCGGAAGCAAGTCCGTCAATACCGTCCGTCAGATTTGCGCAATTTGTAATCCCGAGCAGAATTATTAAGCCCATCGGCAGATACAGCCAGCCTATGTCGTAAGTGCCGAACGAAAAAGAAATAAGTCTTGCTTTTGTAAGAAGCGCATCTCTCAGCAGTAAGAAAATAACGGCCAGCAGTGTCTGTAAAACTAACTTTTCTCTGGGTGAAAGCCCGGCATTTTGTTTCCTTTTGAGCTTTTTTGAGTCGTCGATAATTCCGATGAGGGAGTTTAGTGCGGCATATCCGAGGCAAAGAAGCAGAGATATGGCAGAATCCCGCTCACCGTTTAACCACATAAAAAGTGCTGATGCGCAAAGGGATATGCTTATCGCAAGCAAAAAAGCAAGTCCACCCATAGTAGGAGTGCCGGATTTTGACATGTGCCATTTAGGTCCTTCGGCATATATCGGCTGTTTGGCGGCAACCGATAACTTCGGAATAAAAAGTCTTTCGCATACTACCGTTAAAACGAAGGTCAAAGCAAAGGTCAGGGCGTAAAGAGGGAAGTTTTCGTCTATCACGGCGTATTCTCCTTTTCTGTGATGATTTTACCGATTCTTGAAATATCGATTTTATGTGACGCTTTAAGCAAAATTATTTCACCGGGAGTGTGATTTTTCATAACACAGTCTGCGGTTATTTCCGGAGAGTCTGTATCGGGATTGTAAAATACGCGGCTACTATTCATTCCTCCGTCGAGTGCTCCGCGCCGTATATTCTCCGCCAGCTTACCGAAAAGATACAGGTTGTTTATTTTGTACTCGGATATTGCGGCACCCAGTTTGTAATGTATTTCTTCCGCCGCATCACCAAGCTCAAGAATGTCGCCGAGTATCAGCGATATTTCTTTTTCGATAAGGAAAAGCATTTCAATATCGGCGATTACCGACTCGAAGGAAGAGTTGTAAGCGTCGTCGTACAGCGTGTAATCGGACAGCTTAATAAATTTACCGCTAGTATTAGCGTTTTCAGCTTTGCTTATACCGTTTTCCGCTTTGTCCGGGTCTTCTCCGATAACTACAGCTGCCGAGAGGGCAAAGGCGAGAGCTTTCAGATTGTGCCTTCCGAGGACGGGTATATTATCAAAGCTGTGCTTGTCGTTTCGGTATAGGAAATCAAAATCCGCATCGCCTTTACCGAGCCTTTTTGTCAAGAGCGAAAAATCTCCGTCCGAATCAACCGAAACGACGGCGTGACGGTGCGTTTTTGCATATTTTGCCGCGTGAGGGTCGCACAGTGTCAGCTTCGTTTTTTCATTTGAGGCAATTTCCCATTTAGCCTTTGCTATTGCTTCACGGCTTCCGAGATTGCCTATATGAGATGTACCTATTCCGGTGATTATCGCCGTATCCGGTGCAATGTATTTGACTATTCGCGCGATTTCTCCGGCGTGATTCATGCCAATTTCCAGCACCAGCACCTCCGTGTCGGCAGGCGCACTTAAAACTGTGAGGGCAACGCCTATTGCGTTGTTATTGTTTTCGGGAGTTGCGTGAGTGGATTTGTACAGACCAATGATTTTTGATACGGCGTTTTTCGTTGTCGTTTTTCCTACGCTTCCGGTTATGCCGAAAATATGTGTCAGCCGGGGAAGCTTCGATGCGAACAGCTCTGCCAGAGAAAGAAGAGCGTCTGTGGTATTGTCAACGGTGATTGCACCTCGGAGAAGTTTTGTTGTTATCGGTATTCCGCCTTGAAGTAGTACCGATCTGACGAAGCTTTCACCGTTATAACGCTCGCCCGGAAGGGCAAGAAAAAGACAGCCCGGTTTGATTGTTCGCGAATCGGTCGATATCCCGTCTACTGTCAAGTTCTCCGGGATTCCGAAAGGCACACCTTCTATCGCATGAATTATCTCATGAATATGTAAGGGAAGGGAAAGGCTTATGTACATAATCTGTCCTCACGTTCCTGCAAAGCACGGTCTATGATTTCTCTTTCGTTAAAGTCCTTGACACCTTCCTTGCCGATAATATATTTTTCATGTCCTTTTCCGAGCACCGCAACGGTATCGCCGTCCTTTGATGAAAAGACAGCCTCGCGTATAGCACGCTCCCTGTTCGGGATAATTCGGTAGCTGCATTCCTTAGGCAAGCCTCGCACAATGTCGGCGAAAATCATATCAGGATCCTCGCCTCTGCTGTTATCCTCCGTTATGATAAGATTATCTGCGAAGCGTGCACAAGCCCGACCGATCCCCGGCCGCTTGCTTCTGTCTCTCTCACCGCCGCAACCAAATACAACGGTTAATTTCTGCCCTGATATAATATAAGATTTTAGAGTTTTAAGCGCGTTTTCAAAAGCTTCTGGTGTGTGCGCGTAATCTATTACAACATTGACACCGCCTTTTATTACCTCCATACGCCCGTCAATGCTGCGCAGCTCTGCAAGGCTCCGCTTTGCCTCGCACGGCGGCACACCAAGCTCAATTGCACATTTCAGGGCCATAAGTGAATTGTAGACGTTAAAGGCTCCGGGGAGATGAAGCGGCATTTTGAAAATCATACCCTTTTCTCTGTAAAAAAACTCGGTGCCGTCCAGTCCGTGAAAAATTATGTCTGTGGCGTAGGCGTCTGCTTTGTTTAAAACTCCTACTGATATTTTTCTGCAGTTAGCATCTTTGTAGCACAGAGCGGAATATTTGTCGTCAAGATTAAAAATTCCGGTTTTGCAATTGCGGAAAAGGCTTGCCTTTGCACCGTAATAGTCGGATGTATCGACATGAAAATCCGCGTGGTCATGCGCCAAATTGGTAAATATGCCGATATCAAATTTAATGGGAGACAGCTTTTCGAGCTTCAATGCGTGGCTTGACGCTTCCATAACTATGTGTGTGCATCCCGCCTCCTCCATTTCCTTTATAGAGGAGTAAAGAACGGACGGGTCAGGCGTAGTCATTGAGTAAAACCTGTCGGATATTACTTTGCCGTCGATTGAAATCACCCCTGTGCCGATAAGCCCGACCTTTTTTCCCGCGGCGGTGAGTATATGGGCTATCATTTTGCAAACGCTGCTTTTGCCGTTAGTTCCCGTGACGGCGATTATTTTAAATTTACCGTAATCAATGCCGTAAAAATTGCTGTATGAATATGCCAGCGTTCTTCTCGTGTTTTTCGTTCGGATAATCGGACAGTTGAATACTTCGGCGTCATCGTCCTCCTCGCATACTACGGCGAGCGGACATTCGCTGATTGCTTCAACCTTCCGACGTTCACCGCCGGCTCTTTTGGTCAGTAATAAAACAGTATTGCCGTCAAAGACACCGGGATATTCCGCTATTTTTACGCGTGCTCGCTCGCTTATGCTGTCCGGTATTCCGACGTCGGTATCCTTGAATAAATCCCGTATTTCTATCATAATTTAATCTCCTTAGTCCTTAAAGTCCACAGAAATGGCTGTTAATTCAATGACGCTGCCGCTCTGTACGTATTCGCCGGCAGTCAGCGATTGCCTCGTAACTATAAGTCCCGAGCTTCTTGCGGGATTATAGTTCAGCATCTTTATGTTAAGCCCGGCGTTAGTTACGATTATATTCGCATCCTCCAAGCTTTTGCCGATTACGTTCGGCACCTGTGTGTATTCGTCCTCCTTCTTTACGGTGTAAAGCACGACCATTGATATTGAGGGAGTAATGTCTATACCGACGCCGGGAGTCTGACTGAGAACGACGTTGCCTTCACCTATTACCGTGTATTTTATACCTTTTTCGGCGAGAAGCTTTTTTGCGGCATTTACGCTCAATCCGACGTATTTTTCAACTGTTGCGATTGAAGGTTTCTCGGTTGATACGTAGTCAAGATAGGGAAGGACTGTCGTCAAAAGGTTTGATATATAGGGTGCGGCGACGACAGAGCCGTATTTAACCTGACTTTGCGGTTCATCGACGACGATAATGACGGCAATACCGCTTTCGTTTGACGGAGCAAATGCAACCGTTGAGCCACATCTGAGGTAGGAACGTCCGTTCTCGTCAAGTATGTCGAACTTTTCGGATGTTCCCGTTTTTGCAGCTACCGAGTATCCTGCAACATAGGCGTTTTTTGCGCCACCGCCTCCGCTGACACCTTCTTCAAGTATTTTTGCGACTTCATTTGCAACTTCGGTTGAAATGACCTGCCTTTTTATGACGGTTTCATGCTCGGAGACGGTGTTTCCGTCGCTGTCGACAACACGCTGTACCAAATACGGCTCAACAAGGTAACCGCCGTTTGCAACGGCGGCAATTGCAGTCAGCTGTGAAATAATCGATACCTTAAAACGCTGACCGAAGGATGCGGTTGCAAGTTCTGTCGTGCCCATATTTTCAAGCTTGTGGAATATAGATCCCGCCTCGCTTGGCAAATCAATTCCGGTTTTTTCAAAATAACCGAAGGCCTCAACGTATTTGTAAAATCTTTCGGCTCCGACACGTTCGGCAATTTGCATCATTGTCGGGTTGCATGACATCTGGAGCCCGTAAGCAAGACTGAAGCCTGAGCCGTGACCGGTTGTCTTATGACATTTTATGCGCCAGCCTCCGACTTGAAGCGAGCCGGTACAGCTGAATTTGTCGGTGGTTTTTGCCGCACCGCAGTCCAGCGCTGAGCTTACAGTGATAATTTTGAAGGTTGATCCGGGCTCGTAGGTTTCGCTTACCGCCTTGTTGGACCACATGATCGACAGCAGTTCGTTTTTTAAAGCTTTATATTCATCCGAATCCGTGGAATATCCCGATTCGTCCAGCTTTTTTTGAGATAATGCGTCTAAAACGAAAGGGGTATTTGGGTTAAACGGGGTCGAGGTTGCCATAGCCAGTATCGCGCCGGTTTTTGTGTCCATGACAATGCCGGTAACTCTATTCTGAACGTCGTGATTTATCCGTATCTGTTCAAGCTCGGTTTCCAATGCTTTTTGTATGTAAGAATCTATCGTTGTGACTATACTGTTTCCGTCGGTTGCAGGTACGTAGGTTGTATATTCGCCGGGCATTGCATTTCCGCCTGCGTCCTTTGCGTAAAGATAGTAACCGTCCTTACCCGACAGTATATCGTCGTATGAATACTCAAGACCGTACAGCCCTTGATTGTCGCTGCCCGTGAAGCCCAGCACGTGCGCCGCCAGCGTTTGCTCGGGATATATTCTCGTTGACTGCGCTTCGGTAAATACCAGATCCTCCAGCCCTTTTTCTTTGATGAAAGCTATGGTTTTGTCGTATTCGTCTTCGGTTGCTTTCTTCTTGACCGTTACGTCCAGAACATTTGAGTTGTTGATTTTATTCAGCAGAGTGTTGTAGTTAAGGGACAGTATTTCAGACAGCCCCTTGGCAATTATTTCGTCATAGCGTATTCCGGATTCTTTTATGTGAGTTTTTATCTCTTTAGTCGAAATAAATATTCTCCAGCTTGTTGATGAAGAAGCCAAAAGGTTCAGGTTCGCGTCGTATATGCTCCCTCGCTCGGCTTTTAGCACGGCAGTCGTAGTAAGCTGGTCATAGGTTTTGTCCTTGTAATATTGATACAGAAAAAAATCCAACTTGAATATGTTAAACAACAAATACACAGCAAAGAGGAAAAAAGCGGTGAGAATAATCAGACTTCTTTTTCTTGTTTTGTATTTTGAAACGGAAATATCACTTTTTATCATTTTCTTCGCCCGAATAAAAAAATATAGCGACAGCCCTTTTCCGAGCTATCGCTATATCCTATGCAAGTTATTGAATTTTATGATGAAAATAATGACGTATATTTATTTGTTCTCGGTGAATTCGGACTCTTCGCTCTCGTTGAAATCATCCTCGGATACAACGTAGTTATCGTCGTTATCGGCGAGAGGGGAAACACCCGAAAAGCTACCTGCCAGAGCAATTATACCGCAACTGAGTATCAATGCGCAGGCGGCAACCGCAGAAAGGACGGCAGACAGCGATGTATGAATCGGAAAGCGTCTGATGGTTTTCTCCTTCTTGGGAGGCATTTTCACTGAGAATTTCTCGTTTACGTATTGCACGAGCGTGTGTACGCCGTGACGTTCGCTGCTGTTCAACGGAGCAATGGCACAGCTTTCGGGAGCACTGTGTCCTGCTCTTTTCAGCATATATTCGCCGACGGTACATTCTGAGCCGTCGTATATAACCGTATATCTGTTTTTAAGATTGGTGTACAAAGTGTCGTATGGATTTGTTACGGTTGCCATTTTCGTTCTCCTTTATAGTTTTTCGCTTATCCTGAGTTTTGCACTTCTGGAGCGTGGATTTTCATTCAATTCTTCGTCGCTTGGAAGTATGGGCTTTTTGGATATTTCTTTGAGGAATGGTTTTTTGCCGCATACGCAAACAGGGAAGTCTCTCGGACAGGTACATCCGACTGAAAGCTCCTTGTACGTCTCTTTGACAATTCTGTCTTCCAGTGAATGGAAGGATATTATTGCAAGTCTGCCACCTGGCACCATGCGCATGGTTGCATCCTTAAT
>CAZBQN010000015.1:0-45491 GCA_964494135.1 uncultured Ruminococcus sp. | reverse complement strand
TATTAGATTACACCGTACCCTTAATAAAAAACTTCCTTATGTGGCGTTGCCAAATCCGTCTGCTCCTTTTATTTTGCGGTTATTTAACGACATCAAAGAACTTAAGTACGCACAGCACGATACCTACCAAGCCGTACAAATCGAAAAGTCCGCCGATAATGCTCCAAAGAGGCCACAGTATGCTGACAAGCGAGCCGAGGACTCCGATAATCACGCCGCCGACAATGCAGATAACAAGGAAGATAATAAGCTGAATGATGAGTGAGCCAACGTCGCCCTTCTTTACTCCAAAGCATGTGGGCCAAAGCTTTTTAAGCAGATCCATGATAATTCTCCTTTCTTTGTAATCAGCCGAAACCTGTCCTGCGGTGAGAACGCATGATTCACATTCGTCTTCCGCATTCAAAAAGACTTCGGCAACCTGAATTTATTTAAAAAGGGGCTATTAAATAATAGTATCTTCACTTGAAGAATAGCACCTTTTTTATAACAATTCAATATCATTATAGCACCGTCATAACGGTTTTTCAACATTTTCCGAAAAAAAACTGCAAATCTAAGCTGTTTTTTTAAAACGCATCCTCGTGTAAGGCTTCATTTGCACAAAGGTAGATTTTACGAAAACACGCTATTGCGAATTTATAAGATAAAAAATATAGCTGACACCGCCTGCTAAGACGAAATACGTCAGGTATACCAATATACCTGTAATCATATACAGGTTGAAAAGAACTCCGATGATTTTCCATACACGCCCCGGGGGTAAAGGGCTTTTTTGAGAATTTTAAGTATTAAAACGCCCACGATCCAAAGAGCAATAAGTCCTGCCATACAGAGCACTATCTCGATAAGCGGGCGGAGCCGCCCGGTGCCAAGGTCGGGGAAAAGACCCAATATTACCCCGGCAAAATTCGGCCAAAGATATATAAGGCCTGCAACGACTTTCGGAAATTCATTCATCTTCAGATCCCTTTCGTAAGTGAAAGCCTAAAACAATAATAGGATCAAGACTCTTTTCACGAAAACAATGCATTACCATATATAATTCCGAACAAGACAGACGCCAGGGTTGCCAGAATACCGATCAGTATGTAAAGTCCAAAAAGAATGCCGCAAAGCTTCCAAAGGAATTTAAGCTGCGGAAATACCTTACGCAAAATCCAAAAAACAATCTTTCCGACAATGGCAAGTGCCAAAAAGCCCAGAACCAGATACATAATCCCAACCGCAGTCAAGCCATGAACGCCATCCGGGAAAAAGTAAGCTATCGGATAAAAACGCAAAACAATTCTCACAATCTCCACTAACTTCTCAATAACTAAATCTATCATTAAAGCGTCTCTCCTTTTTCGGTTGTTACGGTTGCGGTAACATTATATCACTGTCGGAACAATAATTCAAGATTCCGCTGAAAAAAAGCAAAAATTGCATATTTTTTGTATATAATAATGCACGTCACTATACTATATGATTATTTCCCGATATTTTCGCTCAACCTTTGGAAAACGTGGGTTTTCAAGATGCAAAATCCAGGCAATACCTTCGTTTTCGATAACAGCCGGAAGCTGTCGGAATCTGTCGCAGAAAAAACTTTAAAAAGGGGTTGACAAACCGAATAAAAGGTGCTATAATAGTCAAGCAAAGTGGAAGAAAACACGGTCGCAATGCCGGAATGGCGGAATTGGCAGACGCCCGGGACTTAAAATCCCGTGAGATTTTTTCTCGTACCGGTTCGACCCCGGCTTCCGGCACCAATAATATCGCGGGATGGAGCAGTCCGGTAGCTCGTCGGGCTCATAACCCGAAGGTCGTGAGGTTCAAATCCCACTCCCGCAACCAAAAGAACTCAATTCCCCTCTCGGGTGGTTGAGTTCTTTCCTTTTGGTCGCGGCGTTGGCTCTGTGCATCACGACATTCGGGTTATGGAACGACGAGCGTAGCTCGTTGGGTGAGCGAGAAAAAACGATTGATAATCGTTTTTTCGATGCGAAGTCAACAAAGCAAGGAGCCGGCAGAGCCGTAGACTTGCGAAGGCGATAACCGGCGACTATGCGACTTGACCGGGCTATGTTTGCACTATGCTTTCTGCACTGCACTATCAAATCCCACTCCCGCAACCAAAAAACAGACAGGTTTCGACCTGTCTGTTTTTTTATCCAAGCCGCAGGCTTGGTATATCATCCGACGTAAGTCGGTATATCATCACCGAAGGTGTATATCATCACGCGTTAGCGTGTATTCCTGCGGCTTGATGATATACAACACTGCGTGTTGGTGATATACAATGCTACGTATTGATGATATACACGCCTTTGGCGTGATGGGACACGAGAGTTCAAATCCCGTAAGTAAAACGGCATATATATCTTTTTTATAGCCCTTTCACAAAAAAAGCGCGAGTTGCGGTTGGGTTTGAGCCTCACGATTTACGCTCTATGAGCGCGTCCCTACGGGATACGGGCGAATAACTTGCAACCTAAGTTAAAACAACTGAGTGTTGTTTTGACGACGGTTGACACGACAAAGCAAGGAGTTCACGAAGCGCGCATGAGGAGCGACAATGAACGACTATGCGACTCGTGCGGTGGGTCGTGATTGAGGACGTGGGGGCAAATTCGCATATAAAAACAGCAGGGCATTGCTCTGTTGTTTTTATATCTTATGCTCTTCCATAAATGCTTTTATATCTTTTAAAAGCTTCATATCCTCTTGAGTTATGGAAGAAAAATCTCCGAGGTTTAAAAGATAACGAGAGTCAAGGTTCAATATTTGGCAAATACGACGCAATTGCTCAAGATTAGGCTCTTGAATGTCACGCTCTATTTTTGAATAATTAGATTGGTTCATAGGAATAAGGGTTGCCATATCTCTTTGTGATAAATCCATATCTTCTCTTGCGTTTCTGATTTTTTCACCAATATTCATATTTTTCCTCTCTTTTTATTAATTATTAATTATAACATTTTTAACTAAAAGTATTGACAAATAGTTGAAAATAGCTTATAATTAGACGCGTGAGTTAAATAACAACTCAAAAACGATCTTTTTAGTTGATTTTGTTTTAAGAAAGGAGAAAAGTAATATGGCTGATATGGGAACAAAAGAAGCGGCTGAAAAATTTGGAGTGTCACAAAAAACGGTCGAAAAGTGGTGCCGAGATGGAAAAATTGAGGGAGCTACGCAAGACAAAAAGGGTAGCCCTTGGCATATACCTAAAAACGCAAAAAGATCAGAAATAAAAAAGGAGAAGAAAAAATGAAAAAAATAATTAGTTTGCTAATTATTGTATTTGTTTTATGTGTATCATTTGCTTCGTGTGGATTTGATGATGCGTCTGTAAAAGCAGAACTCATTGGCACATGGATATATAAAGGTGATACTATGTACTTTGACAATGGTGGCTTTTATGAATATGAAAGTTGCTATGTATTTTATCCCAGTGGAAATTTTTATTATTTAAATGTGGGACAATATTACACTTCTTCCGGTGCAGTTTTGGGCGAACCAAGAGTTTATGAGAAAAAAGGAACATATAAAATTAAAAAAGATGGTATTGAGATGACGAATTCGAGTGATGGTAAAGAAACCGACATGTTTTACAGTTGGAACGCTGCATCAGGGAAAATAACGCAATTAGGAGTCGGATTTGTTAAAGTTTCAAATTCAACAGACTATCTTGATAAGCTAACTAAATAACGCTTGCTTGTTTTCACGTGAACTATTTGCGCTAATTCCAGTTAAGTTCAAATCCCGTAAGCGCTCCCCCGAAAAAAATCTTTTTTATAACCCTTTCAAAAAACAGACAGGTTTCGACCTGTCTGTTTTTTTATCCAAGCCGCAGGCTTGGTATATCATCCGACGTAAGTCGGTATATCATCACCGAAGGTGTATATCATCACGCGTTAGCGTGTATTCCTGCGGCTTGATGATATACAACACTGCGTGTTGGTGATATACAATGCTACGCATTGATGATATACACGCCTTTGGCGTGATGGGACGCATGAGTTCAAATCCCGCGCGACTTTTCCGGAGAAGAGATAAGAGAGAAAAGAAAAGGTAACTTTTCTCCCATCGGTCGAAAAGTATTGGTTTTAAGATAAAAATACGATATAATCGTACTGTAAAGGGAGGTGAAGATAATGAACAGCCCATTACTTGATAAATCTATGGATTTGCAACGCAAGTCGTGCTTTTTTATGAGGAGTTTTCTAAAATCAAAAAGGACACAACGATTGCAAAACAACTGTTAAGTTCCGCAACGAGTGTCGGTGCGAACATAAACGAAGCCATATATGGAAATAGCAAAGCAGACTTTATCTCTAAATTACACATATCTCTTAAAGAAATGGGAGAGAGTATTTATTGCTCACCTTGCTCAAAAGAACGAATTTAATTACTTATGACTTCGATAATCTTCTTTCTTTGGCAGAGGAAATTAAAAGAATATTGATTGCATCTTGTAGAACCGCGAAGAAGAAAAACAATGGGTAAAATCTATACTTGTTTTGCGAAATTGAAGAACGAATTTGTGAAGGATTGGTTTGTGGATAAAATCGGACTCGTAAAATTCACACTTGAAGATAAAAACTACGAAATCTATTTTACAAGAAAACGAGCAAACAAATATTCTGTTATTCATTGCAAAAACAATACCATAGAGTGGGAGCAGTTTCCTGTTTTACCTCGCATTGCAGGAAGAAGATACGGAATTCATGAGCCGATTATAAAACTTGCGCCATCAAAGGACTGTATAAAAATTTTTGTTGTTAAAGGCAAGCCGAACAGTATAACGGGACTTGACGACGGTATCTTTCGCTCGGTGCATAAATACGACGAAAATTATATAAACGTTATGTCTGAGTCGCGTTTTAAGGAGATTTAACCATGAGGTTCAAATCCCGTGAACCGTCAGGCGTTTTTTCAAACGTCAGGCGGTTTTTTAAATTCTGTTGACTTTTTTCTACAAATAATATATAATTTTATTAAATAATTTATGGAAAAAGCACGGACAGCGGGGCGTATTCCATCTGCCGTTTTCAGATATCCGGTCACAGATTTCGGTATATAAATGTTTTGCGGATAAGTCGGGAGAACTCTCACATAGACGCCGTCGGCTGGGAGCATTTGACAAAATCTGTGCGACCGGGAGCATAAAAAGGCGGCGTACTGACGAGTACTGCCGTATAAGTCTGCCATAGAAGAAAGGATGAGCGATAAAATGGAAGCACACAAGGCAAAAAAGACGTCATTATCTGAATTATACGAATCGGTCGGCGGGGATATGACAAGCGTAATCGCACGGCTGGAAGATACGGAAACCGTCGAATTATTCGTGCTTGAGTTTGCAAACGATCCCTCATACCACACGCTATTGCAGAGCTTGCGGGAGGACGACCTCGAAAGTGCTTTCCGTGCCGCCCACACTTTAAAGGGAGTCGGTTATACTCTCGGATTTGCACGTCTCGGAGATTGTGCCGCCGCTCTGTGCGAGAAGCTGAGAGGAGATATCAAACCGTCGGCAACCGACCTGCGGCAGCTTAAAGCAGAGTATGACCGTGTGCTCTCCGCCATACAAAAATACAAAATGAGTAACTGAACATTGCTTTAAATTGACCGATTTCTACATTAACTCTGCCAAATTCATATTTTGGCGCATTTACCGACATTTTCTTGTATAATCTAAGCTGCACGATTCATCGGAAGAAAATTTACGCTTCCGAAAGCAGATATTTTTGAATCTGAAGAAAAGGACGGTAAAGAAAATGGTAAACTACGTGGTAATCAGCAAGAGCCCGAAAGAAGCGAGGAAAAGCAATTCGGCGCAAATCGGGAACCATAAGTACGGTATTTGCGCGTGCTCATTCAACAACGGCTTGTTGGATATTAAAAACTGCGTCTTGGGCGTATCCGACGACATTGCATGGATGAGAGCGCTGGCAGACAAGCTTAATATATACGGCGTTGACTCTATCCATTTATTTGATATTATCGAGGACGAATTATACAGCTTGAGATCATAATGCAATAATTTCGTCCGGAAAGGAATCTGCTTTGCGTTTAGCTATTTGCGATGACAACGATTTGGAACGAAATCTTCTGCATTCTCTGCTGAAAAAATATTTTTCCGAAATTTCGGTAAAATGCGAATTCATACTGTACGACAGAGGAACTAATCTTTATTACGACGTTATGGAAAACGCGGAATTCGATATCATATTCCTCGACCTGTTTATGGGAGATTCGTTCGGCATGCGTATTGCTCACAAGCTGAGAGAGCTTTCGTACCGGGGAAAGATCGTTTTTTGTACCGCCTCGGCTGATTACGCGCTTGAGAGCTATGACGTTTATGCGTCGGGATACATATTGAAGCCATACAGTCTTAACGACATCCGACGGACTCTCGATCGCTTTATGCCCGAATATCGTTGCAGCTGCTATCAAATCAAGCAAAAATCGAATATAGTGTATATTCCGCTGAACGAAATTACGTATGTGGAAAGCAATAATACGAAATGTATTTTGCATAGGACGGAGAACCGCGAGTACAACGTATACAAAAAGCTTAGTCAGATAGAAGCTGAACTGGACGATCCGAGATTCCTACGCTGTCATCAGAGCTATCTGGTAAATATGAACTACGTCAGCGAAGCAAACGACGTCTGTCTTCTCCAAAACGGAGAGGAGGTTCTTATCAGAAAGAAAAGCAAAAAAGAGATTCAGCAAGCGGTCTTGAAGTATAAGGAGAAATCAGGCGTTACCGCCAACGGGATCAAGCGTTAAGGCTGGTGTAATAATGAGAAAATCTGAGACAAACATATACAACCGCATAACATTGCCTATCGGCATAATAATTATTATCCTGCTGTTTACAACCTTCATTTTGATTGCCTGCTCGGTTTTTCAGTCGTTAAGCGAAGAACTGTACGAAGAGCGAAGCCATAATCTGAACGAGGTTTCCGAGCAAATTGCCAAAACGGTAAATTCAATCTGCAGTTACTCGTGGGACGTGGCGGACGCCGCCTTCGCTCATTTGCTAACGTCGGAAATCGAAAAGAAGGAGGACCTCGCTTCTCATCTTTCGGAGGCTGAAAGCGGAATTTATAACCACCGTTATTATTTATCGGTTATAGATTCGCAGACAAATTACTACCTTTCCAACGGTCATATCGGTTTGTTCAGAAACATCGAATTTCTGAAAAAATCCGCGGACGAGCGTCAGGTTGTCATCACGTCTATCACCTTTGAGCAAGAAAAAGAACACATGCTTTTTTTGCGCCGCCTCAGTAATCCTTTGGTCCTGCAGGACGGTACGCAGATCACACACGCCGTAATGATTCTGCCGCCGGAAGAATATTCCTCGGCATTTTCCTACTCCGGTTTTGACGGGTCTGCCGATATTTTTATTATTCATCCCGACGGTCGCAGCATATACCGCCGAAACAATATCGGCGCCTTCAACACATCCGCCAACATTATGCGGATTCTCGATAACGTCAAGGTCCTGCACGGAAAGAGCTCTGAGAATTTGAGGACAAGTCTGGAATATGCCGCGGGGGAAAGTATTGAATTTGAATATGAAGGCAGCAATTATTTCGTGTCAATGTCGCCTATCTTCGAGCCCGACTGGGTCGTTACACTGATCGTCCCGACCGATGAAATGACCGGCGGATCTGAGCGTTTGCTGAACGAAACAATTTATAAGATCATTGCGATGTCGGCGATAGGCGTGCTGGTTGCGGCAATAATCATCTTTTGCTTTGTTTCCGCTTTCAATATGCGGACCCGCGCTGCTCAGCAAAAGCAGTTGAATGCCGCGCTGAAAAAGGCGGCAGACGAATCCGACAGAGCAAATATGGCAAAAAGCGAGTTTCTGTCACATATATCTCACGATTTCCGTACGCCTCTCAACGGAATCCTCGGAATGCTGGAAAGAGCAGAAGAAAGCCCGGATATTACGGATGAGCTGCGGTTTTGTCTGTCAAATATCCGTTCCGCCTCCATGCATTTAAGCTCCCTCATCAACGACGTATTGGATATGAGCCGCCTGGAAAGCAGCGGCGGTACTCCGGAAGAAAAAGAATTCGATCTGCGAACGGTTATGGACACCTGCTGTTCAATCATACAAAGCTCCGCCGATCAGAGCAATATCAGCTTTACGTATAAGTGTGCCGGATTCCGGCATCCGTATCTGATAGGGTGCGATCTCTATCTGCGCAAAGTGCTGATCAACGTATTGGGCAACGCCGTTAAGTTCACGAATGAGGGCGGCTCGGTAACCTTTGAAGCTGAGGAGATATCATGCGACGGCGAGCGCGTAAGCTTCCGTTTTGTCATTTCGGATACCGGTATAGGTATGAACGAAGAATGTCTGGAACATATCTTTGAACCCTTCTGGCAGGCAAGCCATTACGGCCGCACCCACGAAAGCACGGGGCTTGGAATGGCGATCGTCAAGAAGCTTATCGATAAAATGAAGGGCAGCATCGACATATACAGCAAGGAGAACGAAGGAAGCCGTTTTACTATTCTTCTGACCTTTGCGCCGGGTCAGAATCCATCCCCTGCGCAAGAGCATTTGGAAGAAGCACTTCCGCCTTCCGCCCTTCAGGGCATGACGGTTCTCCTTTGCGATGACAATATGCTTAACAGAAATATTGCAGAGCGTCTTCTGCAAAAAGCGGACGCCAACGTCCTGATCGCCTGCGACGGCGAGGAAGCGGTACAGGTCTTTGATAGTTCCGCCGTCGGCAGTATTGACGCAATTCTGATGGATGTGATGATGCCCGTGATGGACGGTCTGGAGGCCGCGAAGAAAATCCGTTCGCTTCACCGTCCGGATGCCGCTGTCATCCCGATAATTGCGATGACAGCCAACGCCTTCGAGGAAGACGTCAAAAAATCGTTGGCAGCCGGAATGAACGGGCATCTCTCCAAGCCTATAAGCGGAAAGCTTCTGATTTCGACTCTTGTGAAGTACAAAAAAGCGAAGGATAACGTCTGACCGCATGATAAACCCGATATCCCGAAATAAGGAGCTGTAATTTTAACATGAAAATTAAACTGTTGACCGTATGTCTTCTGTCGGTCATTATCGTGTTCGCGTGCCTGTCATTACATTCCTGCTCGCCCAGCCCCGAGGAGGTTCACGAGCCGATTACAATCATGACAGCCGGTAAGGACTATACTCAGTTTGAAAAAGCATTCAAGGAAGCGTATCCGGAGGTAAATCTTCAGTTCATCAGCTACAGCGGACATAATTCGACCTCCTACCTCCACAAAATTCTCGAGACTGGGCACGCTCCGGATATTTATACCTCCAATATTCTGCCGGATACGGGAATTCAGAAGAAATATCTGATAGACCTTTCCGTGTATGACTTCAGTTCAAACTATCCGGTATCAAGTCTGAATGAATGCAGTATCGAAGGGGCAATTTATATGCTCCCATGCAATTTCTCTGTTCTTGGGATTTACTATAATAAAACTCTTTTTAACGAGCACGGGTGGTCGGTTCCCACCAGCTTCCGTGAGCTGGAGGAGCTTGTTCCGAAAATAACCGAGGCAAACGTGGATATTTCCGCCACATCCCTGGAATTCACCGGAAACGGATTTCAGTATCTTTTCAATCTCGCTGACACCGTTTTTCTCCGAACACCGGAAGGTCTTGAATGGAAGGAGCGGTTTTTAAGCGGAAACGCCACCGCGGACGGCGTATGGGAAAGCACCGTTGAATATATGCAGAGGTGGATCGATCTCGGAGTTATAGACGGGAGATGGTTTGAAAAAACCACAAGCGACGCCATATCTCATTTCCGTGAAGGGAACACCGCATTCTTCGTTCACGGCGGAACCTTTCAGTTCTCACAAAACGAGGACGGGACGGGAGATCAGTACGGTCTGATGCCCTGGTTGAGTATGGACGGCTCCAATAACCGCTATATCACCAATACTGCCTGCTACTACGGTCTGAATGCAGATCTGGAAAAGCCGCAGAACAAGCAAAAGCTGGAGGATGCGCTGAAATTTATGGCATTCATTTCTACCGATGAGGGGCAAAGTCTGCTTCCCGGAAATCAGCAGCAATTTCTGCCGCTCTCAATGGGTGACGAGGATGAAATGTCTGAATACAGCGAGATAATTCAACTCCTGAACGCCGGATTCAGCGCGCCGCTTGCATACGCAGGCTGGGAAGATCTTATCATTCCGGTCGGCAGTGAGTGCCTGAAATGGTACGCTGGGGAATCGACGGGCGAACAGGTAATTGCCGTAATGAACAGCGCGCTGCGGGATTCACTCGAAAACCGGAACGGTTCTTTTGCGGACGTCCTTGAGAACCTGACGCTTGAGGAAACCGCACGGTTGGTCGGCTCCGCGTTTATCGAAGCCACCGGAGCCGATTGCTCGCTTATCTCCCTCGGCGCATACCACGACGGAAAAGAAAACAAATTCGGCGTAAACGGATGCCTGTGGGCAGGTCCCGTCGACGAAGAAATAATCAGTACGGTAAACCCGCTGGGCTGGGTGGACACGATAAAAACTTTTACTCTTTCCGGTCGGGAAATCAAGCAACTTGCCGAGGACGGATTTGATTTGTTCGGCGACGGTAATCCTTTTCCGTACGTGCTTTCAACCGGCGGTGCCGATCTTGACGATACGCGCAATTACACGGTCGTTATCTGCGGATATACGGAGGAAATCAGTAACAAGGGCGAAATTCGGGACACACGGGTATGCGGCATGGATGCTCTGCGTGATTATCTGACCCGTCTCGACGTTATTGCAAAATCAAGCATCCGCCAATAGCCTTTTCATGCCTTACATATCCAATTGAAAAAGAGGGTAGTTCAAGTTGCAAAAAACTTGAGCTACCCTCAAATACGTTCGGGGATAGGAGTATCCGGAGCGAAAGCCTTCGTTCCGGAGGCGAGAATCATACAAATGTACGGTGAGCCTTGAAAACGAAGATGGAAAATGACCCGGATTTAAGGTCAAAATGCAAAAAATTTCAACCTTATAACCCGTTTTTCAGCTCATTTTTTGTTTTTTAAGCTTTTTGGTCATTTTCGCTTGCGCCGGGATGTGCCATCCCTCAGAATTTATCCGTGACTTATCAGGGCTCCGTCGCCCGTCTGAAACGGGTCGTGGCACTGCGTCTTACGAAAAGAGCTGACCGGGAAGAACCAGCCTCCCCTTTGCAGGAAAGGTCCTGTCAAACTCATCCGCTTCCCTCTCGTCAACCAGATACCCTGCGGGCGTTGAAAACACGCCGGTAATACCGTCAAAATAGCCGGGTATCAGCTCAAGCGCGAGAAAGAAGGACGCATCCTCACCCTCCGGCACTCCGTGATAACGTATACCGAACTCGGAAGCCGGGCGAAAGCCTGACTTGCCGTAGAAATCGATATTGCCCTCCATACATATAGCGCCGTAGCCGCACTCACGTGCGCGGTCTATGGAATAATCGAGAAGCGCTTTGCCAAAGCCATGCCTTTTCAGATCGTTAGAGATGCAGATTGGTCCCATCATAAGAATGGGGATAAGCCTGCCGTCGTCAGCTTTGATCTCAGTCCTGACAAAAACGTTCTGCCCTATGAGCCTGCCGTCCTTTTCCATAACGAAATCAAGCTCGGGGACAAAATCCGGGTCGTCCCTCAGCTGATTTAAAACGTAATGCTCAAGACAGCCGGGACGGTAAACGTTCCAAAATGATTCTCTGACGAGGTTCTCAACCTCTCTGTGTTCTTCTTTTCTCTCCGTACGGATAATATAGTCATTGTTCTTCATTATTTTTCCTCCTGAAATATGATGACCGAAATGCCGGGAGGTTTCGCGAGAATGTATTTGCGTGAGCCTCCCGGTTACGCTACAATCTCCGACGTGGTGTTTTTCTTCAAAAAGCAATTTCCTCTTTTTTATTTTTTACGGCAGGTATGCCGTACGGATTCATATTAGCACAATAATATTACAAAATTGTGAACGCAGTACGTATTCTTCTGACGAACCGCAAATTTTGTCCTTATGCTCAAAGGCGTTAATAAAAAGATAACAAATTATACAGACTTTATTTATTGAATATGCCAAAAGGATATGGTACAATTTTTCCATAATAAACGCAATCCGAAAAAATACAGCGGAGGTAGCTGAAGAGAATGCTGGAGCTATACAACATAAAGAAGGACTATTCCGCGGGTGGCGGCGTCGTCCACGCACTGAAGGGCGTAGACCTCAAATTCAGAAGAAACGAATTCGTGTCCATACTCGGTCCGTCCGGCTGCGGAAAGACCACTATGCTGAACATAATCGGCGGTCTTGACGGATATACCGAAGGCGACCTGGTAATTAACGGCAGATCGACGAAGGAATACAAGGACCGCGACTGGGATACATACAGAAACCACTCCATAGGCTTCGTGTTCCAGACCTATAACCTGATACCTCACCAGACGGTGCTCAGCAACGTAGAGCTGGCACTGACCCTGTCGGGCGTGTCGAAAAATGAAAGGCGCAAAAGAGCCATTGACGCCCTGGTAGCGGTAGGCCTCGGCGACCAGATAAACAAGCGTCCTTCTGCAATGTCCGGCGGACAGATGCAGAGAGTTGCCATAGCGAGAGCCTTGGTAAACAACCCCGACATTATTCTCGCCGACGAGCCGACCGGTGCTCTTGATACGGAGACCAGCGTGCAGGTCATGGAGATACTCAAGGAGGTTGCTAAAGACCGACTCGTTATAATGGTAACTCACAACCCGGATCTGGCAGAGAGATATTCCACCCGTATCATCCGCATGCTTGACGGTCAGATAATCGGCGACACGATGCCCCTGACTGCCGAGGAGTACAACCGGGAGATTGCACTGGACAATACCCCGGAAGAAAACGTGTCAGAGAATCCCGAGCAAAAGCCTGCAAAGAAGGTCAGGAAGCCGAGAAAGCCCTCCATGTCCTTCCCCACCGCCTTCATGCTGTCGCTGAAAAACCTGTTCTCCAAGAAGGGGCGCACTCTCCTGACATCCTTTGCGGGAAGTATAGGTATCATAGGCATCGCTTTGATTCTGGCGGTATCGCAAGGTACGTCTGCATATATCGGCTACGTTCAGGAGAGCACCCTCTCCTCCTATCCCTTGACGCTGGAGTCAACTAATGTGGATATTTCCTCGCTTATCACCAGCATGATGAGCGTCGGCGAAGGCGGAGAAGATCACGAAAACGACGCGATATACAAGGACCCGGTTATCAGCGAGCTGGTAAAGGCTCTGTACGGTATAGACTCAAACGAGAACGACCTGTCCGCCTTCAAGGCGTTTCTTGAAGAAGAGCTGGAAAAAGACGACTCACCGCTTAAGAACGCAATAATGGGTATTCAGTACGAGTACAGCATCAGCCCGGTAGTATACACGAAGAACCCGGACGGGAACATTGTCAAATCCGACACCGGAGAGCTGATGCGAAAGATGATGGCGGAGTTTATGGTGAAGATGATGTCCGGCGGCGCGGATACGGGAAGCGGCTTTACCGGCAATCTCGCGTCCTCCTCCGGCTCTCCGATGATGTCAATGCTAACGTCGGGCACGTCAATGTGGCAGGAGCTGCTGCCCGGTCTTGAAAAGGGCGACAGTATCAACAATATGATTGAAGAGCAGTACGAATGCATCTTTGGAAGCTGGCCCAACAGCTACGACGAGGTCGTACTGATAGTCAACAAGGACAACGAGCTGGACGACCTGACGCTGTACGCTCTCGGTCTTATTCCGGAGGATGAAATCGACGCAATTATCGACGAGGCGGTGAACGCCCTTTTGAACGGCGAAGAAGGAAGCAAGCCCGAAGGCGGCGAGGACAGACGGAACAGGTGGACATACGAGGAGGTCTGCGGTATGACCTTCAAGACCATAATCCCCTCGGAATTCTACCAAAAAGCGGGCAATGTATACAACGACATGTCCGACAACGAAACGATACTTAAAGCACTGTACGAAAGTGCGCGTGCAACCGAGCTTCGCATCACGGGTATAATCAGAGCTAAGGAGACCACCGATACTCCGATGCTGAAGGGCTCTATCGGCTACACTCACGAGCTGACGGAGTACGTTATAGAACAGTCGAAGAATACGGAAGTCGTTAAGGCGCAGTTGAAAGATGAAAACCGTGACTACGACGTGCTGACCGGACTGCCCTTCAAATCATCTGCCTCAAATATGACCGACGAGGAGAAGCAGGCGAAGTTCTTAGACTACGTCACCACCCTGTCCGACGAGAAGAAGGCGGAGATATTCGTACAGATTCAGTGTATCGACATTGAGAATAATCCCGTAATGTATCAGGCGGTTTATAACTATGCTCTGTCTATGTTCGGCATTTCAGACGACACTTCCGAGGAACAGCTGAAGGTAATAATCGCAAACGCAATATCCGCCTCTACCGGCGCAGGTGCCGAGGCGATAAACAAGTACCTTGAGGGCATAACGAAGGATCAGCTGATGGATATGATTCGCCCGACGGTTGAGGAAATGACCTCGCTTATCATCAAAATTCAGGTTCTGCAAGGACTTGGTGCCGACATTCAGCCATCCGCGACAGTAGATCTTGATGAGCTGTCACGCAAGATAGACGACGAGATTTCAGCCCTCGCTCCCGCTATCGCCCCCGCGCTGGATACATTAGTCGGCAGTCTCAGCGCCGCAAAATGTGCCCTCTACTATGACGACGAACGTATTACCGAGTTCTCAAAGTCCACCTACGAGGACAATCTGAAGCTGCTGGGCTACATCGACCTTGACGACCCGTCTTCTATAAACATCTTCGCTACCAGCTTTGAGAACAAGGACGTTATCACTCAGGCTATCTCGGATTACAACGACGGCGCCTCTGACGCGCAGAAGATATCCTACACCGACTATATGGGAATTCTCATGTCCTCGGTAACGCAGATAATCGACGCTGTGACCTACGTGCTTATCGCGTTCGTTGCAATCTCCCTTATCGTCTCCTCTATTATGATAGGAGTCATCACTCTCATCTCGGTACAGGAGCGCACCAAGGAGATAGGTATTCTCCGCGCTATCGGTGCATCAAAGTTCAACGTTTCCAGCATGTTCAACGCAGAAACTATGATCATAGGCTTTACCTCGGGTATGATAGGCGTGCTGTTCACCTACCTTGTATGTATCCCGATTAACGTCATCCTTTACGCGCTGACGGGAATTGCAAACCTGCAGGCCATTCTGCCCATCGGCGGTGCCGTAGCTCTGGTGCTTATCAGTATGGGCCTGACGCTTATCTCTGGTATTATCCCCTCTCGCAGTGCGGCAAAGAAGGACCCGGTCATTGCCCTGAGAAGCGAATAAAGGCAAAAAACCAATATAAAAACGACGAGGCATTGTGTAATTCACGGTGCCTCGTTTTCCTACTTTCCATTTTCAATTTTCAATTTTCAATTTTCTTCAAAAAGGGTCTTCTCAAAATCGGTCAACGGATTTATAATAGTATTGACCGAATCGGTTAACGATTACGGCGAAAGCTGACGGAAACGACCGACTGTAGGCTGTTCGGTTCGGCTCTCGTACGTTTGACGGAGGTTACGATATGAATGAAAGGTTCTTTTCTTTACCCACGGAAAAGCAGAATGCAATCATCAGCGCGGGATACAGGGTATTTTCACGGAATTCCTATAAAAACAGTCCTATGAGTGAAATAGCCGATGCGGCGGGCATCAGCAAATCCCTGCTTTTTCATTACTTTCACAACAAAAAAGAGCTGTATATGTTCCTGTGGGACAAATGCGCACAGATAACAATTGAATATCTGAAAAAGTATAACTGTTACGAACAGGAAAATCTGTTTGAGAGTATGGAACGGGGTATGAGGGCAAAAATGGAGATCATCCGTCTCTACCCTGACATGGCGAGCTTTACCATAAAGGCTTTTTACGAAAATGATACGGAGATATCCGCCGAAGTTCAGAAAAGCTACCGTAAATACTTCAATCTGAAGGCTGAGAGGACGCTGCTTAATTTAAATCCCGAACAGTTTATTCCGGGACTTGACATTCCTATGATGTACCGCGAAATGTACCTGGCGTCCGAGGGATATCTATGGGAGACGGTTCGGCGAGGCAATTCGGATATGGAGCAAATGGAAAAGGACTTTTCAAAGCTATTAAATTTTTGGAAGAGTATATATCTTCGGAAGGGATGACCGGATATGGACGTAATCAAAACGGCAAGGCTCACGAAATACTACGGTAAGGCAAGAGGTGTCGTTGACCTTGATCTGACGGTAGAAGAGGGCGATTTTTTCGGATTTATCGGACCCAACGGAGCCGGAAAATCCACCACAATCCGAATACTGTCAGGTCTTATTGCACCCACCTTTGGCACAGCGGCGGTATTCGGAAAGGATATCACAAAAGAAAAGGAGTCAATCCTGCAGAATATCGGCTACCTTCCCTCGGAGGCCTTGTTTTATCAGAGAATGAAGGTAAAGGACCTGTTAAAGCTGTCCGCCAATCTGCGAAAGAAGGATTGCACCGGCGAGGCAAAGCTGCTCTGTGAGCGCTTGGAGCTTGACATATCCCGAAGGGTAGATGAGCTGTCCTTCGGCAACAGGAAAAAGGTTGCCATCGTCTGCGCTTTACAGCACCGACCCGAATTACTCCTGCTTGACGAGCCCACGAGCGGACTGGATCCCTTGATGCAAAAGGAGTTTTTTGACATCTTGCAGGAAAGGAACAAGTCGGGAGCAACGATTTTTCTCTCAAGTCATATCCTCTCTGAAATTCAGCGCAACTGCACCCGTGCGGCGATTATCCGCGACGGTAAAATCATTGCGTGCGGCAGCGTTGACGCTCTTGCCAAAACTAATGCAAAGCGCGTAACCGTTCAAGGAAAAGCAGACCTTGAAAATCTGGACGGTATTCGCGACAGGAGGGATTTTGAAGGCTCGGTCAGCTTCCTTTACAGCGGAGATATGGGCAGTCTTCTGCGCACGCTGTCTTCGGGTCGGGTTGATGACCTTACGGTTACCGAGCCGGATCTTGAGGAAGTATTTATGCATTATTATGAAAGGGACTGTGAAACGGTATGACACTTGTAAAACACGAGCTGAGACAAGGCAAGGCTGCATTTTTTATATGGACGGCTTCTATCGGCTTTTTGCTTGCGATCTGCATTTTTCTTTTCCCCGAAATGAAGGGGCAAATGGAGGGCTTAAACGATATTTTTGCCTCTATGGGCTCCTTCACCGAGGCGTTCGGTATGGACCGTTTGAATTTCGGAACGCTGACGGGGTTTTACGCTGTTGAGTGCGGCAATATTCTGGGGCTCGGCGGCGCGTTTTACGCGGCTCTTTGCGCAGTCGGTATTCTCAGCAAAGAGGAGAAGGAAAAAACGGCTGAATTTCTGCTGACTCATCCCGTCAGCCGCAAAAGGATTATTACCGAAAAGCTGATTGCGGTGCTTATTCAGATTACGGCTATGAATATAATTATTTACGCTGTTGCGGTCGGCTCCATAGCCGCTGTCGGCGAGGCAATTCCCTGGAAAGAAATCAGTCTCTTACATCTCGCCTATTATCTGCTCCAGTCGGAGCTTGCGGGAATTTGCTTCGGTATTTCGGCTTTCCTTCGCAAGGGTGTAGCAGGCGTCGGACTGGGGATTTCAGTAATGATGTATTTTCTCAACCTGATTGCAAACATTTCCGATGCCGCCGGGTTTCTCAAATACGTAACGCCGTTCGGATATTGCGATGGCGCTGATATCGTATCTAAGGGAAGCTTAGACTTAGCTTTGGTGTCTATCGGTGCGGTCGTAGGAATAAGCGGAATAATTATTGCTTATCTGAAATACACGAAGAAGGATATACGGTAAAATGCCACGCATCTTATCCGGTCGGAAAGAATATGCGATATTCAAAAAAACGTATTGATAAATTGAAAAGGGGCTGTCGAAGTCGACAGCCCCTTCTTGCGCTTGTAGCTTTAAAAATATATCAGTCTGCAGCCGTAACAGAGGTTACGTGGGGGTTAGCACCGTTGTACCAGTACAGGAAGCCCTCGACGTCAATCTTGTCGCCGACCTTAAGGTTCAGAGCGTTCTGATAGGTCTCGGTGGTGGAGTTCGTCAGGTAATACTCAACGCAGAAGGTAACTACGTTGCCGTTTTCATCCTGAGCCTTGAAGTACACATCGGAGTCGGACTTATCGGGGTCGTAGTCAACAACACCGTTCTCGCCGTATGCGACAACGGTCAGACCCTTGAAGGAAACCTTGCGGTTCATATAGTCTATAAGCTCATCGGTGCCCATCTTTGCGGTAACGTCGATTGCGTCAGCTACCCAGGTGTCGCCCTCGATAATCTCAACGAGCTTGCAGGGGTCATATTTGTCATAGATTTCAATCTCGCCTGCCCACTCAGCCTTCTTACCGGTAACCTTGATCTTTGTGCCCGCGGTAAGCTTCTCAGCCTGCTCCTGGGTGCACTCCATATTGTAAGCGAAGTAGCCGCCGTCCTTATCCTGAAGGTAAACGGTAATCTGATTGTTCCACCAGGACTGGTGACCCTGAACGTACGCCTCGATGGTTACGGTCTGTCCGATCTCGGTTTCCATAAAGGTCTCATACTGAGAGGGACCTGTGGGTCCGCAAGCAACGAGTGCCAGTGCGAGAACTGCAACGAGAACAAATGCAATAATCTTTTTCATTGTTTTTCTCCTTATTTTTGGTTTTTTAAGAACGAGTTAATTATAGTACAAATTCGTTACGGTGTCAAGAGGCGTGGGAATTTTTTCGTTTTTTGTATACACCGAACAGAACGAAGCCGCCAATACCCACCCAAATAACAGCAAGGGTCACAATCAGAGCTATGGCACCGCCCGACATAGCCTGCTCTGCGAGATCCGTGCCTGACACGGGCAAATGATACATAGCTATCATACGGCTGTACAGATCGTCAATGTAGGCACCGCTTATCATCGTACCTATTCTTGAATCGGAAACGACCTCGTCTATCATTCTTCCCGCCGTCTGACGCAGATCCGCGGAGCCGTTGAAGACGGGAGTGACAAAGGTGTTGTCGATGTTGTCAAGCAAAAGCTTCGTCGCATCGATCTTCACGCTGTAATAGAGCTTATTGTCCTCACCGGCACGTGACAGGTAGTCAAGGTATTCGGGATTGGTCTGCGCGGATGAGGTTACGGGAGCGTAGCCCTCGGACTGGGCGTAGGCTATCTGTACCCCATCGGTGAGCAGATACTGGGCGAACAGCCAGCTTGCAACTACCTCCCCGGGGTCACTCTTATCGAAAATGCAGATCGAGGGACCTTGCGAAATCATTTTCGGCTCCTCGGTATTGTACTGAGGTATAGCTCTGACGGCAATCTCAAAATCAACAAGCTCGGATGCCGGAATGTCGATATTCGGAGCGTCGCTTCCCATCCAGGTGGCGCCGGCGGTGGAGTCAATGGCAAATATGCACTGACCCCGGTTCATGGAGTTGCCGGGGTATGAGGATATCGTAAAGGTAGAGAAGGCGCGCATACCCGCATACTTTGAAAGGTCGAAAAGAATATCCTTGGTGTCCTCGTTGAAAATCAGAATCTCTCCCTCGTCGTTAGAGTAGTCTATTCCCTTCTGCTCCAGCATTTGGATCATCATATTGTCCGTAGACTTATATATCATGGGAATCATTGAATTCTGACCGTTAACTTTAAAGGTGCCGTCGGCGTTCTTCTCCACCGCCGCCTCGCAGACCTCAAATACAAAGTCCCATGTGAGGATATCCGGCAACTCGTAACCAAGTGCTTCAAGTAAAGTTACATTTACATAGCACGCCTCGGTAGAGCGCATATAAGGCAGAGCGTACTGCTCTCCGTCGATAACGCCTTCCGAGAGAAATTTGCCTATTATCTCGTCACGGGTCACACCGTCGAAGCGAAGCTCAGAGCCGCCGAGACCGTATTTCTCATCTGCAATCAGGTTGTCGAGGGAGATTACCACATCCTCGCCGGTTTTGTAAGTGGCGATGTGGTCGGGATAGGTAATACATACGTTGGGCGTGGTTTTTGTGGGAATATTGGTGATAACGTCACGGTATATCGTACTGTAATCGGTATACGCCTTGTAAGTAATGTGAATATTGGGATAGAGTGCCTCGAAAGCGGCTATTGCCGCCTTGTAGGTTTCTTTCTGGGTTTTGTTGTTCTCATTCTTGCCCCAGAAGGTGATATTGTACTCTTTCGTCATATCCAAAGCTTCCGGGATTTCGAACAGGTCGCTACCGGTATCCGGGATTTCCTCACCGCCGCCGGAAATGCCGCCGTCGTCAACCTCGGGCACGTATTTGCCGTGGCAGGAGCAAAGCGAGAAGAGCAAAGCAAAGACAAGAATAACGCCTGACGCAATTTTTATTTTTCTCATCCCTTGATACCTCCTCTGGCAACACCCTCCATAATCTTGTTTCTGAATATGATAAACAGGACAATAAGGGGCAGTGAAACTACGACAACAGCCGCCATCATGGCGGTAATGTTCTCTCTGCCGAAGCCGGATTCTCGGACCTGCTGAATACCGTTGGAGATAAGGTAATACGCCTCGTTGTCGGTGATGAGCCTTGGCCAAACGTAGGAGTTCCAGCACTCGATGACCTTAAGTATGGTAATGGTGACTACGGTGGGTCTGCAAATCGGTAGCATGACCTTCATCATATACTTGAAATCCGATGTGCCGTCCACCTTTGCGGCATAATAAAGCTGGTCGGGAACGCCCGAAAAATTTTCTTTTAAAAGATAAATGTAGAAAATCGAAGTCACGGAAGGCAGTATAAGACCTGTAAACGTGTTTCGCAGTCCGAGGTTTGTAATCGTCACGAAATTGGTGATAACAACGAGCTCATTGGGAATCATCATCAGCGACAGAAGCAGGGTGAACAACAACTCCTTGCCCCTGAAATTCAGCCTTGAAAAGGCGTATGATGCGGGAATAATCACCGCCAGCATAAAAGCGGTGGTCAGAACGGTGAAAATAACCGTATTGAGGAAGTAGGTACCTAAAGGTATCTCGGTAAAGGTGGTAACGTAATTATCAAACACAGGCGCGTAAACGAACAGCTTAGGTATCAGCTCTCCGTTGTACTCCCCCGACGATTTGAAGGAGGTCATCACCATATAGTAGAACGGGAACAGCACGACCAGCGCCCAGATTACGAGCATGGTATACGTCATGCCGGTAGTGACCTTTTCTTTGTAAAAGCCCCTGCCCCGTGTCGTTTTTTTGGCAGATTGCGGTACAATTTTCTCGTCCATACGCCCTCCTTATACGTGAGCCTTCCGTCGGCTGATGAGAAGGTTGACGGTCGTCACGGTCAGCACTATCAAGAAGAGTATGATTGCCGCGGCAGACGCGTAGGAGGGATAACCGCCGCCCTCGCCGTAGAGCATATCGTAGACGTAGCCGACTATGGTATTCATACCCGTGGTTTTAAGATCCGTGCCAAACAGAGCCACCGCATCGCTGTACGCCTTGAACGCGCCGATGAAGCCGGTGATTATAAGATAAAAGAGCGTAGGCGCTATCATGGGAAGGGTAATTCTCGTAAACATACGGAAGCGCGCTGTGCCGTCAATGCGTGCGGCGTCGTAGTAATCCGAATTCACCGATGCCAAAGCCGTGGTGAGAATAAGTATCTTGAAGGGAAGAACGACCCAGACGGTATATAAGCAAAGCACGAACAGCTTTGCCGGGTACGGACCGTCTATAAAGTCCACCGGTGTCATACCGAACACCGACAGCAGGGTATTGAAGAATCCCGCCGACTGGTCAGTCTGGTCGAACAAAATCATAAAAACCATGCCGACAGCCAAGGTATTGGTGACGTAAGGGAGAAAGAACACGGTCTGAAAAAGCTTACGCAGCTTCTTTACGGAAGCCAGTCCCACGGAGATTAAAAGCGCAAGAGCAGTCGACACGGGTACGGTGATGAACACTAAAACCAGGGTATTCCCCACCGCCTGCATAAAGTACGGGTCCTTCAGGACAAACTCGAAATTGCCGAAGCCTATACCGGTATGAGTCTGCGATGCGGAATTGAAATTCTCCTCGAAGGAATATATAAAAACATCTATCAATGGGTATACCAGAAATACGGCGACGAACAAAAGCGCCGGCAAAAGGTACAGCCATGCTTTAAAATTGTTTTTTTCCATCAGCTGTTTTCACACCGTCCCCTTTAATAATTATTAAGGCAATTGTAGCACAATCGAAAAAAAATATCAAGTCCGAAGGCAAATTTTCACCGCCATCGACTAATAATTGTATAAAGATTACAAAAAGACGTGCAAATGACACGCAGTTTTTACTTTACCGAAAGAGTTTTTTCCAAAGAAAGCGAAAAAAGTGTTGCAAGACGTCCGTCTTCGTGCTATAATTTTCCCGTAAAATATTCCTAGGAGAATAACAATGAGACAGCTTTACGAAAACAATCCCCAAAACAGACCGAGACTTAAAACAGATAAATTCTTCGCAGACTATGAAAACGAATACAAGTACCGCGGTATCCTTGACAAGACTGCCGACTTCATTCAGGATTTTCAGCTCCTGCGCCCCGAGCTGTGGAAAAGATTCGTCAACCAGTTCAGAGAGCATGACGCAGACTATGAGGCAGGCTGGCGCGGCGAATACTGGGGCAAGATGATGAGAGGCGCATGCTTCACCTACTCCTACACCAAGTGTCCCGAGCTTTACGCAATGCTTAAAGAGACGGTGAAGGATATGATGGAGAGTGCGGACGAGGACGGCAGAATCAGCTCCTACGCCCGCTCCCACGAATTCGACGGCTGGGATATGTGGTCGAGAAAGTACGTGCTCCTCGGTATGCAGTATTTCTACGAGATCTGCGACGACGAGCAGTTCAAGGCTGAGATAGTCAAATCGATGTGCCGTCAGCTTGACTGCATAATGGCGAAGATAGGACCCGCGGAAGAAGGAAAGAAGCATATTTCCACCGCTACCCGTCACTGGAGAGGTCTTAACTCCTCCTCAATTCTTGAGCCGGTAGTACGTCTGTACTCGCTCAGCGGCGAGCAGAAATATCTCGACTTTGCGAAGTACATAGTTGACTCGGGTGCCACCGATATTGAGAACATCTTCAGGCTGGCATACGAAAACGAGCTTATGCCCTGCCAGTACCCCGTCACAAAGGCTTACGAGATGACCTCCTGCTTCGAGGGACTTCTGGAATATTACAGAATAGTCGGCGAGGAGTGGCACAGGGAGGCTGTCATAAACTTCGCAGACAGAATTCTCGAGACCGATTTCACCGTCATCGGCTGCTGCGGCTGTACTCACGAGCTGTTCGACCACTCTACCGTGAGACAGGCAAACACCGACAACGGCATTATCATGCAGGAGACCTGCGTTACGGTCACCCTGATGAAGTTCTTTTATCAGCTGCACCTGCTCACCGGCGACCCGAAGTACGCGGACGCCTTTGAGATTTCGCTATACAACGCATACCTCGGCTCTGTCAACACCGAAAAGGTCGTTGAGCCCATGATACAGAAGGAGCATCCCGACTGGGCTATCGAGCCCCTGCCCTTCGACTCCTACTCTCCCCTTACCGCAGGCACCAGAGGAAACGGTATCGGAGGCTTGAAGCTCATGTCAGACAACCATTACTACGGCTGCTGTGCCTGCATTGGCTCGGCAGGTATCGGTCTTGTGCCCAAGATGCACGTGCTTGATACAGAGGGGGGTCTGGTGATGAACCTGTATATTGACGGCACAGTCAAGACCTCTACCCCCTCCGGCAAGCCTCTGACAATATGCACCGAAACCGAGTATCCGAAGCTCGGAAGGGTTAAAATCACCGTTGAGTGCGAGGGCGGCGAGTGCTTCACGCTTTCGCTGAGAAATCCCGCGTGGAGTCTCAACACCTCGGCAAGGTGCTGCGGTAAGAGGATCAAGGCTACCGACGGATATATCGTAGTTGACAGAGAGTGGCAAAACGGCGACACGATTGAAATAGAGCTTGATATGCGCACTCAGGCTATACTGCCCATCTCCTACGGCACTCAGGTCACGATGACGAAGGTAATCTGGGGACATAACTACATAGTACCCGTCTTTGACAGAGAGGACCCCATAGCGCACAAGCATATTGCCCTACGCCGCGGTCCTGTAATGCTGGCGCAGGATAACCGTCTCGGGTACAGCGTTGACAAGCCGGTACAGATTGCGGTAAATCCCGACGGCTACGTTGACGTTACTCTCACAGAGAAGCCAAAGGCTCCCTACGACTGCATACTGGAGGTCCAGGTACCTTTGACAAACGGCAAAAAAATGCACCTGACCGACTACTCCTCCGCAGGTAAGCTGTGGTGCGAGGAGTCCAAGATGGCTGTCTGGATTCTTACCAAATAATTAAAAATATAATCCTCGGCAGCTGTCCGAGGTAATAAAAGGAGTGTTACTGTTATGAGTCGTATGATAGGTACGGTTTCGCGCGGCGTCCGCGCACCAATTATTCGCAGAGGCGACAATATCGCAGATATCGTCACGGAGTCTGTACTCACGGCGGCAAAGGAGGACGGCTTCAAAATCGGCGACCGCGACGTTATCGCCATGACCGAAGCCATCGTCGCGCGGGCGCAGGGCAACTACGCCACCGTTGACGATATTGCCGAGGACGTAAGAAGAAAGTTCGGCGGTGAGACCGTCGGCGTCATCTTCCCCATTCTGTCGCGCAACCGCTTTGCAATTTGTCTGCGCGGTATCGCGAAGGGAGCGAAGAAGATTGTCCTCATGCTCTCCTACCCCTCGGATGAAGTAGGAAACCATCTGGTCAGCCTCGATCTGCTCGATGAAAAGGGAGTTGACCCCTACCGCGACGTTCTGGATATAAAGAAGTATCGGGAGCTTTTCGGCTACGAGAAGCACCGCTTCACCGGCGTTGATTACGTTGAGTACTACGAACAGCTCATAAGGGAGGCAGGCGCCGAGGCGGAGGTTATATTCGCCAATGACCCGAGAGCCATTCTTCCCTACACGAAAAACGTGCTTAACTGCGATATTCACACCAGAGCAAGAACGAAAAGACTGCTCCGCGCGGCAGGCGCAGAGATAGTTTACGGTCTTGACGAGATAATGAATTCTCCAATCGGCGACAGCGGATACAACGAGAATTACGGTCTTTTAGGCTCCAACAAGGCGACCGAGGACCAGGTAAAGCTGTTCCCGAGAAACTGTCAGCCCGTCGTAGACGAAATTCAGAAGAGAATTCTCGAGGCTACGGGCAAGCACGTTGAGGTTATGGTATACGGCGACGGCGCGTTCAAGGACCCGGTCGGAAAGATCTGGGAGCTGGCTGACCCTGTAGTTTCCCCTGCCTACACCCCGGGGCTTGAGGGTACGCCTAACGAATTGAAGCTGAAGTATCTGGCGGACAACGACTTTGCCGACCTGTCGGGTGAGGCTCTGCGCGATGCAATCAAGTCGGAGATACTCAAAAAGGACAGCGACCTTGTGGGCAAGATGTCTTCAGAGGGCACGACTCCCAGAAGGCTCACCGACCTCATCGGCTCACTGTGCGACCTGACCTCGGGCTCGGGCGACAAGGGCACGCCCATCGTCCTTATACAAGGCTATTTCGACAACTATACTACCGAATGATTATTGTAAACAACAATTTGCAAAATTACTGCTTTTTCGAATAAAAAGACCTGCCTGACGGCATCCGCCAAAAGCTCGTACGTCCGATACGTATCAGCTCCGACGGACACTGCCGAATGGCAGGTCTTTTTTATTTTTGCTTGCTAATCAGGCGGATATCGGATTATCGGGTTTCGTCCACAGCACCCGGCTCCTTTATTTCGCCTGCGGCCTTGAACGCCAGCTTTGCCACGATAACCGCGATGATCTCGTTGATTATCGCCGCGGCAACGATAGTGCCGGAGACTACCGAGGCGAGCTCGGGAGCGAAGGCGGTGAGGGTTGAGGTCGCAATTCCGGTGAACACCAGCGATACTCCCGAATGGGGCAAAAGCGTGAAGCCCAGATACTTCGTCACCGCCGGGTCTGCGCCCGTCAGCCTTCCGCCGATATAAGAGCATCCGATTTTTCCCACCGCACGGGACAGAATATACACCGCCGTGAAGACTCCCGCACCTGCAATCAGTCTGTAATCCAGGGGCATACCGAGATTGACGATAACGACGACGAGCGAGAGGTTCAAAATCGGCTTATACATTTTCAGCACGTCCTCAAGGTCATCCTCGGGCACAAGGTTTGCAAGCGTCGCGCTGAATGCCATACCGGTAAGAAGATAATTTACAGTAAAGGATCCGAATAGGAAAAAGTCAATCAAAAGGCCGCACAGTGCCGACAGTGACAGGAAAAGAAGAAGCAGGCAAAAACGAATATTGCTCCCCTTCACCCTCTTCATTAAAACGGAAGCTGAGAAGCCGAAGGCAATGCCTATCGCAAAGGGCAGGAAAATCATACCGAGAACGGTAATAATCGGAGACGTCTGCGCGCCTCCGTTCACTCCTCCGATAACCGAAATGACGGTAAAAAATACGACAACTCCAATAACGTCGTCGATAGCCGCCAGAGGAAGCAACGTTCGGGTCACAGGACCGCTCGTGCGGTATTCGTTGACTATCGACAGGGCGGGAGCGGGAGCCGTCGCCAATGCAATTCCGCCAAACACGAAGGACAAATACACGGGTATATCGGCTATGAGAAATACTACCGAGAAAACTGCGCTTACGAACAAGAACGTGCCTATCGACTGAATAAAGGTAATGCCGATAATTTGCTTTCCAGACCTTGCAAGCTTCTTAAAGACAATCTCCCGTCCAATCATCACGCCCGCGAAGCACTCGAACACCTTTATAAAAACCTTATACCAGACCGATTCTGTGATCTCAATGGTCACCACCTCGGCAAGATAAGGGCCGAAGACTATGCCTGCAATCAGCCAGCCGAGAATGGCGGGCAGCTTTAATTTTGAAACCAGCCGTCCGCAAATGAAAGCGACGCAAAGAATTGCAAAAATACGAAGTATACCTATTATTACCATAATATTTTCACCAGCGTTTCCAAAACTTTCGTGGGAGAGATTTTTTCATTACACAGCTTTTCAAGAGAGCCGTCCAGGATTATTTCAAAGGACTTTTCATCAAGGACGGCGGAGTCCTCACGCAGGGAGGAAAAAATTATTTTCAAAAGCCTTCCGTTTTCTTCCTCAGTATATGCGCGCAATAACCCGTTCAGCTTATATTTATTGAAAATCTCGGAGCTCGTCATCGCCTTTGCGTCAAAATACAGCGACAGCAAATTCAAGTGCGCCGTATCCGTATTCTCCGACGCGAGTGCTTCCGCCTGCCTGCATACGTCGGCATAATACTGCCGGTACAAAGCCCTGGCGAGCGCCTCCTTATTCGGGAAATATTTATATACCGTTTTCTTTGAAATATTCAACCTCTCGGCGAGAGTGTCGACCGAAAAGCGCAAGCCCTCACGTCTCAGACTCTCAATCGATTCACGTATAATTCGCTCTTCCACCTGAAACAAAATCTCCGTTTTTTTGTTTCCATTATAGTCCCGGCGACGTCTGTTGTCAAGAGAAATATGCGTAAAACCGCAATTATTTACATATATGACACAAAAGCTTATTTAATCAGGAAATTTCGGGAAAAGGAGGATTTTTCAGGATTTTTGAGGCTTGTATTTTCCGCCGTTGTGTCAGGACCTCGGAATACAAAACCGACCTCGGGAGAAAATAAGAGAAAAATGAAAAGGCTCTGAGGCGAAGGAAGCCGCAGAGCGGAAGTGCGCAGGTTGTTCGCCGTCTGCAAGTGAAAACACGGTTATGCGTGCGAGGGGGAGTGTGGAAAAGTGACACGAGCAAAGACGGAGAGCAAAATCAGATTACCTGCCAAAGCGTCTATATGGTATATACTGTCCTCAGCCGTGGCTCGGAGCGTGGGGGTGCTGGGCACTCCGATTTTCACACGGCTGCTGACGGCTTCGGAATATGGGCAATACCCTATCTACAACACCTGGCTGACTCTGTTTTCCGCAGTGCTGACGCTGGAGATGACGGGGGGCGTGTTAATTCGCGGCTTGCAAAAGTACGCCGACCGCCGCGAGGAATTTCTGTCGGCGGCACTGGGGCTGTGCCTGTCGTCGGCAATTATCGGCGGGGCTGTGTACCTGGCTTTTTACGACAGGATAGAGGAGCTGACGGGCTTGAATATGACCCTCGGTGTGATAATGCTGTTTCATATTATGCTGAATGCAATAGTGTCCTTCTACACCGCTGACAGGCGTTACTGCTACTCATACAAAAGCGTGGCTCTTATAAACCTCGTCCTCGCCTTCGGCATACCCTTTTTATCGGTGGCACTGATAATTCTGACACCCTACCGTGGGGAAGCTCGGATAATTGCTTCGGCGGTTATGGCAGGGGTGATAGGAATACCGCTTTTGACAGTGATAATGAGAAGGGGGAAAAAGATATTCGACTTCGAGATATGGAAGTATCTATTGAAGTTCAACCTGCCGCTTCTGCCTCATTATCTGTCCGTGGCGGTGATAACGCGCATCGGGGAGATAACGGTGGAGCGGGTGTACGGCGTTGCGACTCTCGGCAAATACGCCGTGTCAATGTCTGTGGGGCTATCGCTGACGATGATAACGGGAGGCCTATTGTCCGCACTGTCGCCCTGGATGATGCGCAGAATGAGAGGGAGAGAGACAGAAAGGATACGAAAACTGCTCGATATCTTGACACGGGGGCTATGCTTAGTCTGTTTGCTCATACTTTCGGTCGCGCCGGAAACCGTGGCGATAGTCACACCGCCCGAATATCACGAGTGCCTACCTGCGGTCTATCCCATGGCTCTGTCGGTGATACCGATGTTTCTGTCCTCGGCGATAACCTCCGGGCAGATGTACTTCGAGCGCAGCGGCGTCAGCTCCCTGCCGGCTGTCTTGTCGGCGATAGTCAGCGTGGCACTTTCGCTACTTCTGTTGCCTAGGGTGGACTACCGCTTTGCCGCGGTGACGGTACTGCTGTCGTATCTATTGATGGCGGTGCTGAATTCACTGATATTCAAGCGGCTGTCGGGAGAGTACCCGATATACGTGAAGAAGACGGCGTTCACCCTTGTAATAACCGTGCTGTACGCTATTTTACTGCTGCTTTTACGCGGAGTATTGCTCTCGCGCCTTTTGCTTGCACTACCGCTTTTGCCTATGTTGGCAGTGTGCGCAAAAAACGCATGGTGTGAAATCAGGGAGATAAAAGCGAAGGACGAAGGTAAAGAAGAGAAGAACGTCAGCGGAAAAAGCGGAGAATGACATTATCATTTATCACTCTCACTTATCAGTTGCGGATTTCACGTTGCGTTCTCGTTTCCCCACTCGGCACTTCCGCCCGCCTTCCATTCTTTATGTCTTTATTATACTGTACCCACCATGTCAAAATGGAATGTTCAACAAAAATACTGTACCCACCACTGTATATTTTTGTAAACATTCCATACTGTACACAGTACGCCTTTTATGCTATAATAGATAAAAAGGTTATCAGAGGGGTTAATATGGGAAAAACGTCGAGCATTGTAAAGGACAGATACAATTCAAAGACCTACGATGAAATAAAGGTCAGAGTGTTCAAAGGCGAAAAAGACCTAATTAAAGCTCACGCAGAGAAGCACGACGGCGGAAATGTGAACGGATTTATTCAACGCGCAATAAAAGAGGCAATGCAGAGAGACAAGAGTGCGGGAGGCGAGGCATAATGATATATCAAGACAAATATAAATTAACCCCCGGACAGAGCGCATTTCTCGCAAAAAAGAAATGGGACGAAAACGTATATTGCGGTATGAGAATGGAGAACCGCGCTGTTACTTTCCCCGAGACGCAGACAATTCTGAACGGTGTTAACGTGCCGAATGTGCACCTCGACGACATTCAGGCAATTCTCAATATGCGCGATGCGTGGCGGTATCTGATGAACAGCGTGGACGTTCCCCTCTCGGTTGAGTATATCTGTAAGCTCAATGAGTTCATCGCACGTAATGAGGCTCTTGAATGGGGCAAGCTCCGCACGGGGTCCGTGGGAATATCGGGTACAGACTACCTTCCGCCTGTCCCGGTATATGAAGACGTAGAGCGCGGGCTGGCAGAGATCTTTGCCAAAGATACTACTGCAACCGAGAAGGCTTTGGATGTGTTTGCCTGGGGCGCGAGAGGGCAATTCTTTTGGGACGGTAACAAAAGAACCAGCCTAACGGCAGCAAACAAAATTTTGCTTATGAACGGTGCGGGGATCCTGACGGTAACCGATCGATATATGGAAGCATTCAACGCTGCACTTCTCGATTTCTACAATACGGGAGAGCCTGAGCCATTAAAGACGTTTCTCTATAACAACGCAATTCAGGGCTTGGAGCTGTAACAAACGTCAAAAAGCCGGATAAAATGAGAAACCCCAAAAATCACAGGATTTTTGGGGTTTCGTTATCAAAGGAGGAGAGATTAGGACTCTCGTTTTTTTGTTTTGGTATTTTATGCCGTCACAGCCGAAAAATCGACACGGGTGCAGCCTTTTCGGATATTGTGCCGACGGGCGAGCTGTTACTGATTCTTCAGCGCGGCGCGCTTCTGTGCCTGGATACGCTTACGGCTGGGGGTATCAAGGACGACCTTGCGCAGTCTTATGCTCTTGGGGGTAACCTCGATAAGCTCATCGTCGGTGATAAACTCTATGGCTTCCTCAAGGGAGAGCTGCACGGGGGTAATAAGCGTCAGCTTCTCGTCAGCGCCCGAAGAACGAATGGCGGTCAGATGCTTCTCCTTACATACGTTTACCTCGATGTCGTCGGGCTTAGGATTCTCGCCGACTATCATACCCTCGTAAACAGGGGTTGCGGGTCCGATGAACAGAGGACCTCTGTCCTGAGCCTGATACAGACCGTAGGTAGTGGATACGCCCTTTTCGCTGGCAACAAGGGAGGAGGTAAACCTGGTCTTTATCTCACCTCTGAAGGGCTCGTAGCCTGCAAAGATAGTGGAGATAATACCCTCGCCTCTGGTATCTGTCAGAAGCTCCGAGCGATAGCCGAACAGGCATCTGGTGGGGATATTGTAAAACAGCTTCTGACGGTTGCCGTGCAGATGCATATCAACCAGCGTGCCCTTTCTCGCGCCCAGCTTCTCCATAACAGAGCCGACGTACTGCTCTGGCACGTCCACGATAACGTCCTCGATAGGCTCGTAGCGGACGCCGCCCTCGTCCTTGTAAAGCACGCGGGGATTTGAACAGCAAAGCTCGTAGCCCTCACGGCGCATATTTTCGATAAGGATAGACAGGTGCATTTCTCCCCTGCCCGCAACACGGAAGGAGTCGGTCGTCTCGCCGTCCTCAACCCGGAGCGAAACGTCACGGAGCAGCTCTTTATAGAGTCTTGCTCGCAGGTGGCGGGAGGTAACGAACTTACCCTCTTTGCCCGCGAAGGGAGAATCGTTGACGGAGAAGGTCATTTCCATGGTGGGCTCGCCGACCTTGACGAACTCAAGAGGCTCAACCCTTGCAGGCGAGCAGACGGTGTCACCGATAGAGATGTCCTCACAGCCGGAGAAGCAAATGATGTCGCCCACGGTTGCCTCGGTGACGGGCACACGCTTCAAGCCGTCGAACTGATAGAGGGAAACGATTTTCGCAGGACGGGATTTGCCGTCGCCGTGGAAGTTGCAGATTGAAACGCCCTGCCCCTGCTTTACGGTACCGCGCTCAATTCTGCCGATACCTATTCTGCCTACGAACTCGTTGTAGTCGATGGAGGAAACGAGAAGCTGTAAGGGCTCGTCCTCCTCGCCCTCGGGAGCAGGCATATATTCGAGAATTGTATCGAGAAGAGGAGTCAGATCCTTGCCCGGTGTGTGAGGGTCAAAGGAAGCCGTACCTGCTCTGCCTGAGCAGAACAGCATGGGAGAGTCCAACTGCTCGTTGGTAGCGTCAAGCTCCAGCAGCAGCTCCAGAACCTCGTCGCCTATCTCGTCAAGACGGGCGTCGGGGCGGTCAATCTTATTGACAACGACGATAACTCTGTGATTCATCGCCAATGCTTTTTCAAGCACGAAACGGGTCTGCGGCATAGGTCCCTCAGCGGCGTCTACGAGAAGAATAACGCCGTTGACCATTTTGAGAATACGCTCAACCTCGCCGCCGAAATCCGCGTGGCCGGGGGTGTCAATAACGTTAATCTTGACGTCCTTATAGTGAATTGCGGTGTTCTTGGCAAGTATAGTTATACCGCGCTCACGCTCCAGGTCGTTGGAGTCCATGACGCGCTCCTCCATCTCCTGATTCTCACGGTAAATTCCGCCCTGACGAAGCATCTCGTCAACCAGAGTAGTTTTACCGTGGTCAACGTGGGCGATAATTGCAATATTTCTCAGATCCGTACGCTTCATATCTGTTTCCTCTTCTTTAACACATATATTTTCCAAAGATATATTGTACCACAATATATGAAAAAAAGCAAATATTTTCTTTTTACGCCCATATAGAACTTTTTTGTGGCTAAATCCGGCTTTTTGGAAAATTTGACGGAAAAGGCGGAAATGGACCGGAGCATCCCGTGGCAGGGGATAGCTCAAGCTGCAAAGAACTTGGGCTTCTCTCTACCCGGGGATGCTCCGGTCCATTCCCTCTTTCTTCATTTTACAACGTATACTTTTTGACTTCCGCGCCCAATAACCTTAATCAATTCGTCATCTTGCATTTTCTTTGCGAGTGTGAAGGCGCGAGTTTTCTTAAGTCCAAGCAGGTCTTGAATTCCCTGATCGGTGATTTGACCGTTCACCTCGATATAGTCAATTATTTTCTGCATTTGCGCTGTAATACGCGTGCCGCTACCCTTATCAGTTGCATAGTTCATATTAGGTAGGATTATTTTGAAGGTGTTGGAGGTTACCTCAATTCTCGGTTTCTCGGAGCAATTTGCGTATAAGTTGTATATTTTACGAATGCCTGTTCCATAAGACTCAATCAAGCGCAGACGGTGGAAAACATCAGCGAGGTTCTTGTTTCTCGGCTGCGAAATGCCACTGCGAATGTCATCAGGGGATAATCCGGGCAACAGACCGCCGATTGATATAAACTCTATTTCCTTGTCATTTACATTGATAATGATACTGCCACTGAAGCTATAGTCGCGGTGCACCAGCGCGTTGAGCAATGCTTCACGCAAAGCTTCTTCGGGATAGTCAGTCTTTTCGATACGCTCAAGGCCCTTGAACGTAGCTGACGTTTTATTACAGAGAGCGAGATATGCATAGGTATTATCGAGCTGTTCGAATATAGAGCCGCCGAACTCCTTGCTGTCACGGAACTTGGTATTTTCCACATCGGCGAATACTGCCACCTTTGTGGTGTGTGTACACTGATCGGAGATGATTAGCGCAAGATTGCTATACACTTCTTCCGATTGAACCGTTACCCCCAAAGCTCTATATTTATTCGGGGAAAACTCCACGTTGTAACGCTCAAATGCTTTTTTTGCGCTGTTGAACGTCAGTTCCTGCTCCATCGAACGCATACTCTCAAAGTTATCGCCATCGGATTCCTTGATCATTGCTCTGATTTTCTCAGCAGATGCGGGAACAGAGGACGTGCCTTGACGAACAAATACGCCGCTGGGCTTCAACCCCTTTGCCCTTAGATAGTAAGGCTTACAGGAGCCTTCGCTCACTTTAATACAGATGGTGCGATTTTCTCCCAGTGTATATTTTACAAACATTGTGACGTCAGGCAGAATTGCGTCTCGTATGCCGTTGGTGATACGGGTATAAACCTCATCCACATTGTCAAGCTCGGTTACCCTTCCTTCATTATCTATTCCAATATATATAGTACCGCCATCGGTGTTGGCAAAGGCTATTACTTCTTTATACAGTTCGTCAGTATCCTGAGCCTTGAACTCAATATTTTCTGTTTCAAATTTCATATCGATCCCTCCCCGATATTTTACTGATACTATTATGCATCAAATATTCGCTTTTGTCAAGCGAATAAAGCGAATATTCAGCGAATATTCAGCGAATTTTCAACAAAATAGTGAAAATTCGCATTTGGAAATACCGAAAGCCACACAGCAATAAACTTGAACGGCAACTCCTTTCGGCAAGCCCCGACGAGGCGGAGCTTGCCGTTTTAAAAAGGCGTTATTTCAGCACCGGGGATTTATGGCTCAAAACCGTATCACTTTTTGTTTCTCTTCTTTCGTTCAATTGTTCTCCCGGGATCCAAGCGTTTTACTCTAAAAAGACCCCAAGAAACATTAATCCAAAACGGTCTTCCTATAGCCAACAATGCATAAATTAGCATACATACGGGACGTACGATGTCATAATCAACGAATTGTGATAGAATGAGAATGGCAGCAACCATGATTGGAAAACTGATGAGCACCATGTAATAACAAACGCGATACGATTTCGGCAAAACATCTCTGAAGCGTCTGTAAAACAGCCAATCGAAAAAGTTTTGCCCTTTTTTCCTCTTTTTCTTAGTGCTTCTGTTTAACACATATTCAATTACGTGGTCATTTACACCGCGAGTAAATATGAAACCCAAGATAAACAATCCAAAACAAGCAACTACAAAATCGAACCAGTTCATACATCACCTCTCATCAGTCAAATACTTCATATAAATAGTGTAAATATAGATATAATGAGTGTTTGCTACACCGACAGGCGCCATTACTTGTTCATATACCTCGGAAAATCACTCATAATGCCTGATCAAATACGTTCTTTGGAGTTTATCGATTAGTCTGCCCGGTTTTTTTATATTTGTGACTACAAGCATGAACACGCATAGCACCAGTATCGGGAAACCTAACAATAACCATCCGACGAAGTTAGCGACAGGGTCGATAACAGCTTTCTTGTACACTATTTTCTGTTCCTTTCGTGCCTCCAATAATTCTCCTGTAATTGAGCTGATTTTCAAAATCAGCTCATCGCCTTCTTTGACGTTTTTTGTCAGGAATTTAATATCCACTTCCTGTTTGTCCAAGTCCGGGATATCGAAGCTTGCTCCGTCTGTAATCAGCCGCCGGTCCTTGTATTCTACGTATGCGCGGCTTTCCTCATAGCTCATACGGTCACACATAAATTGAAATAAAAAGGCAAGAAAAACAATGATAATAATCAATATAAATACTCCGAAAACCACATTCCAATACAATCTGGTGTGCTTTTTGTCGTATATTATTTTAGCTACTTTTCCCGCTCCGTGAAAATAGTTCATATAGTACCTCTATTTTCCTATGGCGCAAACGCATTCATATTTCTATCCACGATAAATTCAACCGATTTTCCAAATATTTTTGCAGGTGCTTCATCCATAAACTTCAATGAAGCATCTAACATTATTCTTCCTGTCCATGAACCGACGGACTTAAAATTCCTGCCTACATACCCCAATTGATTAGATAATATCTTCAGTTCATGTTTACTTGCGTTTTCAATAAATTCACCAGCTAATGCCCTTCCTGCAACTAATTGTGCTCCGCTTCCAACCAGAGAAATTCCGGCACTTATAGTAGCGTCCAGCAAAATCTGACCATTATCATTACCTTCTATGGCACTGCTAACTCCTCCCAATACACCGGATATTACCGCTCCGGCAACGGGTCCCGCAACAGTTGCTACTGCACCTTCAATCGTTGAAATTCCGGTTTGAATCCAGCCTTCTACAGACCAATTTCCACTTATCGCTTGGTCTATTAAACCTCCAACAAAACCTATCGCAGCCCCAATCACAACGTTAAACCAAAACTCGCCGCCGTCGTCAGCTCTTGTGATCGGATTGTTATCACAGTACGCGTATAGATTATTGTCGGTGAGTGCGCCCGGGGTAGCTGTTATCACCGCATCGCTATCCGGTGAAATAAATCTGCCGAGAACCGGGTCGTAGTATCTTGAGTTAAGGTAATAGAACCCCGTCTCGCTGTCGTAATAATAACCTCTGTAACAGAAAGGATTTTTTACGGCACCCGTCAGGTGTGCGTTGTTAAAAGTCCATGTGGTATATATTTTGCCCCACGGGTCATATTCGTAGGTTATCAGCTTTGTTCCCTGCTCATCGTATACCGATACTATATCGCCGAACAGATTCTTCTCATAGAAGTATGTGTCCCACACTCCGCTGTCGTAGGTAAATTTCCTGTATTGCATTCCTATCGGCGAGCCTGCCGCATCGTACAGGTATACTATGATATAGGTGTCCGTTTCTTCTCCTATGATCTGACTGCCGTTCAGGTGGTAGGTAGTGGTTACTCCGTCAACGGTCTTGCCGGTCCTTATTCCGTCACTGTTATAGGTATAGGACATCGACTTTCCGTTGTGAGTGGCGGTGGCAAGCTGTCTGCCGTTCCAGGTAAAGTTATAGGCAAGCTCCGACCACTGCGTGTAGTATACATTGTAATAATACAACGGGTTGCCCATTTCATCGTACGTCGATTCTATTCCGGAAGCCGACTTCATTATATCTCCCCAACCCGAATCGTCGTACGTTATATCTCCTACGTCATGGATAGCACAGCCGTATTCATCAAACACATACTCGCCTTTAAAGGTTACGTTACCGGCATCATCGTAGGAAAAAATAAATCTTAAACCGTCCGAACGGGATTCAGACAACAGCTGATTAAGATTGTCGTATGTATACTCATACGTGAGACCTGCGCTGTCTGTGATCCTGGTAATATTACCTTGGGAATCATACTCATAGGTATAGGTACGGGTCACACCATTTACCGTAGAAGTAAAGGTCGATACGCGACCGTCGGTATAGATATAATCTCCGTCGGTATAGGTGCGGTAGGTATATCCGTAGTCTATGCTGAGTGAAGGCGAGACGTCGCTGCCTACGTTCATTGCTGTACCGCTGACTCTCTTGTAGACGTCGTAGGTGTAATCGATATAAACATCCAACAAGTTTGCTGAAATATCCTCCTCGGATAACCTGCCGTCGCTGCTGTATTGGTAAGAGTCGAAAATATTTGCGGTCTTTGAGGCGGTGCCCTCAAAGTATGACAGACAATACCCGGACATAAACAGATAGTCTCTGTCATTATACATGCAGTACCGAGCCAAGCCGTATTTCGTATCATCAACACTGTGTTGCGACATACTTATCAGCTTGCCCGTACCGGTGTAACGGTAAACGGTGTATCTGCCAACTATATGGTCGGTGAATTTATACAGCTCGCCGCCCTTAGTATACTCATAGGAATACGCCAGGGTCCTTGTTCCGTCACTGTAAGTATACCATATCTCGGATAGAAGTTCAATCTCGTTGTATGAATATTCCTCGGTGAAGCCGTTTCCATAGGTAATTTTGTACAATTTTCCGTTGTAATCGTTGTAGGTATACTGCGCGAGAGTAGAGTCACCTGCTTTTACCGAGGCTGTATTTCCGAATACGTTGTATGTAAATCTGTAAACAGTGGAGTCGGTCTGTATGGATTTCAGTTGTCCCTTTGAATTATATTCATACAATACCCTCTCGGCTTCCGACTCGGAAGAATAGCTGTTTGAAGACGTGCTGTATGCTGCAGGCCTTACGGAAGCGAGCTTTCCGTCGGAATTATACGTATATGATACACCAGACGTACCGTATTCGTCAACGCTTGCCAGAAGCTTTCCATTTGACGTATTGTAGAAATACCTGACTGATTCGGTGGTATTATTCTTATCTCTCAAAAGCGCGCCGAAAATCTTTGACGTGCCTGACACATCGTAATCACAATGCCGCTTTATCTGTCCGCACCCGGAGACTGGAATTATTTCACCGTTCGAGCCGAGAGTCACCTGTACCGTGACCTCGTCCGTAAGCAATCCGTAGGAGTTGTAAGTATACGTCTGCCGTTTTACGGGTGTTTTCACTATCCGGGAGTCCGGGTTCGGGAGAAAAGCGGGGTAATATCCGGAACCGCTTCCGTCTGTAAAGGTATAATCCGTAACGGCAGTCAGTATACCCGACTCGTAGGTATAATCGGTCAGCTCCCCGCGATTATTCGCAACACGTGTGCATTGGTTGTCATCATTATACTCGTAGTACTCGGAATAGAAGTAGCTCTCCGCAGCGCGGAGCATACCGTCGTCATAATAGGTATAATCGACGCGGTCTGCCGTAGTCTCGCACACGGATATTCTGTCAAAATAAGCGGTTCCCTGCGCCTGATACGAATACTCACATACTACATCTATGGCACGCACCCAATTGAAGTTGCCGTCCTCGTTTACGTAGTTACCGTTTTCATCATAATAGATATCTTCATATTTAGCGTTAAAGCTGCCGCCTGCAAACTGCCATTCGCGGCATGAAGGCATGAAATTGAAGTAGTAGCTCTTGACGATATCATCCGTTGTCGACGACTGATAATAATAGACGTCAACACGAATGGCGAATACACCCGTATCCGACGGCATCGCCTCAGCCGCCTTGCCGAAGCCGGAGACGGTATACACCTTATTGGCATTTGTGCTTGCAGTCTGGGATTGTATCATATCAATTATTTCGCTCTCCGACAACTCGAAAATCCTCTGCTTCACGTAGTTAACGCCGTATTGCTGTGCGCCAAGGCTCAGGCAATTGCCGAACAGAGAATCAGTGTTGTTTGCAACAGTCACGGTACTGCCCGTTTTACTCTGCCAATAGTCAGAAAGCTGCGCGGTGGTCGAACCGTCGGAGGTCACCGCAGAGATGTAGAAATCACCGAGCTCAACGAGGTTAAAATCCGACACGCCTATGCCCTCGGCGAGCATAAACTTACTCAAGGCTACTTTCGTTTGCTGACTGACTTCGGCAGCCGTTATATTAACTTCAACCTTGATCCTCTCCATCGCCTCTGTTACGGTAAATGATACCGATACCACCGAGGACGAGGAGTATACACCGCCAAACCGGTTAGTTTTGAAAGGGATCTCCTCGCATACGTTTATGCTTGAGCTTTCCTGCGAAGTAACCGATACACTTCCGGTTAATCCATCCGAATATTTTGAATCCGCTACGAAGGACAGCGTATAATCTCCTACGTCAAGACGCACGTACTGAGTAAGAGTAAAACTGCCGTTCGCAACCGGTGTGACTGTTATACTGTCGTTGCCGTAGGTGACGGCAGAGTTGCCGGAAACCGTCCAGTACTTCAATACCCCTGCATCGGTTCGGTCGCAGAAATCTCCGTTAATAAGATAGTTCGGTGAATTGTTGTTGAGCACGGTTTCGTTAGCGAGGTTATTCTTCGCATTTTCCTGCTCCTCGTACTCACCGGTCACCGCTCCGTATATCTCGGTGCGGTCTGAGGAGTAGGAGTAAGTCGAAACAGCTCTGCCTCGGTCATCTAGCACATACCTGGTCTTGATATCGTCTTCGGTACCGTAGACGTCGTCATTGCCCGTGCTCTGCACCTCTGTATAGTTATCAAAAAACGTAATACCGATACGCTGTCCGCCGGTACTTCCGCCGTATTCCTGCAAATAGGCGACCTTGGTCACTGCCCACTCATATTTTATCGACTCTGCGGAAACAATATCTTTTGCTTCGGTTATTCTGCCTGTTGAAGCATAAACGTAATACGCCGCATTATTCACTGATATATTCGTCCGATTGTTGGTTGATTCAAAAAAACTGTTCCAATTACTTTCTGTGACTGAGGCTGTACCGTCGGCAAAATCTATCTGTCTCAAATATTTTGAAGCAGTTGATGAAGTAACACCATTATATACGTCTGAATACCTCAGCACGGCAGCCTCTCGCGATGTTAAATTATAAACCGCGTCCAACTTTCCGGATGAATTATAGTGAAATTTTAATATTTCTATTGCAGATATACCTTTCGGTTTCAGCGACACGCTGACGGGTTTGTATGATGTACCGTTTTCAAATCCGATTACAACCGCGTTACCGAAAACATCATTGATTTCCGACAGATACCAGGCACCCGAAACCTCGGCAGCGGGGGTCGCAGACATAGCCGAGAACACCAATACCTGCCGGCTTGGATCTGTAATTGTGAGGTTGCCATCTTGATTGAAGCTAAGCTTCATCTGCAACCCGTCCTCGTCATAATATACCGTGCTGTCCGTGCCGGATACATAAAACGCATGCTCGGTTCCGTCAGCATCAATGTACAAGTAGTATACTCTCTCTGTGCCCGAAGCGTCAAGATATATTTTTGAGATTACGGTCTGCGCAATGTTAAGCTTGAAGCCCATAGGCGTGTACGAAGTTGTATAAGCGGTATTAACGTTACCGTACACATACTCCTTTCCGGACAGAGCGGAATTGTACTCCAAACCTACGGTTATCGGCATAAGGTAATCCGTCGTACCAAGCAAAGGTACGGTAATCCCCAGCTGACCGGTAGCAAGATTGACCCTGCCCGTGCCTGCCGAGCCTGCACTATGAGAAATCAGAGGCATATAGCTCTCGAAGCCGCCCATATCAACATAGGACACCGTGATTGCCGGCTTTTCCGACGCACTCTCGGTACTGTTTAACGTAAGGCTGAATTTTGCCGAAGTACCCAAGTATTTCAGCGCAACACCGTAATTTGCCCCGGAGTACCACTTTCTGCCAAGAGCTGTTATATTGAAAGTATGAGTACCCTTTGAGGAAATTGTGCTGTAATCCTGTACCAGTGTGCCGAGCGTACCTGCCGAAATCGAGGTGTGTTTGTCCCACGTAAGCGTGCTGTCCCAATCAGACGTCACCTCATACGCGCCTACGTTACCCGAGGCGACAAGGGATTTGGATTTGACAATGAGCGACACGTTTGATATATACGCCGTGTCGGGGATGTTCGGTAAAACGGCAGCTTTTATATATGTCGTGCTTGTTTTTGAAATAACAGCTGTAGCAAGGGAGCTGCATATTACCGACGAATTATTCTCAATGATGTACGTATCGATAATATTACCAGGCTCATAGACTGTCAGCGAGGGATCCACCGTTACGGGGAACGCTCTGTCATCCGCGTTCATCCATGCGGTATCGGCTGTTACAGTAAGCGTGTATTTATTGCCATTCTGAACGAGCGAATAATATGCTTTATCCCGTGGAGCTACTGCTCCGGCAGAGTCATAAACCAAGGGAGCAGGAATCAGGTACTTAACATTACCGTCCACACCAAGTATGCTTATATCTCCAGACTCAGAGAGCTCTGCTGTTAAATTAGTCAGTTTCAGTTCGAAAGCATAAGCATAGCTTTCCGACCGCTCTTTAACTATGATATTCTCCTTGACATTCAGACCCTGTACTACGTATTCCAAGTCAATGTCGTTAAGGATATCCTCATAGAGTACTGAAGCTGTCAGCCACTCCAGGTTCAGCTGCTTGCCAAGCTCGGTGTCCTCCTCGTTATCCGTGCCGTTGGTGACAGAGCCCACAACACCCTTTTTCGCTCCGAGCAGGCTCATTGTTATTTTTGTGTTATTCTCCTTCAAGGTGAACAATGTTTCATTGCCCGTCGTCTTCTTCGCGAATTTGATCCTCGCGCTCTTATTGCCGAAGCCGTCGCCGTACTCCGTGAGAACGTTATCTATATCTGCAAGGCTACCGTCATCATCGGTAAAATGTACCGGGTACGGATATTGGGCGGCGATGTACGTTCCGTCGGGAAGATGAAAGTGCTTAGTACTTTCCTCTCTCAGCTCCACTATTTCGTATAAGTCGGTATTATACAAATACGCATCCCCCAAGCTGATGTTCGACTCAGCAGGCAAAACGGCAGAGCCATCCGAATTGTTCGAGCTGCCGCTTCCGAGAACCGAGGCAACCGCCTCGCCCACTTCGGCAAAAACCACTGTAGGTATAGCATAAAATACCAAAACAAGTGTAAGTACCAGTGCCACCAATCTTGTGCCGAGGTGAACACGCTTAGACAGACTGATAAAATGAGATATTTTCTTCTTCATAAATTGTCTTCCTTTCTTTTACACAGATTACTTTCCAACTGCATAAAGCTCCGTTTTCCATTGGAGAATGCATATACTATTGCTGATAAATAAAGTGTAACAGATCTTGTGTTTTCATTTTTTCAACAGACTCCGATACTCCCACGTATATTATAACGGATTTTTTTATTCTTAGGGGGCTCAATTTAATTCTTTTTACGAATTTCTTGTATTATCTATACATTATGCTTATATTCATCCATATATTCGTTGTGCATATTTACCCGGGTCATATCCGTTTCTTCGCAAAAGAATATCAAAAGCGTACAAAAAAGAGCATAGAAGACGGCTTTTACGCCTGCCTTATATGCTCCTGTTTTTATTTTCGTTTTACCTATTCTCAGACTACTCTTACCCTGATAATGCCGTCAAGGGCGGCGATCTTCTGTGCGACGACGTCGGGAAGTTCGCACAGCACCTCAATTATGGTATATGCGTAATCGCCCTTTGAGCCGTTGCTCATATTCTCGATATTTATGCCCTCGCCGGATATCACGGAGGTGATACGGGACAGGGTGTTTGCCACGTTGCGGTGGCAGATGCAAATTCGGTTGGCACCGATGTCGGGAATGGCTACCGCAGGGTAGTTGACCGAGTTCTTGATATTGCCGTTTTTCAGGAATTCTTTAAGCTCGTCGACTGCCATAACCGCGCAGTTGTCCTCGCTCTCGGCGGTAGAGGCGCCCAGGTGAGGGATATTGACGGTGTTCTTAAGACCGAGGGTATCCTCAGTGGGGAAATCGGTGACATAGGCGGCAACCTTGCCCGACTCCAGAGCCTCGCGCATAGCGTCGGTATCCACAAGGTCGGCTCTGGCGAGATTGACTATTCTGACGCCGTCCTTCATCTTCGCGATGGTCTCCCTATTTATCATTCCCTTAGTGGTCTTGGTAGAGGGAACGTGAAGGGTGATATAATCAGCCTTTGCGTAAATCTCGTCATAGCTGTCCGCGTGCTCAACCGAGCGGGACAGACTCCACGCCGCCTGCACGGTAAGATAGGGGTCACAGCCGATAACGTTCATGCCCAGGGAGCGGGCGGTATTGGCAACCAGGCCGCCGATGGCACCCAGACCGATGACGCCCAGTGTTTTGCCGAGAATTTCACAGCCTGCAAAGGCGGATTTGCCCTTTTCAACCTGCTTTGCCACGTCGGGAGCGACAAGCCCCTTTGCCCACTCAACGCCGCCTACTACGTCACGGGAGGCGAGGATCAAGGCACAGATGCACAGCTCCTTTACTCCGTTGGCGTTTGCGCCGGGGGTATTGAATACCACTATTCCCTCCTCAGCGCACTTGTCAAGGGGAATGTTGTTTACACCCGCGCCTGCTCTGGCGATAGCCAAAAGCTCGGGGTTGAACTCGGTGTCGTGAAGAGACGCGGAGCGCACCAGAAGCGCGTCGGGGCTTGCTACGTCCTCTCCTACGTTATAGTCATTGCCAAAACGGTCGGTGCCGATTTTGGCAATTTTATTCATAAGTTTAATATTCTTCATTGTAACCTGTTTCCTTTTTGCGTAAGACCTGTCTTACTAAGACCCGTCTTACATATCTACCTTGAATTTGGGATTTTCGATAACGAACTTCTTCATAAAGTCAACCAGCGCCTTAACGCCCTCGTAGGGCATAGCGTTGTATATAGAAGCTCTCATACCTCCGACGGAGCGGTGACCCTTAAGGTTCTTCAAACCTGCGGCGCTTGCCTCGGTGACGAACTTCTTGTCGAGCTCCTTGTCGCCGGTGGTGAATACGACGTTCATCATAGAACGGCTGTTCTTCTCAACGGTGGTGTTGTAATAGCTCTGGTCGTCAAGGTAATCGTAGAGCAGGCTCGCCTTTCTCTCATTGCGGCGCTTCATCTCCTCAAGACCGCCGATGGAGATAAGGTACTCGAACACCAGCTTTGCCATATAGATAGCGAAGCAGGGGGGCGTGTTGTACATTGAGCCGTTATCAGCCATTGCCTTGTAGTCCAGCATAGCGGGGGTATCGGGTCTTGCATTGCCGATAAGGTCGTCGCGGACGATAACGATGGTAAGGCCCGCAGGGGCTATATTCTTCTGCGCGCCGGCGTAGATAAGGGCGAATTTTGAAACGTCGACCGGCTCGGAGAGAATGCAGGAGGACATATCTGCTACCAGAGGCACGCTACCCGTGTCGGGAATTTCCTTGAACTTGGTGCCGTAAATCGTGTTGTTGAAGCACATATGTACGTAGTCAGCATCAGGTCTGAAATCAGCACGGGTCAGGTCCGGTATAACCGAGAAGGGGGGATTAGCACCCGAGGAGGATGCGGCAATCTGAATGTCGCCGTACTTCTTTGCTTCAAGATAAGCCTTCTTTGAGAACTGTCCCGAAACTATATAATCCGCGCTTCCGTGTCCGGAGAGAAGATTGAGGGGCACTGCGGCAAACTGGGTCGATGCACCGCCCTGAAGGAACAGCACCTTGTAATTGTCGGGAATATTCATAAGCTGACGGAGCAGTGCCTCCGCGGACTGAATTATTTCCTCGAACTCGGGTGAACGGTGGCTCATCTCCATAACCGACATTCCGCAGCCGTTGTAATTCAGAAGCTCAGCCTGTGCCTTCTCCAGCACTTCCAAGGGAAGCATAGAGGGTCCGGCAGAAAAATTATATACTCTTTCCATAGCGTATATTCCTTTCAGTTTTTCGGTTTTAATCTTTTGGGTCAAAATCCGTTTTTTTAAATTGTTGTTATTATACTCCGAAAGCGTATTTTTGTCAAGAAAAAAGCACTTTTTATTTTGTTTTTTATATATACAATGCGTTAAAGAATTAACAAGGAGTAAAAACAGGACGGGACATCTTTTGCAAATCCATCCCGTCCTGTTTCCAGCCGACAGCTTTATTCAACCATTATTCATTTTCAATTTTCCATTTTCAATTTTCAACTGTCACCCTTCCGTCCTCGTCCACGGTGACCTTCATGCCGTCCTTGACGTATTCAAGGAACTCATCGCCGAGAGAATCGACGACCGGCATCGTCACGTCGTCAACCCACACGTCGGCAAGGATTGCTCCTGCGGCGGCGAGGGAATCGATGGGACCCGAGAACAGCATACAGGCAGGCTGACGCTTCATGGCACAGGCGCAGTAAAGCACCATGCCGCCTGTGGTCGAGCCAATGGTCTGAGGAAGACAGAGGGCTGTGCCCAGCATCTGCTTGCCGTACAGATCGGGGTTGTTCTGGTCGGAGCAGGTGGAGGTCTTATCCCCGAACTGCAACGCCTTCTGGAAGGAAGCGAGGGTATTGAAGCCGCCGTGAGAAACCAGGGCAGGGGCAGATGTCGCACCCTTTGCAATTACTCTGCCTTTAAAGGTCTTTACCATCAGTTTTTACCTCCCTTTGTGGTTATCTGTACTAGAATTTCGTCATCGGTGTAATATTTAGCGGTGGTATAGGTGCGCAGCTTGTTGGAGGAGGTGATGAC
>CAZBQN010000014.1:39234-46847 GCA_964494135.1 uncultured Ruminococcus sp. | reverse complement strand
GTTGAATATAAGGTTGGCATTAAGGGTCATATTAGCCTTAAGCGCGGGTGCGAAGCCGGAGTTCGTGAAGGAAACGGTCTCGCCTGCAACAACCTGACGTACGTCGTCGTTCTTGCAAGCAGCGTTTACGGGAACGGAACCATCTGCCCACTTCTCGGTCGTGCCGTCAGACCAGGTTACGGTAGCGTAGCTTGCAGAGTAAGCGTAAGGCAGCTTAGCGTCGCCACTGTTGATCTCTACAATGCCCTCGGCAAGATTAACGCCGGTAAGTGCGACAGCAGACTTAACGCCCTCGCCGATGGTTACAGTACCGTACGTATTAGTGTGAAGGTTCTTGACGAAAAGCTCGGTGTTATCTATATTGAACTTTACGTTCGCAACACCGTCTGTGCATTCATTGGTGGTGAGCAGAGCCGTCTGGTTGGGGATCCAAACAGAGCATCCGGAGATGTTGACCTCGTTGACCAGCTTATCTGCACACTTCGCAAGTGCTGCTTCTTTATATGTATCCGATGCACTTGCCAACCACTTATCGATATCCTTAGCGGTGATGAAGGCTGCAGATACGCTCGAATTGATTGCCGTGTATTTAATCTTGGAATTAATCAGGTTCAGAGTAACCTTGTTTTCGGTATAACCTGTATTGTAGTACTCGGCAACCTCGAAGGGGTTGGTGTTCTGATACATGGGAACCGTTAGAACAGAGTTCTGCACCGTGAACGTACCGCCACGCATGGAAGCAATGTGAGCGATGCCGTAAATTTCGCTATTTACGAACTTAATTTCGCCGGAGAAGGCATAATCTGCGAAGAACAGACTCTGAGAGTTGTTTCTGACGTCGTCAACAACCGTGCCGCCGATGAAGGTAACATTGCCGGTAGTGCTATTCACAACAAACGCGTGGTTACCGGTTGCGGAAGCGTCGAAGCCGACGGTGTGACCTACCATATAAACGGTGTTGGTAGCGTAAATGGTAATACTTACTGTATCAATCTTAATGTCGTTGTTGAGAACTATAATCTTATTTGCCGTGGTATTTTTAAGTGCAGCGACAAAGGTGTCAGCCGTAACCGTGGCACCGGTGTCTCCGTTGAGTACAAGGAAGTCGCCGGCGAACTCGGTAGCGGTAACCTCGTAAACGGTCTCCTCAGCTTCAACGATGCCGGGAGCCACGTTCCAGGAAGCATTGGTATATACCTTGTCGCCTGCGATGATTACGCCGCCGAGGTTAATGTGGTTCTCACTCATATATTCGGCAAAGTCGGTGCCGTAAGGAAGACCCGTCTTACGGATTACTTCGGTACCGTTTATCATAACGGAAACGTTGCCGACGCTGTCGTCTACTATAACGGAGATGGTACCATCTCCGTTATCTACCGTACGGTAGCCGGGAGCAGCAGAGATGAAGTTCGTAATACCGTTAGTGTTAATCGTTGCGGTTGCGGCAATCTTTACGGTTTCAGCGAAATCCCTGTCGAGATAAACCTCAAGGTTCTCACCGCCGGAAAGAGCAGCCTCCAGTGACGAAGCCGAAGCAAAGTACTGACCGTTGACACTTGCAATAGGAGCCATCTCGGTGATGACCTCTGTGGTAGCGTCGGACCATACGGAGATATTACCTGAAGCAAGAGCCGCAGTAAGGCTATTCGTAGCGGCGTCTGATACCGGAACAGTCACGTGTCTGATGTTAACACCGCCGACCGCAAAACCGGCATTGCTGTTACCGCCGAGACGTATACCGTTGAAGTTAATGGTTGTGCCTTTAAGGAAACAGTCTGTGTGATTATTAGCGCTGGTATAGGTATAACCGCTGCCGAAAAAGTTACCGTTAACGAAAGCGTAACCCTTGTTGGCGTTCATATCGTATACCATAGTGATGTGCTGGAACTCACCCTTTGTACAACCTGCAACCAACTGGTTCAACGTAGGGCTGGTGTTACCCCACAGACCATTATCGCTGCTTTTGCTGGTATCTCTCGGAATAGGTTGAAATGCAACGCTACCGTCTGTGAACTGCGCATAATCGAAATCGAATACCATGTACTGATTTACGTTGGCGTCGTAGGTCAGATCCGTAAGCGACTGAAGCTCAAAATAGGTGTTGGAAGCACTTGTAACACTGGCGTTGGCGTCAACGTACATGAACTTGTTGCCCTGTGCAAGGTTTGTTGCCAAACTAATTTTCAAATGGTTACCGGCGGATATGTTGCTCCAGCCCATTGATTTAAAGAGATTGTCAGCATCCTTCGCCTTAATATTACTGATAAGAGGAGTCAAGCTTGAGGTAACTCTGTCTCCAAGCGAGAGGCTCTGAACAAAGGGAGCGTCAAATGTATAAACATTTCCCTCATTGCTTTCGGTTGCACCGGTGCCCGCTGTAGGAACAGCGTAGCCGTTGGTATCAACGGTAGCGTCACAGCTGACGGTGATCTCGCCGTAAGGCTTGCGGTAAAGGACAACGTCCTTTGCAGCATCGCCCCAGCCGAGAGCGACGTTAAGCTCGGTAACAGAGCTTACAACATTGCCGTCAACGGTAGCAACGGCGGGAATAGAGGGGAATGCGTAATCCGAGTTGTACTTGTTGGCAGCCCAACCGGTAAGACTTGCCGCACCGATGTTGGCAGCGAGCCACTCATCATCGGTAATACCGCATCTGAAGCCGAAATTATCGATTGCAAAATGCTGATTTTCATTAGTTTTCGTCATTTCATAGACATTGAAGCGAAGAGCATCAAAATACAAACCGTCTGCAACCGCTGCATCAAAGTTGGCATATGAATACTGATTTGTACCTGTACTCCACAAAGCACTGTCAACAGTCATACTAAGTGCATTGTTGACGTAGAAATAACCCTTGTTATTGGTCACGTCGTACACCATAGTTAAATGCGACCATTCTCCGGCAGGGAGGTTCCAGGTCGGAAGCTTTGTATTGTTAGACGCTTTAGAGCTGCCGGCACTGTTTCTCGGGCTGACGTTAACGTACATATCCGCTAAAACTTCACCGTCTACAAAAACGTCGAAGTCAACTACGAAGAACATACCGGAAGCGTACTTCAATTTGTCTGAGCCTCTTCTGGTTGCGGCGTCACTGCTGACAGGGTGGAAATCCGTGTACTGATGCAACGTATTTGAATTTGCAGCAGTCAAGGAACGGAAGTCCAGATACTTGTTCCCTGTGATCTTATCGGTTACAAGGGCTCTGTCAATGTAAGTACCGTAGTTTCTAGAACTACTCATTCCCATTACAGTGCCGTCAGAAACGGCATTCATAATATTCTGGATATTCTGGTCCGTCGGATACTCATTTACGATCTCACTGCTGTTAACACCGTCAAAGGTTTTGACGGTACCAGCTTCGTTCACCGTAACGTCTGTACCGGGTGTGAGAGTAACGGGAATACCGTGAGTCTCTACGGTGGCGTCGCAGTTAACGGTGAGCTCATTGCTGAAACTGCGGAGGATCTCAACTTCCGTGGAATATACAGTGCTGTCAAAAACAGACTGAAGAGCAGCGAGAGAATATACGTACTCGCCGTCAACCTTTGCAACCGCGGGAAGAGAGCCGGTAGGATTAGCAACATTCTTGTCCCATGCGGTCAGATCCTTTGCCGCAAGAGCTGCCGCGAGAGAATCGTCTGACGCGAAAGATCTGATTGAAGCGTTGTCAAGGTTCAGGATGTTTCCTGTGCCCATTGTCTGAGAACCACTAACTTCAACTCTGGCACCGGCAACGTAATACGCCTGAGTGTAGTCGGGATCGGTGCTCACAGCGTATGCTACACCGATTTCCTTGACAAATGCTCCGTCAACGTAGGCGTAAAGCTTGTTGGCTGCAAGGTCGCCGACCATTGCAAAATGGTGCCAGCTGCCGTCAGCGGTCCCGTCAGCCAAGGTTGCGAAAGGACTGCCCGTAGTATTGGGGTCGAGACGCTGTGTGTAGCTGCCGCCGCCCGGATAAGCAATGTTTACGGAGATGAAGAAAGAGGTGGGGAAGTCGGTCTCCGAAGCGTAGTCGAACTCGACTACATAATAACCGGAAGCGGAGGTTGCGCTAGTGACGGTTATTTTGTTCTCATCGGCGGTCGGAGGGTTTGCATTGATCGCGAAGTAATGGTTACCGGTCGCCTTGTCAACCAAAGTATTGAGTGACAAGTACTGATTTCCGCCTGCTTCGGTCCAGATCCGTTTGCCGAGGACTGCATCGTCCCAGTTGTGATAACTAACGTTCGTCGCAAGGTTGCCGGCTGTATTTGCAATCACACGCTCGGTCACACCGAACGTGCCGTAATAGCCGCCCGAGTTGGACGCGCCGCCCGACACTTCTTCAGCCGTAGCCGTGGGAACGAAGGTTTCGCTTTCACTTGCCGCGGTTGCTCCCACCGGCAGGATAACCAGCATGGAGAAGAGCATAGCCACGACAAGAATGAGCGAAATGATTTTGTTCTGTTTTCTCATTTTCAGTGATTCATTCCTTTCTGAAAATTTTTGTTTTGTAGAGAAAAACCGTTGTCCGGAATAAAAACGGCATGGTTGTCACGCGAAAAGGCGACAGGAATCTCTCCGCCCCAACATAACGGAGTCGTCCGTATGACCGATCACGGTTTCTTAGCCGTAAAGGAGTCGGACAGAGCGCGCCGTAAGTATCCCTACTGCCATCCCACCATACGGCTGTAAAGAGGCTGAGCGCGTATAAGCCCGCTTCCTGCGGCGTTAAAATACTTTGTTCGTAAATTATGCCGATAGAAAGCCAAAGCGGTACTCCGTCCGACTTTCTTACGGCTAAGCCAAGCCGCAGTTATTCCTAGACATAATAATTATAAAAAAATCGCGCGCACAATTCAATAGGCAATTTTACCAATATTTAAGAGTAACTTTGAGTATTTTCAACAATTTTTAAGTTTGGAAAGCCTTTTGTTTTATTTTTCCTTGACAATCGGTATGCCCTGCTGGTATAATTATTTAGGTTTAAAATGGCAAAACTTGGAACTAAAAACGTAATTTTCGAAAGGAGCACAAATGATAACACAAACAACGAAGAGGTTTATTTCTCTTATCCTCGTGCTATGCCTCGTCATGTCGATGCTGGTATTCCCCGTCTCGGCGACGACGGATGTAAATGCCACGAGCACAACGGTTTATGACGAAACAGTTTTTGTATACGACAGTTTCGATGACCAAACAAACGGCTATAAAGCTATGCCAAAAGATGGTTCCTCAGTCAGCTATGACTTGAATCCATACTTGGAGAGTTGCAATACTTTGGTTGTAAAGTTTGACATAATGGTCAGCTCGACAACAGACCTCGGAAATCTGGTCACGGCAACCTACGGGACAAACACGCAAAACTTGCTTGCCATCAATAAAGGTAACAGCAACGCGGTGCTCTCCCCTCTTGATACCGTCGGATTCACAACAGGTTGCAATAGCGGTTCTGACAATTATCCGCTAGAAAACGGAATTTTTAAGACCGTGGCTCTTGTATACACGAACAGCATGGGTACGGTTGCCGCTTACTACGGTTCACAGGGTGGAGCCCTTTCATCTATGACCAGCACGGGCGTCAGCGCAAAACCCGGAACAATTACCTTCAATTGCTCGTCTTCCGGTGCTTACAATATCGACAACGTGCTGATTTACACGACTGCCACGGCTACTGCCGAGGAGGCTGCAAAACTTGATTACGCAACACCTGTTAACTCATCGTATTTCTTTAAGACTGATGTCGACAAAGCTTATCATAACGGTAAGATTTCGCTGTCGCAAGCCCCTTTTACATCGGTAAACGATGTTTACATTCCCGTAACTGCGCTTACTGCGGCGGGTTTGGGTACACCTGCGGTTTCTGAAACCGTGAACGATGTAAGCTGTGTCAACATCAAAAACATACCGAGTGCATATAGCGGTTATTACGCTTCATACGACTCCTCCGGTCTTATAGCAATTTCAAATACGGTATCGTGCATGCTTCCTGCCTTTAGCGACAGTTCGAAGATGGAGATAATGAAAAAGTTCCTGTTCGACAATGTGAGCTTCAACGGCAGTACCTTCGTCAATAACGGAGTATTCAGCTCGGCAAGCATGACCTCGACTACTCACCCCTACCTGTTTGCCAATCAGACTAAATTCGACGAGCTGAGAAAAGTTTACAAAAATCCAAAAATCGATCCTACTCTTTACTCCTACTTAGAATCACGCGTAAAAATCGCGGAATCTGTGTATAAATCGTATGCAACTGTTGACAATTCGGACAATTACTCGGGGATAAATCTGAAGGCGGGTCTCGCAAGCGGACAGACAAGTCTCGACAAAATGCCCTATCAGTCAAATTCCGGTTACGACGTGGGCGGACGTCTGAATGAGGCGGCAACCAATAACGACAGAATTCTCTCTCTCGCTTACGCATATCAAGTGACGGGAGAGGAAAAGTATGCTAAGCTGGCGTACGAATACGCTGTTGCCATGGGAAAATGGGAGCACTGGGGTCCCGGCCACTTCCTGAACTGCGCGGACGCGTCCATGCCCTATGCGGTGGCTTACGACTGGCTGTATAACGTCTGGGGCAGCCTCGGCAAGGACGTTACCGCGATTGAGACTATAATCTTCACACATTCTATTCTCCCCGCGTACTATTCGCTCCACGACAACGGCTGTCCCTGGTACAACCCGGTGGTTGCGGGCTACGGCTTCGGCAACAAAGAAAACAACTGGAACGCGGTTTGCTCCGCGGGTGTAACGGTAGCGGCACTGGCACTGGCAGGCTCTGCCACTCCGTCGGCAGGCACTGTGCTTGACGTAACGGTGGATGGCGAGTACAATGCGACGGTTGATTACAGCACCGCAGGACTTTACACCAGCACGACAAATAAAACTTCAAAAACCGCAAGCGTTGACACCTCATGGACCTATTCGGACTTCAGCGCATATCTCATCAATCAGTGCACCTACAATCTGCCCTACTACGGTATGGTACAGTATATGCCCGACGGCTCTTACATAGAGTCCAACTCCTACTGGTCCTACGGTACCAACAACGTTTACCTCATGGCTGCGGCACTGCTCGGTGCTACGGACAACGACTTCGGCATCCTGGACTGCTGGGGCATGGACAAGACCGCGTATTTCGCTCTTAATACCATGTCCTCCGACGGTCAGTCCTGGAATTACCACGATTCGAATACTACCTCTGCTCAGGACACAAGGTGGTTCCAGTTCGTCGGTGATCACTACGGCGACAAAAATCTCGTTGCTGTCAGGCAGTATCTGATCTCTCAGGGCATCAGCACGAGCACGATTTACGACGCGCTCTACTACACACCCATCAGCGAGGCGGAAATCACGGCGGCACTAAACAGCTTCGCCACCCAGTACTATATGGAGGGTATCGACGGCTTCGTCGTCCGTGACAGCTGGAACAGAGGCGGTACATACGCCGGCTTTATGGGCGAGACTAATAATCTCGGTCACGGTCAGATAGACTCCGGCTCATTTATTTACTACAACAACGGCACTATGTGGTTCGGCGACCTGGGTACCGAGAACTACAATGCCGCAGGCTTCTGGAACACTTACAGATACAACTATTACAGAATGAGCGCCGAGGGTAACAACAC
>CAZBQN010000014.1:0-39134 GCA_964494135.1 uncultured Ruminococcus sp. | reverse complement strand
ACAGACGGCAAGACCGCTTACCTGTCAGACGGCAACAGTGCCATCAGAGTTACGCTTATCGACAACACCGGCTCAGGCCTTAAATTCCAGGTAAAGGATTACTCGGAATACTACCTTACGGCAACGGTAGGAGACGACTTCTCGGTAAGCATGGGAGGTCAGCCTCAGAACTCAAACGCAGGCTGGCGTAAGCTGGTCGTTGAATTCAACGGCGTCACAAATATAGATTTCGCAGTTGCTATTGAGGAGGTACCCTTCGGAGCACAGAACGCGGACGAATTCAAGGTCGGATACTCCTTCACCGATATGAACGGCTGGGTTGCCACGTCCGGCACGGGCAGCGGCGAGGGCGGCTCCGGCGAAGGTGAAACCACCGCAGTCGGAAAGGTGACGGTAAAAACGCCGCACGTAGAAAAGCCCGACACGCCCGTAGTTGACCTTGACCTTTGGGTGGAGGACGTACCGGCAGTCTCCTATCCTCTGGGAGCAGCGAGCAGCACGAAGTTTGACACCGTCGAATACACGGCTTACAGCTTCACAGAGCTGGCTTCATACATAAACGGGGCTCCCGAGAACGCGGTTTCGATAACGGTTACGCTCTACAAGTCAAATACCGAGCCCGTCAGCATTGACAGACCCTGTACCGTAAACACGAACGGTCACAGCTTCCTCGCTATCTCGGCAAATTATATCGCAGAGGTTTCGGGCAGTACTATCGAGTACAAGACCGGCTCGGTTACGGTCAGCTGGGTAATTAACGGCAGAACCTATACCGAGTCCTACACCGGCTCGGTCAGCGCAAGCTACAAGGGCACGGTTCCAGGCTCGGGCTTGTTTGAGGTTGATAACGGTGACGGCACTTACAGCTACTATACCAAAAACGGTTGGGCAAGGACCGACGACGGAGAAAAGCTGGACGCGAGCGGCATGATCGTCACCACCGCAAACTGCAAATTCTATCAGGCTAACGAGAAGTTCGACGGTCTGTTCGTTACGGTTGCCTCAAATGGAACGGTAACCGGATATTATCAGGCATCTGATTTGTTCCAGAATGCCGCCATGGGCACGAGCGGTTACAAAATCTCGCTGACCGACAGCTTCTATTATGACGGTACTGATGACGGAACTACTCTGAAAGTTACAAATATGTCTCTGTATCTTAACGGATATACCCTTGGATATGCTACTACAGCGAAACCGGACCATTTCTTTACAACTGACAACGGTGCAAACAACACCTTCAACATTTACGGTCCGGGCGAGATGAGCAGTACATCCACGTCAGGAAATATCATATACGCAGAAAATGGTGGAGTATATGCGGAGAACGTGACCTTCACCGCTCCCAGAAACATCTCGGATATACGAAAGTACGTCAGCGTATACAAGAACTGCACCTTCAATATCACGAACAACGCGGAAGTGTTTGCCATAAACAACAGAAACAATGCAATAACCGCTTCAGCTCAATACCCCGGTCTTGTGCTCGACGGCTGTACGGTAAATCTTCGGGCCTCTACCTCAAGCTCCAAAGTATTCCAGGTATGGAACAACACAACTCTTAAGTTGATTGGCGGCACTACTATAAACGCCTACGCTCAGCCAACCTGCCTGATTGAGCTTGCAAGCAGTACGATGGATAAAAAAGACAGTATGGATTTCTCAACCGCTTGCACCAATATGAGAGTATATCTCGGCGAGGTATATTATCCCGACGGATTGACACTCTCGGTCAGCAAAACATACAATAATCCCGATGAGTCCGCGTCTCCCGACTACACTGACAAAATATACTACACCGAGGGTGCATTGTTCGCGGAATCACCCACCGTACAGCTCGACACCGGCTGCGTTGTCGCACGTCAGGACAACGCGATTTATCCTTACGTCATAGCTAAAAAGACGAATTGCGCGACGGTGGTATGGAAGAACGGCAGCACCACTCTTGCTACCGAATACTGGGCCGGCGGTTCGACTCCCACGGCAAGCGACGCGATAAAGAATATGGTCACCGTTCCTTCGGGTAAGATGCTTATATTCAACACGGGTGCCGTGGCGGCAGGTTCGACGTACAGCATTACCGCAGTCGTCATTGACAGCTTCGGACTTAAGGTCAATATGACTCTGCAGGGCGACTTCCGCCTGAACTTCTACGTTGACAAGCTTTACGAAATCAGTTTCATTCTTGACGGCGTGGAGGTTACCGAGCCCGAGGTCGTTGTGATTGGCGGCGTAGAATATTACAAGATTTCCAAAGCCGGCATTGCTCCCAACAACGCAGGCGCGGCAGTAAACCTGCAGGTCGTATACGGCGGCGTTACAATCAACCGCAATATTTCGATAATCGATTATGCGGAGAAGGTGCTCGGAAGCGAGACTCAGACCTCCGAGGCAAAGGCGATGATGATCAACGTCGTCAAGTACATTGACGCGGCTTACGTTTACGCGGGCAACAACGTTGGCGAAAAGACTCTTGAATACCGCGGAGTACACCTGCTGTACAGCAAGTATGAGAGTCTGGCAACCGCCGCAGTCGTTGACAGAGCGAACGCAAACGTCTCGGGTGTTGCAGATGCTATAAGCAATGCTCAGTTGAATCTTACGGACGATTTCAATTTCAGATTCAACTTCAAGAGCACTTACACAGGCAGCGTGTCCTTCTCCTATACCGTGGGCGGCAATGCCGTAACTCGGACGTTCAACGTGACGAACGGTCAGCTGTCGGACGGAAAGGGCTACGTTGATATTTCACGCAAGGCATACGCTATGATGGGTGAAATCACCATTACTACCGCCGGCGGCACGGCTGTTTACAGCGTCGACAACTACTATCACGCAATGGCAAACGAGCTGGGCAGCCTGACGTATCTGCTTAACGCTATGTGCGCTTACTCCGAAACGGCAAGACTGTATAAGGAAAGCGTGTCTGAGTAAATATTTTTTCAGAACACGGGCATTGAGTTCTGAAGTGGGCTAGTTTAGCAATCTAACCTCAAAAAAAGCGGATGTTATTTATCGAAAGGTATCTAGCATCCGCTTGCTTTTTGCTTATTTATGTGGTATAATAACGATGACAGGCAAAAGAGCAATTCAAAAAGCAACGGAGGGAACATAATGATTATCTATCACGGCAGTACCGAGCTTGTTGACACTCCGGAAATCAGAGTCAGCGATACCTTTCTTGATTTCGGAACAGGCTTTTATACAACGACCTCCTACGAGCAAGCGGAGCGTTGGGCTCGTATCAAAATGCGCAGGAAAAACAAAGACATCGGCTATGTTTCCATCTACGAATTCGATTTTGATGCCGCATTAAAAGAAACGGTTGTCAATCGGTTTGAAAGTGCCGATATTGCTTGGCTTGAATTCGTCGTCGGCAACCGCAGAGGTGAGGAGAATTTCCACGGTGTTGATATGCACGTCGGTCCGGTTGCAGACGATAACGTTTACCGCTCTATCCGATTGTTTGAAACCGGTGTTCTCGATGTTGAGGAAACGGTAAAAAGATTAAAAACCGAACTCTTGCATGATCAATGGACTTTCCACACGGATAAAATACTTTCGTTCTTGAAATTTGTCGGAGCTAAAGAGGTTTACAAGGAGGTTTGATTATGGGACAGGAACAATTCACGGCAATTATGCCTTATATCAGTGCTGATCTTATCGGCATGATTGCGAAGAAGCAAAGCATCAGTGAGTCGGATGCTTTATTCAAGCTGTACGCTTCCAAGCTGTACGCTTCCCTTGAAAAAGAAGATACTAAAATGTGGCAGTACAGCACCGAAATGCTTTATTCTCTCTTTGAAAGAGAAGAAAAAACGGGCGAGCTTACATTTCCCGATGTTTAAGAAGGTTTGACTATGAGTAAAGAAATGGAATTTACAGTTTTCTGCGTTGAAAACTATAAGGTGCATAAATCCATGACCGGAAAGCAAACGGTTGATTTGTTCAATCGCTACGGCGTTTTCGATTATCTTTTTGAGTTTTACGATGTTCTTCACACCGCAGGGCATAATTATATCAATAACGATATCGACATATATCTGAAATCCCGAAACGCTATTATGCCTGTCTGATACCGCTGCCTGCACATCTGATTAAATATTTCGATTTGGAACAATGGTTGTTCCGAGGGAGCCGCCCTATGCCGGGCGGCTCCCTTTTTGCGGTTAGGCGTTTTGATTAACAGTTTTACACAATGCAAGCCGTCATATTTACCAAACGCAAGCAAAAAATTTTAAATAATCACGTTTTTTCAGGTTGACATATTCTTTTATTTTTGATAAAGTTAGATTGGATAGTTATATGCGCCTGTTTTCGGCGCACACTTAACGGTTACAAAATACGGTTCCCATAAGGGAAAGGAGATAAAAATGAGGCTACATAAACTGCAAAAGCTCATCGCGCTGGTTTTAACGATTTGTATTTCCGTCGGATGCTTCGGGGTGTTCCCCGCTTTTGCCGCGACGGTCACGGATGACGGCGTATACGTGAAGCGCGGAGAGTCGACCGACCCGGGATTGACCCTGCTTTACAACCGCGACTTTGAGGACACCAAGGCTCTGAGCAACGGCCTCAGTGTCTCTTCGTCGGCTGTTAACGACGCCATGGAAAAGGTTACAGACGGGGACGGAAACTCCTACGTTCGCTTCTCGCGGACGGGAAATCACGACTATCTTATCATCAATCTGGATTCACACAGCCCCGCCTCCGGAAGCGTGGTTGTGCAGTTTGACATCATGGTCGAGAACGACTCTGCCTATGCCCCCGGCATAATACAGTTTAACCCCAGAGTGCGCGGCTCGTCCTCGGACGTATACGGGCTTCTGGATATAGCTTATCCAGGCGGAAAGAGCGCGCTACAGCTCTTCCGCGGCGCAGTAAGCACGGACAGTAAAATGACCGCGGGAGAGTGGTACACCGTCACCTTCGTATGGTCTTACACCTCAAAGGAGCAGGTGACGGTGACCGCCTTCAGCGGCGCAAACAAGACTGCGGTGTATCAGGACACCGCTACACCCGATACGGGCTGCACGGACGTCAGACCCGGTCAATTAAGGGTAGGCGTTACGTCCGCGCTGTCCGGCAATTGGTGCCTTGACAATCTGATTATTTACACTACACCTGAGACCGACCCCGAGACAGCGGCAAATCACACCGTGTCGCACAAGCTCCACGGCACGATGTTCAACGAAAACGCCGAGGATTATTACGACCCGGACGCTCTGCTGGGAAATTACATGTTCAAGGTCGGAGTACTTCGCGGACTTTCCGCATCTGACGAGCAGGTGACACTCAGCGAGGCTCCCTTCAAGGTTGGCGGGACCGTGTACTTACCGGTCAGCGCGCTGACTGCCATGGGTATTTCTGCTTCCCGTTCGGAGACGGTTAACGGCATCGCGTGCGTAGCTCTCGACGATATTTACGAAGCTACGGGCTATTTTGCCGTCTACTCATCAATGGGGCTTATCGCTCTGACAGAGAACGGCGAGCTGTCCTTCGACGGTCTTGACACCGAGCTGATTCCCATCATGCAGAAGTTCATTTTCGACTCAATGGATGCCGACCGTCAGAACACGAACCCATTTGACGTCGGTGATATGATCAGCCTCGAACACCCTTATCTTTTCGCCAATCAGACGAGATTTGACGAATTGAAGACGGCGTACGAAAATCCCGGGGACGACCCGGTGCTGTATTCATATCTTGCGACCTTGGTCAAGCGCGCCGAAAACGTCTACAACGGCTACGCTTTGAATTCGAGCGGTGTGTACGGCGGTATGAAAAACGATTACAGCAAGATGCCCTATCAGAACGCATACGGCTACGACGTCGGAGGCAGACTGGGAGAGGCAGCGTCACACAACGAGCGAATACTTCAACTGGCTTTCGGGTATCAGATAACGAGAAATGATAATTACGCCCGTCTGGCGTACGATTACGCGGTAGCGCTGGGCAAATGGGAGCATTGGGGTCCCGGGCATTTCCTGAACTGCGCGGACGCGTCCGCACCATACGCCACGGCGTACGACTGGCTGTATTCGGCATGGGTCGGGCTGGGGCTTGACGTTAAAGTGATTGAAGAAACGCTTTTCACACACTCAATTCTCCCTGCTTATTACTCTGTACACGACAATGGCTGTCCCTGGTATGACCCGGTGGTTTCATCCGGCTGGGGCTTCAGTAAAAGGCCAAACAACTGGAACGCGGTTTGCTCCTCGGGAATTACGATTGCTTCTCTCGCCTTGGTAGGCGTTACCACCGAGAGCGCAGGAACGCTTCTGGATATTGAAATCGACGGCACTTATAACCCCACGGTGCAGTCCTACGCCGGTACGTCGGGCACAATCACGCGCAAGGATGGAAAGAGCTTTTCGACAGACCAGCGCGGCATGGACACCTATCGGGATTACTGCGAATATCTCGTAAATCAGTGCATTTACAACCTTCCCTACTACGGCATGGGTCAGTACGCCCCGGACGGCTCGTACATTGAGTCAAACGGATACTGGTCTTACGGTACAAACAATTTCTTTGAGATGGCGGCGGCACTTACCACCGCCGTGGGCACGGACTTCGGACTTCTCGATTGCTGGGGCATTGACAGAACCTGTTATTTCGCCATCAACACCCAGTCCAGCGATTTCCAGAGCTGGAATTACCACGACTCCGGCTCTGTCGGAGCGCAGGACACCAGCTGGTTCCAGTACCTCGCCCTGGAAGACGGTCTCGGCGACAAGGCTCTGGCGGGTCTGAGAAAGCTGTTCCTCTCGGAAGGCGGCGGCTCGGTGACTAACGCCGATGCCATATTCTATATGACCGACGAGGAAATCGGTGAGTTTGAGATGCCCGACGTTCAGTATTATATGGAAGGCATTGACGGCTACGCCGTGCGCGAAAGCTGGGAGGACGGCGCCGCCTTCGCAGGTATTATGGGAAACACGAACAATCTCGGTCACGGACAGATCGACTCGGGTGCCTTCGTTTATTACAGCCGTGGCACGCGCTGGTTCTGCGACGTGGGTACTGAAAATTACAATTCTTACGGCTTCTGGGGCGGTAACACGCGATATACCTATTACAGAATGAACGCGGAGGGCAACAACACCCTGATTCTGACCTCTCAGCAAAGCAGTGTTCCCTACGGTCAGTCACTTAACGGCTTCGGCTATATGACCGATACCTTCGACAACGAACACGGAGCGTATTCCATAATCGATAACACGTCGGTATACGGCGGATATGCGGATTACGCTTACCGCGGTATGCTGTTCACAAACGACAGACAAACGCTGGTCATTCAGGACGAGGTTCGCTTTTCTTCCGCGCAAAGCGTTGCTTGGGTCGGACACACCATGGCAGAGGTTATTATCTCCGTTGACGGCAAAACGGCTTATATGTACGACGGAGAAAACGTGCTGAAGGTCACGATAGTTGACGAGAGCGGCGCGGGACTTAAATTTGAGGTGCGCGACACCTACGATTTTCTCCTTGACTGCACAGTAGGACCCGATTGGTCAACGGAGCACGGCGGACAGCCGGAATACACAAGAGACGGCTACCGCAGGCTGGTTATCAGAGCCGAGAATATTACCGAGCTGAAGCTGGCGGTGGTTATCGAGAACGTTGACATCGGCAAAACGATGAACACCTACATCGGATACAGCTGGTGCGATATGCACGATTGGCTCCCCTATTCCGACTCCAGACACATCGGAACGTCAGAAAAGCAGGCGGTCGCCTGCGTCACTCTCCCCGACGGGTTCGATGCAAGCTCTTTAACAGGCAGAGAGGATGTAAAAGTCAACACGGGTGCCGACTGCGTCACAGCTTACGTATACGAATTCGCGACACTTGAGGAGCTGCTGGTCAACGGCGCGGTTGCCGAGATATTTACGTCCAATAAAGAAGCGCCTATTGAAATTTCATACCCTTGCGTCATAAAAACCAACGGCTTTGATTTCCGCGCAAGCTCGGTGAATTACATTGCCGAAGTTTCGGGCGACACAATTGAGTACAAGACCGGTTCGGTTACGGTACACTGGATAGTCGACGGCTCTATGATCAACGAGGTCTACACCGGCTCGGTTACGGCAAGCTACAAGGGCACGGTCCTCCCCGGCGAAATACGCGAGGTTGACAACGGCGACGGCACTTACAGCTATTACGTACGAGGCGGCTGGGCAAAAACTCAGCACGGGGCGGCACTCTCCGAAGAAAATATGACGGTCACGAGTACGAATAACATCTTCTACCTGACCGATAAAAAATTCGACGGCATATTCGTTACCGTTGAGGCTACCGGAGAAATAACCGGCTACTATCAGCCCTCGGATTTCTTCAAATCACATATAGTACAGGCGGGGTACGAGAAGGTATCTCTGACAAACAGCTTCTCCTACGACAGCACCGGTATATCCGACACGCTTAACGTCACAAATCTCAATCTGTACCTGAACGGATACACCCTCGGTTACGACACTCTGGACTCCTCCGATCACATGTTTCTCGCCTCAGGCGGAGCATCAGGTATTATGAACGTATACGGTCCCGGAGAAATCAACAGCGTTACAACTCAGGGAGCTATCGTATACGGCAACAACGGAAGCTGTTATATGGAAAACGTTACTCTGACAGCGCCCCGTAACATTTCCGACATCAGGGCAGGTACGTACACTTACAAGAACTGCACGGTTAACATAACGAGGAATACAAACGCCTTTGTTCTGAACAACAGAAACGGTGCGGTAACCGACCCCGCAAGATATCCCACACTGATACTTGACGGATGTACGGTGAACCTTTTATCGGCAAGCGAGGCCACCAGCGTGTTCCAGCTGTGGAACAGCTCACGCATCAAGCTCTTGGGCGGAACGAACGTACTGAGTAAGGTTCAGCCGAAATATCTCCTCGCCCTCGAAAGTAAGCTTACGTCCTCGCAGGCGGGCTTTGATTTTGCAAATGCCTGTGGCGGTATGCAGGTAGTTATCGGAGAGATTTACCACAGCTCCCCGGAGCTTTGCTACAGCGGAACGGGTGATACTTCCGGTGCCGTCTACGACTACTCGGATAAAATATCCTATACCGAGGGAGCCCTGTTTTCCGAAGTTCCCGGAAGCTTAAAACTTGACACGGGGCTGGTGATCGCACGGGTTAACGACAGCTTGTACCCCTACGTCGCTGTTGCCGAAGGCGGCTGTGGCACGGTGAGATGGCAGATAGGTGACAAGAACTGTACCGAGATGTGGAAATCCGGAGAGCTTCCCACGCCCGACAGCGAAAAGGTTATTGCGCTCATCTCGGACAGTCCCGCCCCCGAGGGAAAGAAATACAGCTTCACTACCGAGATAGTAAAGGCGGGCGGCAGTCACACCTTTGATGCCGTTCTGATAACCGACTTTGACGTAAAGGTAAATATGACTCTGCACTCGGGCTTCGACCTGAATATTTACGTTCCGGTCGATCTTACGGGTATGACGGTCAAGAACTTTTACCTTGACGGTGCTCCTGTGGACATTTCTTACGCTCAAATAATTTCCATTGACGGGGTGAAATATTACAAGATAGTCAAGGGCAATCTTGCTCCCGGAAGTTGCGCCGGCGGCACGCTTTTTGTCATCAGCTGTGAAAATGCAGAGGGTGTGAACGTGAATATTACGCTAACGGTATCGATTCCCGACTACGCGGAAAAGGTACTGAAATCCGAAAGTGAATCGGACGAAGCAAAAGCATTGATAATCAACATTCTGAAATACGCCGATGCCGCTTACAAATACGCAGGCAACACCGCTACCCCCGAATATACGTCACTGAGGAACGTGTACGAAAGCTACGGGCATTTGGCTACAGCTTCGGTGGTTATGCGAAAGAGCGATGATTTCAGCGCGGTTTCCGACGGAATCGAGTGCGCATATCTGAATCTAGATGACGTTCCGAAATTCAGATTCGTGCTGTCAGAGAACTACACGGGTGATGTCACTTTCAGATATATTTCGGTTGACTCGTACGGGAACGAAATACTGAGAGAACCCACGTATTCCGTAGTAAACGGCACATATTACGGTGAAAAGTACATTGAAATTGAGCGCAAAGCCTTCAATATCACCGATGACATCACGATTATCACGGCAAGCGGTGAAGCAGTCTACAGCCTGGCAGCATATTATCACCACACCGCAGTTGAGCTCGGAGAGCTGACGGATCTATTGAATGCGCTGTACGCGTACAGCGAGACGGCAAGGATATACCGTGACAGCGTTATCTCCAAATAAATCAAAGGGCTAAAACACGACGGCGTTTTCCCGAAAGGTTCAGAGTTTAAAAGCCGCCCCGAGCAATTTCTTGCTCGGGGCGGCTTGATTTTCATTGTTATTTACGCCTGTGCTTTGGCAAATAAGATGAATTTACCGTTATTTGCGCCTCAGCCTTGGCACGGGAGTCGTTTTTTACTGTTTATGTCTGTGCTTTGACGCGAGGGATTCTTTTATTTTCGCCCGCTCGCGGGTGAGCATCAGCACATACACGCCTATAAAGAACCACAGAATGCAGAACAAGTGCGACCTTGACATTCCGAGAAAGAGCACGTCGCGCACTCTGGTGAACTCAACAATAAAACGCACTCCCGAGTAGCCGATAAGGAACAGCGAATACAAAGTCCCTCTCGTATATTTCGTTTTGAACAGCATATATATTAATAATGCCGCAAGCGCAGCGTCGAAAATCGCTTCTATTGGCTGAGACGGAAAATATCTCTGCATGGACGGCGAATAAACTATGCCGAAGCCCTCGCACGCAAAGCCGTGGCAACAGCCCGCAAACGTACAGCCAACCCTATACAGTGTCAGCTCTATAAGCACGCCCGGTGCGCAGTAGTCCATTATATCTCCGTAATGCTTTTTGAAAAGCTTAGCCAAAAGCAAATTCCCGATAGGCAAAGTAAACATAATGCCGAACATCGAGAATGCCTTTATGGGACCGTTTTTCAATACGGTCTCCATAGCTTCTATATTGGCAAGCAGGATTGCTCCAGCAGTCTCTATAATCAGGAATGACAGGCTCATAACCAACCCCTGCCATTTCCGAAGACCGAATTTTTCGGCACAAAGTACGTAATACACGGTCATCATGATTATTCCGATGCCCCAGAACAGGTACAGCGGCGCAAACGTGATGCCGAATATATTAAAATCGTAGCCAAGAACCATTGAATTGCTCCGTAATACTTTATTTTTCCACTTTGAAGGCACGGTCACCGACGGTTAAAGCCGTTGCCGCAGGCGATCATTTTTCCGAATCCGCACCGTCTTTCTGCTCCATATCCAGCAAAGCCTGAGCCGTCGCCTTGATAACCTCAAGCGAATGGGAATTAAGCTTATTCAGCTCGCGAATTATATGCTCCAGCTCCGAATCGTGACTTTTCGTTTCAGGATAAAAAATCAAATTTGCATCTGCGGAGGACTCGCGTATCATTGTAAAAAGAGTATCGTACTTCGGCTTGTTCCCCTCATTCTCCACACGGTAAATATATCTGACGGACTTATCTACTCTCCGCGCAAATTCTTCAACTGTCATACCGCGTCTTTGACGTGCTTGCTTCAGAACGTCTCCCAGCTTGTCCGGTACAGCTTTGTTACTCGACATAACTTCACCTCCGATTATATTTTATACTTTTTACTTCATCTTTGTAATGGCGCAATATGCCATTTTTTATGTCATAATACGTCATTAAAAATATGACATAATTTGAATAAAACGAACGTAATAAACGAATTTTGGGCGATAAAATGCAAATCTGATCAAACCCCTTGACATAACTGAAGGTGTATGCTATAATGATAATGTGCATTGCTTTTCCGGTAAATGCCGGGAGCAAAAATAATCGGAGGATAGTATGGACGACGACGCGGACGCGGACAATTGTCCCACAAGCACCGCCAATAATACACGTTTGAAGACTTAACCGCACCTCAAAAGGGGTATGGTTATGTCTTTTTTGCTATTTTCCGAAAACACCCACGGACAGCCGTGGAAAAAAATATGATTGAGAGGCATTTTAAATCTTTTTATGGAATCCCATCTAGTAACCGTGTTGGTTATCATTATTTTCTGCGTCATTATGTCGGCGTATTTTTCTGCGACGGAAACAGCGTTTTCCACCTGCAACAGAATTCGTCTGAAGACGATGGCTGAGAAAGGAAACAAGAAAGCCGCAAAAACGCTTAAGCTCGTGGACGATTACGACACTTTGATTTCCACAACCCTTATAGGTAACAACATAGTTAACATACTTGCCGCTTCTATGGCGACGGTATTCTTTGCAGGACTGCTTGTAAACAACAACGTTATGTCGGAAGACCAAAGCGCAACCGTATCTACGATAGTTATGACGCTCGTAATACTCGTGTTCAGCGAGGTTGTTCCGAAATCGCTGGCAAAGCAGTTCCCTGAAAAATTCGCCATGTTCTCGGCTCCCATCATCGGTGCGCTGGTAATACTGTTCCGCCCCTTCTCCTTCCTGTTCGGTCAGCTGCAAAAGCTGCTCGGAAAGCTCTTCCACGAGAAGGACGACCAGGGCATGACCGAAGAAGAGCTGATCTCCATTATTGAGGAAGCGGAAGAAGTCGGAAACATAGACGAAGAAGAAAGCACCCTTATCAAGAGTGCCATTGAATTCAACGAGCTTGAGGTCGGCGACATCTTCACTCCACGTATTGACATTACCGCAGTGGAATCCGACGTGACCGTGGAGGAGCTGGCTAAGCTGTTCTCCGAGTCGGGATACTCACGTATTCCCGTATACGAAGGGGATCTGGACAATATTCTCGGTATCGTATATTACAAGGACTTCTTTACCACCGCTTTCAACAAAACGTCGTCCATATCCGATATTATCAAGCCGGTTTTGTACGTTACCAAATCTCAGAAGATAAACGATCTTTTGAAGGAGCTGCAGGAAAAGCAGCTGCACCTGGCAGTCGTCTCGGATGAATACGGCTCCACAGCCGGTATCGTTACGCTTGAGGACATCATCGAGGAGATCGTCGGAGAGATCTGGGATGAGCACGATGAAGTCGTAGAGGAAATCAAGCAAATAGGTGAAAAAGAATACATAGTTTCGGGAATGACGAATATTGAAAAGCTGTTCGACTTCTTCGATATTCCCCTGGACGAGAAAATAAACGCCCTGACCGTCAACGGCTGGGTCATGGATATTCTGGGCAGAATTCCCGCAGAGAGTGACAGCTTCGAGCAGCACGGTCTTACTGCCAAAGTCCTTAAAATGGACGGCAAGAGAATAGAAGACCTGCACATTCTCGACAACAGAGCCTCCGAAGAAGACGGGGAGGATGAAAAAGAGAATAAAAAGGACAAAAAAGAAGATAAGGACGAGGACTGACGCCCTTAATCGGGTAGGAGGCTTTCCATTATTTGACCGGCCGACCTCCCACACCGCCGTGCGTACCGTTCGGTACAATGCGGTGGGGTTATAAACAGTGCAAAGACTTGTATGCTTGGGATATGTCATAGTATCCGCGGCGTACAAGTCTTTCGTTTGTTATGGTATGCGTTAATATTCCACTGCCTGCAATATCCCAATAACCCTTCCTAGTGTTTCCGTTTCTGTATGCCTGCCATTCGGGCATTACCAATTTCTTTAGGTTTTCCCCCTCTCGTTCCCGGCAACTTCCACTGTTTCCGAGTATACATTCTCACCTAACAGCTCCTACTGCCAAGTCTGTAGCGGTTTCACCGCCGAATTGTAACGCGTGCCGAGCGCACTCGTAAAAGAAGCACGCGGAAGAGCAATCTGCGCTGCGCGTGCTTCTTTTCTCTATTCTTTACTACTTTACCTGCGCTTCCTTTACCCGCCTTCTATGCATTTGAAAAAGCGAGAGTAGAATTCTGATAAATACAAACACCGCCACCGCAAACACCGCCTTTGCCAAAAAGAAAGAAAGTGTGGTCTGGCTTCCCGCGTTGATAAACAGTTTGCCGGACAGCCACGCGGCAAAAAGCGCGGATATTAAAGGCAGAACGACCGAGTCAAAGGCGCGTATTCGGAAATTGATTTTTCTTTTCAGGCGCAAGAAAGAGAGAATGAAGTTAAAAGCCTCCATACCGATAATCACGACGGCATAACCCGATATTCCCATCAGCGGTATCAGAATGTATACGAGCAGAACCGAAAGGCAGGCGTCGGCGATATTTACCCACATTGAATATATATGCTCTCCGATGCCCTTTAAAATGGCGTCTGTAACGTGGTCAAGATACATTATAGGTATAATGGGAGCCAAAAGAGCTATGTAATGCCCTGCATCGTAGGAGTTGTACACCACGTATCCCAGCTCCTCGGAGAAAAGGAAAATAAATACCGCCACGGCTATCGAATAACCGAGAGTTGATCCGAGAGCCGCCCCCGCAAGGCGTGACATGCGCGTTTTTTTGCCCTCTGCCTGGGTTTCTGCGAACTCCGGCACCAACAGTCCGGAAAAGGATGTCAAGGGCGTCAGAGGATACAAAATCAGGGGCAAAGCCATACCGTGCAGGTACCCGTATGAAGACAAGGCTTCTGCAGAGCTGTCTCCTCTGTCCCTCAGCCGTTTAGGTATCAGGCTGTGCTCAAAGGTCAGAAGTGCCGAGCGGATATAAGCCGAAATAGCCAAAGGAAGTGCCATCGCCGAAACCTCGCCCAGCGCGGCACCCTTACTCTTCCGCCTTCGCCTATTGCAAAACGCCAGCTGTAAAAGAGAAACGAGAAAGCACAGAATTTCGGTAAGCGTTATGCCGACCGCAAGCGCGCCGACGGCGTATTCTACTCCTAGATTTGCCATAAGCGACAGTAGCAGCACCGTCAGCCCGACCTTGAATATCTGCCCCAGCACCTGCACGGTAGCATTCATTGAAACCCGTTTTATACCGACAAAATATCCGCTGATAACCGCTGACATTGCCGAGGGAATAAGCGAAAATGAGAGTATCTGCAATGAAAGCGTCGCCCGACTGTCACCGATAAGCCGCGAGCCGAGAATGCCCGAGAGAAAGAACAAAGCCGCGGTAGCCAACGAGCTGAAGATAAGAGCGTAAATCGCCGCCCCTCTCAGCACTCGGCTTCCACCCTCCTCTCTGCCCTCTCCGACGGCGGTGGCGGTAAGGCGCGTCACAGTAAGGCTGATGCCCGAGGTGGCAAAGGTAAGCGCAAAGGAGAACACGGTCATGACCAAAGTATTAAGTCCCACGCCCTCCGCGCCGACAGCCCGTGAAATATACGCTCCGAATATCAGCTGCGTGCCCCTCATAACAAGACCTACGGCGGTAAGGAGCATACCGTCGTAAAAGAATTTCATTTTTCTATTCATTATTCCGCTCCACAGGACTGCCGATTTTCCTCTGCGGCAAGGCACTCCCGTTTAATCGAATATATGCAAAGTGCGGCGGTATATATGCGAAAGTAAAAAAAGTAAAAATATGAGGGCGCGCTCTTTTCCCAAAAAACGGTTTTAGGTTTTGGAAAACCGCCTGTGGCGTCGCGCTCCTCTTAAGAAAACGGGGCACAACGGAATTTTCCGCTGTGCCCCTGTGAATGCTGTGAAATTTTAATTAGCCTTTAACCATCTTTGCGATCTCGGCCGCGAAGTCCTCTTCTCTCTTCTCAAGTCCCTCGCCCTTGTCGTAACGAACATAGCCGGTAACCTTGATGGAACCGCCGAGCTCCTTAGCAACGGAGGCTACGTACTTGGAAACGGTCATAGAGTCGTCCTTAACGTAAAGCTGCTCAAGCAAACAGTTGTTCTCGTAGTACTTGCCCAGCTTACCCTCAACTATCTTTGCAAGAACCTGTGCGGGCTTGCCTGCCATCTTGGGATCCTGCTCCATCTGCTTAAGAAGTATGCTCTTCTCCTCCTCAAGAACGGATGCGGGAACAGACTCCTTGTCGAGGTAAAGAACGGTCATAGCGGCAGTCTGGAGAGCTACATTCTTTGCGCACTCTGCAAAGCCTGCCTTGTCGGCAACGTCGGTATCGAAGGAAACAACGACACCGGTGGTGCCCATACCGTGAATATAGGTGGAAACAACGCCCTCAACTACTACGAAGCGGCGAATGGAAAGCTTCTCACCGATCTTGTAGGTGTGCTCGTTGAGCTCATCTGCAACGGTGCCCTCGCCGCCTGCAACCTTGCAAGCAAGAAGAGCCTCAACGTTTGCAGGCTTATTCTCGATTATGGTCTTAAGTACGGTCTTTACAAACTCCTGGAAAACTGCGTTCTTTGCAACGAAGTCGGTCTCGGAGTTAACCTCTACCATAGCGGTAGTGTCGCCGATAGTCATAATATCTACAAGACCCTCTGCCGCAATTCTACTCGCCTTCTTTGCGGTAGCCGCCATACCCTTCTCGCGAAGGAGCTTTACAGCAGCATCAAAATCGCCGTTTGCATCCTTAAGAGCGTTCTTGCAGTCCATCATACCGCAGCCGGTCTGCTTTCTGAGCTCGGCAACGGCCTTTGCGCTAATTTCTGCCATTTTAGTTTCTCCTTTTAAATTCTTGAAAATCGACCCGAATTACTCGGTAACTTCCTCGGTCTGTTCAGGGACGGTCTCTTCTTCTGCCGTGCTCTCCTCTACACCGCCGCGAGCAGCGATAACCGCATCGGCAAGTGCGCCTGCGATAAGCTTGATAGCGCGGATAGCGTCATCGTTACCGGGGATGATGTAATCAGCATCATCGGGATCACAGTTGGTATCAACGATAGCAACTACGGGAATACCCAGCTTCTTAGCCTCAAGTACTGCATTTCTCTCCTTGCGGGTATCTACGATGAATACGCAATCGGGGAGTCTGTCCATATCCTTGATACCGCCGTAGGACTTCTCAAGGTCTTCGATTTCCTTGTACTTCTTTGCGATTTCCTTCTTGGTCAGAAGGTTGAGCTCGCCGCTGAGCTGCTGTGCTTCAAGCTGCTTCAGTCTCTGGATAGAAGACTTGATGGTCTTGAAGTTGGTGAGCATACCGCCGGGCCAACGAGCGTTGGTGTAGTACATTCCGCATCTCTGAGCCTCTTCCTTGATGGTCTCAGCTGCCTGCTTCTTGGTACCGATGAAAAGGATGGTACCGCCGTTTGCCGCGAGGTCTGCTACGTAGTTGTAAGCCTCCTCGAACTTCTTAACGGTCTTCTGAAGGTCTACGATGTGAATACCGTTTCTGTGAGTGTAGATATACTCACTCATCTTGGGGTTCCACTTCTTGGTAGGGTGACCGAAGTGAACGCCTGCTTCAAGCAACTGCTTGATTGTGATTTCGAACATTTTCTGTTCCTCCTTGGTTTTTCCACCATAGCGACATAACGCTGCGACCGTCCGAGGACAGCACCGGCAGCATTCCGACTCGCTATGTGCGTTTTTATTTGCGCTGAACGCGCGACATAAATAATAACATAAATATTTTTTTCTGTCAACAGTTTTTTAAAGTTACAAAATAATTTACAATTTGTTAACAATTACCCGATATTCAATACTGAACGTAAAAACACTTGCATTCCTCCGCTTTTTATGTTAGAATACAATAGAAAACAAACTCGAAAGGCAAAAATTATGCTTTCCGTTGACAGAAAATTCTATTTCCGTTCATTCCTCTTTATGGCAGGGGTCAATCTTGCCGTATATTTCGTTTACCACTTAGCTTATCACATAGGGCAGTATTGGTTTGATTTGGTTGCCGACTACGTCATGGACGCCTGGGACTGTCTGCTCCCTGCTGTGTCAGCCCTTCTTTTGCTCATCGTTTATTCCGCACGGGGGGTACGTGCCGCCCTCGGCTACGGTTTATTGATGTCGCTGTGCCGTATGTTTTACAGCATACCGTTTTATTATCTGTATTTCATGGACAGCGTGACGTCGCCTGACAGCCTGGATTCGCTCGTCACCTCGCTCCTTTCTTCCGCGCTCGTATTCGTGACGTTTTTCCTGCACATATCGTTGCTTTGCACGGTAGGCGTGTTGATTTATCGCCTGAAATTCAAGGACGGCTCCCCCGCACTCCGGGATGTGCTCAAAGAGAAATGCACCTTCAGATTTGAGTCGGGCACGTCTGTGATTTTATTCGTTTTGTCGCTGATACAGTTCGTATACGCCCTCAGAGTGCCGGTAATCGCTACGGTTGATTACTTCGTCGCGTACGGCTTTAACATCCGCGTCGGCGAATTCATACATATGCTATTCAGCTACGTATTCGTTCTTTGCATGCTGGCTGTCTGCTACGTCCTGCTCTGCAAGCTGAAGGATAATCTTTTCAAGGTCAAAAAAGAAGCGGAAGACGAGGTGGAAGACAAGGCGGAAGACTCTGAATAAATAAAAATCCAAGGAGGCTTCCCATTGGTTTAGAAGCCGACATCTCACACCGCCGTGCGTACTGTTCGGTACACGGCGGTGTGGTCATAAACAGTGAAAAGACTTGTATGCTTCGGATATGTCATAGTATCCGCGGCGTACAAGTCTTTCGTTTGTTATGGTATGCGTTGTTATACTACTGCCCGCAATAGCCCAATCATATTTTCACATTCTGCAAACTATCTAAAAATTTACACAATCCATGTCCGCTGTAAATGATATGTCCTTTAAACATATCTCCGTCGAACACCGGATCCGGTCTGTTCGTCTTCACAATTTCCAATTTTACCGGCACCGGATTGACACATAGAATATTAACGGCATCGCTTTGAGGCTCATTTTCCGTCGGAGCACTTTCGTGAATAGTTTTGATATAATTGTCCTTTGACTGATAAACGAACGGTAATCTCAGTTTTTTGCTCTCATCCTTGTTCATTGTCACATAGGAAGCCGGGTGCCCGTGGCTCATCAAGGATGGCTTTAAATTACTTGTAGTATAATAACTACCGATATCCGTCAGTGTATAGGTATCTCTGCTTTTCAGCGCGGCAAAAAATCTGATACGGTATTCTTTCCCCCCCGCAGCTATTCGGATTTCAGGCCGGTTTGACGGTTTGAACACCGAAAGGAGCGCGCTTTTGGTATAGGATAGGTCATATCCTTGGGCTTTACATATTTTTTTAATTCTTTTGAGCAACGAACGCCTTTTTACGAAACCTCTGACGTATTTGTATGACTTCACTACTATAAATATAGCAAGTGCTGCAATACATACGTAGAATCCAAGAGTCAGCCATGCTTTGAGCGTTTGATTCATAATAATCTCCTTGTATAGAAATTTAAGGCATGCCGATAAAATAAGATAGTTTACCGGTTCGGCGAAGGGTAAATCACGTTTTCAAAACAAAATTCACTTTCCGAAGTTTTTTCTACACCAATATTATAAAGCATGTTTTTTGTGGTTTTCAACACTTTCAACGAAAAAAAGCAAATGACCCATATTTTGGCACCAAAATTGCATTGTGCACAAGGCGAGTTGTTGAGATCTCATTATAGATTACGTGCGACCGGATTTTGAGTAGAAACCGACGTTCTGAGTTTTTTATATTTCTCCGAATTTAGCTCTCGGGCTTTTTTCCACCAAATAAAAATACGGCGAATCCGGGGAGTTCAGTATTCTGAAAAGAGAGGGGCAAATGCGGTATTTTGAAAGTGTTGCAAAATACTCTTTCAGCATCTCACCCTCCAGTGCCCCCTCCTCGTGCCCGGGGTAAATCGCGACGATAAGCACACCGTCCGGCGCAAGCAGCTCCAGTGCCGCCTTGACTGCAGGCAGGGTCGTTTCACGCATCGTGGTAATATTCTTCTTCCCACTTCTCGGAAGATATCCGAGATTGAACATTCCCGCCTTTATCGGTTCGTTTACATACTTCTTTACATTGTGATGCGAGTCGCAGATAAGCGTATAATTTTCCGGCGCGCCCTCAGCCTTCAGATGTGCTTCCGTCGAAGTCAAAGCCTCCTCCTGTATATCAAAGGCATACACCCTGCCGCGCTCACCGACGGTTCTTGAGAGAAAAAGCGTATCGTTGCCGTTTCCCATAGTGAAATCGACAGCCACGTCCCCCTCGCCGAGATGCTCAAGGATGAAATGCTTATGCAATCCTACAAGGTCAACCATTTGTCACCAAATCCTCCTTTTTCGCAGGCTTTACATAGGCTGTGTAATTCGTTTTATAGGTGACGAAACCCGGCTTTGAGCCCTGGGGCTTCTTAATATTTCTGACACGGGTATAGTCCACCGCTACGATATCGCCCGTTGCACTCGAAAACAGAGCGGCAACGGCGGCAGCCTCGGTATAGTCCCTTTCGCTCGGCTCGTCAGCCCCCGAAAGCATTACTACGTGAGAGCCGGGAATGCCCTTGGTGTGAAACCATATATCGTCCTTGCCTGCCAGCTTGAATGTAACCTGGTCGTTCTGAATATTGTTTCTGCCTACGAGAAGCTCGTATCCTCCGGACGTCACAAAGCGCATGGGGCGCGCCTTTATCTGCTTTTCGGGGCGGTAATCGCGAAGCCCGGAGGCATATCCGGAGCGGTACAGCTCGTCTCTTATTTCGGTCAGATCCTCCTCGCTGACGGCGCTTTCAAGGAACGTCCTGACGCTTGCAAGGTAGTCAAGCTCCCGCTCCCATATTGCAATCTGCTGTGTCAGTACTTCCTTTGCGTTTTTGCATTTGTTGTACTGCTTGTACGCCCTTTGAGCGTTCTGTGCGGGCGATAGTCTTGGGTCAAGACTTATTTCTATCTCCGGGCAGCTCTCGTCATAGTAATCCACCGCAAGAAAGGACGTCATTCCTCTTTTCAGTCGGTAGAGATTGGATGTTATAAGATCTCCCTGCCTTTTGTACTCCTCTGCTCTCTCGCTGTCGAGCAGGGTCTGTCTCTGTATTGCAAGCTTGCGCTCGGTTCTTGCCGTGGCGTTATTCAAGAGAGTGACGATGTCGTGGGCACGCACATGGATGCGCTCCTGCCTGTCCTTTTCCGCAAAATACATATCAAACAGGTCGGATATGCGTTCAAAATGCCTGATGTCCGCACCGCCTTTGAGATAGGTTATGTCCATGTAGGAATAATCTATCGGCTTGCCGCTCTTGTCTATGGCAACCGTCGGAGTATAGCAGTGCCCGGTGAGCAGAGCCTGCCACTCGGAGAACACCTGCCAGAAGCGCCCCGGGTCAATTTCGCAAAGAGGCGTATCTATGCTTCCGCTTGCCCTGAATACCAGCTCGTGGGCTATCTGCGTGGCAATACCGCCGAAGGTCGAGGTAATGAATTTCTCGCCCGAACGCTCCGAGGGAAAATCCGAAAGCCTATTCATAAAGGTCGCCTCGTCGGTATCAAGAACCGACAGCTTGTCCTGCCCCTTCGGCACCTGATATTTCAGTCCGGGAAGCACCTGCCTTACGGTGCTTGAGGCAAAATCGATTATTTTCAGAGCCGTAAGCACCTTCATCTCCTCGTCCGTGACGATAAGATTTGCATACTTGCCCATTATCTCGCAGATTATATTTTTCTCGGTAGGAAAGCCCATCTCGTCGTAGCAGGAAACCGTAAATATGGCAATACGGTCAAGACCCGGCTGACGTACTGACGTTATCCGCGCTCCGGTAAAATATTTGCGAAGAAGCATACAGAGCATCGGAGGCTTCTGCGGATTTTCTCTCGCAATATCCGAAAGCTGAAGTCTCGGAGCGTTAGGTCCAACGTTGAAAACCAGTCTGCGTGAGGACCTGCCGTAGTGAACGAGCAGGTTGACCTCATCGTTTTTCGGCTGTAAAACCTTTTCTATTTTTGCCTCGGGGAACTGAGTAGAAAACTCGTTCAGCGAGGCTCTCATCATATAAGCGTCAAAAGCCACATTAAACTCCCTTCCGCCGCCCGGGCGGCAAAAGTCAAACCTTTTTACTGCTCAATTTTAGCACAAAGCTAGAGAATAGTCAACATAGAAAATCAAAGCTTACGGGAATGAAAAAACCGTGCTCGGATTTACAAAAACGAATTTCCCGTCCGCGGTACGTAATTGAACAGATCCCGTCGTCGCCGATTTTACGACTGAATTCAAGCATATATACCGCCGCAGTCAGCGTAAAAATATCAAGTGTCCCACCCGGAATAATCAGCTCGTGAGGCGGGGACGAGCCGAGGGTGAATACCCTCCCGGCATAAGACAGCCCCTCGGAAATACGGAGTCTGTTCAGCACGCTTTTGTCCAAGTATTCCGGGCACTCGGTGAAAACTCCGCGGATTTTCTCAGGGAGAAAAACGTCAAAGAGGCTCAGGGGTACTCCGTCCCGGCCTGTATAATAATATGCAAATATTTCTTTACATTTCGGAAGTGAAATTCCGATTTTATCACCACCCGTGTCAAAAAGCGGTAATTTTTTAAATCCGCCAAATCCGTCAAGTCCAACGTCGACGGAGCCTTCCGGAAGCCCTCTTACCGTATGAAAAAAGAAGGACAGAGCCAAACTTATAAAAAACGGCTCTGTCGACAAATTGCAAAACGGCGAGGTACATCTTACTTTAAAATCAAATCTCTCCGACGGTGACAAAAGCAAAGGACAAGCATCGGCACACAGTATCATCCCTGAGCAAACGGCGTCGCCGTCCTCCCCGAAAAGCAAGGAATATTTAATGCCGGATATTGAAATGACACACTGGCGCATTTTTAAACCTCCCGAAAATGCACTACTTTATTATATTCGGGAAGCTATCCTGCCGTCATAAAAGACGCAAAAGCGTCAGGTCTGTACACTGAGCAAAGGCTCTTACCTGGTATTATCCGAAAGGAAGGCGAGCAATGCGCTCTTTTCGTTCTCGCATTTTCCTTCTATCACCGACATCAGCAGAAAAACAAGGCATTCGCCTATTTTCTCGCCCCGATACCCGAGAGCGGCAATGTCTCCGCCCCGAATATTCAACGAGGAAAGGGTATATGGTATACCGCTTGAAAGAGCGGAATTCAAAAGATTTTTCTCTCTGCCGCCGAATTTGCCCAAAGCTTCACCCAGTGAAAGAGCTCCGCGCACAGTCTCTGCGCCGTATCTCATAAGCGAGCGAAGTACACTTTTTTCATCGGTAAAATCCACCTCGTCAATTGCTGAAAGTATATCATACCCCCCGGTGCGTGTCAGGTTATCGCTCTTCAGTCTTCGCATTGCACGCTCGAAATCGGCTGCAGGCCGAGTACTGCTCTCATAGAAAACCGAGAGAAGACGGCAGATAGCATCCGCCTTGTCGAAGCCTTCTCTTTTCGGAAGCTTCAGCTTATAGAGCTCGGGCAGGAAAACTTTAATAACATCTCCGTATTCTTCAAGCACAGAGTACGCGTCCTTACCCGAAAGCAGCTTCATAAATTCGCTGAAAATCCGCTCGACGGCTATATTTTTCAACAAATTCCGCTTTTCATGGATAGCGGCGGCAGTGTCCCTTTCGATACCGAAGCCGAGGACCGAGGAAAATCTGACGGCTCTCATAATTCTCAGCGCATCCTCGTCAAAGCGACGGCGCGCATCTCCAACCGCACGTATTATTCCAAGGCGCAGGTCTTCCATACCGCCGAACAGGTCAACGTAGCCCACGTAAGGGTCGTAGCATATTGCGTTAACGGTAAAATCACGGCGCCCGAGATCCTCTGACAGCGTACGGGTAAAGCTCACGCTTTCGGGGTGTCTGTTGTCCTTATAATCTCCGTCCGTACGGTAGGTAGTTATCTCACAGGGTACACCGTCAATACATACGGTTAACGTGCCGTGCTTGATTCCCGTCTCGATAGTACGGCAGTCGGAAAACACTTCTTTCATTTCTGCGGGAGTCGCCGACGTAGTCAGGTCGTAATCGACGATTTCCCTGCCTATAAGAAAATTACGCACACAGCCGCCGACTACGCACGCAGAAAAGCCGCCGGCTCTCAGTCTGTCAATAACGAAAGTCACGTTATCCGGTAACGACATCTTTTCCAAGGCCCACACCCCCTGCTCAAAAACTTTTTCTATATTCTATCACGGCACAATTCTTTTGTCAAACTCTATTGACAAAAAATAAAGCACAATTTATAATTAGCTTGAAAGCAAACTTCAGGAGGTCAGTATGACGAATATCGAAAAGCTAATCGCACAGCGTGGCATACCCGAGCTGCTTCGTATGAAAGACGGCACGCCGGTAAGGTCCCAGTCGGATTTTGAGATGCGGCGCGAGGAAATCAAAAAGCTGTTGCAGGAAAAGGAATACGGCTATATTCCTAAAAAGCCCGACCACCTGCGCGTTGAGATAACCGAGGAGAAGGATAAATTTCTCGCAGGCAAAGCCACAATGAAAAAGCTTACCTTTATATCAACCGTAGGTGACAAGGAATTTTCCTTCCCGGCAATATCGGTAATTCCGAACGGGGATGGCAAACACCCCGCCTTCGTACATATAAATTTCCGTCCCAACGTGCCGGATATATACCAGCCCACCGAAGAAATAATCGACAGAGGCTATGCCTGCATCTCCTTCTGCTATTCCGACGTCACCTCTGATGACGGCAACTTCAAGGACAAATGTGCAAGATACTTGTTGAAATCAAGGCGCGCAAAGAGCGCGACTGGAAAGCTCGCGATGTGGGCGTGGGCGGCGATGCGAATTATGGATTACCTGGAGACGCAGGATAATATCGACCTTGACCACGTGGCAGTTGCCGGTCACTCACGGCTCGGTAAAACCGCACTTCTGACATCTGCCTTTGACGACAGGTTCAAATACGCCATATCAAACGACTCCGGCTGCTCGGGTGCGGCGCTGTCGCGCGGAACGATAGGCGAAACCGTCGGGGTCATCAACCGCGCATTTCCATTCTGGTTTTGTCCCTCTTACAACGAGTCGGCGGCAGAGTGCCGTGAGCTTGAATTCGACCAGCATTTTCTGATGGCGCTGACCGTGCCGAGACACGTGATTGTCGGAAGTGCCGAGGAAGACCTGTGGGCAGATCCGACCAGCGAATTCTTAGGACTCGCCGCTGTAAATCCCGCATACGCTGTCTTCGGAATGAAGGGGCTTGTACACAACGACGAAATACCCACAGCCAAAGCTTATCTCGGCGACGGGGATACCTGCTATCAGGTCAGACACGGCACCCATTATTTCAGCCGTGAGGACTGGCAGGCGTATATGGATTTCATCGACGGGAAAAGAAGATAATTAACACAAAACGGTGCCGACAAATCTCTTCGACGGCACCGTGTATAAAAATTACAGCTTTTCTACAAAAAGCACACCTTATTGCATAATGACGGAAACGGCGGAATATCACAATAACCGACACGCCCCCTGCCTTTACGCAAAAAGCAGTCAGATTTTAAACCGCCTTGCATAACCGCAGCGGCGGCAGAGCTCCTCCGAGGCGCGATGCTCGGAAAATGACTTTTTCATTCTCAGTGCTCTGTCCGAGCCGAGGATTTTGTCTATGGGCTCGTGTAGCGCATTGCCCAGCGGAATATCGCCGTCGTGGTCAAGACAGCAGGGCACTACCGTGCCGTCGTAAAGAATGGCAAAATGGTCGCCAAGACCGTGGCAAAACACCTTGTCACCCAGGTTCTCCTTCGACATATCAGGCCAGTCAAACCTGTCGTCGTATTCAAGGTGAAGTCTGTGGCGTATTCTCACGCCCCGTTTGCCCTCCAGCCACTCACCGTCCGGGAATTTCGCTTTTATAAGCCCGTAGGTGTCTGTATTTCTGCCTCCGTCATATCCCCTGTTCCAGAGGCGGAGCACGGTCAGAATACCGCGTGCAGAAGAAGCATCGGCAAAATCAAGGCAGCCGCGTATATAGTCGCGATAAGCCTCCTGTGTGCCGTTTTCGAAGCTGTGCAGCGAAATATTCACCTTATAAACAGACGAGGACAGAAGCATATCCGAAACGCGAGGCAAAAGCGTGCCGTTGGTGGTAATTGCAACCTTGAAGCCGCGACAGGCGGCAAGCTCTATAAAGCCCGAAAGCTCGGGATGGGTCAAAGGCTCGCCCATAACGTGAAGATAAATATATTCGGTGACACCCCTGAGCCTGTCCAGTACGACAGAGAAATTCTCGTATGACATTCTGCCGAAAGGTCTGTGCGTCCCGGTGCAGAAGGAGCAATGGAGATTGCATATATTGGATATTTCCACGTAAACGCGGGAATAAGGCATTTTTTTCATAGTAAAACCTCTTGAAAGGAAAAGGAATATGAACCTTGCAAACAGCGAATGGCACGGCTTTAAAAGACTGGACTTTGAAGTCGCGGGACGGCAAGCCGTACGGGAGTCGAACCCGACAGCCTCTCGCCGGTTGTTTGCGTCATCTTTTGCAGGTATTTTGCTTTCGGGGTGTTACTTGCCTCTCACAAAATTCCGACAAAATCTGTTCAAAAACAACCGGCGAGAGGTGCGCAGCAGTTTTGAGAGAGAAAATTTTTGTTCCAAAAAGGCAAATTCCGCAGGGAATATATGATATTTACAAGGGATTTAACGCATTTGGGGCGGAAATTTACCTCTCAAAACCTATCCTGTTCGGCTCCCGTACGGCTAGGCACACTGATTTGCCCGAATACTCCGAGGTCGGATGCAAAATGGATCTACAAAACCGAGTACCTTAACGCCTTCCCCGGCTTTGACATTGAAATGCTGAACAGGGGCTATTACCTTGCGCACTTAAAGAACACTACGCGCTGGTGCCCGGAAAAGGATACCGATATGCGGCAGGTATTCTGCGATTTTCTCATTGAGAATTTCGGCTTAAACAAAAAATGTATGCTTGAAGGAATGAGCTGCGGCGGTATGCAGGCGGTTTATTTCGCGGCAAAATATCCCGAGCACGTCGCTGCCGTGTATCTTGACGCGCCGGTTTTAAACCTGCTCAGTTGTCCATATGCCCTCGGTTGCGCAACCACTGATTTTCGCGAGGAATTCGAGCAGGCTACGGAATACTACTTATAAATCGGATATAACACCTATATGAGCCTGTGCAGGAAAGCCGGGCTCTTTTTTCATTGACTTTGGCTTTTACCTTCTCCCCGAAGCAGCTTCGCCACGACCGGACCTATTGCCATCGCCATAAAATAAAAGCCTAAATCCGTGGGGTGACAGCCGTCCACCAGACACCGCTCCCGTATTTCCTCGGGGAAAAAATTTCTGCCGTCTACGAAGTATACGTTTTTATCTCCTTTTTTCAAGGCTGATTCGTAAGTATCCCGTATTATCTCGGCACGCCTGCCGCCTTCTTTCTCTTTAGCGCCGAAGGAATCCGGGCGAGAGACGAACACAACGGGCGTGTCGGGACGCTTCTCTCTGTATCTTTCGTACAGACGGCTGTGGGTTTTCAAAAGGTACTCCGCGTCAGGCGCATTATAATCGTAATCACACACGAAAACAGCGCAATCGACCGCCGTCAGATAATCAACCATATTATCCTCGGCTTTACCGTTACCCGAAAAACCGAGATTTATGTAATCCGAATCGGTAAGCCCACTTATCATATCCTGATAGGTGTTGTCTGCCCGTGAGGCACAACCGCCCTGCGTGATGGACGAGCCATAGTACAAAACCGGCTTTTTGTGTTTATACCCGGCACCCGTGCCGAGAAATGCGTCTTCATCCAACTCTATCGAAAGCGATTTTACTCCCGAATAGAGCGGAAAGTAAAGCATATAATCGTGAAGCTCTCCGTCAAGATTTGCACATACCTCAAACTTATCGTCAGAGGAGTATTCGGGACAAAGCACCGCACGAAGGATATGCCTCTTTTCCTCCCCGTCCCGACTGCACAAGACGAAGCCCGTGCTTCCCGTGAGCGCCATATGGCTCATACGGCAAAAACAGCTCTCTTCAACAAAAAGCTTTATCGTCTTTGAATTCGTGGCAAAATTCAGGCGCATTCCGGCACAGTTTTTTGAGAGAAAATGCACTCCTTCGGATACCGATTCGGCAGCCCTCTGCTCCATACGGATAAATCCCGTGTCCCTATCGTAAAATCCCCCGTAAAGCGAAAACGGCTCGCACGGTATCTCATATCTCGCCTTTTTGCCGCCCCTAACCGTTTCCGCGGCAAACTTCTTGTCGTACTTTGTAATATCCATAATACCGAATACCCTTTTTAAGCGTTAAAAAGCCGAAAAAATTTGTTTCGACTGCGAGAATATTATACTCCGTTTTTCAGACTTTTGCAAGTACGGATTTTCCCTGCGCTTTTTGTGTTTCTATATTTGCAAACTTTACGGCAACGTTTTGAGAAATGATAACCGTACAGGCGGAAATACTCCGCTGACTTTCGCCTGTGGTACGTGGCAATAAGCATTGCTTCGTACTTGACAAAATGTTTAAAATTGTGCTACAATCAATGCGGGAGTTTGCTAACGGATTATGTTATTATCTCAAAGCTGAAAAACTCTGCATTTCTGTGGCAGGAAAACAGTCAGATGCTCGGCAAGGGAATTTCGCACCTTAATATAATGTCAAAGCAAACTCAAATTTTTTAAGGAGATTTTATTTTTCATCAAGCAAAAGAAAGCCTCGCGGAAGGTCCCGACGTATCGGGGACGCCTCTAAAAAGACAACGAAGTTGAAGTAAAAGTCTATTGGTACGAAAAAAGCGACGGCACTGTTGCAGTGGTGAAAATAAAAATGAACTAATCAGGAGGAATTAAAATGGTTAAAGCAAGATACAACGGTCCTTCAAACGATTTGTTTTTTGTGGACGCTAGAATATACGAGGTCGTATGTATGTTTATCAATATTCCCTATTATGTAGTAATCGATGAAGTTGGTGACGATTCTCTTATGCCAAAAGAATATTTTACAATAGTTGAGGGTTCAGAGGATGACCTTGATTGGTACGACACAGACAAAAAAACTCTCAAGGATGTCTTAGTCCACAAAGGAAAGCACTGAAATTCGTTTTATTTACTATTGCAGGAGCGAAAAAAGAACTAATCAGGAGGAATTGAAATGGTTAAAGCAAGATACAACGGTCCTTCGGACGACTTGTATTTCGTTGACGGTAGAATATACGAAGTCACATGTATGTTTACCAATATCCCTTGTTATGGAATAATTGATGAGGTTGGTGACAATTCACTTGTTCTAAAAGAAGGTTTTACAATCGTTGAAGGTTCAGAAGAAGACCTTGACTGGTACGAAGCAGACCAAAAAACTTTCAAGGATGTCTTAGTCCACAAAGGAAAACACTGAAATTCGTTTTATTTACTATTGCAGGAGCGAAAAAAAGAATTAATCAGGAGGCTGAAAATGGTTAAAGCAAGATACAACGGTCCGTCCGATGATTTATATTTAATTGACAACAATATATACGAAGTGATTAGTGTAGAAGCTGATATATCTGCTTATGTCGTTGTCGACGAGGTTGGAGACCATTCGGTTGTTCCAAAAGACTGTTTTACAATCGTTGAAGGTTCAGAAGAAGACCTTGACTGGTACGAAACAGACCAAACAACCCTCGAAGATATTTTAGTCCATAAAGGGAAACACTGAAATTCGTTTTATTTACTATTGCAGGAGCGAAAAAAGAACTAATCGGGAGGCTAAAATGGTTAAAGCAAGATACAACGGTCCTTCGGACGAATTGTATTTCGTTGACGGAAAGGTATACGAGGTCACATGTATGTATATAGATTCACCTTCCTATTGTGTAATCGACGAGGTCGGAGATAATTCATTCGTTTCTAAGGAAGGTTTCACAATTGTTGAAGGCTCGGAGGAAGATTTAGACTGGTACAAGGTTGACCAAACCACATTAGAGGAAATCTTAGTCCACAAAGGAAAGCACTGAAATTCAATATCCGCAGCACTCTACGAGAAATCGTAGGGTGCTGTTTTTGCACGTGAAAAGACGAACTACACAGCACTCTGTGAAAAAGCGGAGTGTTGTTTTTATTGACACGCGGAAATGGATGTGGTATAATCATGGCAAACAACAGATTGCCTTTCGGCTTATTAAAAGATATAATATATCCTTACGATAAAAGAAAATTTGAAAGAAAGCGGGTTCAACTTTTACTATATGAAATCTGATTCAATATTCGCCTGTCCTATATGTAATACAAAATACGACATTTCCAAACAAATTGGTTGTCCTATATGTAAATGGGAATTTCAAGGGCACGAAGATATAATGACCGAGGACGAAATTTGTCCTTATCACCTTATGTCGATGCATCAGGCAAAAGAAAACCTCGCAAAAGGCCTGGATATATGGGGAAAGCCTCTGAAAAAATAACTGAGTTAAAGTAAAAGTTCCTTGGTACGAGCACGAAAAAGTAGGCAAAATTGAATTTAAGGAGAAATGATATGAAAGTAGTTGTAAATGAAGAATTGCGTCCTGAGTACAACGCAACAAAACTTAGTACGGTAGATTTGATTAAGGGAAAACCTTACGAAGTTATTGAGTCGATAGAAAAGGGAATGTATTACAAAAGATACCGTATTTTCGACGAAAGCGGTGAGGATTTTCTTTATCCTAAAGGTTTGTTTAATATCGTTGAAGAATAAAATTTACCTATATGATGATAAAGAAAATCGCATCATTTCTGTTGATGGCGAAGGCGATATCCATACTTTTTTCAATATACGACCTAAACAGTTTTTAAAATTAAGAATTCAGGAGAAACTATATGTATATTAAAAAATGCCTGATTTGTAGTACTGAGTTTGATGCCGATGCAACAGATGATGAATGCCCCTATTGTAACTGGTTTAATTTTATTATTGATGATGATCTAGATGAGGATGACCCTGACACACTTAACCCAATTACTATCAGGCAAGCCAAAGAAAACCTTGCCAAAGGTCTTGACATATGGGGAAAGCCTCTGAAAAAATAACGGAGTATTTCAAGGACACGTTTAAATCAGAGGAATTTAGGAAGAAGCCTTCTTAAAATAGCTATCGTAACAGTTAAAATGTGCGAAACCGGCGAACGGATTTTCCTTGTCTTTGACAGAGCCTTTGAATGACCAAACTTAAGTTACTCACGAAAGAGTAATTGCCGAACGAAAAAGCTTTTACAAAAGGAGCGCGTGGGAAAATGATTTCATATTGTAATTCGATAGATAAATTGTTATCGATTCTTGACGAAATAGAGGCTCAAAAGAAGTCTGCCAAAACGGAAGGAGAAATATGTGCTTTATCCTGTCTCGATGATAGTATAAAAAGCAGAATAGAGTATCTGGAAGACTTCAAAGATGAAGATGAACCGGCAAAACAGATTGAGTTTCGATGTGAACTTAAAGGATTGATAAATCTTATGGAAAACGAAATAAATAGACTGACATCATCCAAGTTTGATTTTGATTTTCTTAAGGTATACATGCACTATTTAAAGGCTTTAAAAGAAATCAGTAATCAACAGTAAACTATTTAGCTATCGTGTTACAGGTAAAAAACGTATATAATAATTTCGGAGGTTTCATAATGGAGAGTTTTGAAAGCAAAAAAGAATACATAAAAAAGAGGATTGCCGAAATAGAGGAACGCGAGCCGGACGATATTTCCGATTTAACTCTTACCGAATATGCTTTTCTTCACTTTGAAACAGAGACCGATTACGACAAAACAGTTGAATTTCTGTGCAACAATCCCGAGACGGATACCATTGCTCTTACCGAATTTTTAATCGGATTGGACGAAGAACGGAGACATTAAAAAAACTAAATTATTCTAAGGCATGCACAGCGACCCACAGGGCAACGCGGTGTGTGCCTTTTTATATTCCCCTACGGCGCAGAAATGCAGGAAAGGTATGTTTAAACGCTTGGCGATACATGACGCAAACGTCAAAATAAAAGCCTTTTGATACAGTCATAAACCAATTACAATAATTTACCGAAATCAAATCATAATAATTAAGCTTATAAACGCAAAAAAACCTTGAAAAAATTTCAAGGTTTTTCAATATGGTGGGGGAAGCTGGATTCGGACCAGCGAAGTCAGTGACAACAGATTTACAGTCTGCCCCCTTTGGCCGCTCGGGAATTCCCCCATATTGGAGCTGGTGAACGGAGTCGAACCATCAACCTGCTGATTACAAATCAGCTGCTCTGCCATTGAGCCACACCAGCACTCCGAACATTTGGTATTATAACAGATTGTTTTCTGTTTGTCAAGAGTTTTTTCAAAAATATTTTCTGCGTGTTTCTGCGTCATACGAGATTGAAGACTGGCTGGTCAAAGTGAATTTCAGAGCGGAATTCAGAAGTAAAGTTCACTTCGGAAGTTCACGTGCGCTATTCACGGAGTTGCTTTTTTAAGTTGCTTTTGTGCGTCAGAAACGGTAAACCGGCTTGCTTTTTTGATTGCAAGCCGGTTCCGGGTACAACTTTACAGTAAACTCTTTAAATGCTCTTATACCCCGAATATGTTTCCTAAAGCATTTTATACTTTTTCCACGGAACTCTTGTTACTTTGTCCCCTTGACGTTATCGGTCCGGCGGTGCCTGACTACCGCAACAGAGATAGCCGCAAAGCACAAAACGAGCAAAGCCGCCGAAACAGCTATCAGAGAAATCTCCAGAGCGGACAGTGACTCGTGATTTTCGGATATGATTTTAAAATATCCGCCGTTGCCGTCGAAGCAAACGTAGCTTCCGTATTCGGTTGTCGGGAGCTGTACGAGCCCTTCCTCGGCAGAATATACCTCATAAGAGCCGTTCTCCGTTTCTTTGAGATACTTCACCTTAAACAAATCTATATCAACCTTCTGCCCGTCGATAGTGAATTCAAATTTAATATATTCGCCGATACGTACCACCCTCAGCTCCGTGCGTGCATCAAACAGCCCTTCCGCCAGAACCTTGCCGTCCGGTGTTGAAACGGTGGAAATCATTTCCGTATATTGAGCATAAACTATCAGGTTATCCCGTACGTTCTCAGGGGAGAAAAGAGTAACCGAATACACGCTATCCGTACCCTCGTATATCCACCTGTTGCCTCTTTGCTCCGCGTATTTCAGAACAACCTCAGGGGCTGATGTACCCTTTTCGACACGTACCGTATATATGACGTCGAAATTACCGTACTGCACCTCGCCGTCGTCACAAAGATCTCCGTTATCCTTATTCCACTCCATAAAGGTGACGGTATAAAAAATCTTCGCATTATCATACATCGTCCTTCTGAGCTTTTCGGCATGGCGCGCAAAGAGCTCTTCCTCACCGTCAATGTCGTCAATTTCAGCGCAGTTAAGCATATAACTCAACACGGGGTAGCTGTTCTCTTCTCCGCCCTGCCAATATTCGTGGTCGAAAAACTCGTTCAGGTAAATCGAAAGCGAGCCATCTGAAAGCAATTTTTCACTTGTTATCGACGCGGCTGCAAAGTTAAACCGCTCTGCATATTCCATACGCCCGATTCCGCCTTGGGTTCCTATATAGTAGTTGTATTTGAATTCGTCAGCAAAGCTGTGCAACGACTGATTGTAGCTTTCGGCATTGCCCGCAATCAGACCGACATGAGAATTCTCATCCTCACTTATTACCGTGCAGTTGGTATATGAGGAGCGAATATGGTTTTTAACGTTGCCTGCGATACCTCCGACGTAGTCGGAGCCGATGACCGTGGCTGTACTCATACAATTCTCGACCGCACCGACGCTGCCCGCAATGCCGCCCACATAATTTGCCGATGAGCCTGAGGCTTTTACAGTTCCGGAGGAGAAGCATCCCTCGACGGTGATTGTACCGTTGCCGAGGATACCGCCCGCGTACCCGCCGCTGACGCCGGTCACATCTGCTACCGACAGAGAGTTTCTTATAACCAGATCCTGATAATTGCTGTTACCGAGCACGCCTGCAACGTAATTTCCCGCAGTAACCGGACCGTAGTTCTGCAAATATTCCTGACCGTAATTTTCTCCCGTAAGGACACTGTCATCCTCTTCCTCACCGGAAAAATAATTCTTTATAATCGTTTCGTAGTCAAGACCGCCGTATTGCTCACTGTGGTCGTTATTATCCTGCGTAACGTTTCCGTAGCCGCCTATCACACCGCCTACGTATTTCAGTCCTTGAACTTCACCGTAGTTAGAGCAAAAATAATTCTCTCCGGTACCGAAGCCTACAACACCTCCCACGTACATTCCGTATAGCTCCCGACCGACTCTGCCGTAGTTGGAGCAGTCCGCAAGCTTTCCTGCCGAAAAGCCCGACACACCGCCGATGTTTGTGAGGGTCGCTTTCGTTTCAGTGTACGGAGCCACCTCTCCGTTGTTGACGCAGGAGCTGACATCTCCGCTGTTAAAGCCCACAACGCCTCCGACGTTGGATTTTCCGATTACGTCCGCGTTATTGACACAGCCTTCGCATAAGCCCTTTTGAACGACGTTATTTGAGTCTATGGTAGCCGAGCTGTCGTCTACACGGCTGATGCCGTTATACGCAACTACACCGCCGACGTAATTATCTCCGACGATATTTCCGCTGACAGTTACCTTTTGCACCGTTCCGTAGTTTTGACCTATGAACGCCGTGTATTCGCCGTCTTTCGAATCAATTGAAAGGTTCTCTACTCTGAGCCGTTCGATGCGCGCGTAACGCGTCAAGGTTTCAAACGCCGACGTATCGTCACCCGACAGGGTTATATTTTTCAGCGTATGATATCCACCGTAAAACCTGCCGCTGAAGGACTTCACCGGCGTGAACGTCTCGGACGCAAAGTCAAGGTCACAGGTTAAATACACCGACAGATTCATCGAATAATCTGCGGATTCCGTGCATTTTCTCGCGAAGTCGTTGAACTGCTCGACAGTTGAAATCTCTATTTCCCTGCCTTCGGTTTTCTCATTGATCAAGGTAAAGCGGTAATTCCTGCCCTGACTGTACACGTGCTCATCCGAAAAGAGAATTTTATACCTGCCCGCGACGTTGAGAGAAACGTAATCAGTACCGTTTTTATATTTATTCTCTCCGTCGGAAATATAAAATTCAACGTTGTTTTCTTTTACGTCCTTCTGCGTCAGAGTAAAATAAAGTATGTACTGCTCGTAATCCTCATTGTAGTCGTCGTCACCTTGCTCGACGGGATTGAAGGCAAACTTATCATCAATATCCACCCCGCCGGTAGAATTGAAGCCATAACCGTTAAAATCGCCGAGAATGTAATATCCGCCGAGGGAACGTTCACTCCATACCGCAAGCGAAGTGTACTTATCTCCCGTTACCAAAAGAGAAAGTTCGTACCAGCCCGCGTCGTCTACGGTAATTTTGGAAACATCGGTATCCTCGTCGTTATCGCTGTCTATGAGTCTGAAATTACCGGTGGGTTCACGCTCGTAAATGCAGTATTTTACCGATTCGTCGCGTTCGGCGACAAAGAAGTCACCTATTCTGTACTCCTGCTGTGAGGTATTCTTTTCATATCGCGAAAGAGGATACGCCTGTTTGCCGTTTATTTCTATTTGGTTGTTTCCGACGGACAGGCAGGAAACCCCGGACTCGAAGCTGACGTAATACTCCGGAGCATCCTCAATATAAATATTGTAGGTATACCCGTCACCACTGCCGTAGCCGCCGTCTTCATCGAAGGCGTAAAGCTTTCCGTCCCGCTCCACCGTAGGCGTAAACAGAATACGGTAATTACCGCTGTCGGACAGGGTGTGCACCTCTTCGCCGTATTTTACAGCCGAACCCGCCGCCAAGTAAATGCTTGACACATAGTAAAGCTCGTAATCCGTGAAAAAGGGATTATAAACAAGCGAGGTGCTTTCGGTATTCTCGCCGACGGTAATGTCCACCGAATACTCGGCTGGCGTATAAAACCCATAGGTTATATGACAGCCTGTGGCAACGTATCCACCGCTCTCTTCCGTGAAAATCAGCGAGGGCGAAAACTTTATATTGTAATCACAGGCTTTGGCATCGTCAACCTTCATTTCATCGCCTGAGGCAGCATAGTATTTCACTCCGCCCCCATCGGTCACGTAAAACTTCACGTCCGACGAGAGAGAAATCTTATTAAGGTAATAGTTTCCGTCTTCGCCCCGTGTAAGCTTGTTGGCATTTTTTATTGCATAATTCTGCGTGCTCAGCGCAACGTAGTAGTCACACTCCCCTTCGGAAACCGAGTCTGCGTTTACGGTCAATACAGTTGAGAAGCAAGTCAACAGTAGGAGCGTCAAGGCAGTCATCGCCGACACAAGTCTTTTCATTTTATTCATTATTTTTATCCTCCGAATCAGCGTCATTTCCCGACTTTCTTTTCGCTGCTTCATATCCTATGCCGTCCGTGCATTTTGATATCAAAGACGCGGACAAAGCAATTTTCTTAATCTTTTTTCCCCCGCGCTCCTTGAAAAAGGTTTTCAACAGAGGCTTATCGAATATTACAAGCATCGACGGTATTACGAGAATCACGCTTAATATTGAGATAACCACGCCCTTTCCGAGGCAGGTTCCAAGTGTGGCAATCAGCGGATTTTTTACGATGGCACCGATAAGAAACGCCGCTGAAACGAGAATCGTACCCGAGGTGATTACCGTTGGGAACGCCGCGTTCACCGCTTCCACTATGGCACCTCTGGCATCCGTTTCCTTTCTTAACTCAACGTACCGTCCGGTCGTAACTATGGCATAATCTATCGTTGCGCCCATCTGAATTGCGCTGACTATCAGATAAACGAAGAAATACACGTTCGTGCCGTTTACGGCGAACAAGGCGAAGTTAATGAATATTGCGCCCTGTATCGTAAGAACCAGAGGTATCGGAATTCCCCAGGAACGGTTTGTCAGCATAAGTATTACGAATACGAACAGGATAGTAAGCAAACTGACCTTCAAATTGTCACCCACAAATGACTTGTTCAGATCGTACGAGCTCATTGAATCTCCTGCAAAAATCGCCTCCGGGCAATAAGCCTTGACCTCGGTCAACAGGTCGTCTATCAGAGCGAAGGTTTCCTTGCTCTCCACGTCGCCGTTGATATTGAACAAAAGGCGGGAATACCGTTCTCCTATCAGCTGATCCTCCGCATCGCGGACAGCATCGCGCAGGTCCTCGTACGCTTCAAGAGAGTCGGCGTCGTTATACAGATACGCGGTTATGAAATCATCGTGGTCAAAGGCGCAATCGCACATTTCAAGCAACGACGCCGTATATATGTTCTTATTGGCGTAATACAGGGCAATCTCCTCTAAGCCTCCCTTTGTATCCTCACGGCTGAAAAACGCATACGACTTGTATATGTCGTCAGCCACCGATTCGTCAACCGCAAGGAGCCTTGCAAAATACTTATAATTTATCTGTTCGGTGAGCAGGACCTTCTGACCGTTGAGTGTCAGCTCAATATTTGCAATACCCATTGCATCGTCAATTGCTTTGTGCGCCTCAACCATGCTCAAGATCTCGCCCTGCTGTACGTAATCCTTCCCTGGGACGAGGATTACGAACTGATTGGACGCGCCGAAAACCTTTTCGGTTTCTCTTATCGCCACCTGAGTTTCCGAAGGGCGGGAGGTATCTATGCTGTTCATCGAATAGCAGTAATCAACCTGAAACGAGAAATACGTTCCTACGGAAACGACCGCAAGGAACAGAGCAAGGACGGCGTACCTGCATTTGACAACAGCCTTTGCCGCCATGCGCACCGAAGGCACGAAATTTCTGTGACGGGTCTTTTGTATGGGCTTGTTGAACAGCAATATCACCCCGGGCATGAAAAGGAAAACGGTAAGCATACTGCAAAGTATGCTTTTGGCAAGCACAAGCCCCAGGTCGGCTCCCAGACGCAATGCCATTGTAGTCAGGGCTATAAGTCCGGCAATCGTCGTCAGGGACGAGCCGCATATTTCAGGTATCGCCTTTTCCAGCGCCTCGGTTACCGCAGCCTGAGCGTCGCCGTGCAGCCTTTCGTTCTCCTCCGTAAATCTGTGGCAAAGTATTATGGCGTAATCTATGGCGAGGGCAAGCTGTAATATTACGCAAACCGAATTTGACACGAATGATATTTTGCCGAAAAAGAAGTTGGTGCCCATATTCATAAGTGCAGCCACTATGAAAACAATCAAATATATTCCGACTTCGGCAAAGCTTTTTGATGAGAAAATCAATACGGCAATTATTATAATCACCACAAGCATGAGGACGAAATTGATGTCGTTCTGCAAATCATCAGCCATCGTATCAAGCAGCGACACGGACACCAGCGTGTCGTAAGAGGACAGTCTGTCAATGATTTTTTCATACGCGGCAACGCTAACCGGGTCGCTGTCGTCACCTTCAAACGTGATTTTGAAAAGCGCGCAGGAATCCTTGTAATAGTCCTGAGTGGAATTGAACGTAAAGCTCTTTACCCCCTCGTATTCCTCTATCTCGTCGTGGAGCCGCTTCGCCTCCGTATACGGAATATTGCGCAGCATTACCGTGGCTGTGCCGTACGTCACGAACTCGTCGTCCATTATTTCCAGCGCCTGCTTCGTGTCGGTGGAGTCGGGCAAATACGAGGTTATATCGTACTCAATCTCGACCTGAGTCATTCCCCATAAGCTGAACGCCATAATTCCCACGAACAGAAGCATAATGATTTTTCTGCGTTCAACTATAAACTTCGCTAATTTTTTCATTTTCTGTACACCGATATGTATCCTGACATTCGTAATAAGTTTTGGTATTCTTCAATTTTTCCGCGTATTAAATCAGCTCTCACGTTTTTCTCACGGCGACGCCCTTCATCGAAAAAGTGTTCTTTCCGCTTTTCAGCGTAAGAACCAGCTCGTTATCCCGGATATATCCCTTTGCTTCGTATACGAACTCTTTTATCAACGTTACTATCTTGCCGTGCAAGCTGCATTGTCCATCCTTGCCTAAGTTTCCCTGACAGGATTCGGTTTTGTTAAGCAATGACAAAAAACCGTCTATTTTCGTTCCGTCAACCGACAGCCTCATAGTCCCTTTTCTTTTTCCAAGCTCGGTATCAAGCACTACGTCATAATTGTATTCTTTCATCTTATCCCGCTCCTTTCGGTCATAAGTATACCTTAAAAGAAAGTCCAAAAAAACGGTCAACTTCTTCACTTTGTGTAAAAAACGGACACTTGTCCGCAATTTAACGGGCAAATAGATAAAATTTTACTTGAAAAAATGGCGTACACGTGTATAATTGTATATGAGGTGAAAAAGTCTGAAAAATAAAACATTTGATGGGAAATAAAAAAGAGCGCAAAAAGGCAAG
>CAZBQN010000013.1:27097-47589 GCA_964494135.1 uncultured Ruminococcus sp. | reverse complement strand
CTTTCCAAAAGATTTCACGCCAGCGTTAAGGTGATAAGACGTATTCTCCGCGATACAAGGCCCATCGCCCCCTGGCTTCTGCTCTCTGCCTTGATAAGTCTTATCTCTGCGGCTTTGGCAATGTCAGCACCCGGTATCGTAGGCTCTATCTGTGGCAGAATATACGATTTTCTGGCCGAGGGCACGCCTCTTGATATGAGTGCGGCAGGGCTTGAGTGCATACTCCTTGCCGTCGTCTACGGCATGTCTGCGCTTTTCGGCATTGCCACGATGGCACTTCTCAATAATGTGGTGTCCCGTCACTTCACCTGCCGTCTGCGCACCGACATGAGCAGAAAAATATCCCGTATTCCGGTCAAAAAAGTCGACACGACCCCCAACGGCGAGATAATTTCCCGTATGAACAGCGACGTGTCCACAATGGGTGGCTCGGTTCACAATATTTTCGATATTATCATCAACGGAGTTATCAAGCTCGCAATAATTACGGTGGTAATTTTCATCTCCAATCCCATAATGGCTCTGATAGTGGTCCTGTTCGTTCCTGTATCCATAGTGCTGTCTGCACTCCTTGCAGGCAGGAGCGAGCGCTATTTTGAAGAAGGCCGTCGGGCCTCAGGCAAGCTGTATTCGCTTACCGAGGAAGACCTGACCGGTTTTGATACCGTAAAGGCATTTTCACTGGAAGCGACGAAACAGCGGGAATACGAGGAGATTTCGGAGGACTACCGAAAAAAATGGAGACGCGCCTACCGCGCGTCGGGTATCGTACAGCCTCTGGTTGCTTTCGTCAATAATATTGCGTATATCGCTATATGTGTGGCGGGAGGTATTCTTGCGGTAAATGATATAATAGGCGTAGGAATGCTCGTTGCGTTCGTGCAGTACACCCAGCTGTATGCGGGTCCCTTGGAGTCCATCTCCGGCGGAATGTCAATGATGCAGTCCACCATTGCTTCATCGCGCAGAGTCTACGAATTTCTTGACGGAGAGGAAATGAGGGAGCCGGAGGTAGGTAAGAAGAACTGCCATCCCCACGGAGAGGTCGTGTTTGACGGTGTTTATTTCTCTTACGTCGATGATAAGCCGCTTATTGAAAATCTCAATCTGACCGTCCGAGCAGGACAAAAGGTTGCCATCGTCGGACCGACGGGCAGCGGCAAGACTACCATAGTCAATCTGCTGATGCGCTTCTACGACCCCACGGCAGGCAGAATTTTAGTCGACGGCATCGACACTGCCGAGATGACCCGACAGAATGTGCGCGATATGTTCGGCATGGTTCTCCAGGACACCGTCCTCTTTTCGGGAACGGTGTACGACAATATCGCCTACGGCAAGGAGGGGGCTACCCGTGCTGAGATTTTAGAGGCGGCAAAGCACGCAAATATCGACTTTTTCATCGACTCGCTGCCGGACGGCTACGACACGGTGATAAACGAGGAGAGCACCAATATCAGCGGCGGACAGAAGCAGCTGCTCACCATTGCCCGCGCATATCTGTGCGACCGCCCGATACTCATTCTTGACGAGGCGACCAGCAACGTTGACACGCGCACCGAGCTTATTATACAAAGAACCATGGATGAATTGATGCGTGGCAGAACCGCATTCGTAATAGCCCACCGTCTGTCTACAATAGAGAACGCCGACGTCATACTCGTAGTTGACAACGGCCATATCGTTGAGACGGGGACACACGCCGAGCTCTTGGCAAGCGGCGGTCTGTATTCAAGAATATACAACAGTCAGTACGGCGTGTACGATGCCAAAGCAGATATTAAGATATAAAAATCCAAACAGCAGTTCGCTGAAAACAAGCTTCTCCGATACAGATAAAAACGTGTCGGAGATGCTTTTTGTTTTCAGACTTTTTGTCGTAAATTGTTGACTTTACACGAGCGCTGTGCTAGAATATATAAGGTTAAGTTATCCGATTAAATAACAGTTTCAGAAAAGGAGATGTTATCATGGCAAATAATCTGGTCTATGATATCCATGACAAACCCAAGTTCAGCAAGCTGATTGTCTTTGCTCTTCAGCAGCTGCTTGCCATCATGGCGGCGACAATTGCAGTTCCCGCCATCATCGGTCACGGTATGAGCGCGTCCGCGGCACTCTTCGGCGCAGGCGTAGGTACGATAGTTTACCAGCTCTTCACAAAATTCCGCAGTCCGGTATTCCTCGGCTCCTCTTTCGCTTTCATCGGCTCCATGACTGCGGCGTTCGCAGGTGCGGTGTCTATGTCTCTCGGCTATCTCGGACTCCTGCTCGGCGCGGTTTTCTCGGGCCTCGTTTACGTGGCTATCGCCCTTGTCGTTAAGTTCGTGGGCGTTAAGTGGATAAACAAGCTTATGCCTGCCGCGGTTATAGGTCCGACAGTTGCAATTATAGGTCTTTCGCTTGCCGGCGCGGCTATCAAAGACGTCTTCTCCTACGGTCCGCAGGACGAAGCGGGCTCGTTCATTATGTCGACTAATATTTGGCTGTCCCTCATCTGTGCTTTGGTCACTCTCGCAGTCGTGGTTATCTGCTCCACCTACGGCAAGAAGATGGTTAAGCTGATTCCTTTCATCATCGGCATTCTCGCAGGCTACGCGGTAGCTCTCTTATTTACGGTAATAGGCTATGCCGCAGGCAATGACGCACTGAAGGTTATAGATTTTACTCCTTTCCGTGATCTTGTCAAGGACGGAGTCGCCATTACCACCTTCCTATCATTACCCGACTTCGCTTTCGTTGAAGCGTTCAAGGGCTTTGAGGATTTCCAGTGGACCTACGTTGCAACCATCGCCGTCGCCTATATTCCCGTCGCATTCGTTGTATTCGCCGAGCATATCGCAGACCACAAGAACCTTTCCTCCATTATAGGCAAAGACCTTACCGAGGATCCCGGTCTGCACCGCACGCTTCTCGGAGACGGTGTAGGTACTATGGCAGGCGCGTTCTTCGGCGGCTGTCCCAACACTACGTACGGCGAGTCGGTAGGCTGTGTTGCGATTACCCGCAACGCTTCCGTGTACACCATACTCACCACGGCAGTTATGGCAATTCTGATCTCCTTCATATCTCCCTTTGTCGCATTCCTTGATTCAATTCCCGGTTGCGTAATGGGAGGCGTATGTATCACCCTTTACGGCTTTATCGCGGTTTCCGGTCTTAAGATGATACGTAAGGTTGACCTTGAGGATAATGCAAATCTGTTCACCGTATCGGTTATACTTATATGCGGTATCGGCGGTATGGCTATGAAGATAGGCGAGGTTACCCTCACCGCGGTTGCATGCGCGCTTATTCTCGGCATTATCACAAATTTGATACTTCACAGAACCAAGAAGTCCGATGCATCGGACGACAAAACTACTAAAGAGGATTGATTATATGAAATCATACGATAACGTTGTCATATTCGACCACCCCCTTATCAGACACAAAATTGCAATCTTGCGTGACGAGAAGACAAGTATGAAGGAGTTTCGTGAGCTCGTTGAGGAGATCACCACTCTTATGACATACGAGTGCCTGAAGGACGGAGTACCCACCACCGAGATTCAGGTTAAAACACCTCTTGAGGTGTGTACGCAGAAGGTTGTCAAGGATAACGCCATTGCCATCGTACCCATTCTCAGGGCGGGGCTTGGTATGGTAAACGGAATTCACGTGCTGTTCCCCTCGGCGAGGGTCGGACATATCGGTATGTACCGCGACGAGGAAACCTTAGAGCCTCAGTCCTATTACTGCAAGCTCCCCGAAGGCATTGAGGACAAAGTAGTTCTCGTGGTTGACCCCATGCTTGCCACCGGCGGCAGTGCCTGCGACGCTATCAAGGCTTTGAAAGAGCGCGGCTGCAAGAACATAAAGTTTATGGCTATTATCGGTGCGCCCGAGGGCGTTACCCGCGTGGCGGAAACCCACCCCGACGTAAAAATATACGTCTCCACCCTTGACAGATGTCTGAACGAGCACGGCTATATTCTGCCGGGTCTCGGCGATGCGGGCGACAGATTGTTCGGCACTAAGTAATCAGGACCTTCGGCATATCCGCATAAAAACCGGGTGCTGCGGCATCAGAAGCACAGCACATCAAAAAAGTCTGAAAACAAAAAAACGAGGTACCGTGTAAAAAAGCACAGTACCTCTTAAAATTTAATCTGAAATCAATATGTGAAAGGGCTGACGTTCACAGCCCTTTTGCTTTTGCCGTGAAAAGCACTTTATCCTTCGGTAATCTTTCTCGCTACGTGAACTCCGCTTGCCGAAGCATGGGACAGCGAGTGAGTAATTCCGCTTCCGTCACCGATGATGTACAGACCTTTAAGGCAGGTCTCAAGGTCGGAGTTGACCTCAACCTCCATATTGTAGAATTTGACCTCAACGCCGTAGAGCAGGGTGTCGTCGTTGGCGGTGCCGGGCGCAACCTTGTCAAGAGCGTAAATCATTTCGATAATACCGTCAAGTATTCGTTTCGGTAGAACGAGGCTCAGGTCGCCGGGTGTAGCCTTAAGGGTAGGTGTGATAAATGCCTCATCGATACGGCTTTGCGTTGAGCGTCTTCCTCTGGTCAGGTCGCCGAAGCGCTGAACGATAACGCCGCCGCCCAGCATATTGCTAAGACGCGCGATAGACTCGCCATAGCCGTTGGAGTCCTTAAAGGGCTCGGAGAAATGCTTTGCGACAAGGAGGGCAAAGTTGGTATTTTGCGTTTGCTTCGTGGGGTCCTCGTAGCTGTGACCGTTTACGGTTATAATTCCGTTGGTGTTCTCGTTTACCACGGAGCCCTTGGGGTTCATACAGAAGGTACGTACCTTGTCGCCGTACTCCTTCGTGCGGTATACTATCTTGCTCTCGTACAGCTCATCGGTGAGATGGGCGAAAACCTCCGCGGGCAGCTCTACGCGCACTCCGATATCAACGCGGTTGGACTTTGTCGGGATATTAAGCTCACGGCAGATCTGTTCCATCCACTTGCTTCCGCTTCTGCCGACGGAGATAATGCACTTTTCGCAGGTATAGGTGCCCGACTTGCTCTCAATCTCATATCCGCCGTCAATGACCTTTACGGTATTTACCGGGTCCTCAAAGAAAAATTCGACACGCTCCCTGAGGTAATCGTAAAGATTGCCGAGAACAACGTAGTTAATGTCCGTGCCGAGGTGTCTTACCGAGGCGTCGAGCAGGTGCAAATCGTGCTGAATACAATCCTTTTTGAGCCTTGTTCCCGCGGTAGAATAGAGCTTCGTACCCTTGCCGCCGTAGCGCATATTTATGTCGTCGACGTAGCGCATCAGTTCTGATGCCTTCTTCTTGCCTATGTACTCGTGAAGCGTACCGCCGAAATCGTTGGTGATATTGTACTTTCCGTCCGAGAACGCGCCCGCACCGCCGAAGCCGCTCATAATGGAACAGCTCTGACAGCCGATACAGCTCTTGATCTTTTCACCGTCAATGGGGCACTTGCGCTTGTTCAGGGCGCGTCCCGCTTCAAAAACGGCAATTTTCAGCTTCGGGTTCCTCATCGTCAGCTCGTACGCAGAGAAAATTCCTCCGGGTCCTGCGCCTACAATAATTACGTCGTAATTCATATATTTCCCTCCGGCAAAATGCCCGTCTGCCGCTTCCAACGAGAAAATCTCTTTTGTGCTTTGCGGTCGGTTTGTTACGGGCGTATGCTTTGATAATTTTTTATCCCGTATTATAGTACCACATATAAATTCAAAAGTCAAGTTGTTCCTGATTTTGCCACCTTTAGCATAAATAAAAATCCCTGCCGTTTTAAAGACAGGGACGAAATATTAACCGAGAGCGGCAAATCCTCGCTCCAGATCTGCGATAATGTCGTCTATATGCTCTGTACCGATAGAGAGACGGATGGTATTCGGCTTGATTCCCTGATCTTCCAGTTCCTCTCTTGTGAGCTGTGAATGTGTGGTTGTAGCGGGGTGGATCACCAGAGATTTCACGTCAGCCACGTTGGCGAGCAATGAGAAAATCTCCAGGCTGTCAATGAATTTGTGCGCCTCAGCCTGACCGCCCTTGATGTTGAAGGTGAAAATCGAGGCGCCGCCGTTTGGAAAATACTTTTTGTACAGCTCGTGCTGCGGGTGGTCGGGCAGTGACGGGTGATTTACTTTTTCCACCAGAGGATGAGCCGCCAGATATTCGACTACCCGCTTGGTATTCTCGGCGTGACGATCAAGCCTCAGTGACAGCGTCTCCACTCCCTGCAGGAGCAAAAAGGCGTTAAAGGGGGAGATGGTGGCACCCGTGTCGCGTAAAAGTATGGCACGGACGTAGGTGACAAAGGCTGCGGGACCTGCCGCGTCGGCAAAGGATACACCGTGATAGCTGGGGTTCGGCGAGGCAATCGGAGCGTATTTTCCGGACGCGCGCCAGTCGAATTTTCCGGAGTCAACTATAATACCGCCGAGGGTAGTGCCGTGACCGCCTAAGAACTTCGTGGCGGAATGTACCACTATATCCGCGCCGTGTTCAATGGGGCGGATAAGGTATGGCGTACCGAAGGTGTTGTCTATTACCACCGGCAGACCGTGTCTGTGTGCCAGAGCAGAAATCGCGTCAATATCGGGAATATCGCTGTTGGGATTTCCAAGCGTTTCAAGATAGATTGCTTTTGTGTTAGGCTGAATGGCTGCCTCAACCTCGGAGAGATTGTGTATATCCACGAAGCTGGTCTCTATTCCAAACTGCTTCAGCGTGTGGGCGAGCAGATTGTAGCTGCCGCCGTATATTGTCTTTTGCGCCACTATATGGTCGCCTGCCTGTGCCAGTGCCTCAATGGTGTAGGTGACCGCTGCCGCTCCAGAAGCCAGAGCCAGAGCGGCAACGCCGCCCTCCAGAGCCGCGACTCTTTTCTCCAATACATCCTGGGTTGAGTTGGTAAGCCTGCCGTAGATGTTTCCCGCGTCCGCAAGACCGAAGCGCGCCGCCGCGTGGGCTGAATTTTTGAATACGTAAGACGTGGTCTGGTAGATAGGCACGGCTCTTGCGTCGGTTGCCGGATCGGGCGCTTCCTGTCCTACGTGAAGCTGTAAGGTTTCAAATTTATAGTTGCTCATTTTTATTACCTCTTTCAAGTTTACTTATTTTTTTGTTGGGAATATTGCTTTAGCATCGGACTTTTTCGCGCGTCCTTCACATTCGCCCGCGGCGAAGGTTTTCACGCACCAAAGCTTGAAAAAATTTCGTCATCTTTTTGTACCTCGCGTTTTCTGTTTACATTATAACGCAAAGTTTTTTATTTGTCCAATATGCAATAAGTATACTTGGTAATAGGTTGAGCCTATAACAAAAACTTAATTATCTTCAATAATACCGAGATAGTTTTTCATTTCCCGAATAAACAGCTCACCCATAGAGCTGAGCCGGAAATTCTTTTTTACGATATAGCCGATCTCCATAGCATCCGTGTCAGCCTCGTCTTCAAGCGGCAGGGCTAAAAACTCGTTGCCGTTCAGCTCCTCGCAGATGATTCCGGAGCACAGCGTGTATCCGTTAAGTCCTATCATCAAATTAAGCATCGTTGCGCGGTCGTTGGCTTTGATAGTCCTCGGATACTCGTTCGTGCTGAGTATTTCCTCGGCAAAATAGAAGGAACCGCCCTCCCCTTGCTCAAAGGAAAGACAGGGGTAATCCTTCAGCTGTTCAAACCGTATGGATTTCTGACTGCCGAGAGGGTGACCGCGCCATAGGTAAACGTACGCCTTGCAGTCGATGAGCTTGTGAAACTCCAGGTCGTTTGCACTCAGCAGCTTTGTTATGACCTTGCGGTTGAAATCGCACAGATAGAGGACGCCTATCTCGCTCCTTGAAGCGCACACGTCCTCTATGACCTCCCGCGTTTTTGTCTCGCGGATTGCAAACTCGTACTCTGCGGTGTTGAACTTCTTTACCATTTCCACAAAGCTCTTGACGGCGAAGGAATAATGCTGCGTCGAAATGCCGAATTTCTTTTTCAGCACCCCGCCAGTACCGTATTTTTCGGAAATCATCTCATACTGCTGATAAAGCTGTCTTGCATGACCCAGAAATTCAATGCCGTCGTTTGTCAGCGTGACACCCTTTCTCGTACGGTTGAAGATCACGATGCCCAGCTCTTTTTCCAGCTCTCTGACAGCGCCCGTCAAGGACGGCTGTGCAATATATAAAACCTCGGAGGCCTTGTTAAAGGAGCCCTCTTTTGCAATCGTTATTACGTAGCGTAACTGTTGTAAAGTCATATACTTACCCTCACTGTATCACGGCTCTTTGATGATCGGAGGTTTCAAAATTCTCCCGATGTCACGATTGCCGAGGCTTTAATAAAGCTTTTATCACATTATACATTATTTAAAACCGGGTGTCAATCTTTTGTTGACGCATTGTCCGCCCGATTGGGTGCCGTGCCTGCCTGCTGAACGGCGCACGATACTGACCGCCGCGAACACCGCGTAGCCTACAGCGGCGATAATTATGTCCGTCATGGTGTCGAGTATGGGGTTAATGCCGAGCGCGAGGCTTTCCTGTACGCGCTGTGCGTCACCGCCCAGAATTATGTCGGAGGTAAACTCGAATACTTCCCACAGCGCGGCAACGCCCATCACGCACACGAAGCTGATCATATATCTCATTACCGGCTTTTCCGACCGCAAAAGCAGATATGCCGCCTGCGCGCACCAAACCCCAAAATAGCCGTGCAAAATCAAATCCCAGCAGGGTACGGCTTCATATATATTAAAGGCTGTTCCCAGATTGACTGCCAGCACCGCAGACAGGGACGCTTCGGCTATGAGGTATACCGGGATCTTAACAGGCGTGAATTTTACGGCGAGCGTAATCGCCGTAAAGCCCAGAAATACGCCGATGATTTCCAAAAAGACTATAGGTTTGACCTCTTCTGCCGTTGCGGGGTACAGACACAGAGTTATGACGTCAAGAAAAGCAAGAGCTAAAAGAGGGAACCAGACGTTGTATTTTTTAATGATTTGTTTCATATCGACCTCAATAATAAAACAGCTTAAGCATTTACAGCGGATCTAATGCTTTTTATGGCGTGCTTGCCCCGTATTATCATTCGGATGCCGATGAATGAAATCAACGCGCAAACAACACCGCCGGACAGTGCGTTTACAAGGGGCGTGCCGGCATCCTGTATCCCTATTGACAGTATTGCAGTTTGTAACGACAGCGTTGAAACCAGAGCGTCGGCAAAGCCCACGTTTCGGAGAGCGCGCGTTACGGGGTCGCCGCCCTTGCGCGCTTTGAAAATGTTTTTTACTGCCAGACTCATACGTATTATCATGTGTAACGCCGAAGGGTATATCAGGCCCTGCGATACGCTTTGATTTTTTTCATACACGGTCAGCCGAACGATGCCGGCAACCACGATTGCCGTAAATGCCAACAAAAGAGCACCGCACCACACGTATTTTTTCTCTGCTTGTATGGCGCGTTCGCCGTCGGTAAGCCCGGAGTTGCGATTGTCTTTTCGCGTGCCGATTATAAGTCCTCCGCGCATAACGCACAAAAACAGATAGTAGGCAAAAAGCGCGGAATACCACGTCGAATAATAATAGAGCGCAACTGCACCGTTGTATACGCAGTACAGCATATTCAGAATAAGCGACCCCAGCGCAAACACCATGGTGCGGAAGCCGTAGTTTTTAACCATATTGTACGCGAATTCGTACTTTTCCGCTATTTCAAGAGTGCGCATCTTAACGCGCGGTACGGCGTACACGAGTATGTAAATAATGTAGACCATCGACAGTGCCGCAAATGCGCAGCACATGTACGTGCCGGGGGAAAAATTACGGCGCAGGATCAACACGGTGGCGTCGGCAACGAATACCGAGCCGACAAACAGAACTGAAAGTCCCTGAATGAGCGAAGGGTTGATTATCCTTTGCCACAGCTTTCTTAAAAAATTCACTTTTATCTCCGCATCCGCAGGTGGGAATTTTATGCGCGCGGTCGGCGCTCATACGCCCTGTGGCATATATATTTATCATGTATTCTACAATATTAAAATTAAACTGCGGTAAAATCAGTGTTAAGGTTTTGTAAAAAAAACTCCGAAAACGTCAACGCCTGCCGCTTTGTACAAAAAACAAATAAATCAGCCGACAAATGCTGACAAAAGCCCCGCGCCGTGCCGGAATATCGCCGTAATAAGAATAAGAGCACGCTATTTGAAAATTACAGGAGGCACGCCGACTGTGATTGGATAGCACTACGTAGAGATTCATCAAATCGAGTGCCGAAGAGGCAGGGCGGTGAGAACCGTTAATCTCTCAGGCGAAAGGACCGGACGCGAAAGTTTTTTATGAGCGAAAGTGCTTTTCAAGCGGAGTGCTTTGACATTCCTTTTTTATATGTTGAGATATTTATCTTTGCGGATAAGAAAAGCACACTACGTTTCGCTTTTTACGAATTATAGTGTGCTGTAATTTTGTTTAATATTAAAACCGTGAAGAGCGGCTCGTAACCTTTTTCAGTCTTTTATAAACTCTACCACGTCTTCTATTTTGCAATCAAGGATTACAAAACTTCAGTATCGTCCTTTACCCAAGCATATAGTTTTAGAAACACTCTTTGCTCGTTAAAAATTCTATTTGCATATCAGCCCTTTTTATTTATCGGCACTGTGCTTGCGGTTTCCCAAAGTGACGCCAACGACCAATTCAAAGCCTTAATCTCGTCGAGGCTTATTTTGAATTTGTCGTCGTATTCTTTTCTGTATCTGAAAGCAGACCACTCAAATGCTTTTTCAGTATAGCCCATTACTTTTAGTCTATTGACAGCATCGCAAAAATCTCCTTCGCCTTCGGTAACGTAACGCATATCCGCAAGCTCGTCATTTACAAGCCTGACAACAAACCACGTGTTTTCCGTTTCCGTTTCGGAACTGAATAAAATTCCTGACGCGTAGTAGCAATCCGTGTTTTCGTCGTACTCGATATTCTTTAAGAGGAAACGCTCTCTGTCCGCAAACAACCGACAGACGGGGGAAAATTCATCGGTGTTATATTTCGCCAAAAGATTTTTGCAGTTATCCGTGTGACTTTCGATACTATAAAAATACTTTCCGTCCGGCGAAAATACCATATTTTCATCCTGACCGCCGTCAATTTTGGAAAAGCGGAGCTTTTTTACGAGCTTTAACGGCTCAAAAGAATAAACTGCCATTCTTCCATCGGTGGTTTTGACTACAAATATATCACCGAGCGGAGAGATAACCGCATTATATGCGTATGTAAGATCCTTGAAGGCGGCAAGCTCTGCACCGTTTTTATCGTAAACGAACACGGTGCTGCCCGTAAGACCTATATCGTATTTATCGTTGCCGATAAAAGTCCAGAATTTCTTTGCCATAGCCTGTCCTCCGTGATGCTGCTCTTAAATGCTTAATCGGTATACCGAATAACCCGATTTAAATCGGGAATTCAAGAAGAAAATCCCGTATATTCATATGAATGATACCGTTACGGCTCATATCGAACTCGTCCATAGATAGTACGTACTTCGGGTAGTTATCATCGATATTGTCATATGCTCCGAATTCGCGTGCTTCGGTTTTCTCGGAAGCGAGCATATAGCAAACCTGTACGTAAATTCTCTTGCCGTCTTTATCGCAAACGAAATCAATCTCTTTTGTGCCAATCTTACCGGTGGTTACTTTATATCCAAGCCGTAAAAGCTCCAGGCAAACGATGTTTTCGAGAATCATCTCTATATCGCGCTGATTGTTACCGTATAGCGCCTGTCTCAGACCGTGGTCGGAAAGATAGTATTTTTCGTTGATTTGCAGAATTTCTTTTCCCTCTAAATCCATACGTTTGACCTTATAAAAAAGAAATGCTTTTTCACAACATCTCAGATAATTAATGATTGTATCAACGGCTACTGTTCTGCGTTCGCTTTTCAGATAAGAGGCGATGCTGTTTGCAGAAAACGTGTGTCCGATATTAGCTACGGCGTACGCCACAATACGCTCAAGCAAATCAACGTCGCGGAGCTTGTTTCTCTTAACGATATCTTTGATAACAACAGATGCATAGATATCCTTCAAGTACTGTGCTTTTGCAGTTTCGGTAAGCGGCGTGGTAGCAAGAAAAGGAAGACCGCCGTACTTTACATATTCGTTAAAGTATTCCCTGACAGAATTATTGCCGCCATCTGACCTTCTGGCTTCTGTATATTCAGCAAATGAGAACGGATATATAGAAAATTCAACGTATCTTCCGGAAAGCAATGTTGCATATTCTCCCGAAAGCATCTTAGCGTTAGATCCGGTTATATAAATATCAACATCCGAATTTACACGCAATGAATTAACGCATTTTTCCCAGTCTTCGACCTCCTGTATTTCGTCAAGGAAAAGATAAGTGCGCTCCGGAATATCGTCAATTTTTGCTTTAAGGAAATCGTGCAAAGCGGTAGCTGTGGTCAAAGAAGCGTATGTCAAATCCTCGAAATTGATTAAAATCATGCGATCTCGGGTTACGCCTTTTTCGACGAGTTCATTTTGTATGAGCTCCAGCATAATAGATTTTCCACTGCGGCGAACTCCTGTTATAACCTTGATTAGTTCGGTTTTATCAATAAAGGGTCTGATTTGCGACATATAACTCTCTCTCTTTATCATACCTTTAACCACCTCTGTTTTCAGATATATCCCATTATACCAAAAATATAACCGAAAGTCAAGACAATAATTCGTATTTTATCGACTGTAATCGATAAATCGATAAAACGTTAAAAAGGACGGCTCAATCGAACCGTCCTCCGAATTTTTAATCAGATTTTTTCGCTAACCGATACCGTACCGCTATCCGGAACAATATCAACCAGCACGTAGAATGAGCCGTCATCATCGGTACAGACCTCGAGCACCTCACCGTTCGCTTCAGCTGCCGCCCAGCTTGCAGGTACTGCAACCTTTACGGTAAGAGCTTCGTCGAATTTAGCGTTGTCCTCCTCATCGGTAAGGCTTACATCGATAACACCGTCGTTGTATACGGCACTGACCCTTGCGCTCGCCCACTCGGTATAGTAGAGAAATGCCTCCGTATTGTTAGCAATCCAGACGTTCTTCGCAGCAGCGTATGCAAACAAATTCTCTGCATCCTTCTCCAGTATATAGTGCCCCGAGGTTGCCGTCTCGGAGATTTTATGTATGCAAAAGCTTGCCCAACCGTTGTTCGCCTCGGCATTATCTATGAATTGCTTCCACAAATCCGTATTATCTGTAGGAGTTACCATTAGTCTTGCCACACCGTTAACGCCGAGTGACTTGATATTATCCTTTGTAACGTATCTGTTCGCGGCGGAGGATGCCCACATAACGTTGCCTGCCAGAGCTAAAATATCTCCGGACTTTATAGCCGCGCGCAATAGTTCCTGATAATAGGTAAAATAAGTCTCGTATTTCACTCCGTCCACGACTTTATCTACGGTGGCAACGCCTATGCCCGGGATTACGTGAGTAGCGGCTCTTATTCCAAGCAGTTCTTCAATTATCTGCTTTGACGCGTAAATTTGAGCCGTGGCGCTTCCCACAGGCAGATTTCCCGAGGTCAAAACGGTACCGTCTGAAGCAACGTATTTCTGTACGCCGCCGTCATCGTTATTTCCCCAGAATGCGTGAGAATACGTATGGCTTACTACCTCCGTATCGTATTTGGCAAGAATATTATTCCAAAAATCAACAGCGTCTTGATTAACGGTATAGGTATATTTACCGTCGCTCATCACGTAGTAATACTTACCCGACGCGGAATCGTAGGAGACCTTGAGGGTTGCCAATTGGCTTATAGGAATGGCATACGTAAACTTAAGCTTATCATACTTATCCATCATTTCGGTGGTGAAGACCGCCGTTTCGCGGTTTCCGTCATCTACGACGAAGGTAACCGTTCCGGTAGTACCGTCTTTGCCGACAACCTCTGCGCTCACACCGTCAAACCTACCGGTGAAATTCACCTTGACGGTATAAGTCTTAACCGTCATACCGTCTGCGCTCGTTACTACAATGGAAGCAACTCCCGAGTTCTGTGCCGTAGGTTTTACGATAGTCATACCGGATATCGGAGAGGTCGCCGTAGCGGTAACCGTAGGATAGCCCGCATTTATATCGATATTGACGGTATAATCAAGCTTATCCGGTGCAAAGAAATCGATTGCCGTACCGTCCACAAAAATGCCGTCCAAGGTAGCAACCGTACGGTCAAGATTTCTGTAATCATCCTTGTTCATCAGATAGTCCTCATAGCTCTTTCCGTAAACCGCAAGCGCGTATGCGCTATCGGAGATGCTTCTCCAATATCTGCCGAAGCCTTCTGCCCCGGTTGCCTCCAAAACAAGCATAAGAGCATCGCTCGTGTTATAGAAAGGCGAGTTGAATACATTTGCATTCGCCTCAATTTCGGTAACGGTGGCAGCAATATACACCTCAGAAAGAGAGGTACAACCGCTAAACGCGCTGTTGCCAATAGAAACAATACCGCTTTCAACGGTTACGGAAACTAGACTTTCCACACCGTAGAATGAATAAGCGGGAACCGCTTTTGCCGATCCGGTTATCGTAACGGAGATCAGTGTGCCGGGAACCTTCTCCGCATTACCCGAGTAGCTGAGTGCTCCGAAGAGATAACCGATGAAAGGATTGGAGGTATTTCTGCTTCCGCCGACAAATGGCAGAGTCATCGACTGCATTGGGGTATCGGCAAAGGAGCTTCGTCCAAGACTCTCAAGAGAATCGGGGAGAAGGATTTCAGTAAGAGCGGTATCCGCAAATGCCTCGGCACCTATAACCTTAACAGCCTTCGACATAATGACCGTGTTAAGATTTTCACAGCCTTTGAACGCTTTATTTCCGATATTCAGCACGCTGTCCGGAATAAATACGTAAGTTAAGTCGGTATTGCCCTCAAATGCGTTTGACCTGACAGAACTCACCGATTTTCCGAGATATTTATCGGGAATTGCCAATTCGGTAATAGTACCGGTATATCCCGTGACCTCGTAGGTTCCGGCAGCTAACAGTTCGAAGCTCAGGCTTCCCGAAACGTACTGAGGTAACCTTACCGTATACGTTGCAGTCATATCGGGAATTGCTTCGTAATTTTCCGAATCTCCCGAGAAGCTTGCGGTGACCGTATATACGCCCGCTTCCTTTATAATGCCGGGGACGGACACGAATATAACGCTTACTCCCTCGGGAAGCGTGCCCTGAATCTCGGGCGTTATCTCCTCGCCCGTGTAAGTAATACTCGCGTCAGGGAATGAAACTCCGGACATATCGTACGCCGCCTTCGTCACGGTATACGTCGCCGTCATATCCGGAATTGAGCCGTATTCACCGTTAAAGTAGAATTTCGCTGTAACCGTGTAAACTCCGACATTCTTTATTTCCGCAGGATCAGATGTGACAGTAGCGGTTATCCCATCGGGTAATGTGCCGGTAAGAGCGGGTTCAATTACCTCTCCCGTATACAAGAAGCTTCTGTCCGGTAATGAAACTCCCAGCGTATCGTGTCCGATTTGCGATATTATGTAGGTCGCTGTCATATCCGGAATTGCTTCGTAATTTTCCGAATCTCCGGTGAAGTGTGCGGTGACTGTGTATCTGCCCATTTCCTTTATAACACCGGGATCGGATACAAATTCAACGCTTACTCCCTCGGGAAGCGTACCACGAATCTCGGGCAATATCTCCTCGCCCCTGTAAGTAATGCTGGCGTCCGGGAAGGAAACTCCCGACATATCGTACGTCGCCTTCGTTATAGTATACGTCGCGGTCATATTCGGAATTGCTTCGTAATTTTCCGAATCTCCCGAGAAGCTTGCGGTGACTTCATATACGCCCGCTTTCTCTATAACACCGGGATTGGATACGAATTCAACGCTTACTCCCTCGGGAAGCGTGCCTTGAAGCCCGGGGATTATCTCCTCGCCCCTGTAAGTAATGCTGGCGTCCGGGAAGGAAACTCCCGACATATCGTACGTCGCCTTCGTTACGGTATACGTCGCCGTCATATCGGGGATATTCTCGTAATTGGGATTGCCTGTAAAGATAGCCCTGACAACGTATGAACCTGCATTTTGTATTTGACCCGACACGTTGTACCTTACGGTTACGCCGGAAGGCAATGCACCTTCGATGTAGGGTGTAAACTGTGATCCGCTGTAAGTGTAAGTAACGTCGGGCAAGCTCACACCGGACATATCGTATACGGCTTTATTGATTGTAAGGGTTGCCGTCAACTCTTTGAGTTGCTTTCCGCTACCGTCGTAAAGACGCGCTGTCGCAGTGTATATACCGGCATCTGTCTTTTTATTATCAGTATACTGTACGGAAACTCCGTCGGGGACGGGACCGCTTATCTCAATTGTTTTTTCGCTTCCGTCATAGACAAAGGTGCAATCCTCGAAGGTTATACCGCTAACGTCCGGCTCATCTTCTGTCCCGGATCCGTTGCACGACACCATAGAAAAGCAAAGAGTAACGATAAATAAGAATAAAATGAATGGAAGTACTCTTTTCATACAGACTCCTTTCTTTAATTCGCCGCGTATCCTACTTCCAACTCGAATGAAGGAAGGTACGAGCCTGCTACGCTGGTAACGTTACCTGTACAGTAGGAATGAATACTATCGTAGGCATCTTTGTTTATCGTATAGGTAGTCCCGTCGTCAAGAACGACAGTCAGTGAATCAGACGTCATAGTGCATCCCTTGTATCCGTTGGGAACCTCGATTATCGTGCCGTCATTAAGCTCGATCACGAAATCCGCGTAAGCATATCTGACAGACTCGGGCGCGCTCACCTCGTCACAAACGAGAGTGACCGTATTGCCGCTCAGCACCGCTTCGGCTTTGTGATATATACCGTCCGCTCCTGCGAGCTCGAACAGTAAGGGCTTCGTACCGTAATTTATCACCATATCCTCCGTCAAGGTTATGATTACGGACGAACCGTTTGCCATAACGGAATACACCATAGGAGTGGAGTCCGCGTCGATACCGTAAAGATTTTCCAGTATGACGTTTGCCGCCCGGTATCCTATGGGCGATTTTCGTGACGTGTGTACGAACGTGTAGGACAAATCGGGATTTTGCGACCATTCCGCGCTGTTGAACACCGCGCCGTCCTTACCCATAGATACAAGATAGGTGTGCTCGTCGGATGCCGCTATATTATACTGCTCTATCAGGAAGTCCTTATAATTTGAGTTGCTGCGCGGAACGAGGTTGTGCATTATAAAGGGGACGTTTTCCGTTCCGAAAACCGCGTTGAAGCTGTCCTGAAGAAGTGCGTAATGCTCTCTGTATTCACTGACTCTCGGAAGATCGCCGCTGCCCTGATCCCATACGACAGCCTTGACCTTATAGCCCCTCAGCGGAGCAATGAGAGCGTCAAAGCAGGATGCAATAATCTGATGATGCGATTGTCCTACCCAGCCGGAAAGATCCGCGGCGGACGTAGGACATCTGCCGTTCTTTTCATAGAAAGCAAGGTAGTTTTGGTAATTGATTACGTTCGTATCCGTGCCGTACGCTTCAATATACAAATCAATATCCAGCCAGGTTTTTATTACGCTGCCGGGATAGGAGGCCTCAACTATCGCAACGGTTACGTCATCTCCAAGCGCCATAGCAAGAACTGTTGCCATGGCGTATCCGGTTGCGGGGAAGCTTCCGATATTATCAGCGGTAAGCTCGTACCACCTTCCGCTACCCATACCGTCCTCTCCGTGTCTGTACGTGTTGTCGCTGAGATATCCGCGGAGATTGTGATAATTGTTTGCGTTTGCCTTAAGCTCAAGATAGTCCTCCATGTTGGATACCTTGTAATCCATATTGGATTGACCCGACAGCAGGAACACGTCGCCTATCGCAATATCGCTGAGATTGATAGGCTCTTTTCCGTCCTCGGTTCCGAGCTGCTTGACGGTAAGAGTCAATCCTACCGTGGCGCTCATAGCCGGGAAAACCGCCTCCCATTCACCGTTACCGTCGGTGATTGCTGTCAAAGTATTAGATCCGAGCGTCACCTCGATCTGTGACCCGGGAGAGTCACAGTAGCCGCGAACGGTAATAGGCTCGCCTCTTTGGAATACCATTTTGCTTTGGTAAATAGACGGAATTTTTACGGTTGTCACAAGGCTCATATCCCCTTTACCCTCGACCGTAATACAGGTACCGTCCTCTGTAATATTCATATTACCGGGAGCTTTAATGTTGACAAGACCGTGTGTTTCTATAACGGCGTTGCTCATAACGTTAAGGTCTGTATCAAACTTTCTGAGTATCTCAACCTGATAATAAGCGTCGCCCTCGAGAGGATTTGCGAGCTTGCCTGCGACCTCATCCTCAAAGTACACCTTCTCGCCGTTGACGGTAGCCGCGGCGTGCATTTCGGGGAAGCTGTAAGATGAGCTGTAGACAGCCCCTGACCAGGATGACAAAGATGATCCGAGCACTTCCGCAAGAGCTGTTTCATTGCCAAAATATCTTACCGAAACGTTGTCTATAGCCTGGTTTGCGGCAATATTCTGAAGCCTGACAGACTCCTGATTTACAGTGACGGTTCCCGACTTCCACTTCTCGTAGGTCGGGGCGTTCATGACACCGGTATCCGAACTTGCGGCAAGAGTGTTGTTAACGTAAAAATACGACTTGTTGGCATTCAAATCATAAACCATCGTTACGTGCTTCATCTCTCCGGTCGGAAAATGCGAGGCAAGACCGGATAACAGGAAGGACGTTCCGGAGCACAAGCCCTCCGAGGAACGTGCTATTGAATGAAAGACGTATTTTGGATCGTAATCACCGAGTATTGCCAAATCAAAATCATATACGATATACTGGTTGACACTCGGGTTATATGTAATGGCTTGGTTGTATGTAAAATTGATGAACATGGCACCGGACGCATCATAGTTATGCAACGCCCAATACTCGTTTCCCGTCCGAAGATCGGTCACTACGTATGAGTTCAGCGCATTGCTCACGTGCCCTGCCTCAAGTCCGCTGTTCCAGAGGCCGTTCAACAGGTTTTCCGAACCGTTAAACTTTATTGCAGCAACGATGTCAGCATTTGCCGCAGTTCCCTTAATGGATGAGAGCTCTTTAAACATACCGTCAATCGTAATACAAGAGCCGTTCTCTGTAACGTTCATATATCCGGGAGCTGCAACCTTAACAAGTCCGTGAGTTTCCACAACGGCATTACAGGACACGTTAAGGTCTTTTTCAAAGGCTCTCAATATCTCTACCTGATGATAATCTCCATCTTCGCGGGGAGTTGAGAGATTGCCTGCAACGTCATCCTCGAAGTACACCTTCTCGCCGTTGACGATAGCCGCGGCGTGCATTTCGGGGAAGCTGTAAGATGAGCTGTAGACAGCCCCTGACCAGGATGACAAAGATGATCCGAGCACTTCCGCAAGAGCTGTTTCATTGCCAAAATATCTTACCGAAACGTTGTCTATAGCCTGGTTTGCGGCAATATTCTGAAGCCTGACAGACTCCTGATTTACAGTGACGGTTCCCGACTTCCACTTCTCGTAGGTCGGGGCGTTCATGACACCGGTATCCGAACTTGCGGCAAGAGTGTTGTTAACGTAAAAATACGACTTGTTGGCATTCAAATCATAAACCATCGTTACGTGCTTCATCTCTCCTGTCGGGAAGTACGAGGAAAGATCGGATAACAGGAATGACGTTCCTGTGCACAAGCCCTCCGAAGAACGTGCTATTGAATGAAAGACGTATTTCGGATCGTAATCACCGAGTATTACCAAATCGAAATCATATACGAGATACTGATCGATATTCGGGTTGTACGTAATGGCTTGGTCGTACTTAAAATTGATGAACATAGCACCGGACGCATCGTAGTTATGCAACGCCCAATACTCGTTTCCCGTCTGAAGATCAGTCACTATGTATGAGTTCAGCGCATTGCTCACGTGTCCTGCCTCAATTCCGCTGTTCCATAGACCATTCAACAGGTTTGCGGAATCCTTAACCTTTATTGCGGAAATGATGTCAGCATCTGCCACAGTTCCCTTAATGGATGAGAGCTCTTCAAAATTGCCGCTCGCACTTGCGGAGGAGGTCTCTGCCGTCGTCGCAAAAGTCAAAGCGGCTGACAGCATCATAAGGACCAAAGCAAACGCGAAAAACCTCATAATTTTTCCGGTTTTAATCAATGATTTTTCCACCTTTCTTTAATACATCTATGTATTTAATATATAATATAAATGCAATTCGGTCAAGCGATTTCAATAGCTTTTGTAATATTTTCACAATGATATTCGTCAGAGTTACGACACTCCGGGCGATTTTTTACGCGCCCGACACGGGCAATAACTCGGCTGTAAAAGTCTGTTATACGCTCGACAGCAGGCCTTACGAACCCCGTTTTGCGCCACACTTTTAACAAACCAAAGCCCGAAACAAGCGCAAAACTATCCTATCCTCACGGA